>PLXE01000015.1 GCA_003151335.1 Acidobacteriaceae bacterium
CGGCCTTCTCATCCCATCTGTTAACGACAGTTGAAGAGTCGGAGTTGTCTTTTCTGGTCGCTGCCTGCTTCTTAGTTGTATTCTTCTTTGTTAATGGAACCCCAACGAAAACCCTGGGAAACCCCCGGTGGTATTGCTGTAATCGCTGTCGTCGTCCTAATCAATTTGGTTGCTGACTGGCTTTGGTTCAAGCCATCGAGCCTTGTGTTGTTTGTTGTCGCAGAAGCTGTGGTTTTGGGCGGCATCTTCTGGCTGGTAACGTGGGCGGTCGGGCGTCGGCCATCTGGTTAGCTGGTGTAATTGCCTGTTATCGCCAGTTGGGAAAAGCAGCTCCGGAGAATTGCTGAAAGCTTCCTCAATAACGGCCCGGGCCCAATGGGACCGCTGCTTCGTTGGGGACAATGGTCACTTTAACCTCGTTCGAGTAGACCCACTCATGAGGCGGTTCGTCGTTCAGCCGCTTAGCCACAATGGAATAGACTCCGGGACGGCTCATGTCGTAATAGCGATTGGGCGTCGCTCCGAAACTCACGGATTTGCCCGGTTCCAGTGTCTGTTGGTCATCAAACGGGGGGCCCTCCCACGCGCTATCGCCAGTTATCGTACGGGGGTCATCAAGCTCCGGATGTCCCCACACATGCCCGCGCCACTGGCCGTCCTTGTAAAAGTCCCGTTTTCGTTGCAGAAATTCCTCAGTTTCGGGCGCGAGATTGCCTTCTGCATCTCGGATTTCAAACTCAGTTGCTGGTCCCCACCTGAGGTTATAGTACGTAACTGCATGACCGGAAACATTCGTAATTAACAGGCTAACGTGCACATCCGTACCTGCGGGGATAATGTCACATCGAGGATGCGTACCACAGGAAGGCACATCCGTACGCCCTGCAGTGATGTACAGCGCATGCTCATAGAGCGCAGGTTCAAACACCGCCCCTAGATACGGCAAGTCCTGCGCAGAGGCGAGGTGGAAAACTCCAAGCATCACGAGAGGACCTAACACGCGCCTGAACATATATGTCGCCTCGCCGCGTAAATTATGGCACAAGATGATTGGCGTAAAATCGCCATATCACAAGTGATCGGACCTTGTTTAGTCGCATTTCGTGCGTTCACTGCGCCTCTTTCGGTTTCCTGATCTCTTCCATCACCGACGAGATCAGCTCTTTCGCGTCGGTAATGCCTTTCATCACAATCTGGATGTCCATGGCCGGCATGCCGGGTTGGCGGGCGCTCTGGCAATAGACGCAGTGCTGGCCCACCATGGTCAGCGCATCCGTCAAGACATCGAGCGCCACCGCCAGCCGTCCCCGCGGCACACCCATCATGAACTCGTATTGGTCCAGCTCTTCACGCTTCTCATCCAGAATACTCATATGAGGTCCCTCGCCTCGCTCGGAATTTCCCTTCGGCTTCGCTCAGGGCAGGCTTTGCGGGCTCAGACGCCCGCAAAGCGTCTCAACTTTTCGTCCAGAATGCCCATGGGTTGAATTGTATCGTTCCGCCCCAGCGTGAATAATAGAGCGGCAACAGGAAGTGGCAATTTGCAATCAAGAGGAGAGTGCAATGCGTAAGAGCCGTCTGGGAATGTTTGTCATGCTTGCCATCGCCGTATGCACCGCAGTCTGCGTGGCGCAAGAGCAAGAGAAAGAGAAGAAGCCACTGAGCCCTCCCGCCGAAGCCTCGGTCAAGTTCGACGACGGGAAAACCGTCACCATTCAGTACAGCCGTCCTTCTATGCGCAGTCGGAAGATCTTTGGCGGACTGGTGCCGTACGACCAAGTCTGGCGCACCGGCGCGAACTCAGCAACCAGCCTCAAGACCGATGCCGATCTGATCATCGGCGGCGCCAGTGTCCCGGCGGGCAGCTACACGCTTTATACGTTGCCCGGCATGAAAGGCTGGAAGCTGATCATCAACAAGCAGACCGGACAATGGGGCACGGAATACAGCGAAGGCCAGGATCTGGCGCGGGTGGACATGAAGGTAAGCCAGAAACCGTCGGGGACAGAGACGTTCACCATCTCGCTGGACCAGACGAGCGCGAACTCGGCCGTGTTGAAGCTGGATTGGGAAAACACCATCGCCAGCGTCGAGGTACAGGAGAAGAAGTAGGGAAGAAACAGCCGATCCTCGCGCATGAGTCTGCTGCGCAATTGTCGGAGTTGCAACTCATGCGGTACATTCTTTCGAACTGACTTGCGTGGTTAGGGAGACCCCATGTCAACTTCGCCCGGCAATGATCCAGCGAAACCGCGGCTCACCATCCTCTGCCTCGCCAGCTACTTTAAGGGACTCGATTTCATTGGCGAGTGCCGGCGGCAAGGCTGTCGCGTGCTATTACTTACCTCGCACAGCCTGCGCGACGAAGAATGGCCGCGCGAGAGCATCGACCAGATCTTCTACATGCCGGATGTGGAGAAGAAGTGGAAGATCGAAGACGTGCTGCTGGGCGTCAGCTACATGGCGCGGTCGGAAAACATCGATCGCATCGTTCCTCTGGATGACTTCGACGTGGAAACCGCGGCCATGCTGCGCGAGCATCTGCGCGTCCCCGGCATGGGCGACAGCACGGCACGATACTTTCGCGACAAGCTGGCCATGCGCACCAAGGCGCGCGACGAAGGCCTGGCAGTGCCGGAGTTCATTCACATCCTGAATCACGGCAGGCTGCGCGATTTCATGAATCGCGTGCCGCCGCCCTGGGTGCTGAAGCCGCGATCGCTGGCGGGCTCCATGGGCATCAAGAAAATCGCCAGCGCCGAGGAACTGTGGGCGGCATTGGAACTCTTGGGCGATCAGCAGTCCCATTACTTGCTCGAGCAGTATGTGCCTGGCGATATCTACCACGTGGACACCATTGTGTATGAGCGCGAACTGCTGTTTGCCATCGCCAGCCGCTATGGCCGTCCGCCCATGGAGGTCGCGCAGGAGGGCGACATTTTCACCACGCGTACCTTGCCCCGAGGTTCGGCGGAGGAACGGCCTCTGCTGGCGCTCAACGAAAAAGTCTTGCAGGCCTTTGGTTTGGTACGGGGCGTTTCGCACAGCGAATTTATCGCGGGCCGCGATGGCGAATTGTATTTCCTGGAGACCTCCGCCCGTGTCGGAGGCGCGCATATCGCCGACCTGGTGGAAGCGGCCACAGGAATCAATCTGTGGGCGGAATGGGCCAAGATAGAAATTGCCGGTGGCAAGGCCCCTTACCGGCCACCGGTTGCGAAAAACGACAGTGCCGGCCTGCTTATTTCGCTGGCGCGGCAGGAGCAGCCCGACACCTCGGGGTACAACGATCCGGAAATTGTCTGGCGCCTGAATGACAAGAAGCACCATGCCGGCCTGATCGTGAAATCGCCCGATCCCGGCCGGGTGCAAGAGCTGATTAGCAATTACGCGCAACGCTTCCGGCAAGACTTCTTCGCGTCGGAACCACCGCGGGATAAACCGAACTACTGAGGCGGCTCCAGGGTGAGTGCATCTGCCAGTTCGGTACCTGGCGTCCACCCAGTGATTGCTTGGCGGTATAGGGGTCCTTCGACTCCCCCTCACGACGTTCGGGGTCGCTCAGGATGACAGACAGAAAAGCCGGCTCTTCGTCACAGTTTTCCGGCTTCTTCCTGAATGCGCCTCCAGGCATTCTGCACGTGACGCAAGCCGGTGTGTGTCTGGCCGACGCAGAAGCGCAAAGTGAAGCGCTCGTTCAGTCGCGTATGGGTGAGGTACAAATCGCCACTGCGGTTGAGGCGGTCCATCAGGAGCTGATTGCTCTCATCGCCGCCGCGATGCCGGAAGCACACCAGGTTCAGCGGCGCCGGTGCAACTATCTCGAAGCGCTCGTCCTGCTTTACCCATTGGGCAAATTGCTGCGCTATTTCTATGTGCCGGCGCACGTGATACTGCAACCCCTCCACTCCGTAGTGCCGAATCACGAACCATAGCTTGAGCGAACGAAAACGGCGACCGAGAGGAATGTGCCAGTCACGATAGTCAAAGACAGCACCCGATTCGGTTGCCTGGTTGCGAAGATATTCCGGCAGGATGCTCAGCGTGTCAATGAGTGCCTTGCGGTCGGCCACATAGAAACAATTGCAATCGAAGTTAGTGAACATCCACTTGTGGGGGTTAAAGGTGTAGCTGTCGGCACGTTCGATTCCATCCTGGATGTAACGGAACTCCGGACACAGTGCGGCCGTGCCCGACATAGCGGCGTCCACGTGGAACCAGAGGCCGTTCTCGCGGGATATGGCGCCGATGGCCGGCAAGGGATCAAGTGCGTTAGAAGACGTAGTCCCCACCGTGGCTGAAACGAAGAAAGGTATCAAACCCGATTGCCGGTCCTGCTGAATCTGGCGGGCCAGGGCTTTGGGCTGCATCGCAAAGCGCTCGTCAACCTCAATTAGGCGCAGGTTGTCCATGCCAATCCCGGCAACCATGGCTGCCTTCTCGATGGAGGAGTGTGCCTGGTTGGAGGTATAGGCCACCAGTTTGCCGTCGCAGCCGCGGCGATTGCTGCGATAGTTGGTAGCACGTTCGCGAGCTGCCAGCATCGCGCACAAGGATGCGCTCGAGGCCGTATCCTGGATCACACCTCCGCCGCTGCCGGTGGATAGGAATTCTTGCGGTAGCCCCAGCATGGTTACCAGCCAATCGAGAACCTGCGATTCTAATTCCGTGCACGCCGGACTGGTGGCCCACAACATTCCTTGCACGCCCAGCGCGGAAGAGAGCAGGTCGCCTAAAATCGACGGTCCGGAAGCATTAGCAGGAAAATAGGCGAAGAAATTCGGCGACTGCCAGTGCGTAACGCCAGGCAGAATTACCTTATTCATATCTTGCAGAATAGCGTCGAAGCTTTCGCCTGCGGCGGGAGCTGCAGCGGGAAGCCCTTGCCGGACTTGGCCCGGCTCTACCTGGGAAAGCACAGGCAGAGTCTCAATGCGCTCATAATAGTCGGCAATCCAATCCACCACGGCCCGTCCATACTGGCGAAACTGCTCGGGCGTCATGTGGTAGCTCTTTTCTGGCGGCATAATGACCTCCGTGGATTGTCGGAATCTAGTCCGCAGCATAAAAGAAGGCACGAATAGCTGAGCTTACGGCGGCCTAGTTGTGCTATTCAGGCCGATCTTCTGCTCGCCTGAAGGGCACTCTACCCAAGCTACAACCACTCTGTAAATTGCCCTGGCAATCGCGCCACCGACTACTTGGTGGCGCAGACTACCACTTCACGGCCGCCATTTATGGTAGCTAATCTGTAGTGTAAACCGCCAGTATCGCTGTTACACTATCTGGGGGCTGTAAAAGTTCGAAAGGAGAAGCATGGATATTCACAATATATTGGCGGACCTTAAAAAGGAACGTGAAAACCTCGACAGAGCTATTGGTGCATTGGAGGGACTCGGTACTCGCCGTCGGGGAAGACCGGCAGGCAGTCATCCGGCCGCAGCTACTCCCAAACGCAAACGCCGTCACATGAGCGCTGCCTCGCGCAAGCGCATTTCTGAGATGATGAAACAACGTTGGGCAGAGCGTAAGAAAAAGGCGCGGTAGTACCAACGCTGATAAGCACGATCACCGATTATGCCTTGTTATAGATATGCCACTCGTTGCTGAGTGGCATATTCCTTGTTGTGGGACTATTTGTTCAGTTGAGTCGGTGGGTTGGCCCACTAGCGGCGCAACTGTCGCACGTCTGCCAGCCCGACATGGTCTGGATCATGCTATAGGTTGGCCCGCCGCCACCCCCCGCTGGTGACATCGATCCAAAAGCCTGGGGCCTTGTAAACGTTCCCATGATTGTGCCATGCCTGGACCACAATCCAGTGATTGCCGACTGCGATACTCACCTCAGCGTCGATGCTGGAGACGTCCACGGAATATACGACTTGGCCGTCCGAGTAAACCTGCATGGCGATGATGGGATAGCTGCCACTTGCGCAAGCGACGAAATGAACGGGTGACGAGCCTTGACTCCGGGCGTTGGACTATTAACAGCCCAAAGCGGCTGGCGCATATGCTTGCGAGTGCACGGCTGGGCAGGACCTTTTAGCTGGCATTGCGCACGGGAATCAATCCTGCGCGCAAGTTGCCAAGGCTGGGGAGCAGGATGCCAGTTGGTGCGCCGTGGCGTACCGCTTGGGACCGCGTTTGCGCACCAGCAGCACGCGTATGCGCTCCAGCAGCTCCATGGGAGCGAACTCGCCTTTCGGCAGCCAGCCATCGGCCAGGCTGTCTTCCGCGCAACAATTGACCGAGCCCGAAAACAGCAGGGCGGGAGTATGCGGTGAAATCGCCTTGATCTGGTCAATCAGTTTTGCGCCGCTGAGTTTCGGCATCATGAGGTCGGCCAGTACCAGATCGATTCCGCCACCCCGCATCCTTTCCAGGGCATGTTCCGGGTCGGTACAAGTGAAGACATGATAGCCGCGGGTTTCGAGCAAAACTTTTCGAATGGAGAGAGACCGTTCGTCGTCGTCAACGCAAAGGATGGTGCGCTTGGGTTTCATAAACCTCGTTGGGCCTTCTGGGGACTGCCTGCGCGTTCGTGTTCGAGCAAACCCGTGAGCCGGCGCGAGGCAATCATGAAGTGGCTTCTTATTTTTTTACGCCAGAGCAGTTAGCGTGTCCGGATAGTACGACCATTGAAGCTGCTGCACAAGTGTTGCGAAGGTCAATTCTGCAGAAAATTTTCAGCCCGCAGGAAAAAACAAAACAGCACCACGCAAGGTGATTCGCATTTCGGCGATCGGTTGAAAACCCTTGGCTGGAGCGGATCTTCGGACTGCACAGGATATCCGCAGAAAATTCACATGGTTACTTCGCCGCCAACCAACTGCACAACGTTGCCTCCAACTCGCACATTGGTGACAGCGTCGCCAGACTTTCCGGCACGGATGTAGATGAAACTCGGACGCCGGGTTTCCATTCCCTGCTCGATCAATCCTTGCGCCTCCGCCGCCAGTACAGCGTGCCGCACTGCCCAAGCGGCGCAACATCCCGCGGCCGATCCGGTGGCCGGATCCTCGCCGTTGTAGAAGATCATGCGCGCGTGCAGGGTGGCGTTCGGGTCTACGGTTTCGCGGCACACGAAATAGAAGAAGGCAGGATTGCCGATGGTTGCGAGATACGGCGCCATCTGGTACCAACTGACGTTCAGCTTCTGCAACGTAGCCAGCGAGCGAAAGGGGACCATGGTGAAAGGCATGCCGGTAGAGACGGTCTGGATGGGCAAGCTCTCGTCGAGTTCCGTCGCTGGAAGGCCGAGAACCTTGGCGACAACATGGTGCGGATGCGTCGCCCCGAATTGCGGCTCGGCCTGACGCATCTCGCCGAAGAGCAGACCATTGCGCTGCTCGAAGCGCACAGGAATTTTTCCGACCTTCAAATCGAGTACGATCTCATCCGAACTGGAGTGCTGACGCAGGTACCAGGCGGTGCCGAGTGTGGGATGTCCGGCGAAGGGCAGCTCTTCGTTCACGGTAAAGATGCGGACTTTGTGCCCCTCGCGCTGCTCAACGTCGGCATCGCGCGGCAGGATGTAGGTGGTCTCCGACAAATTGGTCTCGCGCGCGAGCTTCTGCATTTCGTCGTCGCTCAGACCACGGGCGTCAGTGAAGACCGCAAGTTGATTGCCCTCGAGCGGGCGGCTGGTAAACACATCAAGCTGGACAAATGAGAATTTGCGCTTGGGCATTGCAAGGCTCCATCACAAATGTATCAAGATGCGCCGCGAGGGCGGAGGTGCTGAAAATATTTCGCCGCCAGTGGTATTGTTGGGCAGTCCACTGCGGAAGCGAAGGGGGTCCGGTGACTCTCCCGGTCTTCAAAACCGGCGATTGGCATCTTGCGATGTCAATGGTGCGTTCGACTCGCACACGCTTCCGCCAATATTCTCAGCGACTTGCAAGTTACCTCACATTACGGCCGACTTGGCCTCTTCCGCCCCTGTTGCATGTTGGTTGCATAAAGCCTCAAAAGCCTTCATTGCAGCCGTAGCATCCGCCGGGACCGACTTCACGTAAGCGTTCATAGTTGTTGAGAGATTCGCGTGCCGGAGAATCGCCTGGATCGTCTTGTCCGGTACGCCGAGCCGATACAGGTTCGTAGCCAGCCCGCGACGAAATGCGTGCCAACCGTGCCACGCCAGTCCCGCCTGCCTCAGTGCGGGCCGAATAACAAACCGCGCCAGTTGCGCCAGATCCAGTGACGTTCCGGTTTGGGACTTAAAGATCAAGCCAGTCTCTGGATTCCCCGATGCCGCCCTGTGGCGGGCGAGGTACTTCGCCAGGGGCGCTATGACGGGCACTGGAGCCTTGCTCTTCGCGCTCTTAGGTTCATCTGCATGGCTGCCAAATACGGATTGCGTAATCCGCATCTGATCGCCCTCGTAGTTCTCCCACAGCATTCCCCGTATTTCTCCCCGTCTTGCTCCCGTGAATGCCGCGGTCGCGATCGCGGTTGCCGCAGGCTCGGGAACGACCACAAGCATCTGGAGGATGTGCTCCAGCGAGTATGCGTGTGTTTCGTTGCCAGGCCTCGCCTTAGGCAGTACGACATCCCTCATAGGGTTCTCTGTGTTGAGAATGCCCTGCCGGCGTGCGTACCGAAACGCTCCCGACAGGAACGACTTGAGATGCGCCAATGACGTTCGGTTCAAGTTCTCCGTTCGTGCAATGGCCCGCAACAAGTTCTCGCCGTCGACCGTCCTGAAATCCCTCAGCGCGATCATGCTCCTCGATTTCAGGTGCCGTGACCACATATGCGTGTAGCCCTTGTAGGTGGACACCCGCTTCTGCTCGGCAACATGCGGCAGGTAGACCTCCTCGACAAATTGCCGAAGCGCCATCGTGCTTTCTGGTGTTGCAGTACCGTCGTTCAATGGCCGGAGAAACTCTTCGACCAATTCGCGCGCTGCCTGCTTGGTTCGAGTCCGGCCAACGGCATCGGCCAGTTTGCGGCACTTCTGTTTATGCTCCGTTTCACCTGACGAGGCTACGATGCGATCGTAGTAGCGCAGATACCAAGCGGAGCCCTTCTTGAACACATACCCTTCCTGATGGTGACGAGTTCTCTTCATGCAATCTCCTTTCTGCGAACTCGTCCCGCATCCCTGTTGCTACCGTTTACTATACGACGCTCGGCCCAATCTTCAAGCTCGGGACTACCCCATCGAAAGCGAACGTATTTGCCGAAGCGCACATGCGGCAATGGATCATCGCTTCTGGTGCGGACACGTTCACGTACCCAGGTTTCCGGGACACTCCAGCGGACTGCGAGTTGTTTGCAGTCGATGAATTCGTATTGCGCAGCGAATACTCCGCTGCTTCCCGCCAGTTCACTATTCGCTCTTGAAACAGTCATGGTTCATCACCCATCGGATTCTGCTCAGAATCGGTTGCTCATCAATCACGAGATCCCAACAATCAACGACTATTTGCGCTGCAATGCATGCGGTGACTCAAATGCCGTCTCCACTCCACCAACTCGGGTTAGCGAGCAGGCACCCGCCGGGAGCGCCAAGCGGCTTCATGCCAAATCGCCCCAGTGGATCAGGACACTACGAGTTCGAGATCAGAAGATGCTGAGAGACACGGGCTGTTGAGGAAGGGGCAATGTTTCGCCCCTTCCTCGCCGGCCCCGGCAGACCGATGTCGGCTCCACACGTATTTGGTCTGCAGAACAGAACTGCAGATGGTGTGTCGACAATTACAAGCAGATTGGACGAGCGATTTCGTTACGGAAAGGATCTAGAAAACCTTGAGCGCGTTCGGGCTGCTCAAGAGACAGGTCGATGACAGCAAAACCATGAGATAGCTTGCAGCCACCGGACAAGATCGGGCGACGCGTAATCGTCTCCCGAAACTTGTTGCGGAATAATAAAACACCATTGCGGGAGAAATGCAAGAAAAAAGTTGCAGCGATGCGAAATTATTCTCGGCGCGCACGGCAGAGAGCGGCCGCCAGTTGAATATGTGGCGGGAGAACTTGCCAACAGCAAAGTACTTGTCGTAACGTACCCCACGCGATGCGGCTTCGGCAAGCGACCTCGACAACAGATCGGCGACCGATAATAGTCCCAGGGCGCCAAGAGGTACGTGGGCGAGCGGAAGCTAGGACCTCAATCAGCGGTGCACCGCCTGATGGAAGAAAATAGCGTAATGCAGTACTCATGCCCCACCTGCGGCAGCCAGAACACTCAACGACTCTCCACAGCGTACATGTCCGGCGTATCACAGTTCTCGGCCGTGACGAGCGGAGTTGGTTGGGCCGGCGCGCCCGTGTTTGGGAGCGGCTGGACAAGTGGAACTTCACAGACACAGCTCTCGAAGATTGCCGCACCGCCGACCAAGAAAAGTTATCGGAACGGTCTCTTCCTGCTTTTCCTCGCGCCATTCATCGGTCCGGCGCCCTTCGCCTTACTTGAGCGCATTTCCGGAGTCACTCCGGTTTACGAACATCTGGCCGTTGTTTTCGGCATTTTGCTGGAAATCGTCGCTCTCATTTGGCTGGTTTCGACGTTCACCTTCAACAAGACGGTCTGGCCCAAATTGTGTCGGCAGTGGCAGCTCCATTTTGTGTGTCTTCGGTGCGGGCAGATTTTTGTTTCTGGCTGAAGCGCCGGACTGACGGCATTGGTGCAAATTGACGATCAGGATGCGCAGCAATATGCTGGCCGGGATTTGAAGAAGAGGTGCCCCCACTTGCCCAAAAAACTTCACGAACCAGCAGCATCTCAAGCCGACACTCCTCCATGGGAGATTCTTCAAGAAAGAATTCTCGCCGTTCTCAACGACTATGCGGACGAAAATCCCGTTGTGCCAGATGCGCTTCTGCTTACAGGGGCCGGTCTTGCCTATGTGACGTTTGCGACCACTCGTTACGGCGCGGATGCGTTCCAAAACGTCTACGAAAACCTGCGATCCATAGTGCAATTATTTCAATTCATCATCGATGACGAAAGAAAGCACTTGCCCAAGCGTTCGCTCAAAGAAAGCACGAACAAGAAGAAAGCGCTCAAGGAGAAATGGGATGTTCTCGAATCAATACGGAAAAAACTGAGCGTTCTGGTGGAGCAGGAAATCAAACGTATTCAGGAATAAAGCCCTAAAGCGAACTAGACAATTGAGACCTTTGCAAACAGGCTGCTCTGCCCTCTCGCTGGCCGCATCTCAGAAAAAGCCAGTGGAAGCGAGGGGATATTGCTCCTCTGGCTCTGTTGTTGCAGCTGCTTCGGCTTAAACTGCATAGAACCAATACGGGGAGTGTTCGATTTGGGAGATCTACACATGAAAAAGCTCGTCTTGTTGCTGGCTGCCGTCATGATGCTCTGGGCGGCGGCTTGCCAGAAAACAGAGGCGCTGGCACCGACGGAGAAGAATGGTGAACAGGTCTGGCACAACACTTTCAAGAAGCATGGGGTCGATAACCAGGTTGAACTTGTGAGTTTCAAGAAGGTCAACGGGCAGTTGGAAGGCGATCATTACACCTTGTATTTTGAGGCGCAGGAGCGCTACTTGACTGACAATCTCAAGCCGAAGGGAACAGTGGCCACAGTCAAAGCGGCTTACGAGTTTCAAAAAACTGAAAAGGGCTGGCTCGGTCCCGATAACCAGGTTTACGAGTTTGGCAAATGACGGACAGCCGGTGCTTTGATTCTCATGAGTTGCGTGAACCGGAGTCACTCCCTTGAAAATTTGACGGGACCCGGTCGTGCCCCTACTCTGCTGCCCACACTGCAACCCGGTGTGGGAGGTCGAAGGTGTTCGAGTCGTCCGAGCAGGTGCATCATGCGCTCTCTGAAGTCGGTTATCTCACCGACAGTGTGACAGCAACGGCCGTCTATCTGGCTGCTAAGCTGAAGAAACCGCTGCTGTTGGAGGGACCGGCAGGCAGCGGCAAGACGGAACTCTCTTACGCGGTGGCGCGTGCAGCCAGCACGCAAGTCGAACGGATGCAATGCTATGAAGGGATCACCGAAGACAAGGCCATTGGCAAATTCGATGAATCCCTGCAGCGGCTTTACGTCGAGATGGCCGCCCGAAGCCCGGAAGCAACCGACTGGGCAGAGCTTGGCAAGCAACTTTCCGCCTTGGAATTCTTTGCCGCCGGTCCGCTGTTGAAGGCTTTGTTGTCGCCTTCTCCTTGCGTGCTGCTGATCGACGAGCTCGACAAGGTGGATCACGCCTTTGAGGCGACGCTGCTGGAGATCCTCTCCGTCTGGCAGCTTTCCATTCCACGCCTCGGAACGATTCCGGCGTCCTCAATTCCATTCACCGTACTGACTTCCAACGAAGAGCGCAGGCTGGGGGATCCCCTGCGCCGTCGCAGCCTGTATCTCCGCATCGAACACCCCACGGCGGAGCGAGAAGGCGAGATTGTTGCCCTGCGCACGCCCGAAGCCGGCAAAGCCACGCATCGCCTCATTGCGGGCTTTGCAAAGGCACTCCGCGCGTACAGTCTCGAAAAGCCGCCTTCGGTCTCCGAGATGATCGACATTGCCTTGTCGCTCGGGCATCTCGGGATCGAGGAGGTCTCCAGCGAACACCGCGATGTATTGCTGCCTCTTCTGGCGAAGACCGAACGTGACCGCCAGCGCCTGCTGCTGCGGGATGGATTCGCCAGCGTTGTGCACGCCGCGAGGCATTATGCAGAAGCGATGCTCGGCGAAGAAGTGGAGCCTCTGTTTGCACCAGCGGAAGTGCCCAGCCAGGAGTCAGCCGCATGAATGAAGCCTGGGCGCGTCTTTCACTGGTGATCGTCGCGGGACTGCTTCCGATTTCGCTCTTCGCGGCGCCGCATCCGGAAGCCAGCTACTACGTTGACGCCTACGCGAGGCATTACCAGGTACCGCGCGAGTTGGTACACGCGATCATTCAGCAGGAGTCGAACTGGAATGACCGTGCCGTCTCGATCAAAGGCGCCTGCGGGCTGATGCAACTCATGCCCCGCACCGCTTCACGACTTGGGGTGTCGGACACCTTCGACATGAAGCAGAACATAAGCGGCGGCGTCCGGTATCTGCAGCATCTGCTGAGCCAGTACCACGGCGATATGCGGCTTGCCGTCGCCGCTTATTACGCGGGCGAGCACCGTGTACACGGATTGCAGTACGGCAACCAACAAGTCATCCGGTACGTGGAACAGATACGACGACGTTACCTCAAGGAACTCACATCGCATACCAGCTCTGAGGAGGATCAACCATGAAACGTAAACTCGCGAGCCTGATTTTCTTGGGCGTTGTCGTGCCGGCCATGGCACAACAGGCCCCGTCCCGTTCTCCAGCCACCACCAATGACGTCGCTCCGGTTATCTCGAAGCTGACGATCTCTCCGGACACGGTGACGGACCTGAGGTTGAAGCCGTTCTATGCCGCTACGATCCGCATGCCGGAAGCCGTGTCGTCCGTTGTTGTCGGCGCCCCAACACTGTTTTTGGCCGAGCACAGCGAACACGAGCCGGACCTCGTCGTGGTAAAACCCATTACCGCAGATCCTGCGGTCAGCAATCTGTTGATCGCCACCAAGTCCGGTCTGGTGGTCAGCCTGCGTCTGTTGAGCGACGGATCGGCTTCCGGCGGTGCGAAGCCTGTTGACTTCGTGCTGATCTACAAGCGCCGTGGGAGTTTCCTGATAGGCGCAGTGGATGAGACCCAAACGCCACCCGCACGCACAGTGCAAGCAGGGCCAACGCCCTACGAGTTGGCGCTCCGCGAGCAGATGCAAGTGTCCAGTCCAGCATGGAAAAACGGCAGCGGTGTCATCGCTGCCAGCATGGGCATCGTGACAGGCGATGGAGATGACGTGCTCGTCGCTTTCTCCGTCCTGAACAACACCAGCCATTGGGTCGAGCTCCTGCCGCCGCAGGTGGAACTGGCAAATCCCAACGGTAAGGGGAGCAAGAACAACACAGAGGACCGAAACACGAAGAAAGTTCTAGCGGATCGGGTCGCCGTCCGTGAGTTCCGCTTTACCGAGCAAAAGCTGGCGCCGGGAGCTCGCGCCGATGGCGTTGTGCGCTTTGAGCGCCCGGATTTCAAGCAGCACCAGGAACATCTGCAACTGGTGCTGGCCACAGCGGATGCGGTGAATCGGCCATTGCTACTCGAGTTGCCGTTCACGGCCCAACCCACGACCGCCAATCTCAAATCTGGCAATTAAGCGAGGAGTCACATGTCTCAATTCAAACAGCGCACAAACAACAACGGGTCAAAAGCAGAAGGAACGAAGGCGGCAACATTGCACATCGCAGACCTAGCCGCAGATTTAACCCCAGGCACTGCTGAAGCAGATGATGCTGAGCGTGAGCCCCATAGTCAACGCCCGCCAATAGCTGCAACACGCAGTTTTCGCATGGCCAAAGACGATAAAACAACCCGGCTTGTGATCGGCTTTGTTGGGGTCGTTGCCGTTGCTTTCCTGATGTTGGTTCTCTTCTCCCAGAAGAGCAAACCAAAACTGAAGAAGAGCGGAGAGGCGAACCTGGGACGTCCGAAAGTGGCGGAAACAGCGCCTGCCAGCAACGACTCCATTGTTCCCGGCGGCAGTATGCAACCGATGCAGGAGGACAAGCGGCAGCCCGGCCAGGTAAACGCACACGATGTTGAGAACACCAAGAAAGTCCGAACCGGTGCAAGCGATGCAGTTTCCAGCGTCACGCCGAATGGAGGAAAGAACCTGGCGCAGATTCCTTCGTTTCCGCCACCTCCGAGCAATGGCGAGAACTGGACTCCACCTCCCTACGGGCAGAACCGCACTGAAACAACCACGGACAAAACCGTCGCAGATGGCCTCGCCAAGCCATCGTTGGTATTCACCGCAGGTGGCGAAAAATCCAACCCGACGGTCAATGGGGAAAACACAGGGCCGACGCTGGATCTTGGCGTGGGGTCGCGCCTTTCAGCCAGGCTGGCCTCGGTGGTGACGACGGCTGTCGATCAACCGGTGGTCGCGATCATCGAATACGGCTACCAGCACGACGGCCAGACGATTGTGCCCGCCGGATCGAAGGCGGTTGGGACGGTTAGACAAGCGGACCGCAGTGGCTACCTGCAACTGCATTTCGATCATCTGGAAATGCCCGACGGCTCCAGCGCCGGTATCGACGCACTGGCGACCGACACTGACCTTGGTCCTCTGCGAGGAAAAGTCACCGGAACCAGCCGGGGAAAAAACTTCGCGGTGCGCGCTCTCACCGGAGTTGGACAGATGAGTGCCATGCTGGTCGGGCAGAATAACTTGAATGGAGCGGTGAGTGAGGCCGACCTGATGCGCATGCAAATGTCGGAAAACGTGGGCCGCGCCGGCGATGAGGAAATCACCCGCCAGATGATGACGGAGCATCCGATCGTCACGTTACCGGCAGGTCTGCGGATCTATGTGGTCTTCGAGAAACAGCCGGAGGAGAAGTCCGGCAGACGAGCGTCGGGCGAACTACAGCGACTCGAACGCGGAGCGGTAAACAGCACCGCCAGCCTCCAGTAATTCTCATAATTCTCAGCAATTCCCCTGTATCTCGTATCCCCCCAGCCCCGTCACGACCCGCGGGGCTTTTTTCTTGCTCGATCAATCGACACGACGTCAGGAAACGGCGCTCCTGCACAATCCGGAATCGAGAAAGACATCGGAGATGGTCTCGAATCCGGAATCAACGATTTTGCGTGATCCGGAAACGAGAAAGACATTGCAGGTGATCTCGAATCCGGAATCTGTCTCGCTGCACAATCCGGAATCAAGAACAACATCGCACGAGCTCTCGAATCCGGATTTGGGGCATCTGCAGAATCCGCGATCAACAAGGATGATGCACGTGATACAGCATCGCGGAGAAGCGAAAATCTTACGCAGGAAGCACTTGCCGGTTTTCCATAAGCGGCAAGCCAGTGGAAGCGCGGTGCTCCGTTGTCGGATGGTCTTCGGAGAAGAAAGCTTGCGAACAATTCATGCGAATACCCTTCCCAAACCTTCGCGTCCGAAAACATTGAATCTGTTGCGCAAGTGCCCTGCATTTTGCTTCGCTGAAACTTGAGACTACTCCAGAAGAACCCTACATTGCGCTCATCAGGCGGAATCACCGCCCTGGAGAGAGAGCCTCATGAGCAACACTCGACACCTCAACTGGTACGGCTCGCCGTTGATTCGGGCGATCGGTACCACACTCGTCTTTCTCAGCCTGGTGTCCCTACCGGTCGCCAGCCATGCCCAGAATCTCGGAAAGGCACCGGCGACAGGCCAGGCGGTACAGGGCGAGCAGGCGAGCCAGCCCGAAGGCGCCTTCCTCAACCTCGTCGACTGGATCGGCAACGTGATCTGCCCGGTGGGAGCGGCGCTTGCCATCGTGGGCTGTGTCATCTCCTGGCGGCAGGGCCGGGGTTACATGCCATGGGCCTTGACTGCGGGCGGGCTGCTCACCGTTTCCGCCTTAACGCGACTTGCGGAGTTCTTTATTGCGAACGGCCAGCAGATCGGCTGACACAAACACTTCTTTCGCGAGAGTAAGTCCATGTTGCTGCCTCCATTTCTGGGAAACGTGATCGCGCTTCTGCTGGCCCTGATGACACCAGCCGCACTGGGATGTCTGGTGCTTGCTGGGCTATGTCTGCGGACAGAAGGAGGAATCAACTTTCAGATTGGAGGCAGCTTTCTCAAATACATCCTTTGGGCCGCAATCTTTTTGACCATGCAAGGCATTGGGGCCTGGTTCGCCAGCCTGGGACTCGGCCTCAACGGTTTCAATAACGGCTTTGGGACCGGCGAACTAGGCCCGATTGTCGCTGTGGTTTCACGGTTCGTTCAAGACGTAGTGCTGGCTCACCTGGTTCCGGTGATCGCAGCGGCGTTGGTCCTCAAGGCCATTCTCGATATCGGTGAAGGACACAATCCGCTGGCTTCCATCATCTCCGCCCTGTTCCTGCTGGGCATTCAGGGGTTGTTCACGATATTCCAGGGCTGGAATGACGGCTCAAATTTCGCCACAACCGATTTCCTGGTCAACGCCTGGAACTACCTGGCCTCGCAGCTCTGCCCGCTGGCCGCATCGCTCGCGATTGGCGGCGCGGTATTGGCCTACGTACGCAACCGCAACTGGATGAGGTATGCCGCCTCGTCCTTCGGACTGCTAACAGTGTCGGGGCTCTGGTACCTGGTCAAAGCCATGGCGGGGGCCTAGTGAAAATGCTAAACGAAAAGACAACGCAGAAGTTCCTGTTCGCATGGCTGATTCTCCTGTTTCTGGTCACCACGCGAGTATTGCTGGTGACCAAAGCCGGGGCGCTTCTAGTGAGCCTCGTGATTGTGGCTTTCAGTATCTGGGTAGCGTTTCGCCTGGTCAAGAACGTGGTAGCCGCAGCCTGGAAGATCTCCGGCGGCATTGCTTCCCGGCTGATACGGAAGCCGGCGGAAGCGCACAGCGCGGAACACAAAGGCATTGGAGATTGAACGATGGGCTCGTTTCAACCAGGCCTGCTGAACCTTGCCAATTGGATGGGCAACGTAATGCTCCCGATTGGGGCGGGACTGATTCTTGCCTGCGGGATTTACCAGTTCTCCAAAGGCCAGGAATTGGAGCGCTACGTGTGGGGAGCGATGGCTGCACTGCTGGGCTCGGGACTGCTGCGTCTGGCAGAGGTGATCTCGCAGCAGAATGACGGCGCGGACCAGTACATGGTCATGCTGCTCACGGTCACCAATTTCGTGGGGAACGTGTTGATGCCCTTCTACGCGGCGATCGAGATTGTGCGTCTGGTCCTGGGGATTGGCGGGGTATTTGAGCGCCGGATGATTGGCGATGACTGGCTTCGCCACGGCATGGCGGCGATGGGAGCACTGCTGGTTTCCGGTCTCCTGCGATTGCTCGAATCTTTCGTAGCGAATGCGTCTTAAGAGGAGAGAGGGTATGGCACTGAATTCGTCACCGGTATCGAGGAACCTTCATCTGAAGGTGACCATCCTGTTTCTCGAACTGGAAGATCTGCTGACCATCATGTTGGCGGTGTGCGGCGCGATGCTGATCGGGAATTTCCTGTTCTCCGACCGCTACATCTTTCACATACCGATGAATTACTTCCTGCCGCTGGCGATCCTGCTGGTTGGCTTGCCGGTGCTGATGATCTTCAAGTACGGCAAGCCGCGCGGCTACCTACTGGATCTCCTGCAGTTCCACGCCAGGCCACAGCAGTACTGCGCGGGAACGCAAGAGACTGTTATTCGCAGCAGCTATTTCCGGAAAGAAGAGGTCTAAATGCCGACTATGTGGAAGCAACATGAAAAGAGCTTGAGCGAGCCTGGGCTGTGCGAGCTTCTGCCCATTCGGGACTATCTCGACGACGTCATGATCCGGCTCTCGGGGGAGTTTGTTGCCGGCTATGTGCTGAAGGGGGCGGTCAGCTACTTTGCCGACGATGCCGGGCTGAACACGATCAAGTCGCACCTGGAAGCTATCCTGCGCACGATTCCTGAAGAAAGCATGCGTCTGCAGTTCCGCTTCGAGGTCACCGAAGACCTTGGCGATCTGCTACAGCGATACCAGGATTGCTCGCGGACACAAGACGAGGCCACGCTGGCGATGGACCAGAACCGGCTCGCCATGTGGCAACAGAAGGAGGCGGGCGGCGAGTATCTGCGCCGCATGACCCACCTCTACCTCATCTGGGACCCAGAGCGCCATCACCGCGTGCTGGCCGTCTCCGGCAAGACGGCGAAACGAAACAAAGACGGCGGAGGATTCAGTCTCTCCACCAGAAAGATCGTTCAGCGCACACTGAAAGAACACATCGATCTGATGAGCGAGTTCGAAAGCCTGCTCAACGGAATCGAATCGGCAATGGTGGCGGCGGGCCTCGATCCTCAACGCATGAGCGATCAGGACCTGTTTCTGGAGACCAAGCGGGCGCTGGCTCCCCTGAGGCCAGATCCACTCCCGTTACGGCAGTATCCGTACTCCGAGCGCTACGTCACCCCTCGCGAGCAGTGCTCGGTTGTCAGCATCCTTGGTCAGACGGAAGACTACATCAATATCGACGGGTTGCTGTGGAGCTTCATCACCCTGAAAGCTCCACCTGACGCGACCTACCCCGGGATCCTGCGCAGCCTCTTGACCTCAGGCCTTCCCGTCGTGGTCAGCACGCAGGTCACAATCCCGAACCAGTCGAAGGTGCTGGAACGCTTCAAGAAGCGCCACAAGAAGATGATGGCCGCGCAGCTGGATTCCAAAGGAAATATCCGCATCGACGTGACCGCCCAGGTGGCCGAGGCCGAGCTGCTGAAGATCCAGCAGGACATCATCGCCAGCTCTCTGAAGGCCGTAAAGGTGAGCCTCACCATCGGCGTGCGAACTTCGAAGGCAGCACACACCACGGCTGAGTACGAAGAGGCCGAGCGTGAAATCGCCAGCCGCAAGCAGCAGATCCTGCACATCATCAGCCGGATGAATGGGGCCTCCGGGCTGACGGAGGACATCGCGCAGAGGCGCATCTTCTTGTCTTCACTGCCTGGATTGGCCGGCGAAGACAAACGCGAAATCGATCTGCTCAGCTGCCATGCCGCCGATCTGCTGCCGCTGGAGATGCCCTGGACGGGGACTCCGCGATCACCCTTGATGCTGATCGAGACCCCCTACCGTCAGCTAATCCCGTTTTCGCCCTTCGATCCCGATCTTTCAGACGCCAACATGCTTGTCGCTGCCGCCAGCGGCCACGGCAAGAGCATGATGACCGGGCAGATGCTGTTGCAGGCCGCACGGCAGGACACACGCGTGTCGATCATCGAGCGCGGCGACTCCTACCGCAACCTGGTCGAGTACATGGGCGGGCAGATGATCACCATGGCCCTCGACTCGGAGCAGACCCTGAATCCCTGGGACCTGGAGTCCGGGGAGAAAGAACCAAGCCGGGAACAGGTGGCATTTCTTAAGGGACTTACCCGGCACATGCTGGGCGACATCGAAGCGTCCGACCTGCTGGATAACGTGCTGGTGGATGCAATTGAGCGGACCTACCGGCGCGCGGCCATGCGGCCGGGAAACACGATACCTACGTTTGGCGACCTGCGCGATGAATTGCAGTACTACCAGGATGCCGATCGCAACGAGCGGGTCATGGAAGAAGCTCGGCTGGCAGCGTTCAAGCTGCGCAACTGGGTCTCGCCGGGTGGAGTTTACGAAAATCTTTTCGATCGGCAGACGACCCTGAAACTCGATTCCCCATGGATCTATTTCAACGTCGAGAAGCTGAAGGACGATCCCCGGCTGGAGTCGGCGATGAGCTTGCTGATCGCCTGGGCCACGACCAAGCGGGCATCCGGCAAGAGCAGCCACAAGAGCATAACGGTGCTGGAAGAGTGCTGGATGCTGCTGGAATCGCCGTTCCTGGCCGATCTGGTAGTCCAGCTTTACCGAACTGCCCGCAAGCGCAACGGCGCAGTATGGGGCGTGTCGCAGGCAATTGAAGACTTCACCGGTACAACGCAAGCGCCGAACGCGTTTGGCGCGGCCATCCTGAAAAACACAACCATCAAGATCATCGGGCGGCAGACCGGAAGCCTGGACGTGCTGCGCGAATTCCTGCACCTGAACGAAACCACGCTGAACGAGATCAAGAACCTCGGCCACACGCAGAAGGGCAGGAAGAGCGACTTCATCGTGGTCATTGGGGAAAAGGCGGAGACCACGCACACGCTTCGCGTCGTTCTTTCGCCCATTGAGTACTGGATCATGACCACCTATCCACGCGAGCGCTGGTACCGGGCATGGTGGATGAAGAAACACTCCGAGCTTCCGTTGTACGAGCGCTACTGGCTACTGGCAGAGAAGTTCCCGCAGGGGATGGCGGCACTTGAGGAACTGCCGGAAGAGCGCAGCGGCGAAGTGTACGAGATCGAGGATCGCGTCCGCGCTCAGAGTGCCAGAGTCCAAGGAGCGGGACGATGAAAAAACTCAAGAGTCAATTCGCGATCAAAACAACCAGCTTGGTCCTGCTGATTGCGCTGCTTGTTCCCTTGCCGGCCCACGCCGGACTCGGGGACCTGTTCAACATGATCGATTCGACCATCTCCAATCTGATCGGCGGCGCTCTAACGATGATCAACACCGTGCAGAATGACATCCGCTCGTTGTACGAAGAGGTGTTGTGGCCGGTTGCGCTGATCAACAGCACTCGCACGTGGGCCCACAATCTCGTCGGTCAATACCGAGGCTGGATGGCGGCGGTCTACAACCTCCCCATCCAAAGCGCGCAGACGCTTTCGCCGCAAAAGCTGGAAAACACTTTCCTGAGCGGAAACGTCGGGCTAGTGGGCGATCTCGGGCCGGCTTACAACGCCACCTACGGAGCAGTTCCATCCCAGCAGCAAGCCCCGAATGATCTGCGCCAGATGATGGACATGAACGATGCCCTGGCACAGGACTCCCTGAAGCAGACCGTGGCTTCTGACCAGGCGAATACCAGTCTGCTTCAGATCGCCGACCAGATGGAGAACAACGCCACACTCGCACCGGGGACTTCAAGCTACATGAGCGCCAGCGCGTACGCAGCAACGCTCCAGACACTCGCCTTCCAGCACAAGCTGCTGGCCGCGCAGCTGCGGGAGGAGGCCGCTCAGTTGGCCCATCAATCCGCGGACATGAAACGCGACACGCAACGGACGAACGATCTTCATCAATCGATCTTCAATATCCTTTCCACGCACTGAGGAGGCGAGCATGATACGCGGAGCATGGACTAAGCTGCGGGCAAAACTGACAACCAGCATGAGACAAAGGGTCGCTGCCGGACTCGTCCTCGCCATGCTGATGCTGAGTATCCCGCGCCCGGCACAGGCGCAGTTCGGCATCGACCTGGCCTTGATTATCGCCGGCCTGAAACAAATCAACAGCCTGCTGACCAGCCAGGTTGCCGCTCCGCTGCAGCAAATTCAGAAGATCGAAAGCGAGTACACGCAGTTTCAGCAAAATGTGATTTACCCCATCGGCGCCATCAATCAGCTGAAGAACGCGGTCCTCATGTTCCGAAATGAGATGAAGGCCATGAACGGCCTCATGACCATGCAATACAAGAGCGCGCAGTTGCCGGTTACACAGCATCTGGAACAGCTCTTGCTGTCCGGCGATCCCAACGCTGTGAAACAGGTGGGAGCGGTCTACCAGCAAGTCTACGGAATGCTTCCGGCAGACAACCAGGCGCCGCAATTCATCCGCTACAGCATCGACATCTCCGACGCGCAGTCGCAGGACGCGATGAAGCGGGCCATCGAGCTCGATGCGCTGGCCCAGAGGGAAATGGAAGTCAGCGAGCAGCTGCAGGACCAGATCCGCACAGCAACCCCGGGGACAGCTCCCATGATTGAAGCGGTTGCGGCGGCATGGGTGGTGAGGGCCAACGCCTACTCCCAGTCGGCGATGTCGCAGTTGATGAGAATCCGCAGCTCGAGTATCGCCAATCAGAGCGCTATTTCGAAGTGGGCGACGAGCAATACGAATGGCCTGACGAACGCAATCGGCAAGATCGCCGGCACCGGCAATCAATAGCGAGTAGGAGCAACGATGGCAAATTCCAGTTACGTAAACATCCTATTCACTGCTCTTGGTGGGATCGACGGCTCGGTCATGCCGATTATCTGGTTTATTGCGGCCTCAATCCTCACCGTGACCTTTCTTTGGGGTGTTTACGACGCTTTCGTGCGAGGAGGCGACGTCCGCTCACTGGGTATAACTATGCTGAAGTATGCGGCGGTAGCGCTGGTGCTCTTGAATTGGGCGGCGGTCTTCCGCGATCTCGTCAAGAGCTTCGACTATGTGAGTAATTACATCTACGGAACCAATGGACTGGGAGATGTAGTTTCTGCATGGACGAATGGGTTAGCAACCGCGTGGAGCGACAGCGGCGATTTGAGCATGTTGAAGTTGATAGAAGGCGGCATCTCGGCCCTGATTACCGAACTAGGTTTAATCATCGGCTACATCGTTCTTCCTTTCAGCCTCGCAATCTTCATGATCTGCTTCGTGTTCTGGGGATCCATTTTGTATGTTCTGGGCCCCCTGGTAATCGCAACTATGCCGAGTTCAACGCTCGGACGTTTCCATTCTCGCTGGATTGAAAACTTCTTTGTCTGGAACTGCTGGCCCCTTCTAGTTAATACCTTGTGGGCACTCATGACCGCAATTCATCTCAATAATCCGCAAGGTGTCCTAGGTCAGGGCGATCTCTTGGGGTTCTTTCAGGGAGTTGAGGGAACAATACTCCTGAGCCTGGCCAGCGTCATCTTTGCCCTTTTGATTGCGACGATTCCCATGACAGCCCGGAGGATTTTAATGGGGGAATACAGCCCCATCGGAGCGGCGATTGCCTGGGGACGGGGCGCGGCATCGAAGGTGCTTGCCGGGACCACGATGGCGGCTGCCACAGGAGGTACGGGCGCTGTCGCAGCGGCTGGGGCGGGCGGTGGAGGGTCCCTGGCCGGTGGCGGCGGATCGTTTCTTGGTGGGGGAGGCGGTGGAACACTCGCGCCTTCTGGAGGCGTCGCGATGGCTGGCGGAGGAGGTGTGATCCCCGGCATCAATTCGCCACTGACAGCGCCACCACACACGCCGCCAGCTTCGCTGGGAGGGACGCGGTGGTTCGCAGTCGTGCCTGGCGGAGCAAACATGCCGTTCAATGTGAGAGTCAATGGCCGTCGTTACTCGTGATGCTAGCTGATGCAACCAGCGGACAAAGCGAGATGAAGCAAACTCAGATTCATGCACAACAGGGGGACACCGATGTTCGATTTCAGGAAAAATACCCGCGCAGAAGCGACAGAAGGTTCTGAGAAGCTGAATTATTCGAAGTACTACGAACACGATGGCGCCCTGCGCGCCTATGCCAACCGCGCCATGGTGTTGGCCGGGTCGATGACGCTGCTGGCGTTTCTCTCGCTGGGATTTGCCGTCTATGTGCGGATGCAGCCGCCTACCATTATTCGCGTCTCTGCTGATGGCGAATCGAGCGTGATCAGTGGTCGCCCCCTGTTTCGCAATCAATTGCCTGCAGTGCTGGCGGATGCCAAGCAGTCGCCGCAGCCTCAGAGCTATGAGAAAGAGGCGTTCGTCCGTCAGTTTCTCGATCACTATCTCAACTACGACATGCACAACGTGAGCTTGCAATGGGCGACGGCCCTCAATTCCATGACCTCCAACCTGAAATCCTCCGCGCTTCGCGTGATGCAGAAGGACAACACGGTAGGGAAAATCGAGGATGAGAACACCCGCTCGGTCTTCCACCTGCGCGGCATCGAGTGCTCAAAGGACGATCCTCTGCTGTATACGGCCTACGGAGTGCGCGAGATCCATCGCATGGATGGGGACCGCGAGATCATCGAGACCACGGTCAATCAGTACCGAATCCGGCTGGCGGACCAGAACCGTTCGGCCGAGAACCCGAGCGGAGTGCTGGTAGGCGAGTACTCCGAAAAGCAAATTGACGGCGAGAAAAAAGCAGCGCTTCTGGCCGCAGACATAGACGGCTACAAAGCCTTTCGCCAACAGCAGCAATAAGGACCACAACAGACCAGTGTCGAGGTGATTGCAGTGACAGAGACGACCAAGAACAACAATGCCCCGGTGGAAGCGGCCAGCCCCGGTCCTTTGACGGCTGCGGGCGAGAAGCGCAGCAAGCGCGGACGAAAGCCAGCCGCGGAGCGCGGGAGCGGGACCATGCGGGTGCGCTACTTCCTGCTGGGGAAAGACCCAGCCCGCGAGAACGGAAAGCTTGTGCTGGGCGAAGAGTTCGAAAACGAAGACAAAGCGCTGGTCCATTCACTCGTCGAAGGCGTTCCTTTTCTTCGGGTAGAGACGTGGATGGCCACGCCGCAGAAGAAAGGCAACGTCATGGTGATTGAGAAGCGGCCACAGGCGTAGCCGCGCGTGCCGTCGCGTTCTTTGACAGGTTTAAGCAGAGGGTTTGCAAAGCGAGAATCTACTTTCCAAACGGACGGTAGGTTTTCCTGAGCAACTTCGTGGGCCGAACCACGAAGACTGTCCGCTGCCATGTGCTCCCGCACCTGGCCGATGTACTGGCCAGACGGCGGCACAGGTGGCGAAAGCTCCTGAGCTGTGGATGGCCGGTTGTTCGTCAACTGACTTATCCCGCAAAGGAGCGCCTCACATGAAGAACCGGATTCTGGAAATGGATCTGGATGAAAACGGTGTACTCAGCGAACGCACACCGGACGCCGGCAGCGAGTCGTTCTTGGACAACTCGTTACTGGACCGACTCTACCCCGGCATCAAGGCTTGCCGGATTAAAGTCTGCGAAGGCATGCTGGAAACCTTTCAGCAGACGAAAATTGCTGGAACGATGATGGCATTCGAGTATCAGGGAACCGCCTATTCGGTCGTCGGAGCCTCCGGCTCAGCGAAGAATGGGCTTTTCTATTGCGTCGAACAGAAGTATGAAGACGCAGTACGCAAGAGAATGGACGCATGGCCGGAAGCGGCCCTGTCGTACTTCGGGATCCTGACCTCGACACTCAAGACGATGGTGGAAGAGCCGAAATGCTCCGTCCTCCTCGTCCCGGACCTGGAACTCGGCACGAACGATTGCCGCGGCTGGGTCCGGCAGACACTCTTCGACAAACTCTCCTTGCCAGCCGGACGGTTCTACCAGTTCCGGCTGGCAATGGACAATTCACTCCAGGCCAAGGGAGCTTTCAAGGTGATGGACGACGTGACGGCCGCTCATGTCAGGGCCGATATTGTGCTTCCCTCGTCCGCGATCAAACCGTTTCCCCGGAGAATGGTCGTTCCATCTGGCGGAATCCGGTTGTGCTCTCGAGTGGCGCTGGGAGTTCGCGAGATTTCCCGGCCGCTGGAGTTCGCCTCCAGTTACACGCTGATCGAACACGCTCCCAAGGAAGCGCTGCTGGAAGAGATCTTCCCGCAGGCGGTTCGAGAGATCCGGGCGCTGAAACAGGCCTGGAATGAGGGGAGACACGACGCGCTGGTGGAAAGGATCGGAGGCAAGAGCTTCGATCCGGACGACGAGCAAGTCGAAGACGAGCAGAGAGCCATTGAGGCCCTGCTGCTTGCCGACAGCACAGGCGAGATTTCGCGTCATCCTTACGTCCACTACCAGCTTGACAAGATGCTGGCGAAGTGGGCGTTCAAGACCCTGACCGGAGGCGGATTCACCATGCCGGCGTTCGCGCTGGCCGATGATGGATACCTCCTCTATCACGATGGCAGGTTGTACGCGGGAGCCGACTGGCTGCCGTTGCATCAGGCCATCACCACGGTTGAGTCTCAATACGGTCTCTCGGTGCGGTATCCAATCCGCATGGCCGAAGACCTGTTGCCCATGCACCACCTGCCGCTCCACAAAGTGGCAGATGCGCTGAGCACCATCCGGGGAATTCCTCCGGAAGTCTCGGAGCGAATTGCCTCTGAACAAATCTGCCTGAAGCACGTCTATGTGCTTCGCTCAGAGACGGCGAAACGGAACGGAGGCGATTTCGATTTCGACACGGTTGCCGTCGTCGACTCGAACCGATTCCCGAAGTTTGTCTCCTGGAGGTTCAACTTCCCGGAGCGAAACGTCGTCACCAAGATCAAGGCGAAGAAAGTCCATTCGCCCTGGTTCAACCGTGGCTTCGCTGCGCTCAATGCCCGCGGCAATCGGATTGGGACCATAACCGATCTGAAGACCCGGTGCTACGCAGCCGGCCGAAGCGACCTGGCATACCTGCTGGTTGGGGAACTCCAGAAAGAGCTGGACTCGCTCAAGCATGGGGTGCGGGCCGACACCAAGTTGCTCAACGAAATCCGGCAGCAAATGCCGATGTGCCCCTGGCTGCTGCTGAAGAACGTGCAAAGAGTGTCCGATCTACCCCTGCGGCTGGATGTGCAGCCCACGGACCGGATCGGCGCACTCTACAACGTGCTGCGCAAGGAGATTGAGGAGCTGTTCGAGGCCCCACTCTCCATCTCGTCGTTTCGTGGCCTGCTGGTGGGAAACAACCCCACCCAGGACATGTACGGCGAGGTCAACATCCTGTACGGCGCCTATGTCGCCATCCAGGGACAGCTGGCGAAGCGACGCACGGAAGCACAGATTCAGGTTTTCGCCGCCCAGAAAGCGGTCGAGAACGTGGAATCAGAAGACGAAAGGAAGCGGGCGGAGAGGAAGCTCACCGCCGCTCGTGCGCGCGAGAAGGAAATCATCGAGCGCACGAAAAAGGAAACAGGAGCTTTGGCCCGCAACCTGTACGCGTGGGCACAGAGCAAACCTGAACCGGAACGCGTTGCCTGGGCCGAAGCGTTGCATCACGTCTCATCCAGGGGCAACGGCAAAGGCGGGGTGATGCTGTATGCATTCCCGCAAGAACTCGTCGATGCCGTGGCTTCGGTGACGGGCGGCGGACGAGTACGAGTGAAGCCGCCCAAACTGGGCGCCCTCATGAGGGTGGAGGAGAACAGCTTCTACCTTGAGGGCGAAGAAGGGAGAACGTTCCTGTTCCGGTACGATCCCGTGAACCGGATGGTCTCCCGATAAAACGACGAACACCAATCCGCATCCGGAAGGGCCATCTGCTACGAGCTCTCCCGGATGGGAGAGTTTTGTCGCAGCCGCGCTCTTCCGGTTGCTGTATCTGGAGGAGCAATGACGATGGTCATCCGGCTGTTAACGCTTGTCCGCTGGATGCTTGTGATGCCGGCTGCAATCGTCGGCACATGGGTCAGCCGAATGGAGCAAGGAACACAGCTGCCGAGCGGGAAGCAGTGGTTACAGCCGCAGCCGATTCAGCTTCGGCTTCTGCGGCCACAGCTGCCAGGGCGGCAGATAGCGCCAGGCCAGGGTTGGAGGATTGTCGATCAACATCCCTGGACGGGCAACGGCTTGGGACAGACCGAAATGCGTGTACGCGTGGTGAATTTCGAGTACAGGTTCACGGTCGAAAGCCAGTCAAACGATCGGTGGGAGATGCAGCAGCTTATGAGGGAAGCTCCCCTGATCGCACAGTGGGCACAGCGCACGTATGGCGGTGCCCCAATTGAAGTAATCGTCAAACGGTGAGCTCTCGAACGCCAGCGGCTTTCGAGGTGCTGACCCCAGTCCTTGGCGGAGCAACGTCAGATCGTTCCGTCGTACTTCCAGCGCAAGCCTAAAGACGACAGCTTACGAAGTCTGAGCAGTCGTCATGGGAATGAGACTCGGTGCCCGCAACGGCGCCGAGATCTCATTATTGTCCGCGCACAGCGCGTCAAGGAAAAGGGGTTCACCGTGAACAAGATCTGGGTAGCCATCCTCATTTTAGCCAGCACAGCGGCCCTCGCACAGCAGCAGCCCGTCACCAGGGTACAAACCGCCCTGAATCATCTCACAGTAATCGAAGTCGCCGAGCCGATCACCATGGCAGCAGCGGGAAGCGAAGCGTTTGAAATCGAGCGCCATGGCACGCGCGTCTTCGTGAAACCCACTAAACCCGATGTAGCGACCAACCTTTTCGTCTGGACCGAGCACGGCCGCTCCATCTATGAGCTTCAACCCGCGGGCGAGGTGGGCAAGATGGATGTACTGGTCACCTCGGTACAGCAACCGCCAATACGCACAGCCGCCGAGTCCCTCTCGAAAGAAGATGTAGCGAAGGTAGCTGAGCAGGTGCTTAGCCAGACCCTTCTCAATACGCAGCCGGTTAATGCTGCCGGGATCAAGACCCAGAAGAACCGGGTCAACGTCCGGCTCGAGGACGTGGTACGCGGTAAAGATGCTATCTACGTCCGCTATCAGGTGACCAACCTGAGCACCGTGCCGTATCGCGTTATCGCCCCCAATGTTTCTGTTCTGGCTACTGAGGGAAATGCAGGAGCCAGCATGCCGCCTGCAAATCAGCAGCTTGCCGCCGGTTACCTGGAGCGGTTGGGCAAAGTGAGCAGCACGCCACTTGAGCTACTGCACTCGGAAATCGACCAGCAGGATGTGGCGCCGGGCAAGACCTCGACCGGGGTGCTGGCCATCCGCAGCACAGACGGCTCGCCGCAGATCTACCAGTTCGTTTTCGGCTCCGACAATGCGTCTCCGATTGTCACGGCGGCGGTGCTGTGATGGCCACCGACGAGGCCGACACGCTCGATTCGCAGACTGTGAGGAGCGAACTGCTGGCGATGTATCACGCCCGCGCAGGGCATGGCTTCCTGCAGTCGCTACTGGATGCAGCGAGCGACCCGATCCGGCCCGTGGACCAGGCAAAGCGGCGGCGGTTCCACCCACTGCTGGTCATGCTGTCTGTCGTCGCGGCTATCGTGGCCGCGGCATTTGTCTACTTCACCCTCAAATCACGGTGAAGCTGGGGAGGACCGAGTCCTTCCCCGATACAGGGAGATTTGATGCCGGTAACTGCCGTTCGCCGCTATCAGGACCCGAATGACGAAGCGAAACTGCTGCTGGGGTTTATCGCGGTTGCCGCCATCGCTGGTGTGGGCTACATCTGCTATGCCCGTCTGCATATCCGCAAGGAACAGCTCATGGAAGCCAGCCTTTACCTGCTCGCCGCCGCTTTCGTCTTCTGGGACACGTTGCGCTACTTGCTCACGCTCCCGACCGAAAGGGAGAACGCCTGGCCGCATCCGCCACTGACCGTCGATCGCAAGCGGGACGCCCAGAACCTGCGTGAGGCGTTTGCCGACAACTCCATCGTCATCGGCTACGACATCTGTAAGAAGCCGGTGCTCTGGCCAGATGAAGTGCGCGTTATGCAGGCCAACGGCTTCGGCATGACCGGCGCAGGCAAAACCACCCTATTGCTGAACATTATTCAGCAGGACTTGATCCGCGAGGCCGGCCCTGAGGGCAACCGTCACAAGGTCCCGCTGATCATCATCGACGGCAAAGGGGAACGCGAGTTCCTCGATGACAAACTGTTGCCGCTGATCGCCGCTGCCGGGCGGCTGGAAGACCTGCGGATTATCGATCCCTCACGGCCTGAGATAAGCGTGCGCTTCAACCCCTTCATTGCCATCAGCGGACAGTACCAGGAGCACGTCAGCTTCATCTTCGAGTCCTTTGACTTGCGGGAGGACTTCTTCCACGGCCATCAAAAGACCTACCTCTCCGACATCGTCCGCATCCTTTATTACACCGGCAAGCGCTACAACATTTACGACATCCTGGTCATGGCCTACGACCTCGACGTGCTGAAGGAACAGGCGGCCATCGCGCGTGCCCGGATCGAGCGGCTCCCCGACGTCAGCCACCAGCAGAGGCTCAATTTCCAGATGAGCGCGCGCAACCTGGTCGAGTCTTTCAGCGACCCCAAGCGCGTGCAGATGATTCGTGGTCTGATCAACCAGATGATGACCTTCCTGGAGGACAAGCTCTCCATCATCACCGGACCGTACGAGGACCTGATTTCGATCGAGGAGGTCATCGAGGAAGGGCGCATCCTGTTCGTCTCCCTCAATACCAACAAGAACGATGACACGACCAGGGCCCTGGGGCGGATGATCCTGCAGAACCTGCAACTGGTGATCGGCGAACGCTATGAGCGAAAGCGGGCTGACATGTATATGCCGTTCGTCTCGGTCATCATGGACGAATTCGCGCCCATCGCCTACTCGAATTTCGCCAATATTTTGCAGACGGCGCGCGGCTCCAATACCGCTTTCCTGTTTGCCATGCAGAGCATCCCGCAGCTGCTGAGTGTGGGCAAGGCCTTCCAGCACGACGTGGCCTCGGCGCCGAATACGACTTTCATGCTGCGCACCCGCGATGAGGATACTGCTCAATATTTTCTTAATGCGTCGGCCAGGGTGCGCCAGCTGCGGCGGAGCATGAGCATTCGGAAAAAGGGAATATTCAATCCCACATACGAAGACCAGGGGGTCGGCAGCCAGACGGAAATCAAGGAAACGCGCTCGGAGGAAGAGCACATCAAGAATCTCCCTGTCGGTCAAATGGAGTACCTGATGAGCGATAAACGTTTCGGCACCATCCACGGCCACGCCCATGTGCGCGTCCCCCAGGTTGATCGCTTGTCCTCGGTTGTTCCCGAGATCCTGCCGCGTTACGCCACCAGATACAACCCCGAGATCGGAGCCAACTTGCGTTTCCGGGATGTCAGCCTCGAAGCCAGCCGCAAACGCGGTATGCGCAGCCGGAAGAGACAGGAGGCCGAACGGTGAAAAGAGCATGTTCCATTCTGCTTCTGCTCGGGCTCGGCTCGTTGGCTGCATTTGCCCAGTCGAATAACCGGCAGGTGGAAACGACGCAGCAGCAAACGGGCGCCGACGCCGCCCGGCTGAAGGCGCAACGACGGTATGACCCGCCGGGCGGCCGGAAACAAATAATAAAGGGTGGACCGGTCGAAGGTCTGCTGGATTCGATTAACCAGCAGGACATCGATTACGGAGCGAAGCTCGCCGATTCTCGCCGGATATTTCTAGGTGGAACGTTCGAGAATTTGTATTTCTGGATCATCGTGGCCGAGGGAGTCACCGTATTAATTCTGGTGCTTTATGTCTTCTGGCTGTTCCGAGAGAGAGGGAACCGGCTGGAAATTTCCGTCAATATCGTCACCCAGCTCGCCAATTCCTACCTGTACACGCGGGCACGGGCCGTCGATGCCATCCGCCGGCACAACCAATTGGTCGACGAGTACAACGCCATGGCCGAGAAGCTGGCCAGACAGGATGCCAACGAGCAGACGGTAATGACCTCTGTAGCGCGCTCGTCGGACGGAAACCAGGCAATTGAGATTCCTTCGCAAACCGCTACTCCGCTGCCACGTCCAGAATCCGCCCCGAATTCAAAGCCGAATTCCAGCGAAGACGGTGCGGCGACGTCTGCGGCGCCGGCGGAAGTCGCGATGACCAAAGGACAGCTCAAGAAATTGGTCGAAGACGCAAAGCGTGACGCGACGCTGGGGGCAAAACACCAGGTTTCCGCCTTGACCCAGCAGGTCCGCAATTTACGCGAACAATTAAACCAGGCATTGACCCAAATTCAGACATTGGAGAAACAGAACCGGACCTCGGTCGGGACCTGATTATGGAAATGCTGGTGCGCATCCTAGGAGTTGGCGCTGAGTGGTGGGTTCGTCCCGGCCCGGACCGCTCCGACCCGCTGCGCTTCACCAAGCATGCCGCGTATTTCAATACCACGGGATTTCCCCACGGCGGCAAATTCCGCCGCAGCTGGAAGGTGCCGGGCGTTCTCCGCTTTAACGGCAACAGCAGGATTAACCCGCACCAACCCAAAGACGTGCTCGGTTGCATTTTCGGTTGTGTCGGGGTGACCAGACACATGGGCCAAAACCGGCTGCTGGCAATCGGAAAGCGCTATGGCCCTTTGACGCCTACACATTATTTAGTCGCGGTCGACAGCCGTCTGTACGGCTACATCAATTTCTCGCTGCAATGGAAAAACGAAGGTGTGACCACGGTTGCGCTCAGCGAGCACGACGGTCAGCAACAAGCCTTGTTATTGCTCTCCGCTGCCGGCCAATTCGCGACAGCTGCAGGTGTATGGAGAATTTCCAGGAGTAACGGCGAAGATCGATTGCTGTTAGTGACGGACGGCCAGGAGCACTGGGCATGAGATACCGCAAAGGATCAATCGTCATCAGTGAGGCTTTCGATATTCCTTTGTTGCTGTTGATAAGGAACTCGGGCTACATAACCCACGAGCAGCTCATCGCCCTAAGCGGTTATGACAAGTCGCAGTCAGCGGTGTGTAATTTCCTCTGGAGAATTCGGCGACTGCTGGCAGGCGGATTTATCGGCCTATTCGACCGGAGAATTGAGGGCTGCAAGGTTTACTCCATAACCCACACGGGATTACTGGAACTCGAATCCTTCGGCCACTCGCTTTCTTCGCTCAATGCCCAGACACAAGTGATCTGCCACCCGTCGAAGATGATGCATTGCCTGGAATTAAATGCCGTGCGGCTTTCGATGGTGCGACATGGAATTGCAGAATTATGGCTCACCGACGTCGAGGTTTGCGCGGAGAACCTCATGACCGATGACCGATATGTGAAGGATTACGACGCCGTTGCAGTCCTGAAAGTGGGAGAGCAGAGTTTAACCTGTGCGATCGAATACGAGAGGAGCAACAAAAATGCGGCCCGATATTCGGAAATTCGCCGGGCGTTGTCGCAGGAACAAATGGTGGACGCAATTCTCTATGTCGTGCGTGACGCGAAGGGACTGCTCGCAATTGCCCGTCAACTCAGCGGCGCGCATCCTCGAATTCTTTTTGTTACGGCAGCAGCAATTCGTCGCATGGGGATTGACGCTTACGCGGTGAGAACACTGTCACACGGAGGCCCTTTATCGACGCTGCTGGCCCAAGTAGCCCATGAAGCCGACGCCGTTAGGGTTGCAGCGAGTGCGTAAACCGCGGGATCAAAGCACCCTCTTTGCCTTTAAGAATTGACGATTTTCGAAGACTTATTGACTTTTAATGCCTTTAAAAGTGAGTCTCCAGTCCCTTTCCGCTCAGCGACTTGTCCCCTGACTATCCCTATATCCGTTAAAGCCAAAGACGCTATAAACGCGCCTGTTAACGATATAGTTATCAGTCGCGAAATCTGGCGCAATTGAAACTTCGAAGCTAAATCATTCTGTGCCTTTGGGAGCCTGCACTTCCGCTGCGGATTGCGAGTGACATGGCGATTTCACCACACCAAACTACTCTCCCCACTCGTTCCAATCGTAAGAAAGGTAAACCACCTGAGCACCTTCGGGTGCGTGTATCCTGATTTCCGCATATCTCTCTGGGTAGATGTAGTCGGGCGCGAACACTAGAGCGCCCGGCATGTCATAGAAGTTTTTACCGTCGAAACCTTGTGCTTCTGCGCGGAATCGGTAGCCAACGAAGCGATGAAAGCCTTCATATCCCTCTTGTGCCTTCCCTGTATGCACCTTACAAACCACGGCTGCTCCTTGTCGGGAACATGCTTCGAGAATCAGATACTTCTCCAATTGCGTGCCACTTGTGTCGATAACAAGTCCGGGGCCGCCTTTGAAGGTGGCGCGGGTGTAGACATTCTCATCAATAGCAGGCTTGCCCGTAGCCGCCTTGCTATCGCAACCAGTCAATAGTAGGGCAAGGATGAAAGAAATAGCTGCGGGCCCAAGCACCTTCTTCATGATGGTGCTCCTTTCGTTGGGCACAAGCACCGATGAAGCAACAAGTGCTCCAGCCCACCATCCCTAAATGGTAGCGGTCGGCCCACCACATCTCAATCAAAATAGGCGATGTTCGGAGATTCGGACGAAGAAAACCTGAGGCTAGCACTCTGAACAAACCAAGTCGTACCCTATCAGGCTAGGGCAGAAGAATTCCTGGCAGAAGCTGCTCGGCTCGATCGGTTGCGCCCTGCAGTGCTATCTCCGCCGCACATTCGGGATCGTTGTTCTTTGGCGCATTGACGCGCGTGCTGACTGGATACGACTTCATCAGGTCAGGGTTGAACGGCCTTAGCATCTCCGACAGTGAATTGAGATCCTCGAATCCCGGATCCAGCCACAACTCGTAATTATGACGTTCGAGAATCACCGGCATCCGGTCGTGCACAACGGCGAGCAACGAATTTGGTGTGGTCGTCAGGATCGAACAGGTTTCAACCGGGTTGCCGCTAGCATCCTTCCATCGGTCCCATATTCCAGCAAAGGCAAATAGCGAATCATCCTGCATCCCGAAATGAAAGGGCTGCTTGGCCTTCCCTGTTCGCGCCCACTCATAAAATCCGTCTGCCGGTACGAGGCACCGGCGATTCTTGAAGGCTTCGCGGAAGGCCGGTTTGTCGGCGACCGTCTCGGAACGGGCATTGATCATCTTGTGGCCGATGCTCGCCTCCTTTGCCCAGTACGGGATTAAACCCCAACGAACCTGGGAGAACTCACGGTGGGGTCGAGAGGAGTCCTGGCGTATGATGCCGACGTCTTGGGAAGGAGCGATGTTGTAGCGCGGCTCCCAATCGACCTCGTTGGCCGTCTCGAAATATTCTTCGATCAGTTGCTTGCGTTTCGACAGGCGGTATCGACCACACATATACGCTCCCCATGGAGTGACTGGAGTTGTGCAGCAGCCTGCTGCACAATCTGCTCCCCGAGTTGGGCCCGGCTCCTATTCTGCCTCTGCTCGACAGTCTCTGTGGCGATTCACCAATAAAGCTAGATGCCAAACGAAGCAACGCGCCACCCGTCGTTTCGATCATTATTGCAACGAGGGATACTCGCGCGCTACCGATTTGGAACCTGAAAACGAACTCAAAACAGCTCGGGAAACTTCTTCCTGGTGTCATCCAAACGCAGCCGTCTCGCCAGCGCCAGAGAATCGCTTAGCGTGGAGACCAGCTTCGGAGACGGCGACAGGTTCTCCACTCTGGCCAGTCTTACCGCAGCAATGAAAGCAGCGGCGAGGAACACCGCCAAGCCCGCCCGCCTCGGTTTCCCGTCAGTCTCTTCGCGCTGAAGTCCCACGCCCGAATCATGGCGAAGAAAAAGCGAATATACAATCGGGCTTTTGCTGCCGGGTGCGCACCGCCAGATTCGGATCCGTGTAATCACATCGCCAGCCGGTTCGCAGGATAGGCGTTCTCTTTCCCTCCTTTATATGTAGCTACCAATCCCCGAGGAGAACAGGCGGCTGGTTCCCCACAGCCGTCAATTCCGGCGTTCCAATCGACAGCAATAAGTGGTTATTGTCCAATGTGTTACAGAGAGGTGCCAGCCAGATTTGACGGGACTTCGTTACCCGGCGAAACTGCGCCCAGTTAGCTCACGAAAGGAGGTACTGCGGAGCGATGAGTGTCACCATCAACCAGCCGCGGGGACTGAACCTCCCCAAGCCAAAACCGCCCATCGTTCCGGTCACGAGCGAGAACGTTCGCGACTGGTGGGCTTTGTTCGTCAATCGCAAGGCGTACACCCGTCAATCCGCCAACCCGCACCCGGAAACGGGACGCCATTACCACTACCAACCGAAGAATAAGGATGACGGCAGGCCGGTGGAGCTGGACCCCAACACGGTGCGCAAGCACCTGGCCGGCTGGCTGACCGTTGGCCTGTACGCCATCAACTCTCAATCCCAACGCTGTAAGTGGATTGCCATCGATGCCGACTACGATGACGCGTTCTTCGATCTTGGAAAGCTGAAAAGCGAACTCGAACTCGACGGAGTCTCAGCCGCGCTGGAGATGTCACGCCGTGGCGGACATCTTTGGATCCTGTGCGAGCAGCAGCTTCTGGCCGAGCAGTGCAGGGTCTACATCTATAATGTCGCGCTCCGGCTGGGCGTGCCCATCAAGGGAGCGTCAGGTCTGCGGGACGGCATCGAAATCTTCCCGCGCCAGGACAAACTCCGAACGGGGGAGTTCGGCAACGCCCTGCGTGGCCCGCTTGGAATTCATCGGGCCAACAACCACCGTTACTGGTTCTATGACGCACCCAGCGACATTACGTCGCAGCTGTCCTATCTCAAAAGCCTGAAGAAACTCACCGAGTCGGAACTGACACGGCTCAGCCGTGGCATGACCATTCCCGAGGAGTTTCTCCGTAAACCAACCTCGGTCGAGCTGCCGCCACGGAGCTTCGATCCCAACCTCAAGCAGTTCTCCATCCTCGACTACGTCCGAAAGCCACGGCGAAAGGCGAGCGGGAACTACTACACTCAGTGTCCGTCCTGTGCGCAGGCGGGCAATGACCGGGCTGGCGATAATCTCGCCATCTCGATCAGCGATCCACGCAAGTACAAATGCTGGGCGGGCTGCACGAAGGAAATGATTCGTGCGGCTGTTGGCCAGCCAATTCGACGACCGTAAGCAAAAGTGCTCACGGTCGGACGGATTTCTTCCCGTGCTGCCGCGAGCGAACGAAATCAACAATTCAAATCTGGCCCCACGAAGTGGGACCACAGGGAGCTTATCCATGACTTCGCAGCAACTCGAGCTCATCGCTCGTCGCGGCTTGACTCTACCTGAACCAACCTTGACCCGTTTGCGCACCGTGGGCATCTGGTGCGAGGCGAATCTGACCCTTCAACGGCGCGACCAGGAATGGCTGATTCGCGGCCAGGAATCTGGAGGCGCCGTCAGTGACATTGGGCGCTACGTCAGCTTCTGCAAGGAGGACGGCAGCGCTCTCCCCTGGCTGCAGCCGATCAAGAACTTCATGCCCAACGGCCTGCACGCCATCCTGGTGGCGAGGGGGCCGGTGGTACGGCTGGACATGTACCGCTTCGAAACCAGCTACGACCTGCTGATCTCCGGGCACCACTTGGTAGCCGAAGAGGGAAAACAAAAACCAAGGATCGAGACCACCCTGATCTTCTTCCACCGCTTCGGCATCCTCGATCGTGAGCTGTGGGGCAAGGACAAGATGTTTCGCGGCGGGATCGCACCGCAGTTCTTTATGTCGAACGGCAGCGAAGCAAAAGTGCCGCACGTGTTTCAGCAAGCGGTTTACAAAATGACCGAAGCCGTCACGTGTACGAAGTGCAAACACCAACATCTACTGGAGCCGCCGGCGATCGAAGGGCCAGTTACTGACTTGGAAAACGTGAAGGTGTCGGCAGCGGTGGCATGAAGGCAATGCACGATGATCCACGGCTTGCAATTCGATTGCTGACCTTGGGAGTGGCACTGCTGGCCTTCGGGCTCGGGTGCCACTTCTGGGCTGACAGGATATACCGCACAGCAGGACTGGCGATTGGCTCAGGCCAGATGTGTCGTTATGTCCTCGACAAACGCATCCGGGACGGCGAGCCGGAACAAAAGACAGAGACGCGGATGCGATGGATGAAGAGCTGCGATCACCTCACGGCTGTCGTGCTGGTGATGGCGGTTATGCATGCACTTGCAACAGCATCGACGTGACGCAAAGTCGCATTTCGGAAAGAAGGCTTCGAGTCGGGCGGTTCAGCTGCCGGCGGCTTATTCTGGAAGCGGTATCTGCAGTGCAATCTCGGATAGCTTCCGGCCGACAATATGCCCGGAACCGCGCCATTGCTACGACCTAGGTGTGCGACGACAAAAGCCTTTCAGCAGCCTTGGACAGATAGTGCTAGTTGAGCTCGAGGTCAACTCGCGTTTTCGTTCCACGAACAAACTGTTCCAAGTCGCTACGGATTGCTTGTGTACGGTCGTTGAAAAGCGTTCGTAGTTCGGCAACCGGTGTGTTCGCAGAATCGACTTGTGGCATGCTGAGCGCGAGTGCTGTCGCCCACTCGTTGACTGTAAGCTCACCTAACTTGAACTCGTGTACGTTTTCAAGGAAGTTCTTTAGCGGTTTGTTGCTCTTCGAGATGTTGAAATTCTTTTCGAGCAGCATGCAGTTCCCAAGTTCGTTGACGATAGGGACCAACTCATCGATCTTCTCGACGGGAACGCCTGTTGGTGGCTTTGTCTTGAGCATGTCGAGCTTTGATTGCCACAGATCGCACGCAACTATGTGATCCACATCAAGGTGGTTTTGACGGCGGCTTTCTTCACGCAACGCCAGTCTGGCCTTTTTCCAGCGGTTCTGTTCCAGTCGATTCCATAGCCATAGAGCAGTGTAGTAGGTCCGAACCTGGTGCCGGTCATCAGCGTTGATGGCCGCCAGCCCGTTGACCGCAGCTTGTTCGAGGTCCTTCAGTTCCGATTCAAGGTGTTGCTTCAGGTCGGCAATAACATCAGACACGTCCGGCTTATTTGCAAGAGCCTGCGCACATGACGCAAGCCTCGTCGCGTAGCCGCCAAGGCTCTGTGCGCTCGCTGAAGCCCACACGCCGGCCCATTGCGAGCAAACCAGCCAGCGATCCATCCCTAGATCCAATATTCCGGCAAGGCTTTTGTCCATCGAGTCCTTGTCCAACTCGTTGAGCCCACGCCCCTGCCGCCAACGGAGTGCAGCGAAATACCAGGCCCACAGATACGCCAACGCGTTCACCGACTGGTATTGCTCCCGAAACCGCAGTCCCCGATCCCTCGCATGCCCGCAAACTTTAGTTGCAGCTTCCTCGACGAGGGGCCAGTTTTCCGAAACGTTCGCCGCCATCGGCCGAATGGCCGCGCCCCTCATGAGATCATCGTTGTTTAGCAGTTTGCCGGAATTGAACGAAACGGACCAGACGAAACTGATGGCGGAGACCACGTCCTCGACAGAGATCGGTACCAACAACTCTTCGAGTTCTCGCGCCAGCTGTTCCACGCATACTTTGGCGCTATGGTTTTGGGTGCGGGCCGTATTCCAGCCGACTTTGAGCCAGGCGAAAGTGATGTCCTCGCGTGTCAATGTCCGCCCCGCGGTGTTCAAGCGCGTAAAAATGTTGACAATAGCGTCGTTGTACGAGTCGCGTGCTCCGAGTGCTTCTTCGTGTTCTGCCAATTCGAGGTAGGTTACGCGCGTTTGCTTAACGTCCTTTAGAGCCATAAGCAGTGCGCCAATCGGTCGTTTCTGAGATTCTCGCACGCCATCCGGAACGCCGTGCTCCTGAAGAATTGAACTCGCGAGGTCCTCGGCTTGGTACGAATCGATGCCTGCCTGCTCCGGTGCCCGCTCCCAAAGTCTCGCGAGCCGGACAAATCGACCGATGCTCCCTGACGCTTTCTGTAATGGCTCAATATAGTTGGGGGGCTTGTCTAGCGCTGACTGGCCGTTCGCGTCGTCTGTGACAACCCAACGAAGAACTGCTGTATATTCGATCGAAGGGGCCCGCTTTGTTTTGGCATAGGCCTCGGTAAGCGCAGGTACATCGACACACAAGCAGCCCAGCGACCAGTGGGGCCGCCCCCGAGGTCCACGCGGCTTCGTGCCGCTAAGGTGCTCATGCCACGCACGATCAAGTAGTTTGAATCCCCATCCGTCTCCACCGAACGCAAGCAACAGACTCTGAACGCGCTGTTGGCCGTCTAGGACCATATGAAACGCAGCAGGTGGGTGCTTCGCACTGATTAGCTGTCCGTCAGCTTCTCCAGTTCGGTCGACGACTGCCCAGAAGGATCGTGCCAGCCCCCTCGCAGGATCATCGGACTTCACCTTCCAGGTTAGTAGAGTTCCAAAGGGCCAGCCGCGTATGAGCGAGTCGACCAGGAGAACCACTTGAATTGGGTCCCAGATATAAGGGCGTTGCAGGTTCGGGATGAGGAGAGTGGCGTCCTCGTTCTTCCCAGACATTGCGAGCAGTTCCTTGAGAGGTCTGTGCTGGTCGCCATAAATTGTTGCCATGCGGAAAGTCTAGCCGTAGCTCACCACAAAACTCCAGAAAAATTGTGCCAGAGTGACCGATACCCTGAAGTTACGAAATCGTAGGCCGCAGGAAGTCTATCGCCGCAGGTTCTGGCGTGCTGATCGCTCCTTCAAATTGCGAGCTGACGGGTGGTGGTGAGACAGATATTTAGGATTCCTTGTCCCCGCTCGATGCGGGATTACGGCGTGCGTAGTGGAAACCACAATGAGATGCACCGCCAAGGATTGTCTGCGGGCGTTCCAAGCTGATGTTTGAGTTGAACCCCCCGATCAAAGCAGCATCGCGCCCGCAAGAAAGAACCGCTCCCAGCTCGCTTAGGCCAAGTGATTCGTACATTTCGGCGTAGCGGCATCGAGTGACGTTGAAGCGCAATTCGTCCTCGCTTTCGGCGAGCACTTCGATCTCCAGCGCACCTTCCTTAGTCCAGCTTGGCAGGACCACAGCGAATTGTTGGAGGCTGTTGCTCCCACTGATCTGCACCAATTGCCTGCCCTGATCCTTCGCAATCCCCACAATTGTCTCGCGCACAATCTGCAGGACCCTCTCCCGGCCGAATTCGCTGCCTAACGCCTCGACCAAAGGCGCCAATATCCGCGCTTCGATCTCCCGCCGTTTCAGCACTCCAACCTCGTTGAGCTCGATGTCACGGGTGTCATTCATTGGAGTCCCCCTCCAAATTCACAAGCCATACGACGTTGACACAAGACTGCTGTCTGCGTGTCAGCGAATCAATCCCCAGAGCAAACCCCAAAACAACCTAGGAGATTTCCCATGGCAACCATGTCCGCTGCCCGCATCCGTTCCCTGCATCGTCGCCACGCTGAGGCGCACGAAGCTTTATATCACTTCACCGCCTTGCGAAATTCAGTTGCTGTTGCCGCTCATTCGCCGGGAACAAGATCCATTGAGTGCAAGCCGAGTCCCTCGGCAGATGAGCGATTTCGTGCGGCTCTCCGCAGAGAGCTTGTACGGGCAGGACTCGTCTGAGTTCCTCAAGTTCACACACAAGAGGGGATGCTTCGGCGTCCTCTCTCCATTTCACAACAAAGGAGAACAACACCCCATGCAGAAGTTTCTGCTGATCGGATACCTGGGTAAAGACCCAGAAATGAAGTACACCCCTGGAGGCACCGCCATCACCACCTTTTCGGTGGCCAGCGCCGAGCGCTGGAAGAACAACGGCGGCGAGCTTCAGGAACACACAGAATGGTTCAACGTTAAGAGCTTCGGCCGGCGAGCTGAAGTCGCTGCTGAGTTCCTTAAGAAAGGAAGCCGTGTCTTCCTGGAAGGCCGGCAGCGGATCGAGTCGTGGGACGACAAGAAGTCCGGCGAGAAGAAGTACAGGTGCTTCCTCTATGTCGACAAAATCGAGTTCCTGGGCGACTCCAACCGCAACGGCCAGAATGGCGAGCTCGCTAAGGATCAGTCCCACAGCCAGGAAGATCCCGCCATGATCGGAGATTCCGACATTCCGTTCTGAGCGGACCTTCTTTCCCGCTCTGAACCCCCAACAGCTTGCTTAACCAAGCGAAGGAGACCTCTTTCGATGAAGAAACTCAGCAATGAAGAACTCCTGGTCGAACTGGAAGTGCCATTTCCGGTCGACCAGGTGCTGTGGCGGGTGACCAACACCGCCAACAACCGCACCCGTGGGCAGGTCGTGCCCTACGCCGATCCGCGCGCTTACACCGATCGTCTCAACGGACTCGTAACAGCCCAGGGCTGGACGCGCAGCTATGAGACGACCACGATGAACAACATCACCCGCCACAAGCGTAACAGCGAGATCGTCACGGGCAAGATTCTAGTGATCTGCAAAGTGACCATCGAAGGCCTTGGAACCCACTCGGGAACCGGCGAAGAGTGGGCGGACGAAGAGAACGCAATGACTTCAGCAGAAGCACAGGCGTTCAAACGAGCTTGCTCCTGTTTTGGCCTGGGGCGCTGCTTTTATGACTTCGACGCGCCTTGGGTGGATCTGGACGACAAGGGCCGTCCGAAGAACGCTCCAGCCCTTCCACCCTGGTTGATACCGGAAAACTGGCGAAAGGGAGCACGTCCGTCCGGAAAGGCGGGCGGTGCGAACGGAAGCGCCACGCTGTCGCGCGCGGCTGGCGGAACCAACGGCCGTGCGAACGGCAACGGATCCAACGGCAACGACGCCGACTTGGACAAACGCATTTCCGCTTTGGAAGAATCTGTCGGCGGCAAGCTGTACCGATGGGTTCTACGGGAATACGGCCATGCCAACAAGCCTCACCTGGTACGCGACATCCAGCAAAAGAAGAAGATTCTCGATGTGCTGGAGTCGGCCACGCGAGGCCTGCGCCGCATGGAGGTCGTCCTCGATCGCGTCCCAGAGCAGCAGGTCGGCGCCTTGCTGGCAAAGCTGCAAGCCCCGCCACTGAATGAAATCGCCGACATGCCGACGCTGGTCCAAGTTGTTCAGGGTCTGGAAGGTATCGTCAACAACGGTTCCCATCCCAACGCAGCCTGAAACGGCTGTTCTCTCCACCACACACGGGAGGTGCCCGTTTATCGGGCGTCTCCCGTGCCTGTCTTACGTTGAGGTTCCATGATGAACAGACACACATCCTCTACTGGTGACGACCAGGTGCAAATCCGGCCGCAGACTGTTTCTTCTTGAATTGCACCATTCCGAAACATAGTATTAACCTTCGCGCCAATCTGCAGCGATGAAATTCCAACGAGGAAGGGCAGTGAATGCCGATCCATTCGATTTTCCTTTCTAAGCTAAAGCAAAGTAAGTGTCAGAGGAAACACACGGTTGACAGATTGAATCCGCTGCCAGCGTGATTTCACCACTTCACCAGCAAATTCTCAAATTCTCAGGCGGCGGGAACTCTGATTTCGCCAATTGTCCCCATCCAGCCGTTTGTAACTCCAGCTTTCGTTTCAGGCGGATTACTTCCTGTTTGCTCGTCGCTCGGGAGGAATCTCACCAATTGTTAGCGGCAGACTTCCCAGGAGCCGACTTGAACGAAGCCGCTTTGCGGCGGACGCTATCGCTTGCCCGAAGGAAGCGACATCGGAGATTCGAGACTAAGAGTCTTGCAGCATGGTCTGCCTCGCGTTACGATGAGGCAATTGTGAGCTTGGGCTTCTTGGTTAGCTCAATAAATGCCAACTCGAAGATCGTGCTGCAATGTAGTCCCCTTAGGGATTCCGATGGTCTTCTTGCTGACGCAGCGAATATTTTCATAACCGACTCAGGTCTCAGCCTGTTGAAGGAAATCGATGACGCGAACGAGAGGAGTGCGCGAAGCGCTGGGCTGCCGCTTGTAACAGCGACCGTTCTCAACGTCCTAATTGCGTCTCCCTCTGACGTGAGCGATGAACGCAACGTGGTCGAGAAAGCTCTCCACGACTGGAACGCCAGTCATGGCTCTCGTTCAAAAATCATGCTTCATCCGATACGGTGGGAAAGCCATTCGTATCCTGCATCCGGAGATCGCCCTCAGGGCCTCCTCAACAAACAGATCGTTGATACGGGACACATTCTGATCGGCATATTTGGCAATCGCGTCGGAACGCCGACGGGCGAGGCCCAATCGGGAACTATCGAAGAAATAGAGCGTTTTCGGAAAACCGGGAGATACGTGGCTCTCTATTTTTCGAATGCGCCTGTACCCAGGAACGCAGATCGCGATCAGCTTGCGGCCCTTGAAGAATATCAGAAGGAGCGGCAGACAGACACTCTGTATGCAGTTTTCGACAGCCCTGCCGAACTGCATCGACTTGTCACGCAGCATCTACCTAACATTGTTTCGAAGGTCTACGAAGGTCTGCAGGTCCCAAAACCAAAGACAACTGCAAACGCAGCGGACAGAAGCGGTGCTAGAGCTTTGGCGCCCCAGCCGGGTTTGGCATCCGAGGAGGCGCAACCTGCCCAGCGAGACAGCGATGGTACGAGGAGGGCGCACAGAAATTCCCAAGCCAGTGAGGATTTGAACCCCAGAGAAATCGAGCTTTTGTGGACAGCCGCAAAGGACCCTGGCGGAGAAATACTGCACTCACGAACATTTGATGGCGAAGACATCATGGCGAATGGAAGGCATTTTCTGAAGGACGCCGATGCGCGCGCTGCGGCCGAATGGCTCGGAGCTCTACGGCGTCTGGAAGATCGTGGTTTTATTGAGCCGTTGGGTAGTGAGCGAAGTTTTTTCAAAGTGACAGATAAAGGCTACGAGTCTGCGGACCACCTCGACGACTTCGCTCGATGGAGCGCAAAAGTGGTCGTGTTGAGAGCACACTATATGAATGCGCCTAGCGAAGAACGCACACTTGCGTGCAAAGGAATCATCGCGATTCCAGCGCGTTATTTTGACGACCAAGTCGCAGCAGACGGATCCGTGATGCGGAGCCTCAAAGAACGCAGGTCAGTACTAGTGGAGGGAGCTGATTCTAGGCCTCTCGGCAAATGGACACCCAACGAGGTGGAGTTTGTCGACGAATTCAGCGGGCAAGTCGAACGATTCCATGTCGATGGAATGCAGTTCGTTCCTCCTACTTATCTCAAGCTGCCGATCCTTGGATAAGGTCACGGGCGAAACTCCTCAACCGACTTTGCATTTGATTCACGACTTGCTGTTCCATGCCCGAAGAAGCGATCAGAGACTCGGCGGCAATTAGTAACGGGAAACGCCCCAGGCTCCGGGAGCATATTCGCCCCCCCCGCCCGGTGGCAGGGCACGGGATGCCAGCCGCAAAGCCGACTTCCTGTTACAAATCGGTGTGACCTTTGCTTTGCGGCGGCAGAGTTCCAAGCACCCGAGGGATGTTGCGCTGACGGTTGATAGCATTTGTCCATCAGCGAAGGGAACGGGAAACTAATCCAGTCGATTCCGCCGCGTTGAAGGTTCGCGACACGATGCTTTGAGTCGCTAGTCGCAGACGGCATTCGCTCGACGAGTTTGTGCCCGGTGCAATCCATTGAACTGAGCCTTACTGACCGGACTCGGGCAACTCCGGAGTGAGAAGGTTGAAGCCAGAACTGTGTTTCAGCGGAGCGAATCCTTCAGTACGAAGGCCGAGTGCGCTAATGAAGGACGCCAGTAAACCATCGTCTGGCAGCTAATTCAGCTTCGCGAACCAAGGAGTGATCGCAATGGCGAGCGCAACAGCCGTGAAGGACCCAGGATGCGGCATGGACATGGATACGGCCACCGCTGCTGGACACACTGAGCATGCCGGTTTGGTACGCGAATACTTGCAGCCATGCCCTGACCTCTGCCGAAGAAGCCAATGACACTTATTCCGTTTGATGAGGTGCGCTCAGACCTTCGGCCACGGGCCGCAGTTGTCGTCGCCCATCCGGACGACGAGACACTCTGGTGCGGCGGCTACATACTCACGCATCCGGAGTTTCGTTGGCGTGTCGTGACCTTGTGCAGAGCATCGGATCCCGATCGTGCGCCAAAGTTCCGCCAAGTCCTGCAGCAATTGGGGGCAGAGGGTGAGATGGCGGATCTGGATGATGAACCGGCCCAGGTGGGGGTACCAATCGAGCAGGTGCAGGAAACCATCGTACAGCTATTGGCTGGGGAGAGCTACAGCCTGATTTTGACCCATGGCCCGAAGGGCGAATACACACGACACCGCCGACATGAGGAGTGCTGCCAAGGCGTCGTTGACCTTTGGCGATCGGGCGGTATCGATGCAGGGCGATTGTGGTTGTTTGCCTACGAAGATGGTGATCGGGCGTACTTGCCTCGGGTTCGCGAAGACGCAGATCGGCGGCAGGTGTTGACAGACGATATCTGGCAAGAAAAGCGCAGATTGATTATGGATTGTTACGGGTACGGTGCGGACAGTTGGGAAGCGCGGAGCACACCTCGAGAAGAAGGTTTCCGGTGCTTTGACTCGGCACAAGCAGCGGTAATACGCACAGCATTGCTGGAGGAAAAAACGTGAAGGTGCTTGTGTTGTTCGACTATCCACCAACTCCGGGCGGCCTGGCGATGCAGGGCGATCTTTTGTGCAGGGGTCT
>PLXE01000021.1 GCA_003151335.1 Acidobacteriaceae bacterium
TCAGCGCATCTGCCTGCGCCTGCATCGCAACCGCATCGTGGTTATGAATCGTCCCCAGCACAATTCCAGGAGGAAATCCAGTGATGGAAGTTCCGGGCCAGACACCCAAGTCTTGAAACACCACGCTTGGGCCGGTGTTGGTTACGGCTGAGGCACCCAGAACGCCGAAAGCATCGGCGCTTCCGAGGACGTCGGCATAAGCAGTAAGGGCGAACAAAGGGACGACGAGACAACAAACGCGTAGGAGTTTCATATGGCTCCCCTTTCGAAGTGGAGGGTTCTTACCGGCTGAATTTCGTGGCCATGACCCATATCGCGGGGATTGCAGCACTGCTTCCCCAAAAGTGCCGCATACCGTCACCTATTAGATTTGATTTTCGCGCACGCACCGGCACTCGACTCTGCTGTACTAATATCAGATGCCAATTCTTATGGTCGGTTGGGCATCGCACATACGCAGAAGATTCTTGTTGGTTCGGTCCCATTTCGGGATGTAAGCGCCGGAGCAACCACGCGAGTCCTTCGAGAAAGCAATCCTACCGGTTAAAAACTGGCGAGGCTGCTCAAAAGTGCTCAAGCGGTTGAGTGAGATTCAGTTGTGTAAACCCACCGTTGGTAAACGTGTACAATATTGAACAGACCGCTCAATCCTCGCCCTGTCAAACTTTTCAAAGACCTGGGACTACCACAGGTCCGATGTAATGCCAAGAAGTGGCGCACATAGCGGCGGCTCGTCAAGCGTTCCGTCCAGGCTACCGCCAACCTTATAAGTCAGCCCTGCCATGGCAGGCGTGCAACGTGGCATATCCCGCTATTCGGACTCTTGAAGTTTCACTCCGTATCGCTTTGCGGCAGACTGTATCCGCTTCCACGCCGCTCGACGTTCCGCTTCCGTAACGTCCTTCACTTGGTGGAAGCGCGCAATCGCGTTGCGCACGTGAGAGGCGTTCTCCAGCGGCTCCTTGCGTTGCTTGGGAAAAGCGAACTTGGTTGCCGATATCCGATCACGAGCTGGTTTGGTCAGCTTTGCCATTGTTTTCCTCCCTCGGGAGCATCCCCTTGCGCACGGAGGGCCCGGGACTTTTTACCACGGATTACGGCTTTTCCAGTTCCTGCAGCGTGGTGTGGTTGACGTCATATTCTTCTCGCGTGGATTCGGCCATGCGCGGCTCATCCATTTCCTTTTTGACCCGCGCAAGAAGCGCTTGGTTGGATTCTTGTCTTGGCTGGTTCTTATGCATACTTACACGATGTCACGAGTCCAAAAGGATTACAGGTCAATTGGGAACAGAGTTGACAGTTGTGAAGTCATTTTTCCTGCCGAGCAGTTTTGAAGCAGTCCGCCGCAATCTGCGCCAGGAGGCATCTGACAGCGCCAGACGACGCGCCTCTTGCAGGCGATCGGACGCTTGGACTATCGAAGACGAACAGTGTCAGAAGATTGGCGGAGGGTATGAGGCAGTGAAGTTCAGATTTTTACAGTTTCTCTGAATGGAGCCAACATTGTATGTACGCCGATCCAGAGTCCTAACGTCATGGAAGCTGGGAGGCACGCTCCGTCGTGCGCCAGAAACGTCAAAGAGCGGCGCTTCAGCGCCCCGCAAGGCGTCCAACGGAGGCGGTTGGAAATGTCGCCAACGCTAACTAGAAAGCCAAAACGGGAATTCTGGAACAAGGCGCGGGCCGGATGTTCAATCTTGACCGGACTTGGGATTCTCGGTGGCCTATATTTAGGTAGGTAATACCCGGAATTCACAACTGTGAATACGCAGAAATAGAGGAGACATCATGACAGCAACAATGGAAAGAACACCGACAGTAATCGCGGCCGATACGCTAACGGGCGATAAAGTCGTAAATTTTCAAAAAGAAGATCTCGGAAAAATCGAGCATTTGATGATCGACCTGGAGTCGGGCCGCGTCGCTTACGCGGTTCTTTCGTTCGGGGGTTTCCTGGGCATGGGTGACAAGTTATTTGCCATTCCATGGAGTTCCCTTGCGGTCGACACGGTTGAACATCGGTTCATTCTGAACGTCGACAAGGAATTGCTCAAGGCCGCTCCCGGTTTCGACAAGGAGCACTGGCCGAACATGGCTGACCGCGCCTGGGGCGCCAAAGTCTACACGTATTACGGCGCCAAGCCCTATTGGAACTAAAAGCGTAGGCTGAACGGCAATGGCCAGCCACCCGATGCCCCACTCATTCGCAAAAGTCGCGGATGAGCGGGGGCGTCATCTTACGTCACTCTGACCCAGCATGAAAAACTGCGCCGTTACGAATTTGGTCTGGAATCGGCGCCAGGACCGCCGGACTATGTCGATGGCCGCCGGGTAGTACGTCTCGTCCAGTCTCCTCGTGGCGGCTCATGAATTGTCACCGAGTGGGCAAAATTGGACAGCTCGGGCGGGGATAGTTCTGCCACACTATGGCCATGGCAACTAAGACGATTCCGGAATACCTTGAGGACGAGCGCCGAAACCGCGCAGACACTGAGCTGCGGACGGAAGAAGAAGCCGCGCGCATCCAGCCGCTGCACCATGGCCACCATCGCACTCCGAAACCGCCGCAGCCGGAATTGCCGGCTCCGGTTGAAGCCGTGGCCAAAGCGAGAAAACCTGTCGCAGCCAAAACGAGAAAATCTGCCGTAGCCAAAGCGAGAAAACCTGTCGCAGCCAAAGCGAGAAAACCTGTCGCAGCTAAAACGACAAAACCTGCCGCAACCAAAACGAGAAAACCTGCCGCAGAAGCTCGGGGAAAGTCACGCGCCGCCCGAAAGACGGGAACGAAAGCTCGCCGGATGGCGTGACGAGCAACCATCGCTTCAGCAGCGAGATCACGCGATGCACGCGCGGCAACAACTCCGAAGGGGATTTCTGTTGCCCGCGTAGAAACGTCACCTGATGAATGTAGCCGCGCGCCTGCAACGGCTCGTATCCCAACCATCCGTCGGTATGGACCACGCTGAGCGCCTTTCAACGTGGCGCGATCCGGGCGGCCTGTGTGGACATGTGGGAGCCGTTCCGGCAGAGCATCGAGCAGTGGTTGCCGCAGTGCCGGATCGTGTATGACAAGTTCCACATCATGCAACATGCCGGTGCGACGGTGGATGAAGTACGTCGAGCGGAATTCTTTCGCAAAGGGGGCGCGGCGCGGGAGGTGGTGAAGGGCAAGCGCTGGTTGTTGCTGTCGCGCTGGGTGCATCTGAACACGCACAAGAAACGGCAGCTCAACGTCCTGTTCGCGTTGAACCGGCGGGTGATGAAGGCGTATCTGCTAAAAGAAAGCTTGGACCGGCTGTGGAGCTACACCTACGAGGGAGCCATGCTGCGCTACCTGAAAAGCTGGATCGATCAGTTGCGCTGGCAGCGGCTTAGACCCATGGAGAAGCTGGCGCGGATGTTGCTGGATCACCTGGAGGGAATCTTGAACTACTGCCGGATCAAGGTACCGCTGGGTGTGGTAGAGGCGGTGAATGGGAACATCAAAGCGTTGTTGCGCCGGGGTCGCGGCTACCGCGATCTGAACTATCTGCTCCTGAAGGCGCAGCGGCTGGCCGCCACCAAGACCGAATTCGTCGCTTTCCGGAAAGCCGCTTAAAATGCGCCTTTCATCAGATTGGTGTGCAGAACCCTTATTTCAAGCCAAGCTCGCCATCGTACTGTTGGATGACCCCGTAACACTCGCAGGCGGAGTCTTCAAGTTTCTTGCGGTTCACGATCTTCACTGCGCCACGNNGTGTACTCGATGATCTTCTTCCTCTGCAATACACCCGCTGCCAAGCTCACGGTAGGTCTATCTGTCCCTAGCATCGTTGCGAGAAAATCATGAGTGATGGGCAGCGACCCTGAATCCACTCTATCCTGAGCCATTAGCAACCACCGCGCAAGGCGCTGCTCAATATCGTGCAGCCGATTACACGCGGCTGTTTGTGCAACCTGCATGCCCCGAACTGCGGCATAGCGGCTCAACATCAATTGAAGGTGGGGAGCGGATTCCAAACTGTTTTGCAAAGCTCCGACCTCTACGCGAAACCCATCTCCGGCGATTTGTACCACCGCTTGAAGCGGGCTCCCGCTCAGGCCAACAGCCGCCGGTGTTCCTGTAAAGCCCTCTTTTCCAACTATGCCAGCTTCGGCCGTTTTTCCGTCTTTCATTACGACTACAAGAGAAATCAAACCGCGATTCGGGAAATACGCAAATTCCAGCTTTCCACCCGCCTCGTGAAGGACTAGATGGTTTGGCAAACTGACATATTCGAGATGCGGACGAAGTGAGCTGTAGTCNNAGAACCGAAAATCATCCGAGATGCGGGGAGTGAACTAGCCCTCGTGGTCTGCGAAACAAAAACTCTGCCTATTCGCTCCGCTCGGAAAATTATACAGTGTTCGCCAAAACGCAACGCTTCTGTAGGGTATCCTACATTGACTTTACCGCTGGTACGCGCAAGCATCGCGACGCACGAAACCGACCCACGCTTAAGCGATTCCGCCACTTCAAAGAAGGTTCCGAAGTGGGGCCGAACCAACAAGAATCTTCTGCGTATGTGCGATGCCCGGCAGACCATCAAAATTGGCATGTGATATTAGCGTAATAGGGGGATGTAATCTGGGTCCCCGTGGTTATCGCCGGCCATGATAACCACGGGGATTCCATTCTGTTTCAGCGCCTCCAAGAGGTCTAATGTCGAAGTGTAAGGGCGCGCTGCCCCTTTCGGAGGTATGAAATGAGCGCCAGGGGCATTCCGACCCGCAGCCAGGGCCGTCCAGCCGAACGGGTTGATTCGCTGCGGTCTGCAAAACTGGCCACTGGCGAAATTGCAGAGCCTTCCCGGCTTCACACCCCCAAGCCGCAACCCACCAATGGCGATACGGTTTTCGATCCCGAGGCCTTTCTGGCGAGAGCTGGGTTGGGCAGGAAGATTCTCAATCTGAAAAAGAATGACACGGCGTACGCGCAAGGCGACCCTACCGACGCGATCTTTTACGTGCAGACGGGCCGGCTGAGAATTACTGTCACCTCCGCAAACGGAAAAGAAGCGACGCTTGCCTTGGTGGGCGCCGGGGAATTCGCGGGGGAGGATTGCATGGTCTCAGCTCATCCTCTTCGACTCGCGACGGCTACCGCGATGACCGAGTGTGCACTGCTCAGAATTAGCAAGCCGGAAATGGTCCGCGCACTTCATCAAGAACCCGCATTTTCGAATGTGTTCGTCTCCTTCCTGCTTACCCGCAACGCCCGCATCCAAGCGGACCTGGTCGATCAGCTTTTCAATTCCAGCGAAAAGCGACTGGCGAGAATTCTGTTACTGCTCGCCCAGTTCGGCAAGGAGAGCAAACC
>PLXE01000109.1:0-176 GCA_003151335.1 Acidobacteriaceae bacterium
AAGCAGCACAACTGACTGATGAATCACAAATCTCGCACCGAGTCGTGGTCGAAAGTTCTTTCTTTCGCCCGCTGCCTTACGAGTGGTTACGCCTTGGCCTGTAGCTGTTGAAAAATAAAGCGTCAGAGTCCAAGTCGTTCATCTTTAGTGGGTAAGAGCGCTGTTTCATCTGAAGT
>PLXE01000109.1:199-3792 GCA_003151335.1 Acidobacteriaceae bacterium
TCTCGTAGCCTCTATCTCGTAAATAGTCAGTACGTGGCGTGTTCGCGTTACTTGGACTCTTGCAGTTCCACACCATATCGTTTTGCGGCGGACTGTATTCGCTTCCACGCCGCCCGACGTTCCGCTTCCGTAACGTCCTTCACCTGGTGGAAGCCCGCGACCGCGTTCCGCACGTGAGACGCGTTCTCCAGCGGCTCCTTGCGCTGCTTGGGAAAAGCGAACTTGGTTGCGGATATCCCGTCACGAGCTGCCTTGGTGAGCTTTGCCATTGTTTTCCTTCCTCGGGAGTATCTCCCTGCGCCTGGAATTCCACGGGACTCTTTACCACGGATTACGGCAACGTTTCTAACTCCTGCAGCGTGGTGTGGTTGACGTCATATTCTTCTCGCGCGGATTCAGCCACGCGCGGCTCATCCATTTCCTTCTTGACCCGCGCGAGAAGCGCTTGATTGGATTCTTGTTTTGGCTGGTTCTTATGCATACTTGCACGATGTCACGAATCTTAGAGCATTACAGGTCAATTGGGAACAGAGCTGACAGTTTTGGAATTGTTTTCCCTGCCGAGCAGTTTTGATCAGTTCGCACCGCTCTGCGAAACGTAGCATCGCATAACGTGCAATACAGCGTTTCGTTCACGCGATCGGACGCTTGGACTGTCGAAGACGAACAGTGTCAGAAGATTGGCGGAGGGTATGAGGCAGTGAAGTTCAGATTTTTACTGTTTCTCTGAATGGAGCCAACATTTTATCTACGCCGATCCACATGGTGACCAAGAAACCAAAACGGGAATTCGAGATTTGGGCCTTGGCGACATGTTCACTCTTGACCGGACTTGGGATTCTCGGTGGCCTATATGTAGATAGGTAATACTCGGAATTCACCAAGGTGAATACGCGGAAATAGAGGAGACATCATGACAGCAACAATGGAAAGAACACCGACAGTAATCGCGGCAGACACCCTAACCGGCGGCAAAGTCGTGAATTTGCAAAAGGAAGATCTCGGAAAGATCGAACATTTGATGATCGACCTGGAGTCGGGCCGCATCGCTTACGCGGTCCTTTCGTTCGGCGGGTTCCTGGGCATGGGCGATAAGCTGTTTGCCATTCCATGGACTTCCCTGAAGGTTGACACGGTCGAACATCGGTTCATTCTGAACGTCGACAAGGAATTGCTCAAGGCCGCTCCGGGTTTCGACAAGGAGCACTGGCCGGACATGGCTGACCGCGCTTGGGGCGCCAAGGTCTACACCTATTACGGCGCCAAGCCCTATTGGAACTAATCGCTTAGCCTGAACAGCGATGGCCGTAGGCAATGATCCGGAAGTTGCCGAACGTGGGGCTGGATCCGTTCCGACAGTCGCGATTGGAACGTAACCAGCCCCGCCTTACCCGCTGGGATTTAGTCCTGAAGACTGGCCTTGGCCAACACGCCCGCCACAACCGGTCACACAATCGGCTAAGGCCGGCGAGACCCAACCGCCTAACCGACAACCGTCAAGCCCCAACCGGCAGACAAACGAGGAGAATCTATATGCCATTCGCTACGGTCGGTACGGAAAACTCCGGCAACATCGATCTCTATTATGAGGACCATGGCTCGGGTGACCCGGTTGTTCTTATTCACGGATATCCACTGAGTGGCGCTTCCTGGGAGAAGCAGGTCGCAGCGCTTCTGGCGGCGGGACACCGTGTCATCACGTATGACCGCAGAGGATTCGGCAAGTCCAGCCAGCCAACTACCGGCTACAACTACGACACCTTCGCCGAGGACCTGCACGAACTCGTGACGCAGCTCAAGCTCAGCGATTTCGCACTGGTCGGTTTCTCGATGGGTGGTGGCGAAGTGGCGCGCTACTTTGCGAAATACGGATCGAAGGGCGTCAGCAAGGCGGTAATCATCTCCGGGGTTCCGCCGTTCCTGCTGAAAACGGCGGATAACCCGGAAGGCGTGGACAGCAGTGTTTTCGAGGGAATCCAGAAAGCTGTCGCTACAGACCGTTATGCATTCTTCACCGATTTCTTCAAGAATTTCTATAACACGGATCTCTTGCTGGGCAAGCGCGTTAGCGAACAGGCCGTCCACTCCAGTTGGAACATCGCAGCTGACGCCTCGGCCACGGCCTGTCTGGCTTGTGTGCCAACCTGGCATGAGGACTTCCGCAAGGATCTGACCCGTATCGACGTGCCCACGCTGGTGATCCAAGGCGATGCGGACCGGATTTTACCTATCGCCGCTTCGGGACTCCGGACCGCTAAGCTGATCAACGGAGCCCGTTTATTGGTGGTAAAGGACGGGCCGCACTGCATAACTTGGACACACGCAGATCAAGTGAACTCTGAGCTAGTAAAGTTCCTTGGGAATCGGATCGCGTAGCGCGTATTTTGAGCGCTCGACCGGCCGCTTGTAAGCGCGCAGGGGCGTCTTGCTGTCCCGGACCAGCGAACGCGAAGGTGCCCAAAGACAACGTTAACAAAGCAATTGCGTATTTCTTCATAAGGCACTCCCTTTCCATTCCACGCTATTCTGTGGCCGAACTTGTGAGGGCGAAACCCGCCGAAACATCAGATTGCCCGACGACCAAATTACCTCGACTTTTCTCAGGACGGCTCTATGTAAATCGAACCGCCCTGATCCTTCCATTTCACCGATCTAGATCCGCAGCCTAAGCTGGCTTTTTCTTCTCTTGATCGTGTTTTTCTTGCGCCGGCTGCGGGGTTTTGGGCTGTCCGGTCGGGACCTCCTGCTTCGGTTGCACTGGCACGTTTGGCTGCGTTACAGGTTTCTTGTCCTCCGGCTTCTGCGGATCGCTGTGCTGTAGGTTGCGATTTTCTTGCTCCGACATTTCACTTCTCCTTTTGCTGGTCTTTACTGTTGTTGGTAAGTTGTTGTGATCGTGTTAACTGTGATTTACGCGTTTAGCGGGGCAGCAGGGCGGGCTCGTGCGCCGAAGTGCTTGGTTCGTGGGGCTGATATGTGGGGCCCGCTTTAATACAGAACTCCGAGCGTCAAGATGACGCCCGCCGAATCTCTGCAGTACCGGACGGGGAACGGCAGGCGTCAGTTGCTCCGAACGCGGCAATGTGCTCCGGACAGAGCCACCTAATTTATTTCTCGAACACTTTTTTGATCTGCCCGACCTTTTTTTCGACTTTGCCGGCCCTGTGTTCGGCTTTGCCTTCAGCCTCTAAGTCGGGATTGTTCGTGGCTTGGCCGACCGTTTCTTTGACTTTGCCTTTCACTTCATGAAAAGTGCCTTTAATCTTATCCTTCGTACTCGGCTTCATCTGTTTTCTCCTTATCGTTGAATCTTGCCTCATGAAGGAGCGGGACTTCCGTTACCCGCCCCGACAGAACGAGTCAGTCGTTGACGGAGTGGCGGAGCTGCTATTGACATGCCAAGTCCCGCTCCAAGAAACGGCTATTCTCTCGTTCCAGAACGTGTCGTTAACCGCGCCCCCGCCAGTACCAACCGCCTCCACCAAGCAAGAACACAATCAGGACGATAATCAAAATCGTTTCTAGGCTCATTTTGAAGTCCTCCGAGGGCTGACTGATAGGTTGGCGTTGTTCGGCGATACGGCCCAGCACAT
>PLXE01000025.1:0-130 GCA_003151335.1 Acidobacteriaceae bacterium
TTCCGACACGTCGAAGCCGAGCATCCGGAGTTCGCCATGGATGCGAGGCGCACCCCAACTGGGATTGTCAGCGACCATGTGAAAGATCAATTCACGGATCTGCTTGGGATCCTGCGGCCACCGCCCACTG
>PLXE01000025.1:222-7255 GCA_003151335.1 Acidobacteriaceae bacterium
GCGAAGTTGTTGATTTCACAGCCGGCCAGGATTGTGACGAGGGACAGTCGTCAGGATGTTCCGGATCTGCTCCATATGATTGAGATCATGACCGGCTAGTTGCTGCATCAGGTCGCGGACGCTCATCTCCCCTCGCTCGGCATGGATGCCGTGGCTATTCCACTGCTCGTCCGTGAGTTGGTCGAACATGCGGAGGTTGTTTTCTCGCAACAAGCGAAAGAGCTGGAGTGAGTCAGCCGAATTCCGGGAGGCATTACTTCCGAGCGTATTCCATAGCTGCTGATCATACGGTGACAGCGGGCCGCCGTTGTGCTCGATCATCTGACGGTAGCGCCAGGAAGCAGCGATCTCGGCATCGGCGAGGTGGGCCAGCAGCTCCGTCACCGACCATTTACCAGTCTCAGGGCGCTCCTGAAAGTCAGTTTCATGCTTTCCCTCAACCAGCTGTGCAAGTAATTCCGGGGTCCGCCGCTGGACTGCAAGTGGGTCTTTGCCTTGTATGTAGGACAGAATGCGCTCTTTGTATTCATCCGGACTCGACATGGCTGCCTCCGATAATCTCTGAATCAAGTTTAGCGGTTCTGGCCGCTAATCGCACACCCGCCAACCTTCCTTGCCCCGTACGTTCTGTCCGGGGCCCAACCTCAACGATGGAGTTATCTATGAGTATTTTTCAGACTGTCGAAGCCGCTCTTATCGCCGCTGGCCAGAAGATCGAAAGCGTGCTTGAACCCAAGGCCCTCGCGCTTTGGAATATCGGTAAATCGGCATTTGCGCAGATGGAAGCCCTTGGCATTCCTCAGCTTGAGGCGGACCGGCTCCTGTTCCCATTGCCGAACCGAGGGGCGAGCAGAGATAACGGAATCGTGCGTTGCCAGCAACGACTGGGTGATCTGCTCAAGTACCATGAGCGGGAAGCGGCATGAGCCTTCGGTCGGGGAAACTCCCCTTCCTTGGAAGCGAAGATGAGTTTCTTGACCATAGGGGGTTTCGCTCTTCAACCTCGCGCGAGAGCTTCGCAGGCAAAACATACCTGCTGTCGGCCCCGGGGCGCGGCCCTACAAGCGAAGTCATTTGATTGCGCAGTTGGTGGAACCCATCGGCGCTTACCTGGAGAGCCCCGAATCCGAAATCGCCATTGCCGTGCAGCGCGCACTCTTTGTGCTTATCGCCAACCTGACCGATCACGCCCCATATTCCGTATTCGATTTCAGGGGACGCATCGTTGTTTGCAAGCTTTTGGCCGAAGCCGCAGCAGCAAGAGATACGTCGGACTCCGCTATCGATTGGATCGTTGACGCGGCCGCCCGTTTTTCCAGAGTCCTTGTCGAAGCAGAGATGCTGTCCTCCGACGAGGCAGCTGCTTTACAGGAATCAGCCGCAGAGATGGTGGACGATATCGGCGGCCGCGAAGGCGGGGACACACTCAGCGTTGAGGATCTGGGCATTTTTGCGCGGCCCAAACACTGCATTCAGCTGCTCACGGTACACAAGGCCAAGGCCCGGGAATTCGAGGCCGTCGCCGTCATAGAGGCGCACGACGGCAGATTTCCTCATTTTTCCATCTATAGGTTAGCGGACGATGCCGAGCGTGAAGCTTAAGTACGTTGCCTCACTTGGAGCAGGCGCAAGAGTTGTGCCCACGAAACGCTCGGTTTGGGGCGGACGATTGACAACATAGCACTAATAGATATATATATATTAGCCATATGGCAAAACGTACAAGTTCGAGCATGGACGTACTTCTTGGCCTGCTGACGATCGCGCCCATGTCTGGCTACGATCTGGGGCAGGCCATCCGCGAATCGGTGGGCTTTTTCTGGAACGAGAGCTATGGGCAGATCTATCCAAATCTGAAAGCTCTAGCGGCTGAGGGGCTCGTCACCTCGAAGACCGAACGGCAAAAGGGCAAGCCGGACCGGCACATCTACTCGATCACGAAGACCGGACGCGAGCGATTGACGGCCTGGCTGGCAGTTGAGCCGCAGCCGGAGATTCCGCGCAATGAACTGTTGCTGAAGCTGTTCTTCGGCGCACAGGTTCCAGCGGAAATCCTGATTGGATACGTGGGACGGATGGTCGAGAGGGCGCGACCGCTGGTCCAGAAGTTCACGGAAGCCGGAGACGCGGTGAACGCCCAGGAGCAGTATCCAGACACGCCATATTGGAAGATGGCAGCGCGCTTCGGGCAGTTGGAGTTGGAAGCGCACCTGCGCTGGGGAGAGGAGACACTGGCCGAACTGCGCAAGATCGCCAGCAGGCAGCAGCGACCCACAAGAAAGGAGAAGCGTCATGCCGGCAAGTGAGTTACTCGAAGAAACGAATCCGGAGCTGGGCCAGAGGCCGCGGCAGATCGCTTCGTGGACACATCTTGTGGGCTTTCTCCTGATTGGGGCCGGCGTGGTCGCATTAGGGTCTCTAGCCCAACACGCACCTGCCGGAGGCGGCGGAGCAAGCCCCGGCCAGCTCGCCAGCCACAGCAAAGCCATTCCCATCTACCTGACCGCAATCCTTATGGACTGGGCGCTTCTCTATTACTGTTGGGGCGGTGTCCATCACGCTGGCGGCAATCTGAAGACACTCTCCGGCGGGCGTTGGAGCTCATGGAAGAGCGTTGCGGTGGACCTGGGGATTGCTCTGCCGTTCTGGGTGCTGTGGGAGGGCTCAGCCTATGGCGTTCACTGGCTGCTTTCCGGAGTGCCTGGCACAAGCAGCGCTAAGTCCGTCGATAGTCTACTGCCGCAAAGCCTGCTTGAGATCCTTGTTTGGATGGGAGCTTCCGTCACCGCGGGCGTTTGCGAGGAGATGGCCTTTCGCGGCTATCTGCAGCGGCAGCTTCAAGCGTTGAGTGGAAGTGTTGTGCTGGCCGTGCTGGGCCAGGGATTGGTTTTTGGCCTCTTTCACAGCTACCAGGGATGGAAAAACGTGATTGTGATCAGTGTGCTGGGAGTTCTGTACGGAGCGCTGGCCGCGTGGCGAAGAAATCTGCGCATCAACATCGCGACCCATGCCTGGACCGACGTATGGGAAGGCTGGCTCAAGTTTGTGGTCAAGCCTGAAAGGTTATGGACATTTTAGCTTCACAAATGACGGTGCCTTCAGCCTCACAATCTGCGCATGACTGAAGAGAAAGGTCAATCCAAATGAATCGTCGTTCTTTCCTCGCATCCGGGGTTGCCGCCTCAGCCGCCGTCGCGGTGAATGCCGCGCCTGCGCAGACTTTGGCGCAAGAGCCAGCGCCCTTCACACTCCTTACTGACGCGGACTTCGGCTTTGCCGCCCAGATTTCCCTTGGACACTCGTACTATCGCGCTGGAGACCCCGGCAAGCTGCTGTCAATTGCCTCCAAAATCAAGACCGGTGATTTCGAGTCTGCTTGGGTAGCCTATCACCAGGCTGGCGTGGAGTTGCGCACAGTGGCTGAGTCGGCAGTGGCCAAACGACACAACGTGAGTGCAAAGGAAGCCTATCTCGCGGCCGCAAGTTACTTCAGCACTGCGTTGCGTTTTCTGGACGGTACAGAGGATCCCGCGCGAATGTTTCCGTGTTGGCAGGAGTATGCAGCTAGCTGGTCCGCGGCGGCAGCGCTCTTCAACCCGCCCATCGAGCGGCTGGAAATTCCCTACGAAGGCACCAGCCTCACAGGATGGTTTCTGCGTGGAGACAACTCGCGCCGCCCAAGGCCGCTTGTGGTGATTAATAACGGTGCCGACGGCATGGAGATAAGCAGCTATGTTCTGGGCGGCGCTGGTGCCCTGGCGCGCGGTTGCAATTGCCTGATCTTCAACGGTCCCGGTCAGGGTGATTCACTATGGGCGCGAAAGCTCTACTTCCGTCCGGACTGGGAGAAGGTGATTACGCCGGTGGTCGATGCCATGCTGCGCCATCTGGAGGTCGATCCTAAGCGCATAGCCCTGATTGGCGTCAGCCAGGGTGGCTACTGGGTGCCGCGTGCGCTGGCCTTCGAGCATCGCATTGCCGCCGGGGTCGCCGATCCGGGCGTATGGGATGTGTCAGCGCCCTGGCTGGGTCATTTGCCCGCATTTGTTCGCAGCGTGCTGGATGGCAAAGACAAAAGCCAGTTCGACCAGATGATACAAATGGGCGTCGATTCGAATGTGAGGAGCAGAATGACGCTGCGCTTTCGAATGCGGCCGTATGGAATGAACTCTTACTACGACGCCTTTCACGCCGTGCAGGAATACAATCTCACGGAGGTTGCCGGCCGCATCCATTGCCCCATGCTGATTACCTCCCCGGAAAGCGAACAGTTCTTTCCCGGTCAGGCACAGAAACTCTACGATGTGTTGAGCTACCCCAAGACGATGATCCACTTCACGCACGAGCAAGGGGCGGATCAGCACTGCGAAGTTGCCGCTCCTGGTTATCGGGATTCTTGTATCTACAACTGGCTTGACGAAATACTGGCGTGAGAGCCGGATGGAAACTGGGTTTTCGTTCCTCTGGGCAGTCGAATGCCCGCTAAGTCGCGTTTACATCTAGGCCCGACTTAACCTGGAGTGAAATAAGTCCTCGTAAACGATAGATCCCGTATAGTCAAAAAAATCGAACGGGTTGGAAAGACGAGGCTTGCAGCCTCGACTAGTCTCTTCGGATTGCCTTCTCCACCGTCTCGACTCGGGAGGAATCTCAGCGATTGTCAGCGGCAGATCTCCCAGAACAGGACTTCGGGACAAGTTCGCGATCCGACTCCCCCCGTTCTCCTCTGCAGGCCCTACGGCGCGAAGTAGCTGGAGATGTCGAGGATCAATTGCGTGAGCCCCGACGCATACGCATCAACCTTTCCGTTGGTGCTGGGCACGATCGCCATGTTGTTGGTGATGGAGCCATCCAGCGCGTTCAAGGTCGAGACCAGCGGTTTCGGTTCGCCGTCGGGCCATAGCGTCAAGTAGCCCAGCGCGCCTGTGGGGACAACGGTCGCGTTGAGGACATACGCTTGCGCCGCGCCGGGTACGCCACACGGGCTGGCCGTTACGTCCACCGGGGGAGTCAGGTTTCCGCTGAAGGGCTGCCCATTGCCGATTTTGCGGGTGTCGATGACCCGGCAAGGCACTAGCGTATACAGCGACAGTCCGCCCGTCCCGGCCGGCGCGAAGTAGCCGTTGATATCAATGATCAAGTCGGTATCATTGGATGGATAAACCGCTACATCGCCGCCGACGCCCGCGACCACAATCGCCGCATTGGCGATGATTTGACCAGGAATGTCGTTCAAGGTTGAAACCGTGGGTCGCGGCAGGCCGGTGGGCCAGACCGTCATATAACCCAGCGGGCCGTGCGGCACGACGGAGAAGTTCAGCGAATACGCGATGGCGCTGGATGGAATGTTGCAACTCGTGGCATTGAGTATGGGGAAATCACGTTCCTGCTGACCGGGCAGGTACGGCGCGCCCAAGCCTGAGGGAAAGTTGACCTTGCGGGTGTCGGCGACGCGGCAGGGTGTCAGCGGATAAAAGGCAAACGTGGAAGGGGGCGATGCCGGTGCGAAGTAGCCGTTGATGTCGAGAATCACGTTGGTCGTGTTGGTGACATAAACGCTGACGGCCCCGCCCGTTCCTGCCGGCACGATCGCGGCGTCGGCCTTGATGCGGCCATCCAGCGAGTTCAAGGTAGCGACTACAGGCCGGCTTTCGCCCGTGGGCCAGATGGTGAGGTAGCCGAGTGGGCCCGACGGCACTACCGAGACGTTCAGCGAATACGCGGCGGCGGTTGTAGGAATGTTGCAGTTGCCTTCTTGCGGAATCGGGAAGCTTTGGAAGGTGCCACCCAGAATCGGACCGCTGCCGCCGTTCTGTGGCCGAGTGTCAACCAAACGGCAGGGCAGGACGGGGACCAACTGCAGCTGTGGCGAAGAAGACGGGGTCCCCAGGAAACCGTGCTCAAACCCTCCAGGAAGATAGAGCCCCACGATCGCGCCGCCATTGTTAATGCCGTTAACTTCCGGCGATGCGGAGGAGTTGATGAGGGTGAATTGACCTGCTTGCCAGAGGAAGCCGACCTCGTAGGGAAAACTGTTCAAATTGCTATATCCCACAACCACACCGGCGTTGTTTATGCCCAACGCGAAGGTCTGGGATGCGCCAGGGTAATCGATGGCCGTGAAGGTGCCGGCCGAGTATAGGAACCCATGCGTGTTACCTGAGCAACCGTCGCGATACGTTCCCGCGATCTGGCCACTGTCATTGATGCCGAAGGCAATCGTGCTGCATCCACCTGGGTAATTGATAAAGCTGAAAACGCCGTTATTGTCGATAAAACCGCCAATGCCGGATTGCTGGTAACAGACTCCGACAACCACGCCGTTGTTGTTGATTCCATGGGGATTGGTCCCGCCTGCCCCAATACCGGGGCAGTCGAATGAGCTGAAACTGCCCTGGTTGTCCAGGAATCCGTGCGTGCCGCCGGCATCACTGTGATATCCGGTGATCACGCCGCTATTGTTGATGCCCGCAGCTCCGGTCGCGCTGGAGCCAGGATAATCGAGATCAGAATACGCGGTGCCGTTATACAGGAAGCCGTGGACAACACCGTCGCCGCCGAAATAGTAGCCTACGACCGCCGCACTGTCATTGATCCCTCCGACAGACGTGAAATCTGCGCCGGGATAGTCGATGTTCATAAAGCTGTAATTGCCACCCTGGGCGCTGGTGTTCACCGGCATCCAAGCGCAGACAACGAGGAGGAACAAACCGGCAATCGCAAAACGGCGGAGCTTCTTCACTGTCATCTGGAATCCCCTTATCGAATCGAATGCAAAGGCTTTCTTTGAATATACGCGACTGCCTGGTATTCGTGGTTATCACGCCCCGCGGCGCTACGACGAATCCGCCCTCAGGTTCAGGCACTTGACGTAGGCCAGTTCACGATCCTCACCCTCTGGAAGGACGCCGATCCCGACATCCCGTATGGTCAAAAATCTCAAACGCTTTGAAAAGGCTGGTGTCCGGTCTCATAATTTCCTCGCACAGCTGCTTTCTGAAACCTCAACAGCCTGTACAATCCGGGTTCGACG
>PLXE01000037.1 GCA_003151335.1 Acidobacteriaceae bacterium
CGGTTGCTGCTGGGCATGCTGCTGTGGCTGCTGTTGTTTCGGCTGCTGCTGGGCATGCTGCTGTGGCTGCTGTTGTTTCGGCTGCTGCTGGGCGTGCTGTTGTGGCTGCTGTTGTTTCGGCTGCTGCTGAGCATGCTGTTGTGGCTGCTGCTGTTTCTGTTGTGGCTGCGCATGCTGTTGTGGCTGCGGCTGAGCATGCTGCTGCGGCTGCTTCTGTTCTGGCTTGGCTCCCCCTTGTCCCTGCTGTGCAAAGGCAGGAACAGTGGTTCCGAGAGACAGGAACAGGACTGCTGTTCCGAGACCTACAAGTGCTTTCATGGGTATTACCTCTACACCAGCGTAAACGCAGGCGCGGCGAATCGCTGTATCCTTTTGACCACTGCCAGTTGGGCCCAAGTTGGGCCGCGGTGGACTAACTCTGCCTGTGGGAAGACACCATCATCTGTACGGCGGTTGTGGGGATGAGACCCTGGGATCCAGCGAAGAGGGCCCAGCGCACTGGGCCCTTGTCTCGCGTATTCAGTCTTTTGTTGCTAGAGCTACCTTCGCTTCATCATCCAGCCGATCGCTATTCCAGCCGTAACGCCTACTGCGAATGTCACCACAATTGTCTCAATAGGATGTCGCTGTAAGCGCTTGGTTGTGTCATCAAAAAGCTCTTCAGCAGCGTCGCCGCCTTGTTTTGCGACACGCCGCGCTGCTCCTAAGCCATCCCCAAATGCATCCGCAACGGCAGCTGCCGCATGAGAAGCCTTGCGTGCCGTTTCGGCAATTTGCTCGCCCGTTCGTTCCGACACTGATTGCACCATAATGCTCTGCCCTCTCTCGTTTCCAGATTCGATGTTGATTCGTTTATTCGCCGACAGCCTTTTCGACCTTGCCAACCCAGTTTTGAACTTTGCCGGCATTCTTTTCAGCTCTGCCATCAGCTTCCAGGTCGGGTTTGTTGGTAAGCTCGCCGACTTTCTGCTTGATTGTTCCTTTGACTTCGTGGAGCTTGCCTGTGGTTTTATCGTCCGTGCTCGGTTTCATCATGAATTTCTCCTCTGTTCTCAATTGATAGCCATTGCTGGCGAGTCGTAGACCCTCGGGTTACGCCACTTTTTTGTCGCCAGGTATTTGCACCTGTGCCAGTTCGTCGAACAGTGAGCGGTAGTGGATCATCGCGGTCCGCAGGTCTTCGGTGCTGGCTTCGCCTTTGCCGAGCTGCAAGGCGACGGCGTGCGCCGATCGGTAGTTTTCCACGACTCGGGGATGGTCGACGGAAATGTCCGCCGCGCGCTGATCAAAATCAGCGACCGGATAGCCGCGCGTCTGCATCAGCGAACACACCAACTCATCGGCTTCCGTCACCGCACCCTTCGGATAATCGACAAAGCGGGACTGCACCGTCTGCCACTGGGCGAGGTAGCGTTCACGCTCCGCTGGGTCAAGATCGCGGATCTTCAGCATTTCAACCCTTGTTTCACGATCTGTCAGCTTCGCTTCCGCTTTGCGTTCAGACCCATGTTGTTTAACCGCCCGGTCGTACTCCGGCCCGAAACGGTTTCGGAGTCCTGCCGTGGTGTTCTTGCGTTTGCGCATGTAAAGGGCAACGCCAACCACGATTATCAGAACCACTACCACTGCGAGAGCAATCAGTTTTGGATCCATCAGATTGAAATTCATCGAGAACTCCTTTACGCCTTACGTGTCGCGGAACTGTTAAGGTTCGGTTTGCAAGTTTCCTTGGGTGAAGTAGAGTCTTGTATCGTTGACTAGTATCCAACGACTAGTATTCAACGATCAGGTTCCAAAAGCTGGTCAGAATTGCTCGTTCGCTATGAGCTGCTCAGTGATCTGCTGCCTTCTCTGGGGCGCGCTGCCCCCAAAAAGCTGTGCAAATTGTGCACCCTAACTTGGTCTTCTTGGTCCGACCGGTTGCCTCGGCTAATCCTCAGTGCCCCGCCTGACATCTGATCCATTTCGCGAATCTCCTGACCTGCGAGAACCGGGAGCGGTCAAATATGCTCAGTATTCAGGGCGAACAGCCTTCAAAATGGTAGGTGCAAACTTCTTGAAGGAGGCTATCAGTGAAAATAGCGACAATGTTCCTGCCCTGCCTTATGGTATTGGGTGTTTCGGCGCTGGCGATGCCATCTCCGCAGCAGACGAATTCATCCGATCCTGGCACACAGCAAACGACACAAGTCGTTGAAACCAAGACCACGCACATAACGACATTCCGGGTAAATGTAGTTAGCCGGACGGTGCAGGCGGTCAACTATCGCCACCGCGGCGGAGCGACCAAACTGAATTTCGCAGGAACGGACCTGATGCCTGCGGCCAACGGCGAGGCCAAGGTCGAAAGCAAGAAAGGTTACATCGAAATCGAAGTCGAATTTGGCAAGCTGGAAAGACCCACGACCTTCGGCAATGAGTATCTGACCTATGTGATGTGGGCGATTAGTCCTGAGGGCCGCGCCATAAACCTCGGGGAGGTATTGGTAGGCGACAACGACCGCAGCAAGCTGGATGTGACCACCGACCTGCAGGCATTCGCGCTGATTGTTACAGCGGAGCCGTACTATGCCGTGCGCCAGCCCAGCAACGTCGTAGTGCTGGAAAACGTCGTTCGTGAAGACACCAGGGGAACAACAGAGCCCATGAATGCAAAATACGACCTTCTCGAACGCGGCGGATATATTCCCACTGGCTACAAGTTCGATCCGGTCGTGCTGAATGCCAGGCTGCCCTTGGAGTTTTTCGAGGCGCGCAATGCTCTGCGCATCGCACGGTCCTTTGGGGCAGAGCAGTACGCCAGCTCCAGCTACCAGCATGCTGTCAGCCTGATGGACCAGGCGGATGGCTACGCTACCAGTAAGCACATCGATAGAAAGCAGATGATTGCGGTGTCGCGCGAAGCTGTACAGACGGCGGAAGACGCCCGCGAGATTGCGGTCAAGAAGCTGATTGCGCAACACCAGTCGAACGAACTGCAGGCGTCCGCCCAGGCAGCGGACGACGCGACCCGGCAGAAGGAACTGGCGCAGGCGGATGCTGCCAAAGCGAAGTCGGACATGGAGCTAAGCCAAGCCAACTCAGCCAGTCAAGTAGCTGCGGCGCAAGCCGATACGGAGCAGGCTCGCCTGGCGGCAGCTCAGGCCCAGCAGCAGCTGCAGGCAGCCGAAAGCGACAAAGCAGCCATGCGGACACGGTTGTCACTGCAATTGAACGCCATCCTGCAAACGCGCGACACCGCACGTGGGCTGATTGTTAGCATGTCGGATGTCCTGTTTGACACCGGCAAGTACACGTTGAAGCCGGGCGCCCGAGAGAAACTCTCCAAGGTTGCCGGTATCTTGATTGCCTATCCTGGGCTCAACATTGCCGTTGGAGGATACACTGACAATGTGGGCACCGACCAGCTGAACCAAGGCCTGTCTGAGCAGCGTGCCGGGGCCGTGCGCGATTATCTGGTGCAACAAGGCGTATCGACAAATTTCGTAACAGCGCAAGGATTTGGCAATACGCTACCGGTCGCCTCCAACCAGAACTCCGCAGGACGGCAGGAGAATCGACGGGTTGAGCTCGTCGTATCCGGTGAGTCCATCGGGACCGATGTAACCGTCACAACAGGAAGCGTGCAGTAAGGGAAATTGTTTTTCGGCAAAGCGCGATTCAAACCAGGATTGCGCTTTGCCCTGCTCAAAGAGACCTCAAGAATGGTTGTGAGCAACCAGGAACAACACCGCACAGAACGTATCGGCTGGCTGCGCGCGGCGGTACTGGGCGCGAACGACGGCATCCTTTCCACCTCGAGTCTGGTGCTCGGTGTCGCCGCCGCGCATGCCAATCACCGCAGCGTATTGGTCGCAGGAGTCGCTGGCCTGGTAGCCGGGTCCATGTCGATGGCTGCAGGTGAGTACGTGTCTGTCCACTCACAGGCCGATACCGAACAGGCCGACCTCAAGCTTGAGCGGGCGGAACTCAAGGCAGACGACAAGGGCGAGCACAAGGAGCTACAGGCAATCTATGTCGAGCGCGGACTCAAACCTTTGCTCGCGAAACAGGTTGCCCAGCAGCTGATGGCCCATGATGCGCTAGGCGCGCATGCCCGCGACGAACTCGGCATCTCCGAGACTCTTCGTGCGCGTCCGATTCAGGCGGCATGGGCATCGGCTGGCAGCTTCGCCATCGGAGCAGTCCTGCCCCTCTTGGTCACTGCCATCTCCCCGGAGGCAGGGTTGATTCCCTTTGTGTCTGGCACTTCACTGCTCTTCCTCGCGCTTCTAGGAGGGCTGGCTGCACACGCGGGTGGCGCAAGAGTAATAAGAGGCGCAATTCGCGTCACCTTCTGGGGTGCGCTCGCCATGGCGATCACCTCAGGCGTCGGGTGGCTGTTCGGAACAGTCGTGTGAGTGCGGACAATCGGAAGCAAGCCCGGTTCTGCGCCTTGTTCAGCCGCTCCATCAAAGCAGCGCGTGCCGGCGATAGAACCAGGACTTTACGACCTGCACCAGCAGGATGTAGGTCACGGCGAGAAACGCAATCGTACCCAGCAACGACAGTGGCAGCGGAGTAAACCGCAAGAGCCTTCCTACTACCGTATACGGCAGCACAGCGGCGATTCCCACGACCGCCAGCACGCTTAGAAACAACGGGCGGCTGGGATGGCTCTTCAGGGGATTGCCGGCCGTCCGGATCACAAAAACCACGAGCGTTTGAGTTGCCAAGGACTCCACGAACCATCCGGTGCGGAATAGCGGTGCGTTGGTCGAAGCATGGAACACCCAGAGCAGCACCGCGAAGGTGAGGAAGTCGTAAAGCGAACTGATCGGCCCGACGATCATCATGAACTGGCGAATGAAGGCGATCTGCCATCGCTTGGGCCGGTGCAGGAGGGCGGGATCAACATTATCGCCGGGGATGCTGATCTGCGAAATGTCATACAGGAAATTGTTCAACAGAATTTGGGTCGGCAGCATGGGCAGGAAGGGCAGGAACAGCGATGCCGCCGCCATGCTGAACATGTTGCCGAAGTTCGAGCTGGTTCCCATGATGATGTACTTCATGATGTTGGCGAAGGAGCGACGTCCCTCGTTCACCCCGTCGTTCAACACGGCAAGGTCCTTTTCCAACAGGATGACCTTGGCAGCGTCTTTGGCTACGTCCACGCCATTCATTACGGAGATACCGACATCCGCAGTGTGCAGCGACGGAGCATCGTTGATGCCGTCACCGATGTACCCGACCACATGCCCCCGTGTTTTAAGAGCAAGGATGACCCGGTCCTTCTGCTCCGGAGACATGCGGGCGAAGATGGCGCCGTGCGCGGCCTGGTAGGCCAGAGCGGCATCGTCCGTCGTGTCGACCTCACTCCCGGTGAGAATGCGATCTGCCGGCAATCCAACGTCATGGGCAACCTTCTGTGTCACATACTGGTTGTCGCCAGTCATGATGACTACGGAAATCCCATTCTCCTTTAGTGCCTCGAGAACGGACTGGATCCCCTCCTTGGGGGGATCCAGGAACGCTGCAAACCCGACCAGCGTCATATTTTGCTCAGCCGCTAGGGTGTAGGCATCCTGTTTGTCCACCTTCCGCACCGCGACACCAAGAGTGCGGTAGCCGTCGGCACTCAGCTTCTTGAAGGTCTCTGCCGCGCCGGCCCGCTGGCTTTCATCGAACGGCTGGGAAGCCCCAGCGATGTTAACGGTCTGACAAATTGCGAAGACGTTCTCCGCCTCGCCCTTGGTGATGAGGAGATGTTCGTCACCGTGCCGTACCACGACGGAAAGGCGCTTGCGGTTGAAGTCGAAGGGGATCTCGTCGACCTTCTCGTACTCCACGATGGAAGGGTGCTCGTGCTTCAAGATCGCGTCGTCGAGCGGGCTCTTGATGCCGGCTTCAAAGTAACTGTTCAGATAAATCATCCGCAGCACATTCTCTTCGTCCTTACCTTGGACGTCGACTTGCCGGTCGAGCACTATCTCCCCTTCCGTGAGTGTGCCCGTCTTATCGCTGCAGAGGATATCTATACTGCCAAAATCCTCGATGGCCGCCAGTTGCTTGACCAGGACTTTCCTCTTCGTCATGCGTCTCGCGCCCTGGGCCAGTGTGACCGTGATGATCATGGGCATCATCTCCGGGGTCATCCCCACGGCAAGCGCGACGGAGAACAGGAAAGACTCCAGCAGCGGACGGTGAAGGATGAGGTTTACCAGCAGGACGAAAAGCACAAGCAGCATGGTTACCCACGTGATCATCAGGCCGAAGTGGCGTATACCGCGAGCGAACTCGGTCTCCGGCGGCCGCATAGTCAGGCGCTTGGCAATCTCACCGAAGGCGGTATCTTTGCCTGTACAAATGACAACCGCGGTAGCAATACCGGTCTGCACTGCGGTGCCGAGGAAGACGCTGTTGCTGGCATCAGCCACCCCGTGTTTGCCCACTGAAAGGTCATCTGCTGACTTTTCGACGGGCAGGGACTCTCCGGTGAGGGCTGACTCGCGCACATGCAGGTCGGTTACCTTGAGCAACCGGCAGTCTGCCGGCACGAGGTCCCCAGCATTTAATCGGATGATGTCTCCCGGAACCAGTTCTGCTACCGGCAGTTCTTGTTCTTTCCCATCACGAATGACGGCAGCAGTTGTGGCAACCTGTTTCTGGATCTTCTCAACGGCATGTCGGGCCTGGAATTCCATGAAGAAGTTCAGCAGCAGGCTCAGCACAACGATGGAGATGATGATCAGTCCGCCAACGGGGTCGCCGAGTACGAGAGATATGGCGCTGGCGATGAGAAGGATGATGACGAGGGGATTAGCAAATAAGCGGAGAAAACTGAATAGTGCGGCGAAGCGGGATTCCTGCACGAAGCTGTTGGCGCCATAAAGACGCAGCCGTTGTGTCGCCTCGGCAGAACTCAGACCCGCTGGAGATGTCTGCAACAGATGGAGCAGGTCTTGTAGCGGCTGGTCCCAAAAGCATTCTGCAATTGGGCTTTGTCTTCCCATAAGCGGCTCGCTCCACGGTTTAGGGTATGGTCCTGGCGCGTTCTCCGGCACCAAGCCTCATCTCGCGTCGGCCCCCTCGGGAGCATAAGAGCCGAGGCTAAATTGTCGTCGGCGAGCTAGAACGGGTTGACTTGGGGAAGATGAATCTTCAGCTTATAGCAAATGAAGAGAAGCAAGATCGCCCCCAGTGTGGAGAAAATGAGGCCGGCGGGATGATATCGCGCGTTTGTCGGGCGCGAAAACATGTGGGTAACGCTGCCGCCGACGATCGATCCAATGATGCCGAGCACGATCGTCCAGAACATCGTTAAATGCACGTGCATCACCGATTTCGCGATGACCCCCGAGATTAGCCCGATAAGAACGTACCAGATTAAGTGAAACATACTTTTCCTCCAGCGTCTGCCTTCAGAACGGCGTCGAGTATAACCCAGGGTTTGGCAATTAAGCTAGAATCCCCCTCCGGAGCATCCTTTGTCCCCTCAAACCGCAAGGACCCTGGCGTTGGCCCGATCATAAGGCGGTTTAGGCCAACTTGAAAAAGGAAATGTAGGCTTAGTCAATTTTGCCGATTCATTGCGGAATGGCCTACGCAGTTTTTAGACCTTTGAGCTTTCCTTTCAACTTCGCGACGGTTTCTTTTGCCTGGCCTATGCGCTGTTGAACCTTGCCTACGTTCTTTTCGACTTTCCCTTCAGCTTTCAACTTGCGGTCGTTCGTGGCCTTTCCGACCTGCTCCTTGATGGTTCCCTTCACCTCGTGGAAGCTGCCCTTGATCCTGTCTTTCGTGCTGGTTTTCATATTTCTCCTTGGCCCTTGTAAGAAAACGGATTACGGCTCTTCCGAGCCGCTTTGAGGGCTGTCACTTTTGTAATCCCTGGGCTTTTTGCGGTCTGTGCAGAATTGCTCATATCTGGAGTGGGCCTCGGCTTCATCCCGAAACGGGCAAAGACACACGCCGAGATCAATTGGGGTTCTGGAAATCTGTTTGGAAACGCTCGCGCGTCCAGCGCAGATCGGCGTCGCTTGACGAATAGAAGCAAGGAGTGGGGTCTCGCCGCACCTGGTGGCGAACTTTCCGTCGGATGTTTCCGGATCGCCCATTGCGTTTCCCCTCTTGCACCAGGTCGCGGGCCTCGATGTCCATATTCGGCGAGACACCCATAATGGCCGAGTCGACCGGTGGACATGAAAGGAAAAGCTCTCCTCTTCAAGACAATCAACGTGCAGCAGACCGAAACCCGCAGTGATTTCCAGCCAGTGGCCGATGACCTGACCCTTACTCAGGCGGCTGACATTCTCAGCGGGCAGATCGTTGTAGCGGAGAACCGCTAAGCGAAACAAATGCCCGCCCGCGAGCCACCCGGCGATGGAAGCCCATAGCTTCGCAGGTTCAACAATCGCTGGCGCGCTCGAAACTGGAAAGTCGAAACTCGAAACTGTTACCCTCCCCGTATGCCTACGAGCTGTATCGCGCGGTTCGCCTGGCTGGCGCTGTTGCCGTCGATGGTGGCGGCGCAGCAGATCACGGTTCATCTTGATCCCGCCCAAACCAAAATCGAGTGGACGCTGGGAGCTACGATGCACACCGTCCATGGCACTTTCAAACTCAAGCGTGGCAGCGTCACATTCGACCCGCAATCCGGCGCCGCCAGCGGTGAAATCATTGTGGATGCCACCAGCGGCGAGAGCCGCAATCAGTCCCGCGACAAGAAAATGCACAAAGAGGTGCTGCAGAGCCAGCGCTATCCCGAGATCGTTTTTTCTCCCAGCCATGTAATCGGAAGGCTCGCCGACCAAGGGACATCGAACCTACAGGTGCAAGGCGTACTTCATATCCATGGCGCCAACCGTGACCTCAGACTGTCCTTGCCGGTCGAAAAGAACGGCGACGCGGTCAAGGCGAGCACGAGTTTTGTTGTGCCCTATCAAGATTGGGGNNTAGTCAGTAGTCAGTAGTCAGTTGCGAGTTTCAAGTCTCGAGTTGTGCGGGATCCTTCCACCTTGTCGTCCTGAGCGGAGGCGGCGCCAGTTCGAGATATGCAGAACACGTGAATCCTGGTCCCCTCGAAACTGANNGATGACATTCTGTTCATCTCATTGGCAGCGCTGGTGCCGGACAGGTAGAATCTAAGTATCAAGTTCGCCGTGAACATCAACGAAGATAGATGCTGGTTAGCTATCACGAGCATAATCATAAGGCGACATTCCAGCACTACCGAGGGGCCACGCTGAGCTCTCACAGGATGACCACTCCATCACGATCGCTGGTGATCCACGCTGTTCTCCAGAGCGTGGTGTTGCTCGTGTGGATGCTGCCGCTCTGCGGTTTTCTCTGGGCCTCCGCTCCCAGCGACCCTCGGGCCTACTCCATCAATCTGTCGGTGATCGACGAAAACAACCAGCCTGTTCCTGATGCGATGGTGGAGATTCGCTCCAGCGGCGCGCTCATAAGCACCTCCACCACCAGCGCCACGGGAAAAGTAACGCTTTCGCTCAACGGCGCTGCCAGTTATTCGCTGCGCGTTCAAAAGAAAGGTTACCTGCCGAATGAAACCACCTTGGAGGTCAGCGACAGCAACGCCGCTCAGGACATTGACGTCGTCTTGAGTGCAGCGGCGCTGAGCGAGCAGAGTGTCGAAGTCAAAGGCGAAGCCTCCAATCCGGTCACCGAAACCGCGGGCATTCAATCCACGCTGCCTACCGCTCAGGCCAAGAACAGCGCCCTGCGCCCCGCCACTCTGGCGGACGCGCTGCCTCTCATCCCCGGCATCGTGCGCGCCAAGGACGGCAGCGTGCGCATCGCGGGCCTGGGGGAGAACCACAGCGCCTTGCTGGTCAACTCCGTCGATGTCACCGATCCCGCCACCGGGAGCTTCGGCCTCAGCGTGCCCATTGATAGCGTGCAGACCGTGGAAGTGGCGGAGATGCCGTACCTGGCGCAGTATGGCAAGTTCACCGCCGGTGTGGTTTCTGCTGAGACGCGGCGCGGTGGCGATAAATGGGATTACAGCTTGAACGATCCCTTTCCCGATTTCCGCATCCGCAGCGCACACATGGAGGGCATCGTCGATGCGTCTCCCCGATTCAATCTGAGCGGGCCTCTGGTCAAGGACAAACTCTATTTCGTTGAGGGCTTTCAGTATCTCTTCAACAATCAGGAAGTGATGACGCTTCCCTATCCGCAAAATCTCACCCGCTCAAGCGCCTACAATTCTTTCACCCAGCTTGACGCCATTCTGTCTGCCAGGCAGACCCTGACTGCGAGCTTCCATTTCGCGCCCCACAGTTTGCAATATGCCGGCCTCGACTACTTCAATCCTCAGCCGGTAACGCCGGATGCGAATTTCCACGAATCCACCGCGACACTGACGCATCGCTGGCAGATCGGCGACGGCCTGCTGCAAACCACATTCTCCGGTACGGGAGTCTCCAGCGCAGTCTCGCCCCAAGGCAACGCTGACATGGTGCTCACGCCGCTGGGCAATCAGGGAAATTATTTCAGCTACAACTCCCGCAGCGCCACCCGCTTTGTGTGGATGGAGCAGTGGACGCCACGCACTTTGCACTTCCACGGCCAGCACATTTTTCAGATCGGCTCTGTAATTGGACACAGTGAGAACGAGGGCCGCTTCCTAGGCAACCCAGTGAGCTTGCAGGACGCCAACGGACGGCTGCTGCAGACGATTGTTTATGTCGGCGGCAAGCCCTACAAGGTCGCCGATACAGAACCTGCGGTTTACGCTCAAGATCACTGGATACTGAACTCGCACCTGGCGGTTGATCTCGGGATTCGTCTGGAAGGCCAGACCATTACCTCGACCACGCGGGCGGCGCCGCGCACCGGCTTGGTGTGGTCGCCGGGCAAGTCCGGCAAAACCGTGCTCCGCGGTGGCATCGGCATCTTTTATGACTCGGTGCCGCTGGATGTCTATGCCTTCAACAGCTACCCCGATCAACTCATCACCACCTACAATGCGCAGGGCCTGCCGATCGGGCCGCCGGTCCGTTATCTCAACATCACCGGCCAGGCGGCAGAATCGAACTTTCCCTTCATCGATCGCAAGCTCAAGAGCGGGAACTTCGCTCCGTACAGCACGGCCTGGAACCTCGAATTGGAACGAACGGTGACGCGCTGGTTGGTGGTCCGCGCGAAGTACCTGCAAAGCCACGAGCAGGATATGATCACGCTGCAACCCGAGGCCACTCAGGGCCAGCCTGCCTTCGTGCTCAACTCCTCTGGATGGGCGCAAACTCGGCAGGCTGAATTTACCGCCCGCATCGGGTCGGCCTCGCCGCGTCAGTTCTTCTTCTCCTACGTGCGGCAGTATGCCTATGGTGACGTCAACGACGCCAGCTCCTACCTGGGAAATTTTCCTTCGCCGGTAATTCAACCCAATCTGACCGCCAGCTTGCCCAGCGAAATACCCAACCGCTTCCTGCTTTGGGGAAGCTACGGTAAACTGCCGAAGAAAATCACCTTGTCGCCGCACATCGAGTACCGCAACGGATTTCCTTATCAGCCGACGAATGTATATCAGCAGTACGTGACTGTGACCGGACCTCAGTACCGTTACCCGAATTACTTCTCGGCGGACATGCGCGTGTCCAAAGACCTGCAGGTGAATCCGCAGCACGCGGTGCGGCTCTCGCTGACGGTCCGCAACTTGACCAACCATTTCAATCCGCTGGAAGTGCATTCCAACTTCGCCGATCCCCTGTACGGAACGTTTTTCGGCAATTACGATCGCAAGTTCCTGTTCGATTTCGACTTCCTGTACTGAGATCCGAAGCTCAGCGCCGCGCCGCCTTAGTCACCTCGCGCGCTGTGCGTGCATCGTTGCGCTGAGGTTGCGCCAAAATGAATACCCCATCCCTGTTGGCGTCCGATGTGGACAACCAACGCCTCTGTTGTTATCTTGGTCACAATTCACTGAGGAGGACATGCAACGGCATGTCATCCGTACGGTTCTGAGTCCATAGGCATTGCCGACACTAGCAGTCACCGTATTGCCGGCGAGCAAAAGTGTCAAAGGAGTTCACATGGTCATTAAGGTTTGACAGCATGCTGACAACTCCCTGACAACCTCACTGTCGCATCCCCGTAGCCTCGGGTCTGGATCGAGTTCTGGGCAGGACGGGGGACAGTATGCAGTTCCTGAAGAAATCGCGATTCGTCGCGATGTCCGCATTGCTGTTGCTGGCCGGGCACTGCGCTTATGCGCAGGTGGGTCGCTCGGGCATAGCGGCACAAAAGGGAAGCGTGAGTAAAGAGGCTACGGTGACGGCGGTGGCGGGCGAAAGCTGGCTCACACATCTGAATCGGCCGTTCGACGAAACCAGCATGGGCAAGACCTGGCGCTTAGGCCCGCCTGCGCCGGCGCCTGGAGAGGCAACTCCCCAGTGGCAAGCTGACTGGCCGTCCGCTGTGGCATCGCAAACTTTGACGCTGCATGGTTCAGACCTGTACCGCATGAATTGTCAGGGATGCCATGGCGAATCCGGCGCAGGGGCCCCGCCCGAAATCAACTCGGTCATTAACCCCGTGCGGGCGACTTCGGTCGAGCTGGTAATGGCACGCATGAAGGTGTCTGGAATGGAGATCGGCCGGGCCGACGCGGTCAAGCTGGCGCAGCAGTCCAAAACGGCATTGTTGCAGCGACTGCGCAATGGGGGCGAGAACATGCCGCCGTTTCCTCACCTGAATGAGGCCGAGGTTAATTCGCTTTTCGCCTATCTGAAACAACTGGCCGCAGTTCCCGGCGCAGAAAGAGAGCAGCTGGCGGTGAAGGAATCGCGCCTCTGCGTGGGCGAGCACATTGTGAAGTCCACTTGTCACACCTGCCACGCCGCAACCGGGCCCGACCCCGGTCCCCAACAGATTTGGGATGGAGCGATCCCCCCGCTGAGTACGCTCACCATGCGCAAGAGCCAGCCGGAGTTCATCCGCAAGGTCACTCGCGGAGCGCCGGTCCTGATGGGCGCATCGCCAATGCTCTATCGCGGCAGAATGCCGGTTTTTTACTACTTAAGCGAGGACGAAGCGGCGGATGTGTATTTGTACCTGACCCTTGATCCGCCTTCGCAATCGGCCGGTCTGGGCACCATCGGCGCACTGACGCAACCAGGGTCAGCAGGCGGAGGAACGCCTCCTGTGAATGGGGGTGCATCGTCTGTTTCCCAGATACCGCAAGTTCAGCCACAACGCGGAGATGCTGACTGGCAAACCGTCCTCTTGCTGACGGGGGTTGCATCGTTCATAATCCTGCTGATGGCAGGCGGTCTCGGATTCACGATCCAAGAGTTTCAAAGGCTGTCGGCGGCAAAACCATTGCGCAGCCTGACCGTAACAACACAACCTAAAGGGAGGACTAAGGATGCAACGGCGACCTTGCAACGCGTTTCGTAAGACAAGTCTCTTTCTGATGCCGATGGTGCTGGCTATCGTATTTTCGAGCACCAGCTACGCCATTCCGGCGTTTTCACGCATGTATGGCACCAGTTGCAGTACCTGTCACGTTGACTTCCCCCAGTTGAACGACTTCGGGAAAGCCTTCAAAGACGCCGGCTTCAAGTTTCCCAAGGACGACGAGTCGATGATCAAGATTCCGCCGGTAATGCTGGGAGCGCCGGCCAACGCGGAACTGTGGCCGAAGGCCGTCTGGCCGGGCGTCATCCCCGGTATGCCGCCGATCGGGCTGCGCTATAACCAATACTTTCAGTACACGGGAACCAGCAGCTCGAAGTTCAATCAGTTGCTGCCGCCTGGAACAGTGGCGCCGTATACTCCGACCACTGACTTCCAGACTGGGCTATTCAGCATCTTTACCGCCGGCAATTTCGGCAGTGACATGGCATTCTGGGTGGACGACGACATCAGTGTCAGCGGCGCCAACGCCAACGGCGGATTGGGCGATGCCTATCTCAAATTCGTCAATGTCGGCCGGTTCCTGAAACTGCCCCAGAACTTGCTGAGTCTTCGCGTCGGCCAGTTTGAACTGGAACTGCCCTTTACCCAGGCCCGCAGCATTTGGATCAGTCCCTACGACATCTACACCCAGGCCAATATTGGGGCCATGAATCCGGCCTTTCCGCAGCAGTTCGTCAATAACCAATTCACCATAGCGGACGCGGGCAAGGGTGTCGAGTTGAGCGGAGGGCTGCACACCGGAGGCTACTACTACTCGCTTGCCTTCATCGACCAGAACACCAGTGGATTCGGACAAGACGCGAACGGAGGCATCCCCTATGTTCCCCAGGCCACGGGCAGCAATAATGGCGGGCTGGGTGTGGCTTCGGATGCGAACTTCAAGGACCTCTACGCTTCGTTTAGCTACCGCTTTAACCTCGAGCGCGACAAGGAAAGCCGTAACGCCATCCAGGCAGCCGGCCCCACCGGACCGCGCGATCACACGTATCTGAACCTCGGCAGCTACTACTTCTATGGGCGTTCGGTGCAGCGGCTATCGGGGGCCACCGCCGATGGCGTTCCGACCGTCATCACCGCGCGCGAGCCGTTTTACCGGGTCGGCGGCAACATGACTTTCAACTACCGCTGCTGCCTGCAGTTCAATGCCCTGTACATGTACGGGCACGATGCCAACCTGCTGCCGGTCGACGCCAATGGCGTGCCGATTGGTTTGCCGGTGGGCACTATGCCGCTACCCGTCGGGTTCATTTCCGGTCGGGCGGCTACATTTAGCGGAGGCTTCGCCGACGTCGAATGGCTCGCTTATCCTTGGATGATGGTGCTGATGCGCTATGACGCCGTAAACTCCAACTCGGACTACGTGAACGGCCTGACGGCGGGCGGATTCAGCGGCTCTCCCTTCAATGGGGCGGCCAGTGTAACGCGAAACCGGGTTACTCCGGGGGTGCAGTTCCTGATGCACGCTAACATCAAGGCGTCGTTTGAGTACCAGTTCCGTCCGTCGCAGTCGGTCATATTCGGGACAAATCCCGTCACCGGCCTCCCGGTGGCCCTGAACCCGTTCCATACCAATACGGCAGTCGCAGGTTTAGAATTCGTGTATTAACAGCTTGAACCGGAGAGAAGCACAACAACGAAAGGAAATGTTCATGATGCGCAGTTTTCTAGTAACGGTTTTATTGGTCACCGCCGTCGCAGCTACCGCTGTGGCTGGCACCATCGAAGGCAAAGTGTCGCCCGGGAAGTCCGTCGTTTATGTGGACACCATCCAGGGCAAAACGTTTCCGGCGCCATCGAAGCAGCCGGTCATGGACCAGAAGGGTTTGATGTTTAGCCCGCACGTTATGGCGGTTCAGGTGGGAACCACGGTCGAGTTCCAGAACAGCGATACCGTTCAGCACAATGTTTTCTGGCCCTCCATCAGCGGCAACAAGAAACTCGGCCACAACCTCGGTACCTGGCCCAAGGGCGAGAAGAAGGCATTTAAGTTCGATAACCCCGGTGTGGTGTCGTTGCTGTGTAACGTGCACCCGGAGATGGCGGGATACATCGTTGTCAGCCCGACGCCGTACTTCGCTGAGACTGACGCCAGCGGAAACTACAAAATCGAGAACGTTCCCGATGGCAAGTACAACGTGGTCGCCTGGCATGAAGGCACCAAGCAGCAGAGCAAGTCGGTTGATGTCGCCGGCACCGGCAAGGCCGACTTCACCCTTTCGAAGTAAACGCTACGAAGGGCGGGCAGGGCTCCGCCCTTCTTCTTCCAATCACGCCGCGCGCACCTCGTCTCCACAGGGGGCTGATGCAAATTCGCTTCGCTAACAAGAAGGTCGACCGGGAATGGCTGAATACCAATTTCCCCTGCATGATGGCGTGTCCCGCGCACACCAATGCCGGCCGTTATGTGACCCTGATCGCCGAGGGGCGCTTCGAAGAGGCATATCGTGTTGCGCGCGATCCGAATCCTATGGCGAGCATCTGCGGGCGCGTCTGTGCTCACCCCTGCGAAACCGCGTGCCGCCGCGGCCAAATTGACCGTCCGATTTCCATTCGCGCCCTGAAGCGGTTCCTCACCGAGCGGCATGGCCCCGAGTCGCGTCATCCGGTTGCGCCCAGTACGCATCCAGTCGGAAAACTTCCTTTCAAGGTCGCTGTGATCGGCGGCGGACCCGTCGGGCTCTCAGCCGCGCATGATCTCGCCTTGATGGGCTACTCGGTAACAATTTTCGAGGCGTCGCCAGTGGCCGGAGGAATGTTGTACCTCGGAATCCCGGAGTATCGTCTGCCGCGCAGTGTGGTGGAGGCGCAGGTGCGCGAGATCCTGGAGACCGGCGACATCACGCTGCGCCTGAACGCCGCGGCCGGGCGCGACTTCACGGTCGGCGAGCTGAGACGCCAGGGCTTCGATGCTGTCCTGATCGCAGTTGGCGCACATCGCAGCCGCGACCTCTCCATCCCGGGCGTTGATCTCGATGGCGTGCATCGCGGCATTGAATTTCTGCTCAACGTCAATCTCGGCTACAAGTTCACCATCGGGAAGAAAGTCATCGTGATCGGCGGCGGCAATGTCGCCATGGATGTCGCGCGCTCGGCCGCGCGCGAAGTGCTGCGCCAGCATGATTCGCCCGGTGAGATAACGCCCTCGGAAGAGAATGTGCAAACCGTCGCCGCGCACGAGATGATGGACATCTCGCTGTCGGCGCTGCGCATGGGCGCTCGCGAGGTCGGCCTGGTTTGCCTCGAGCAGCGCCACGAAATGCCCGCGGCGTTGGAGGAAATCGAGGAGGCGGAGACCGAAGGCATCGTCATGCATCCGGGTTTTGGGCCCAAGCGGGTCCTCGGACGTGACGGCAAAGTCGTGGGCCTGGAATGCCTGAAGACCAAGTATGTCTTCGACGAAAACCACCGATTCAATCCTGCCTTCTACGACAACAGCGATACCCAGTTTGAGTGCGACACCATCATTCTTTCCATCGGCCAGGCGCCCAACCTGGAATTTCTGCGGCCTGAGGATGGCGTGCTGGTCTCGCCTCGCGGCCTTATTAACGTGAATCGCGACAGCTTGATGACCTCGGCCCCTGGCGTATTCGCCGGTGGCGATTGCGCATTCGGACCGCGCCTCATCATTGACAGCGTGGGCGACGGAAAGCGCGCGGCGGTTGGCATTGACGAGTACCTTCGCGGGACCGAGCATCCGGAACCGCAGATTGAAGTACAAGTCCTCGACCGCTGGCAAATGGCAGTAGACTACATGAACATCCACCGCCAGGCCATTCCCATGCTGCCGCTCGATCGCCGGACCGGCATGACCGAGGTCGAGCTGGTTTACAGCGAGCAGGAAGCGATGGCCGAGGCGCAGCGCTGCCTGAAGTGCTATGTCAACACCATTCTCGAAGGCAACGAACACGACGGCACCGCCTGCGTGCTGTGCGGCGGCTGCGTGGACGTCTGTCCGGAGAACTGCCTGGAGTTGGTGCCGCTGGACCGGATTCAGTTCGAGCCGGACAGCATCGATGCCATCGCCAACCACCCCGAGTGGTTCAGCTTCGAGTTGGAAAATATACAGCCGGCGGAATTAGGCAGCGTCACCGGAACTGCGATGTTGAAGGACGAGACCCGCTGCATCCGCTGCGGCCTGTGCGCGCTGCGCTGTCCCGCCAACACCATTACCATGGAGTCTTATAACTTTGTGGCGACCGAGCCGACCGGGCTCATCACCATTCAAAGCTTCGATGGGCCCAAGCCGGCTGCGGCGCCAGCGTCTATGCCTGCTCCGGCGAAATGATGATATTGAGGATTTATGCCTGACGAACCAAAACCCGCGGCTTCACCCGAGAGCCCGGAGGAGATGAGCCGGCGGCAGTTTTTCGTCAAGGTCGGAGTGGGCTCGGTGGCGGTGGCCGCACTGGGCACGGCGGCCTTCTCTTACGAGTACCTGTCGCCGAATGTGCTCTACGAACCGTCGCCGATTGTGGATGCGGGAAAGCCCGACCACTATCCTCCGGACTCGGTTACGCTCGATCCGGCGACTGCGATCTACGTGGTGCGCACGGCGGAGGGATTCTTCGCGCTCTCGGCCATCTGCACTCACCTGGGTTGCATGACGGCCTATAAGCCGGACCTCGGCATCATCGCCTGCCCCTGCCACGGCAGCAAGTTCAACAAGGACGGCGTGAAGATCGCCGGCCCCGCGCCCAGACCGCTTCCCTGGCTGCGCATGTGGCTGAGCGACGATGGCAACCTGATGGTTGACCGCTCCAATGCCGTCGCCATCAAGCAACTGGTGAGGGTCTAGCCGTGGCCAATACCCTCGATCGCCTCGCTGACCAGGTTCGCGAGAACCGCATATGGCGCTCCATTTTTCGCAGCGGCACCGGTGAGAGCAACCTGCACCGTGCGTTAACTGTGCAGCAAAACGTCTTCCTGCACCTGTTCTCGGTCAAGGCGCGCAAGCGCACGTTGGAGTTCCGTGCGACATGGTATTTGGGGGCGCTGACCTTCGGGACGTTCCTTATTCTCGTGATCACCGGCATTCTGCTGATGCTGTATTACCACCCCTCGGTCCCGCAGGCCTACGCCGACATGAAAGACCTGCAGTTCGTGGTCTCGTCAGGCGTGTTTCTGCGCAACCTGCATCGCTGGTCGGCCCACGCCATGGTTTTCCTGGTGTTCGCGCACATGTTCAAGGTGTTCTATCGCGGGGCTTATCGGCCGCCGCGTGAGTTCAACTGGGTCATTGGCGTTGTGCTGCTTCTGATGACGCTGCTGCTGAGTTATACGGGCTACCTGCTGCCGTGGGACCAACTGGCTTTCTGGGCGGTGACGGTCGGCAGCAACATTGCCTCGGCGGTGCCGGTGATAGGCGCCAAGATGCGGTTCCTGATGCTGGGCGGAACGGCCGTGAACGCCAATGCGCTGCTCCGTTTCTACGTTCTGCACTGCGTAATTCTGCCCTTTGCCGCGGTTGTGTTAATCGCGATCCACTTCTGGCGGATTCGCAAGGACGGCGGAATTTATCCCGGTGAATCTCCGGCGGAAGGAGACGCCAAGTGAGCGATCCCAAAGATTTCGTTGCCGTCGTCGACTCCGATGTGCGTAAGACACCCCGGCGCATAGCCTTCATAACCAAGCGGACCTCGCCGCAAGTGCACGTGAAGGATGAAGAGCGGGTGATGACCTATCCCGAAGTTTTCTTCCGCACCGCAGTCGCTATTCAAGTCCTCGCAATTATATTGGTCGTCATTTCGCTGCGCTGGAATGCACCGCTGGAAGGGCTCGCCGATCCCATGCACACGCCCAATCCGGCAAAGGCGCCCTGGTACTTCCTCGGTTTGCAGGAATTGCTGCACTACTTCCCGCCGGTGGTGGCAGGCGTTCTCATACCTGGTCTGGTGGTGATGGCACTCATCGTGATTCCCTACTTCAACATCAACATCGAAGCCGAGGGATTATGGCTGCGCGACAAAGCTAGGCGTCTGCGAATTTTCGGCATTGTGGTTGTGCTGTTCTGTATTTTTCTGGCAGTGTTCGATGTCTGGGTGGCACTGGTTCCGACCCTCATCGTCGCCGCGTTCATGCTGCTGGCCGCGCAAACCCCTCCCCAGACAACACGAGGATTCCGCGGCTGGTTGGCCAGTAAACCGCTGTCGTTCTGGATCATGACATGGTTCTTGTTCGAACTGGTTGTGCTAACTGCCATCGGCACCTTCTTCCGCGGGCCGGGATGGTCGTGGGTTTGGCCATGGAGGGCTTAGGCTGTCATGAAGAATAACCTTCACGCCCTGTGGCAGCTCTTCTTCGGCGACAGCGCTCGCGCCTTTGGGTCGGCAAGCGTCATCCTACTTGTGCTGCTGGCCGTCGCGCCCGCCAAAAACCACTTCAGCCAGTGGCGTCACTATCAGAAGCAATACTTACATCTCATCCGCGGCCGCGCCGACGCTGTTACCCTCGAACGGCACTTCCAAGGCGGCATCCAGCAGATATGGATTCCCGAGCAGCAAGTGACCGACCGTTGCACGACCTGCCATCTCGGGATGAAAGAAGCCAGCCTTGCAGACGTCAGCTCAGTGGCATTTCGCGAACACCCGGTAATTCCGCACAAATTGACGGAGTTCGGCTGCACGACCTGCCACCGCGGACAAGGGGCCGCGACCACCGTCGAGGAGGCGCATAGCGCCACGGAACAATGGGAGCAGCCGCTGCTGCCGGCTAAGTACATCGAAGCCGGCTGCGGGCAATGCCATCTGGAAAATCAAACCGGGACACCGTTTCTCAACCAGGGGCGGCAACTCATCGTCAGCTACGGCTGCACGCACTGCCACACCATCAAGCAGGGGGACGGGACTTACGTCACTCCAGACGACGATCCGCCCTCGCTGAAGCACATCGCCGACAAGACCACGCGCGAGTGGGTCTATGCCTGGATCAAAGATCCTCAAGCCTATGCCGGCACGGCTACCATGCCGAACTACCATTTGAGCGATGACGATGCCCGCGACGTCTCGGCATTCATCCTTGCCCAGAGCACACCGCTCGAGCCGCCGCTCCAGCCGGTGAAGGCTGACACGAAAACGCCAGCCGATCCGGCCGCAGGCACCTCGCTCTACGGCCAATCCTTCTGCGCTTCGTGCCATGCCATGCAGAATGCTGCCGGCATGATGGTCGGAGGTAATGTCGGGCCTGAGCTGACGGGCATCGGCACGAAAGCGAAACCGGAGTGGCTGCAGGATTGGGTGGCCAATCCCAATCACTATGATCCAGGCACCATGATGCCGCACTACCGCTTCGACGCCGCCCAAGTGGCTACCCTGACCGGATTCCTGGAGTCGAAGGTGGAGCCCGACTTCGTCGCCAATGTGCATCTCGACGCCGCCACGCCGGAGCAAGTCGAACACGGCAAGCGATTGGCGGTCGAGAATGGCTGCGCCAGTTGCCACGAGATCAACGGCATCAAGAAGCCGGAGAATTTTGCGCCTGAGCTGAGCCGCATCGGCAGCAAACCACTCAACCAACTGATTTTCGTCGAAGGCGTCGAGCACAGCCTGCCTGGCTATGTAGCTGGAAAGGTGCGCAATCCGCGCGCCTTCGGGCCGTCGCTGAAGATGCCGCAGTTCAAGTTCACGCCGCAGCAGATCGATGCCATCACCACCGCGCTGCTGGCGCTGACCGACCGAGCGCAGAGCCAGCCGCCCACCATGCGGATTGCCTCGGTCCAGCAGTCCAAGTATCAGCCGGCAGGAAATGCCGGACAGCTCATGGGCGACCTGCGCTGCTTCACCTGTCACATGATCAACGGGCACGGTGGGGACATGGCTCCCGACCTCACCTGGGAAGGGACCGCGGTACAGCGCGAGTGGCTGACGCAGTTTCTGAAGAACCCGGAAACGCTGCGGCCCGCGCTGATTCGCCGCATGCCCAAGTTCAACCTCCGGGACGCGGAGATCAACACTCTGGCTGATTACATGATGACCGTGTACCAGACGCCGGAGTTTGACCGCGATTCCCTGCCGGTGTCACAGTTCAATCCCGCGCAGGTGGAACAGGGGCGGCAGCTTTTCTATTCCAAATTTGCCTGCCAGTCCTGCCACATCGCCGATTACAAGAACGACAAAGGCTACATTGGCCCGGCGCTGGCGGCGACCGGCAAGCGGTTTAATGCAGCCTGGGTTTATTACTGGCTGAAAGATCCACAGGCGCTGCGTCCGGGGACCATCGAGCCCAACCAGCACATGACCGACGACGAGGCGCGCGCGTTGACGGCGTTCCTGATGTCGCTCAAGTCTGGCGGCGCACAGGGGGCGATGAAGAAATGAAGCCTCTGCTCATCGCTGTTTATGCGGCCACGCTGCTGATGGCTGGATGCTCGCGCAAGAGCAACCAGCCTGCACCTCTGCAATCCACCGCCACCGGAACTGCGATTGTCGAATCTAGCGGCGGCAAGCAGATTGGTTATGCCGGAATGCTGCTGGATCAACCAGTCGTGGTGCAGGTGAACGACGCCTCAGGAAATGGGGTCGCCGGCACGGCGGTATATTTCAGCGGGCCAGCCGGTGTGAGTTTTGCCCCAGCCGCTGCGCTGACCGACTCCAGTGGCCAAGTCACCAGCACGGTCGAGCTCGGTCAACAGGCGGGGCGATACAAAATCGTGGCGAGCACGCGCGATAAATCGGGAAAGGCGATCGACCTCAGTCTCGACGAGATCGCGTTAGGTTACCAGCAAACGGTGGGAGCGCAGCTCAACACGCAGTACTGCGTCCGCTGTCACGACCCGGAGTCAACGCCGCAGCGCGTCTCCAACATGGACAACCTCTCGGTCAAGCCACATCCGTTCACCGAAGGCGACACGCTCAACAAGATGAGCGATGCCGACCTGGTCGCCATTATCAGCCACGGCGGTCCTGCCTTGAACAAATCGCCGCAGATGCCACCCTGGGGATACACGCTCTCCAAGAGCGACATCGCTGCGCTGGTGTCGTACATTCGCGCGGTGGCCGATCCACCGTACCAGGCCGGCGGACTGGTGTATGCCCAGAAGTAAGCCGGAGTTGACCCCATCCTTGCCAGAGAAGAAACTGCTGCCATGAAATTTGTAGAAGGCATCGCAGTCCTGAGTGTTGTGCTGGGAACGATCGGTCCCCTCACGGCGCAAGTTGTCACGCCGATGGAGTTGTCCGATCCGAAAACGCAGCAACTGCAGCAGCGGCACCTCAAGACCTTGATGGCGATCGGGACCGAGATCGAAGCGCACAAATTTCCTTATCCTTTCTATTTCAGCCGCGTCCTCGACGTCGATCTCCCCAAGATGCAGCTGGCCGATCAGCGCTCCATCCGCTTCGACATTTACAAGGGCCAAACTGTGCTGGAAATCACGGGCAACTACTATGCTGCCTATTCGGCCGACCGCATGGATTCTTACGCGCGCCTGAAAGAAACATTTCAGAGCGTCGTCATGCCCATGCTGCAAGTCGAGGTGCCGCACTTCCCGGATGATTCGGAATTTTCCGCGTTTGCCATCGAGGTCTCCCATCACGTGCGGCAAAAAGTAATGGGCGTCAACTCGGAGCGCCCGGAGAACGTCACCGTCATCATTCCGGTTCCGGTTGCCCAGCAGCTGGTGGACGCCAAGACCGACGACCAGAAGCAGTCGGCGGTCCTGGAAGCGAAGGTGTTCCTGAACGGAGAGCCGTATTCGCTGTGGTTGCAGGAGGGCGCGCCCTCGGAGGAGTGGAAAGAAAAGTTTGCGCCCCTGCCCGCGACGAAGAAGCCTGTCGAGACGGCAAGCACCGCGCCCAGTCCGGCCGCATCGGCCAATCCATCCGTCTCCGCCAACCTGACTTCACCAACACCAATACGGATCTTTAGTCCGGACGCTTTGGCGAAATTGCAACGCCAGAATGATGACGCCGTCACGCGTATGACCAAGGCCCTCAACCAAGAAGCGCATTTTCTGCCATACGCGGCGCCCACCTTCATTGGGTTCCGTCAGGGCGCCTACTTGCAACTGTCCATTACCACCAACCTCAATGCGGCCGCCGGAACCTCTCGCTACAAACTGGCGGCCCTGGCCTTCGATGAGCATATTTCTCATCTGGTGCGGCCGGTGTTGAATTATTTTCCGCAAGATGCGGATTTTGATGGCATTGTTTTCAGCAGCATGATTCACGTCGCCGACGGTTCGAGTCCGGAGGCGGTGGAATTCTTCCTTCCCTTCCGCGTGATGCGTTGTTTCGCCTCCTACGATTGCACCGGCCAGCAGTTGCTGGACTCGGGAACGATCGTGATTAACGGGGAACGCGCCGCCCTCGATCTGCAAATCGCTGAAGGCAAGAACTGAACCGTTTTCGAATGCTGGGAGCCTGGAAACACCCGCCGAGGTCTAACTCAACTATGTCACCTTTTGAGCAAGCGAGCGATGGTTTCGAACAGCACTTCAGGAGATTCGCCTTTGGGCAGGAACCCATCGGCAAATTCGATTCCCTCGGGAGTGTCCGAGGCCGCCGAGACGATAAGGATAGGTACGTGCGGCTTGATGGTCTTCATCTCGCTGGCGATTTCTGTGCCCGTTTTGTCGGTCAGGAAGTGGTCGGCGATCACCAGATCGACGGCGTCGCGCTTGAATAGTTCCAGGCCTTCTTCGCCCGAAGCCGCGGTCACCACATCGTAGCCTGCGATGGTAAGCAGAAGTTTACGAACTCGCAGAGCAATCTCGGCGTCGTCAATACACAGAATCGTGGGCCGGACGGAATCCGGAGGCAAGGGTCTCATGGGCGCACCGCTGAATGAAGCAACTATACTCCACGCCGCAAGCGAACCACAGCAGATTCGCCGAATATGGTGGCGTCACCAGCGGCTCGTCATCACGGGTGCAGCCACATATCAGCCTGGGACGAGGGTATTTGCAAAGCGAATACCTGGCGTCAAACCCGCCCGACTCGCCTATCCCAGCAACCTCGCCGCCTCTTTCGCGAAGTAGGTCAGCACGATGGATGCGCCGGCGCGCTCGATACACAGCAGGGACTCCATCATGACGCGATCGTGGTCAATCCAGCCGTTGCGTGCGGCGGCCTTGATCATGGCGTACTCGCCGCTCACCTGGTAGGCCGCCAGCGGCACATCGAAGCGCAGCCGTGCCTCGTGCAGCACGTCGAGGTAGGGCATGGCCGGCTTCACCATAATGATGTCCGCGCCTTCCTCGAGGTCGAGCTCGATCTCGCGCATGGCCTCGCGCAGGTTGGCGGGGTCCATCTGGTAGGAGCGGCGATCGCCAAAGTGCGGCGCCGAATCGGCGGCTTCGCGAAACGGGCCGTAGAATCCGCTGGCAAACTTCGCCGCGTAAGAGAGGATGGGAATGTTCTGATAGCCGGCGGCATCGAGCGCGGTGCGGATGGCGTCCACCCGGCCGTCCATCATGTCGGAGGGCGCGATGATGTCCATGCCCGCCTTGGCCTGCGCCACTGCGGTGCGCGCCAGCAGCTCAAGCGTGGGATCGTTGAGGATCTCGTAATCCTCGGCCGCCAAGGTGGCGACGGCCGGAGCGGTAGCCAGCGCAGTCGCCGTCGTGGCACCGCCCGACTTAGGTAAGCGAATCGCGATCGCTCTCTTGCCTTGCGCCTCGAGTTCGGAAAGGAACTCGGCCACCTCTTTGCTTGCGTCCGTCTCCTGGCTGGCCACGATGCCGCAGTGGCCGTGCGACATGTATTCGCACAGGCACACATCGCCCATCAGCAGCAGGCCGGGAACTTCGCGCTTGATGGCGCGCGCCGCCTTCTGCACGATGCCATGGTCGGACCAGGCGTCGGTGGCAACTTCGTCCTTCGATTCCGGCAGCCCAAAGAGGATGACGCTGGGGATGCCCAGCGACTTCACCTCGGCGCACTCCTTCACTACTTCGTCCACCGAGAGATTGAAGACGCCGGGCATGGAGCGCACTTCCTTGCGCACACCTTCGCCAGGGCAGACGAACAGAGGATAGACGAAGCCTTCGGGACTGAGCCTGGTTTCGCGAACAAATGAGCGCATCGCTTCCGTGCGACGCAGGCGGCGTGGACGATCGGTTGGGAATGGCATAACAGAAAATTCTAGCACCGCCGGGGTGGCGCGGAAGCACGAAAATCTCAGGGATAAGAGTCCGCGGAATTGTGATCGGAATCACTGCAAACGCTCAGATCAGTGGTCAGTTGTCAGCGCTCAGCACTGGGCAGGCAGCCAGCCCGCAGCGCGACACAATCTTGGCCCAGCGTGGGTGATGGGTAAGCGTTGTTAAATGAAATGAGCCCCTTCAGGGACCACACTCTGTAGCGGGGCCTCTTACTCTCCCCCGTGGTGCATGGATGGTCCTTCCGGTGCGGCTGCCGTGGTGGCGCCGCCTTCGCTGAAACGGCCGAGGTAGGCGCTGCGCCGGTCATGCGTGCTCCACTGCGATCCCAGTCCATCGCCGGCGAACTCATCGGTCAGCGCCACGGCCGAGGTTGCGTGGTCCAGTTTGGTCAGCGGAGGATAATAGTCGGTCTCGTTACCGCAGATGTGGTCATGGTGGTTGAGCGGGCGGGTCACGATGGTTGCCAGGCGCCCGGCGCGCAGCACGGCATGTCCATGGTGCGGGTCGTCCGGCACCTCGAGAATGACCGGCACATATTCCACGCGGGCGACATGATCCAGCAGTTCCCCACCCTGATGTTGGGCGAGTGCGATCAGCGCCTGGCGCTGCGCAGCATTGGCCGCATCGTCCACCATCAACACCGCCTGCGCGGGATAGGGCTCGCCGTAGGGATCGCCCAGTGTGGCCCGCACGCGGACGGCAGCCGCGACCGTCAGGCCGTCCAGCTTTACGCCATTCCACGAACCTTCCTGCACGTGCCACGCCAGCAGGGCCTGGTTGCCGGTGAGACCAGCCTCGCCATTGGCGAAGCATTGCGCCACGTAAACATCGGTAGAGCGCGACTCGATATAGTCGCCGCGAATTTGTTGGGCCTCAACGGTTGCGGCAACAACTAGAAGACCAGCAAGCAGCAAAACAACTCTACGCATGGCTGTGGGACTCCTCAACCCCGGTTGTGAGCATTTTAGTTCAATTGAGAAACTAATCAATGCAATCCTGAAGTTTGAGTGTGTTCCCTTTTGAACAGACGGCTCAAGCCTCCACCTGTCATTCTTCTTAAAGACGGGGTTACGCATATCCGATGCCCGCGCCAAGAAGTGGCGCACCCAGCGGCGACTTGTCAAGCGTTCCGTCCAGGCTGCCGCCAACCCTATAAGTCGGCCCTTGAAGGAGAACTTCAAAATGAGTATCGAAACGATTTTAATTATCGTCGTGGTTGTGTTCCTGCTTGGTGGAGGCGGTTGGTACTGGGGACGCGGGCGCGCTTAACGCGACCGGTCCTGAAAACGGCTTCTAAGTAGCCGAAACCGGGTTCTCGCTTATGAAGACGGGCGAAAGTCCCGGCTGGCGGCGTGGGATTGTAGCTGCATGCGAGGAGGGCTTATGAGTCTGTTCGATCTGGTCTTCGGTTGTTGGCACCAACGGCGCAGCTTTCCCATCACGGTGCGCGGCAAGCAGCGCCGCAGCATTGCAGCAGCGTCCGTAACCGGGACATACGTGGTTTGCCTCGATTGCGGCCGCGAGTTCCCCTACGACTGGTCGCAGATGAAGATGCTCGCGTCCAAACCCCGCACGACGTGGGCGGCAGCGCCCGTCACTATCGTTCCCGGTCTCAAGGCAGCTTGAGGCCTGCGGTAAGCCGTTCGCGAAGGGAACTTCGTGAACAAGGTTGGTTTTGTGGGCATTCCTGATGCAGGGAGGTTTCGATGAATCTAAATCCGCTGGATCCGAAGTTGATTGTGCTCACCGCCGTGGTGATTCTGGTCATCGCGGTGCTTGCCTGGCTGTACGTGCGAAAACGCAGGAGTACGACCGCAGACCTGCGGCAAAAATTTGGGCCTGAGTACGAGCGGGCGGTGCTTGAGCACGGGTCAGAACGAAAAGCAGAAGCGAAATTAGCGGATCGCGAGAAGCGGGTTGAAAAGCTCAACGTTCGCGATCTTGATCCGATGGAACGCGAACGTTTTTCGAAACAGTGGGCGTCCGTACAGTCTCGTTTTGTCGATTCCCCAAAGGGGGCTGTCACAGAAGCCGATGATTTGCTGTCCTCTTTAATGAAAACTCGTGGCTATCCCGTATCCGATTTCGATCAACGCGCCGCCGACATTTCTGTTGACCATCCCCGAGTGGTGGAGAATTACCGGTCTGCGCATGAGATTGCGCTTCGGGTTGGGAAAGACGCAGCAACCACGGAAGATCTGAGAACGGCGATGATTCACTACCGCTCTCTATTTGAGGAACTGGTACAGGTACCAACCGCTGTTGAAAGGAAATAGGTGGCGTAATGGATGAACTGAAGACAAAAGAAGGAGAGCTTACGACGGCCGACCTGGCGAGCCATGGCAGTGCGCCAAAGCAGCCCGACGGACCCAAGCTGGTGAAGGGCCAAGAGCCGGAAGTTCTGAATAGAGCGGCTGCAGTTTCAGAGCCCATGCCCTTGTTTTCTGAATCGGAGATGGAAGATTTCCGATCGCAGTGGAGCGACCTGCAGAATGGTTTCGTGGACGAGCCGCGCCGGACGGTCGAAGGCGCTGACAAGCTGGTAGCTGCGGTGATGCAGCGACTCGCGGAAGGTTTCGCCAACGAGCGCTCGGGCTTGGAAAAGCAGTGGGACCGCGGCGATAACGTGTCCACTGAGGACCTCCGGGTTGCCCTACAGCGCTATCGTTCCTTTTTTGGCAGATTGCTGAAACTGTAAGGATCGCGGTCGCACTGGAAAACGCCGGTAGCACGTATTCCATTGCCCCTGAGCCATCGTGGAAGACTGTTGTGTGCTCCAGGGCGGCGAAGGTGCTCCCAACGACCTTCGCAACCGGTTCGACGAACAGTCTGCTGTTTCCGGGGCGGGTAACGGATGGCCCGCTCCTTAATTAGGCAAGATTCAACGATAAGGAGAAAACAGATGAGCACGGGTACGAAGGACGAGATTGAAGGCAAGTTTCATGAAGTGAAAGGCAAGGTCAAAGAGAAGACAGGCCAAGTCACGAACAATCCCGACTTAGAGGCTGAAGGCAAAGCCGAACACAGGGCCGGGAAAGTTGAAAAAAAGGTCGGGCAGATCGAAAAAGTGCTCGAGAAGTAAATTAGGCGGGCTCTGTCCGGAGCATGTTCCTGCGTTCGGAGCAACTGACGCACCACCGTTCCCCGCTCGGTACGGCAGAGATTCGGCGGGCGTCATCTTCGCGCTCGGAGTTCTGTATTAAAGCGGGCCACACATATCAGCCCCACGAACCCAGCACTTCGGCGCACGAACCCGTCCTGATGTCCGCGCTAAACGCGTAAATCACAGTTAACACGATCACAACAACTTACCAACAACACTAAAGACCAGCATAAGGAGAAGCAAAATGTCGGATCAAGAATTTCGCAAACCACAGCACAGCGATCCGCAGAAGCCCGAAGAGCAGAAACCTGTAACCCAGCCGAACGTGCCAGTGCCTCCGAAACAGGAGGTCCCGACCGGACAGCCCAAAACTCCGCAGCCGGCGCAAGCGGAACATGATCAAGAGAAGAAAAAGCAGGCTTAGGCTGCAGTGGATTTAGACCGGTGAAAATGGAGGACTCAGGGCGGTTCGATTGACGCAGGGCCGCCCTGATTTTTGGCAGTCGAGCAGCCCGATGTTTCGTCGGGTTTGCCCGCACAAGTTCGTCCACAAACTTATGTGGAAATGAAAAGAAGGAAGCGGCCCGCCTCGCCAATCCAAAGGCAATGTTCCCCGCGTCATTCATGCACAGTCGTGGCCGAGAGCAGTATCTCGCAATCCTGACGGGCTTGACCTTGGGATTGTCACGGAGGCTGGGTCCCTAACCCAGTCACGTCCAACTCCGATTTCAATTTCGGGAGTCCCTGCTCTCGAATTGTTTGCGGTAAGCCGCATCGTTTCTCGCGCGGCCTTTGCTAGTTGCTAATTGCTGCCTTACTTGATCGCCACCAGCTTATTCATCAGCGCGGAATAATCTTTCTTCTCCACGCCGTGGACCTGGCGGTTGTACTCGTCCACCTTGGCCGAGTAATTCATGGAGCAGAACTTGGGACCGCACATGGAGCAGAATGCCGCCTCCTTGTAATACGCATCGGGCAGCGTCTCGTCATGCATTGCGCGAGCGGTCTCGGGATCGAGCGACAGCGCAAATTGCTTGTCCCAGTCGAAGGTGTAACGCGCGTAGCTGATGGCGTCATCGCGGTCGCGCGCGCCCGGACGATGCCGCGCCACGTCGGCGGCGTGGGCCGCAATCTTGTACGCGATGATGCCGTCCTTCACGTCTTTGTCATTGGGCAGGCCGAGATGCTCCTTCGGCGTCACGTAGCAGAGCATGGCCGCGCCATACCAGCCGATCATCGCCGCACCGATGGCGGAGGTGATGTGGTCATAGCCGGGCGCGATGTCGATCACCAGCGGCCCCAGCGTATAGAACGGCGCGCCGTAGCAGAGTTCGACTTCCTTCTCCACCTGCTCCTTAATCTTGTCGAGCGGAATGTGCCCTGGGCCTTCGATCATGACCTGCACATCCCGCTCCCAAGACTTCTTGGTGAGCTCGCCCAGCGTCTTCAGTTCGGCGAATTGCGCCTCGTCGCTGGCGTCGGCGATGCAACCGGGACGCAGACCGTCGCCCAGCGAGTAGCTCACGTCATGCTTGGCAAGAACTTTCGTGATGTCGTCGAAGCGTTCGTAGAGGAAGTTCTGTTTGTGGTGATGGGCCATCCACTGCGCTAAAATCGCGCCGCCGCGGCTCACGATGCCGGTGATGCGTTTGGTGATCAGCGGCAGGTATTCCACCAGCACGCCCGCATGGATGGTCATGTAATCCACGCCCTGCTCGGCCTGCTCCTCAATCACCTCGAGCATGATGTCGGCGTTAAGGTCCTCGATGCGCTTCACCCGCGACACCGCCTCGTAGATCGGCACCGTGCCGATCGGCACCGGCGAATGCCGCAGAATGGCCTCGCGAATCTCGTGGATGCCGCCGCCGGTCGAGAGGTCCATCACTGTGTCAGCGCCATAGTGGACCGAGGTGTGCAGTTTCTTCAGCTCCTCGTCCACGTTGCTGGTGACCGATGAATTGCCGATGTTGGAATTGATCTTGCACTTCGACGCCACGCCGATGCACATCGGCTCCAGCTCGGGATGGTTGACGTTGGCGGGAATGATCATGCGCCCGGTGGCAACTTCCTCGCGGATGAGTTCCGGCGGGAGCTGCTCGCGTTCGGCGACGATAAGCATTTCCTCGGTGAGCAGGCCTTTACGCGCAAAATGCATTTGCGACATGTTGGTGTCGCCGCTGCGCGCCGCCTCTTCGCGACGCTTCGTGATCCACTCCGTGCGCGGTTTGGGCGCGTCCGCGCCATTATTTTTGCCGCCGTTGGTTGCACTCATGATTAGGAATACTCCTGAGGTTATTGCTCCATTATAGACCTGAGATTTCACCACCGATTAGGGCCGGTGTATTGATGGTGCCCGGCCCTGAGGGAGGCTCTGGAACTTCACTTCGGACCCCCGCAAGCAACGCGGCCGCAATGTCGCTGGCGTGGGCAGTCAGTCCATCTTCGGACTAACCCTCACCGCCAAGCCGGGTGAGGAGAAAGAGAAGCCGTAGATCTAGTGATCTCGTCCCTGATCGGGCCTCCACTCCTCCCTGTCGAATTTCACCTTCACCGTCTTGATCTCGTACGGGTTCGTCGGGACGGTCACCGCATTGCCTGTCGAATCCAACTGGAGCGGGACCGGCGCGACCTCCATCAAGTTCGTCTCCCAGGCCTGCGTCGCCCTCCACGGAAGCTGGAGAACGACGTCGCCCTTCTTCCCGGCCCACTCATAGAAGCGGACGATGAGCGCATCATCGTCGGCGGCTTTCTTGATTGCCGTGATGATCACGTTGTCCTGCGCTGTGGCGAAGAACGATTTCTCGGCGGGCAGCGCCCCAGGATGCTGCGTGGTTGTCTGCGTCATCAGCGGATAATTCAGTTCGTAGCCCTGGCGCACCGTCATCGCCTCGCGCCAGGTGCCGCCATGTGGATAAAGCGAATAGGTGAATTCGTGTTGTCCCTGATCAGTCTCAGGATCGGGCCAGGTCGGAGAGCGCAGCAGCGACAGGCGCAACACGTTGTCCCTGGCGTCGTATCCGTACTTGCTGTCGTTCAACAGGCTGAAGCCATGGCTGGGGTCAGAGACATCGGCCCAGCGCAGCGCCGGAACTTCAAACTGCGCCTGCTCAGCGGGTGTGTTGCGCATTGTGGGCCGCTCGACGCTGCCGTAGGGAATCTCGAACGTCGCCTTGTCGCTGTGCACGCTGACGGGAAACGCAACCTTCAGCAGGATGTGCTGCTCGTGCCAATCGGCCTGCATGTGAACGTCAACCCGCGGCACGCCGCGATACATGGTGATGTCCTGCACGAAACTCGACTTCTGAAAGTGGTGGCGGACGCGGATGACGGCACGCAGCGGCCCGGGCTCTACCAGCTTCACTTCGTCTGCCTGCATCAGGTCCCAATGCTGCTTGACGAAGTCAGCGTCGATGTTCCACGCGTCCCAGCGCTTGGGCTTGTCCACAAAAGCCTGGAGCAGGTTGGCGCAAGGCAAGCCATCGGGCGATGCCACCGGCGAGCCCTCGCTCTGCACCGGTAGCGCCAGCGCTTCGAGGATGTTGACCTTGTCGTAGATGCTGGTGATGCAGCCGGTCTTAGGATCGACCTGGAGGCGAATGAATTCGTTTTCCAGGGAATCGGCACTGGCGATCAAGGTTGTTTTTGCTGACGGTGGATTTGCCTGCTGAACCAGCCGCACAAGTTCGTAGCCAATTGGGGGTATGTTGGTAGCCAGCAATCGCACTCTCATGAGGCCGGTCGACCAATCGTAGTTGAGCACTTCCATGGGTATCGTCGTGCCACCAGCTTCCACCGCGCTGACATCCTTCACCCCGGTCGGGAATTGCACCTCGAACTCCACCTCGCCTGTCCTCGTCCACGACAACGGGTTGAACACCAGCACGCTCACGCCATCTGAAAGCACCCGAGACGCAATATCTTTCAGTCCCCTCTGGATGATGTCGTTGTCGATGCGCGACGCCACCGCGTACTTGCGCGCAGCGTCCACGTAGTTGATGTGAATGCCCGAGCCCGGCAGGATGTCGTGAAATTGGTTGAACAGGATATTCTTCCAGGCGATATCAAAGTTCTGCTGCGGATAACCACCCCAATGAGCGCAATGCGCGCACTTATGGGAGAGCCCGGAAGGCCCGCCAAACAGAGTGTCGATGGAGGCCACCTTCTCCGCGTTCAGCACCAGTTCTTCGTTCTGGCGGTTGCCGCGCTTCTCCTCCGACTGCGTCGTCTGCACACCGCGATGGTATTGGAAGTACAGCTCGCCGTCCCACGTCGGAATCTTTAGCTTGCTTTTGTTCTTCTCCAGGTCGGCAAAGTACTGACCAGCGGTGGAGAAATTGATCTGCGGATAGACCAGGGCGCCTTTCCGCCAGCGCAGTGCGGTGTCGAGGTCCTGGCGCGTCGGCCCGCCGCCGTGGTCGCCCACGCCGTACAGGTACATCATGTCAAGGCCACCCGCGGGCGCGGAGTTGCTGCCCCCGTTGTACTTCCACATCATCGGACCATAGGTGGCCGAGTCGCGCGCCATCTTCTGCGGATCAATCTGGTTGGCATAGTCGCTGGGGAAGTAGGTCAACAGGCGGCTGCCGTCCGGCGCCTGCCACCAGAACAGGCGATAGGGGAACTTGGTGAACTCCGACGCCCACAGCAGTTTCTGCGTGACGAAGTAGTCGATGCCGGAACGCTTGTAAATCTGCGGCAGTTGCCAGTTGTAGCCGAACGAGTCGGGGTTCCAGCCGATGTTGATGTCCTTGCCGAACTTCTGCTGGAAGTAGCGCTTGCCGTAGAGGACCTGGCGCACTAGCGACTCGCCGTCGGGCATGTTGAGGTCGGGCTCGACCCACATTCCGCCAATGACCTCCCAGCGGCCTTCTTTCACCCGCTGCTGGATCTCCTGGAACATGGCCGGGTATTTCTCTTCGATCCATTCATAGGCCTGCGCGGTGCTGGCGGTGAATTTGAAGTCGGGATATTCGCGCATCAGTTGCAGCGCGGTGCCGAAGGTGTTGCGGACGACTTCGACCGTCTCCGTCCACGGCCACAACCATGCCATGTCGATGTGGCTGTTGCCGACGGCGGCAATGCTGAACTGCTTCATGTAAGGCCGCAACACGTCGAGCTTGGCTTGGGCATCGCGGAGCGAGGCGTCGAACGCCTGCTGGTCGCCCTGATCAAGTGCGGCGACATTGATGGCCTTCACGGCCGAGTCCAATTGCTGCTGGCGCTCGGCCTTGCCGTCGGGATACGCGGCGATGACCGGCTCAGCCGAGAGAACTTGCAGCCTCATCAGCGCGGGATCGGGACGGTCCTCAGGAGGCTGAATCTGAAGCTCTGCGTGCTCGATGCGAGTCGAGTCGCCTCCACAGCAGCCTCCACCACCGGAGTCGAGGACGCGAACCGCCAGCACCAGTTTCTGGCCCGCCTGGGCGCTCTCGATGAGCGTGATCGGCACCTGCCCGTCTTCGTCGGTGCGCGCCACCATGTTGCCGTTGGAGAAAACGCTGATCTGGATGGCGTCGTCGCTGCTGACGTGCAGATCGAGAGAAATGCGCGCCCCTTGCAAACTGTAGCCGTTCAACTGCGCCGGGACCTCGGAGGTCAGTCGCAGCCAGCGCGAGCCTTTCCAGTCCTCTTTCGCCTTCACCGGCTGCCAGTCGGAAGTATTGATTGCAGGATCTTCCCCGTGCGGCAGGTCGGCGGCGTGCGCTTGCCATGTCAGCAAGGGAATGACCGTGATGGATTGCAGGCGGTCGAGCACCGGTTTGTAAGGGTCGGGAGGGGCGGAGGCTGATTGGGCAAATGCAAAGCCCGAGACGCACAGAGAAAGGAGAAAACAACGAGTGCGATTCATTCGAATCTACTCCCGAGAAAACTAAAGCAGATCCCTCGACTCGGTCGCTGCGGCGACCTCGTTCGGGATGACAATCCGTGATAAGGCTAACGGCATAACTCCATAGCTGACCACTGACAACTGACTATTGACAACTAATACTCAATCCCCAGCTTGCGCTGCATCTGCTCCAGCGTGACGCCTTTGGTTTCGGGGAAGGTGAACAGCACGACGAAGAACATCAGGGCCATCATGGCGGCAAAGAACACAAACGGATAGCCGCCGCCGAAGCGCACCGCGAAATAGGGAAAGACCAGCGAGATGGCGAAGTTCATGATCCAATGGGTCGAGCTGCCCAGGCTCTGTCCCTTCGAGCGAACGCGGTTGGGGAACACTTCGCTGAGGTACACCCAGATGACCGCACCCTGAGAGATCGCAAAGAATGCGATGTACACGACGAGAAACCAGACCAGCAGGCCCTGGTGCTGATGGCTGAAGAATATGACGGCTACGCCGCTCAGGCAGAGGGTCATGCCGACAGCGCCAATCAGCAGCAGCGTCTTGCGGCCAAGCTTGTCGATGAGCGACATGCCCACCAGCGTCGCCAGCAGGTTCATCGCGCCCACCGCGACCGCCTGCAGATCGCCGGAGACCTTGTTGAATCCCGCCATGGCGAAAATGTAATTCAGGTAATACAGGATGGCGTTGATTCCGGCGAGCTGGTTGAAGGCCGCGACGGTGAAGGCGAGATAGATCGGGAGCCAGTATTTGCGCTGGAAGAGCGGCTCGGAGTGAGGCGCGTCTCCAACATGCACGGAGGCAACAATCTCGTCGAGTTCGCTCTGGGGATTGTCGGACCCCAACTTCTCCAGCACCTGGCGCGCCTCGGGAATGCGATATTGGGTAACCAGCCAACGCGCACTTCGTGGAATGCCGAACAGCATGATCAGGAACAGGATGGCGGGAGCGGCGGCGATACCGAGCTGCCAGCGCCATTCGTTCATGCCAAAGCCGGCCAGCCCGATCAGGTAATTGCTGAGATAAGCAACCAGGATTCCGATCACGATGTTGATCTGGAACGAGCCCACCAGCAGCCCTCGCCAGCGCGCGGGAGCGATCTCGGCGATATACACCGGCCCCAGCACCGACGAGCCGCCAATGCCCAGTCCGCCGATGAAGCGGAAGATCAGCAGCGATGGCCAGCTCCACGCAAAGGCGCAGCCGAGAGCAGAAATGATGTAGCAGCCTGCCAGAATGCGTAGGCTCTCGCGCCCGCCTAGCTTGTCGCCCATGATGCCCGAGAACATGGCCCCGATGATCGTTCCCAGGAGCGCGATCGATACGGTAAAGCCCAGCTCTTTCGCGGTGAGACTGAAAACCTGGCTGAGCTGTTGCGTGGTGCCGGCGATGACGGCGGTGTCGAAGCCGAAGAGCAAGCCGCCGAGCGCGCCGACTACGATACTCTTCACCAGCAAGGAATTGAGTTTGGTGTTCACGCGTGGTCGCTATTCGCTATTCGCTGTTCGCAAAACAATCGCAGGAACTCGCACGGTGATTATTCGCTCCAGACTGCCAGTTCGTTGCCGTTCGGGTCGGCAAAGTGGAAGCGCTTGCCGCCGGGAAACTCGAAGATTTCGCGCACGATCTTGCCCCCCGCTGCGGTCACTTTACGGTAGGTGTCGTCCAGCGAAGCAGCGTAGAGAACGACCAACACGCCGCGCGTCTTGGTGCTGTCCGCGCCTGCGGGTTGCGACTCGCTGTTGAAGCCACCGGCGATCCGGCCATCGTGGAAGCTGGTGTAACCTGGCCCCCAATCCTTGAATTCCCAACCGAAAACTTGGTGGTAGAAGCGCTTGGTCGCCTCGATGTCGGTGGCGGGAAACTCGATGTAGTCCATTCGGAAGTTGTGCTCTTTTTGACTCATGCTTGCCTCGGGACCGTCATGGACGGACGGATGAGATTAGCACACCGGCTCTCGACGAAAATATAAAAGGCGCGGGTTGCGCCGCGCCTTGCTTGGACTAGAAGAAATCGAAGTTACTGCTGGTCGGTCGAGCCGCCGGGCTGGGTTCCGCTGTCCACACCGAGTTCATGCGGCGAAGGAATGCTCGCCGTCTCGGGATTCAACAGGCCCTTATGATCGGGGCCCAGTCCCAGCTTGATCAACGCCCGGGAATCGGGTGTCAGCTTGGTCTGCCAGCCGTTGGCCGCCTGGTAGCGGGTCATGGCGTCGCGGGTGGCCTCGTCCCAAGTGCCGGAGGGCCCGCCGGTAAGGTAATGCTCCCGAATGAGGGCATCCTGGATCTCCAGGGTGCGTTGTTGGTCGATCCCGCGCTGGCCGTGGGAGCGAGAAGCGCTCTTCCTGTTGGATTTACCAGAATGATGGGAGGACGAATGCGTCCGGGTGACCTGTGCGTGCTTGGTTTTTGGCTTGGCGGTTGTGGTTGCCGACGCCGCGCCAGCCGTCAGCGCCAGCATCAATAGAACACAGGCAAGTTGAGATCTACGATTTCCGATAGGCAACAATCACCTCAGAGAAAAAGTTATAGTTCCAGAATGCGCTCCATTGTAATGAAGCTTTAACCTGGGGGAAACAAAAAAAGAGGCCCGGAATCCCAAAATGAAACAACAGCGGCACTGGCCTCGTATGGTTCGATGCGCCAGTACCGCTGGTTGGGTTACTTACTTGTGAACGGGCCCACTCCAATCGAGAGTACTTACTGGTTACTGCAGCGTCCCTCCCATGAAGACCGTGGTGTTATCTCGCGTGCCGCGTGGACGGACCAGGAAGACGACGTCCTGGCCGCTTTTCATCTGCGACTCGACCTTCTGGAAATCGTCCTCACCGTTCACCGGCTGCTTATTGACTTCCAGAATTATATCGCCGCGGCTCAGTCCCACGGTGTCGCCGAAGCCGTCCGGCTTCAAGTCTTGCACAATGACGCCCTTGGTACTTGGCAACTGGTAGCGGTTGGCCATGTCCGGCGTGATGCTGCGAACGGTGATGCCGAACTTGCTTTCCTGCGGCTGGGCCTGCTCACCGCCCTCCTCCTGCTCGCCCAGGCGTGCGGCAAAGAGCTTGGAACGGTCAGCAATGGTGACGTCCGTCGCAGTTGTTTTTCCACTGCGAATATAGCCGATTTTGGCCGTGCTTCCCGGCTTGATCGAGGAAATCTCCGCCACCAGTTCATCGCCCGTCTTCACTTGCTTGCCGTTGACGGAAACGATGGTGTCGCCCGTCTTCAGGCCAGCCTTGTCAGCCGGGCCGTTGGGAGTAACGTGAGCGATGGTGACGCCGCTGGTAACCCCATAGACGCGGGCCACGGCCGGATTCGGCACGGCGTTGAACTCCACTCCAATCGAGCCGCGCGAAACTTTGTGTTCCGGTTTGATGAGTTCGTTGTAAACATACACCACGGTATTGGACGGCATCGCGAAGCCGACGCCCTGGTATCCTCCGCCACTGGTGTAGATGGCGGTATTGATGCCGATCACCTCGCCCGCCATGTTGACCAGCGGACCACCCGAGTTGCCGGGATTGATGGCCGCGTCGGTTTGGATGAACGACTCAAACTGCCGGTTGGGAACGATACTGCGGCCCTTGGCGGAAACGATGCCGGCGGTGACCGTCTCATCGAGACCGAATGGACTTCCCACCGCAAGCACCCAGTCGCCAACCGACATGCTGTCAGAGTTGCCCAGCTTCGCGGCGGGCAACGGCTTCTTGGCGTCAATCTTGATGACCGCGAGATCGGTTTCCTTGTCAACCCCGATCACGGTGGCGTCGTAGGTCACGGTCGCAGGATCGTCCATCAGCTTCACTCGGATGCGGTCGGCTTTTTCGACCACGTGACTGTTGGTAACGATGTAGCCCTTGGGATCGACGATGACGCCGGAGCCCAGGGAGCGCTCGCGCATATCGTCGGGCCCAAAGCCCTGGTCAGGACCGCCCTGGCCACCTTGACCACCTTGGCCACCCGGTCCGCCAAAAAAGCGGTTGAAGAAGTCCTGGAACGGGCTGTCTTCGTCGCCGCCACCTGGTCCTTCTTCGCCGGGCGTGCCGCGACGGCCGCGGTGCGGGTTCTTGATCGTCGATTCGGTGCTGATGTTGACCACCGAGGGCTCCATCTGGCGAGCGATCTGGGAAAACTGGCTCGACAACTGCACCGGCGAGGGAACTTGCAGCGGAGTCGCGTCGGCCGAGGGATTCTTCTCCTTGCCCTTCACCCCTCCGGAGACAACTGTGCCAATCAGAATACCTAGCGTTAAGGTCGCCAAGACCACCAAGGTTGAGGCAAAGCGATTGGCCCTAAACTTTTGCCTGAAACCTGAAACTTGCAGATCCATCAAGTGTTCCTCCGGCTTAAAAGCCAAATACAAATTATACAGTTGGCGCAACTTCGCGGCTGAATTGTGCGGGGATTCACTGGGAGTTCTCATGCCATTAAACGTAGGAAACATGGAATTCGTCACCAAACGGCGCTGCTCCACCGGCAACTCTCAGTAGGAATGGACTCGCGACGGCCCGGGTTGCCGTTGGGCGGGAATTTCAGCAGATTGAGAACTTTAGACCGGGTTGAAATTGAATGCCTGTAAGCGGTTGTCGGCTCTTGATCAGCCTTCGAATGGACGTTTCTGGCAAGCGGGTTGTTTCCGGATGCCGTCATCCGGGATCAGTTTTTCACGTGCCACAAGCCAACTTATCGGGAGTAATCTCCTACAAGAGGGTTTCTGGCCAAGGTCCTAATTGCGGCTACACCGACATCGTGAACGGCTGGCTGTCTTTCGACTGCTTGCAACGCTGTGGGCAATGTTCCACGAGGGCTCCCGCACGCTTCCGAATCACGCTAGGAATCTGCTACCATGGGCCATTCGCTGAGGTGGCCATGCCCCAATATGTGATCGAACGGGAAATCCCGGGCGCGGGAAGTTTGTCGGATGCGGAGCTGCAGGAAGTCGCCCGAAAGTCGGTGGACATCCTGAAGGGGATGGGACCGGAGATAAAGTGGCTGCACAGCTACGTCACCGGCGATAAAGTTTATTGCGTCTACCTGGCGCCGGATGAGGAAACGGTTCGCGAACATGCCCGCCGCGGAGGTTTTCCGGCCAATCGCATCTCGGCGGTGCGGCGAATGATGGATCCCAGTACCGCAGGTTGAATTATCCGTCGCTTCCAGTTCGCAGAGTGGGCCCTGTGCCGGAGTTAAGCGCTTCCTGGATGGCCTGTTCCACGGGCAAGGCCCAGCCTTCCATCCACGCTGCCATACCGGCAGCATTGCCCAGGGTTCGACGGGCGAATTCCAGTACCTTCTCCAGCTTATGTTGTTCGGCGGGCGTGAGCGGAGCAACCAATCGCTCGCGCAGCGCAGCCGCGGCCCCGGCGAAGCGCAGCGATTGCACCGCGTTGGATTGCGCGGCGGCGTTGGCGGCCAGACACTCCAGCACCCTGGCGATGCCGCGCTTGTGACCCAGATTCTGAAACATCTGGATGCTTTCACCGTACAGCCGGCGTGCCTCGTCATTGTCGCCCTGGTCCCAACTAAGACCGGCTAAATCGGACAACGCGCTGGCGATTCCCCAGCCGTCTCGCGAAAGGCTGAACGCCGCCAGGCTCTGCTCGTAGAAGGAACGGGCCGCGGTCAGATCATTGCCTTCGCGGGCAACATCTCCCTGGTAGTTCAGCGTCCAGGCGATACCGGCCACGTCGTCCACTTTGCGGAAAATCGCCAGACATTCATCGTAGAGCGATGCCGCGCGCGCCGCTTCGCCTTGCAGCTTGGTCACGTTCGCCAGATTGCTGAGAGCACGAGCAACGTCCGCTGGATCTCCCTCGTCTCTCCAAATCGCCACACATCTTTCAAACAGCAGGGAAGCAGTGGCGATTTCGCCACGATCGCGGGCATTTACGGCCAAAGCGTTCAGCGCAACTGCGACCCCGCGTTTATCGTTCAGCTCCAGACAGGTCTCAAGACTCTCGTCGAACAATCGCTGTGCGGAAGTGTAATCGCCCTGCTCGCCGGCCAGGACCGCGGCAGAAAACAGCAGGCGCGAGCGCAATTTGGGACGCGCGGCAGCTTCTTCCAGCGCCAGCAGCCTGGCGATGCGGCTGCGGCCCTCGGTGAGATATTCGCGCGTCTCCCAAAAGTGAAACAGCGCCGTGCCCAGGCGAAGTCCCCAGTCGGCGTCGCCGGTCTTGATGAGGTATTCGAGCGCGGCGCGGAAGTTATCGTGCTCCACCTCGAAACGATCGAGCCATTCGGGATGAGCGGCCGCTTCCAAAGCACCCTCTTCGGCGAGTACCAGGTAATACGCGGCGTGGGACCGGCGAGTGGCAGCTACATCGTCGCTGGCGGCCAGACGTTCGAGTGCGTACTCGCGGATGGTGGAGAGCATGACGAAGCGCGTTTCGCCCGCTGCCTCTTCCACTTGCTGCGTCAGGCTCTTGTCCACCATGGAAGCCACGCCGTCGAGTACGTCGAGACCCAGATCGCCCGCGGTATCGCAGACCGCCTCCACCGCTTCCAGCGTGCAACCGCCGCTGAATACCGAAAGCCGGCGGAAGAGCGTTTGCTCGGCAGGGTTCAGCAGGCCGTAACTCCAGTCGACGGTGCCGCGAAGGGTCCGCTGACGGACCGGCAGGTCGCGGGCGCCGCCGGTCAGCAGGTTCAGGCAGCTTTCCAGGCGCATCAGCATGGCAGACGGCGAGAGGAGCTTGATGCGCGCTGCCGCCAGTTCGATGGCAAGCGGCAGACCGTCGAGGCGAGCGCAGACGGCAGCCACAGCGGATGCGTTTTCATTGCTCAAGACGAAGTCGTGCTTCACGGCGCACGCACGTTCCACAAAAAGCGCAATCGCCGGAAGGCGCGAGAGCGCATCCAGAGGCAGCAGCGATTTCGGATCGGGAAGCGCCAGCGGCGGCAGGGGAAATTCGTGTTCGCCGTAAACGTGCAGCGGCGACTGGCTGGTGACTACGATCTTGAGCATGGGTCCGGCCGAGAGCAGCTCCGATATGGCCGGGGCGGCGGAGACCAGGTGCTCAAAGTTGTCGAGCAGCAGAAGCATCGGCTGATCCAGCCCGCCAAGGTAGTCCTTCAGGCCCTCCTGCGCCGACTGATTGCCGGTCTCGCGCACTCCCACTGCTTGGGCGATGGTGGAAGCGATCAATCCGGGCTCGCCTACCACCGACAGCGAAACGAAGCACACGCCGGATGGAAATTGGTCTCCGATTTCGCCTGCCACCTGCAAAGCCAGCCGCGTCTTGCCGATGCCGCCGGGACCAGTGAGGGTCACAAGCCGCACATCGTCCCGGCCCAGGAGCTGGCGGAGCGCGGCCCCCTCGTGCTCGCGTCCGATGAAAGCGGTTCGCGGCACCGGAAGGTTGCTGGGGCGAGGCTCCGCATGGCTGACGTGCGCATCCGCCAGCCGGTCGCGCACTGCCGCCAGGTCGCGGGCCAAATCGCGGGTGGATGCGTAACGTTGCTGCGGGTCCTTGGCAAGACAGCGCTCCACAATCCAAGTGAACGGAGCGGGCGCCTGAAGCATTCTGGAAGCAATGCGCTCCGGCTCGTCGCGAAGGATGGCAGCGGCGGTTTCCGCAGCGGTCTCCTTCTGAAACGCAGGAACTCCCGTGACCATCTCGTAGAGCACCGACCCGAAGGAAAACTGGTCGGAACGAAAATCGAGCTTCGAGCCGTTGGCCTGCTCCGGCGACATGTAGCCAAGCGTGCCCATCACGGCTTCGTCTTTGCTGATGGAGGTGGAAGCGTCGGCATCCGGCGAGGGCTCGAGCGCAAGCAGTTTCGCCAAGCCGAAATCGAGGACCTTGGCGGCGCCGTCCACGGAAACCATGAGGTTGTCAGGTTTCAAATCGCGATGAACGATACCGATCTCGTGCGCCCGCGCCAGCGCGTCGGCAACCTGTGCCGCGATGGCGATTGCCTTGCGGAATGGAATGGGACCGGACGCGAGCAACTGACGCACCGTCTCGCCACAAACCAGTTCCATGGCGATGAAGTGCGTGTTGTCAACGCAACCGAGCTCGTAAATGGTGACGATGTTCGGGTGATTGAGCGCGGACGCGGAACGGGCTTCCAGCTCAAAGCGGGTCAGGGCTTCGGGTTGCGAATTATGGTGCAGCGAAACCGTTTTGATGGCGACTTCACGGCCCAGGCGCGTGTCCCGGGCGCGATAAACCTCGCCCATGCCGCCGGCGCCAAGTTGCTCGAGGATTTCGTACGCGCCGAAGCGGGTACCCGGCGACAAGGCGGACGGAACTGAATCTGGCGTGAGCGGCGGGCCCATGGACCTCATTGGCGCAGCGGTTGAACAGCCAGGCTGACTGCTCGCGCTACGTGATCGCGTGGAATTGATCCTTAAATCGATGCCGCGACGCCGGCACCACCCCTGTATGCGTTTATAATACTCAAAACCCCGGGGGAATTCATGGATATTCGCAGTCTGCAGCGCCCTATCGCAGCTGGAGTTCACCGTCGCTGAGATAAAACCCAGAGCGGCGTCTCGAAGCGGGCCCGAAGTCGGCTTCTGGGAAGTCTGCCCCTGACAATCACTGAGATTCTCCCCGAGCGACGCGCAATACAGAAGTTGGCTGCGTTTTCGGGATTCGTACCGACAAACGCGCCTGCGGGCACCAACCTTGCAATCTTCCGAGTGGTCGCTACCCGCAGCCGACCCAGTCACCGCGTTGATTCGTATACTGTCTTGCCTCCGACTACGGTCCTCAGCACGCGTACCGACCAAAACGAGTTGTCACACACGCTCTAAATGTGATGTTTCAATAGGTTGTTGTCAATTCGGCCAAGAACTGGGAAGCTGATGTTGCGAAGCAACAGCTACCGAGGAGACCGAATGGACTATCACCATCATGCTCGACTTACGATTTATCGTCGAGAGGAACTTGCCGAAACCGTG
>PLXE01000084.1 GCA_003151335.1 Acidobacteriaceae bacterium
TGAGATGTTCTAGAGTCCGCCAGCGGTTGTTCCCGATGACCCGCTATAATGGTTCGCACCATGCGTAATCTAGTGACCTGTTGCGGCGTTGTGGTCTTCGCTTGGGCCGCCGCTTTCGCCGCGCAGGGGCAGAGTTCCGCCGCCGCGGACCAGCCGGCCGGGCTGGTCATCGCCGCACAGCCTGTGGGGAGCGCCCTTGTGGGGCGCAGCTTCAACCTTCCTTTGGTCGCAACCGGCGGGGCCGCACCCTACTCGTGGCGCCTTATCGACGGACAACTTCCTGCAGGCCTTAAGCTGCACGCACACCCGGCAGCGATTTCTGGTGTGCCGGCGACTGCGGGCGAGTATCGCTTTACGGTCGCAGTGGCCGACTCCAGCGCGCCTAGGTTGCAGGTGCAGCGCGCCATGACCATTAGCGTGATTGCCGGACTGACCATCGACTGGAAGCAATATCCCAATGTGCAGGGCGCCACTCTGTCCGGGTCCGTGGTGGTTACAAATCAAGCTGGGCAGGACCTTGATCTCACCGTGATCGTGGTTGCAGTGAATAGCATGGGCAGAGCGACCACACTGGGATATCAACACTTTATCTTGGCGGGGGAGCAGTCCGGCCCGGTGATCCCGTTCAGTTCATCTCCCGGATTAGGCACCTACGTGGTACATGCCGATGCCATCGCCCATCGTCCCGGCGGCAGGCAGATTTACCGCGCTCGCAAACAGACATCGCAGCCGCTGCCAATAAACTAGCATTAAAGTGGTGAAAATGGGTATCTTACAAAGGGCGTGGCGAGGAAATGGCTTATCCCAATATCGCAAATAGTTGCACTTGGGGCCCTACAACCTGAACCAACCGGGTTACTTTGCGTGACTTACGGAGGGCTGCTTTGGCATGGCAATTGCTCTAATACTAGCAGGTCTGGTCTGCTACCACTTTGTACCTGTAGAGTCGCGGCCCGGCCACACAGTTCAGGACGGACTTGGAGGGAGAGTACTCATATGAAAAGAAAATTGTCGTCAGCGTTGCTGGTAATCGCTTGCGTCACGGTGTTATCAGGCATGGGGTTTGCCGGTGCTTGTGGAAGTGGAAGCATGGCCGATTACATTACCTCAGGCTACAACTGCACAATCGATGACAAGACCTTCAGCAATTTCCAGTACACATTCAACTCTAATCCGCCGGGGTTTGGGATTCCGCCGGGTAGCGTATCGGTTACCCCCATTCTGACTCCTGGGGACCCAGGGTTTCAGTTCAGCACGGGCTGGCACGCGTCAACCAGCAGCGGCGTACTGATGCAGGATTCTCTGTTCCAGTTCACCGTCAACGTCAACCCGGGTGGTAGCCTAATCACCGACGTCAGCCTCTCCATTGGTGGCGCAGGCTTTGTGGGGACTGGCTCCGTCATCGTTGATGAAACCGTTTGTCTGGGAGCCACGTTCCCCGCTTGCAGCGGAGGGACAGTCGATTACCTGCGGGTTTTCCACGACATTACCGGAAGCAAGTCCTATGACGAAATCAGTTTCGCGGGAGTATCCGAGGTGGATGTAGAGAAGGATGTATTGATCGACGCCGGCACGAATGGAAGCGCGTCGCTTTCCCTGGTGACGAACCAGTTCTCCGAAGTCCCTGAACCCGGCAGCATCCTGCTCTTCGGCTCCGGAGCCTTCGCTCTTGCTGGCGTGTTGCGCCGCAAGATTAAACACTAATTCCTTCCTGACCCCCTGGGTTGTGAAAAGGCCGGAGCCCAAAGCTCCGGCCTTGTTACGTGTATGGACTATGGATCGCGGCAGAAGAAGTTCCAGCAGACCTTGGACGGCCAGCACCTCGACGGTTTCGTGGTCACCCATGCGGCGAACCTGCGCTACCTCTGCGGTTACACCGGCAGCAGCGGGCTGCTGCTCTTCCTCTCCGGCCCATCGCGCGCAAAGACGGCGGGCACTGGGTACTCCAGGTTCGCTGGACGCCCTACTTTCTTCACCGACGGCCGTTATACCGAACAGGCGCGCGAGGAGGTCGCTGGCGCGCGGGTGGTCATTTCCAAAGGTCCGCTGCTGCACGAGGCCGCCCAGATCGTAGGCCAGTTGACTTCAGCCACGATCGGTTTTGAGGCCGACTACACTTCGGTTGCCTCGGCGAAGCTTATACGCAAGCTGGCGCATCGGCGAATTCGCTGGCAGCCGGCGGCTGGCCTCATCATGCAGCAGCGCATGATCAAGGACCCCGAGGAGCTGCAACTCATTGCGGGAGCGGTCAAGCTTGGGGCCGCCGTGTACGAAGAAGCGCTGCAAAGCCTTCGCCCAGGAGTTCGGGAGTCGGAAGTCGCGGGAAAGTTGGAGTACGCCGCGCGGCAAGCGGGCGCCGATGGCATGGCGTTCGAGACCATCGTCGCGGCGGGAAAACGGGCGGCTTTGCCCCACGGACGTGCCTCCCGCCAAGCCATACCCCGGCGTGGATTTGTGGTGGTGGATTCCGGTGTTATACTGCGGGGCTACTGTTCCGACATGACCCGCACCGTACATGTGGGCCGGGTCAGCCGGGAAGAGCGCCGGTGGTACGAAGCGGTGCTGGAAGCCCAGTTAGCGGGAATTGCTGAGGTAGTTCCGGGCAAAACCGCGGGCCAAGTGGACCAAGCCGCTCGCCAGACGCTCCGCAGGGCAAAGCTCGACCGCTACTTTACGCATTCCACGGGGCACGGAGTAGGCTTGGAGATCCACGAGCCGCCGCGCCTGGGAAAAGGGCAGGCAGAGCGGCTGGAGCCGGGCATGGTGATTACCATCGAGCCTGGAATTTATGTGCCGGGTAAGGGCGGCATTCGAATCGAAGACATGGTGGTGGTCACAGACCGAGGGTGCCGGGTGCTGACCCCGGTCAGCAAGGAACTGGTTGAGATCTAGGGCCCGTTCTACCCGTACAGGCCGGACGCACCAACTCTGGAACTGCGCCAAAAGAAAGAGCATCTGTGCCGAATACTTCCCACTCACCGTCAGAGACAGCGGCGGCGGCCGGCAGCGCTTCCGGGGCCGGTTGGGTGGCCAGCGCCTTCTCTCGCCCGGTGATGTGCATGTTTGTACTGGCAGCGGTGATCTTTCGAGATTCTCCACGAGGGCTTCCGGAACCGGACATCTGGTGGCACCTGCGCGACGCCGCCTATCTTTTTCAGCACCACTCGTTTCCCCTAGTGGACACGTTTTCGTTGGGAGGGGCAGGGTCGCCACGGCTGAACTATGAATGGCTGTCGGAAATCCCCTTTCTACTAGGTTTCAATGCCCGGGGATTGCAAGGACTTCTAGCGGTATATTTCACCGTGTTTACGCTGATCTATATCGGCGTTTATTACCGCTCCTGCCGCGGGGGCGCCAGTTCCCTGAACGCATCCCTTACCACGTTGCTGGCTATTTTGCTGGGAGTGGTGTCCATCGGCCCGCGGGTGCTGCTGTTTGGCTGGCTATGCATGGTGGGGCTGCTGCTGCTACTGGACCGTTTTCAGCGGACCGGGAAAGGCCTGTGGCTGTTGCCGCCGTTATATGCCCTGTGGATCAACCTGCATGGCTCCTGGGTCTTTGGCATGGCCGTGCTGGGGCTGACCATTGCCGCTGGCCTGCTGCAAGGGGAGTGGGGTCTGGTGGTGGCGCGGCGTTGGTCCCCTCGCGAGCTGAAAAGACTTCTACTGGCCTTGGCCGCATCCCTGGCCGCGCTCTTCGTCAACCCTTTCGGCTACACGCTGGTGCGCTACCCATTGGATTTTCTTTTTCGTCAGCAGACTAATATGCAACACGTGCAAGAGTGGCAGTCCGTGGACTTCGGCAAAATGAGTGGCAAGCTGGCCCTGATCATGATCTTCGCCTTGCTGGCAGCCACCTTGTTTTCCCGGCAGAGGTGGAAGCTGGACGAGGTGCTGCTGATGACGTTTGCTCTGGGGGCCGCGTTGGTGCACGTGCGCTTCCTATTTTTCGCCGGCCTGATCGTGGCGCCCATCCTGGCGCCACGTCTGAAGCTGCTTCCGCCCTACCGGCGGGAACGGGACCAGCCCTGGCTCAATGCCTGCATTATGGCAGCCATCGTTGGGGCGATGATCTTCTTGTTTCCGTCAGAAGCACATCTACAGCGGAAGGTGGACGCAGAATTTCCCACGGCCGCGCTGGAATTCATGCAGCAGCAGCACCTTAAGGGGAGGATCTTCAACGACTATCCGTGGGGCGGATACATGGAATGGTATGCGCCCGAGCTGAAGCCTCTGGTTGATACGCGCACGGATATCTTCATCTACAACGGAGTTTTTGCCGACTATCTCAGAGTTACAGCCAATGATCATTCGTTCCAGATCCTGGACCGATACAAGATTGAGTATGTCTTGTTATCGCCGCAACGGCCGCTGATCTATCTTCTGGAGAACTCTCCGGCTTGGCGTGAGATTTACGCCGACAAGGTTGCGACGCTGTTCGAGCGCGTGCCATGAAGGGATGCAGCGGGGAAACAGTCAGAGGCACAATCGTACTAAGGCTTTACTGATTAAGTTAAGATAAAAGCCGGAGTCTCTGCCGGCCGAATGGAAGACGATGAATCAGAAAGAAATCAAGGAACTAATCGAGTTTTTGGTGGAGAAAGACATCGCCGAGTTTGAGTTGCAGCGCGGCGATATGAAACTGCTCATCAAGCGGGGCGCCAGCGCCCAGCCGGCGCAGGTGGTGCAGGTCGCGCCGGCGATGGTCCCGGGGCAAACGATTGCGGTTGCCAGCGCGCCCCCGGCTCCGCCTTCATCCTCAACCTCGGCGACTGCCGATGCCGGAGGATCCGCCAGCGGGGCGGCGCCGTCTGCCGCGGCGGCGGAAGCGGATTTATTTATCCTGAAGTCGCCGATTGTCGGGACGTTCTATGAAGCTCCCTCGCCCGGCGCTCCGCCCTTCGTCAAACTTGGCGAGGCGGTGAAGGAGGGCCAGGTGCTTTGCATCATCGAAGCCATGAAGCTGATGAACGAGATTGAGGCGGACGTGTCGGGCGTGATCGCCAAGATATTCGTCTCCAATGCAAACCCGGTGGAATACGGGATGCCGCTGTTCGGGATTAAGAGAGGTTAGCGACGCTCCGTCGAAAATCATTTACCACGGAGACACGGAGGACACGGAGTTGTTGATTTCTATCGAGTTTTCTCCGTGATCTCCGTGCCTCCGTGGTCAATTTTCCGCGCCCGCTTCAGAACTCGCAGATCATGAAGAACCCAGGCAAAGGCCCGCACCACTTATTTCATGTTTAAGAAGATCCTAATTGCGAACCGAGGGGAAATCGCCCTGCGAGTGATTTGCGCCTGCAAGGAGTTGGGCATCAAGGCGGTCGCCATCTACAGCGAGGCCGACCGTAACTCGCTGCATGTGAAATTCGCCGACGAAGCCATCTGCATCGGTCCGCCACGCCTGCACGAAAGCTACCTCAACATTCCGGCGGTCATCAGCGCCGCAGAAATCGCCAATGTTGACGCCATCCATCCCGGCTACGGGCTGCTCAGCGAGAATGCCAACTTCGCCGAGGTCTGCCAGGACTGCGGAATCAAATTCATCGGGCCGCCACCCGAGGTCACCCGGCTGATGGGCGAAAAGGAAAAGGCGCGCGCCACCATGAAGAAGGAAGGCGTGCCCATTCTGCCAGGCTCGGACGGCATCATCGCCTCCGCCGACGAAGCCCTGGAGTGGGCGCGCAGCGTGGGATTTCCCTTGATCGTGAAAGCCTCGGCGGGCGGCGGCGGACGCGGCATGCGCATCATCCGCAGCGAAGCCGAATTGCCCAACCTGTTTCACGCCGCGCAATCGGAGGCGGCGGCCGCCTTCGGCAACGGCAATCTCTACATGGAAAGGTTCATCGAGCGGCCGCGTCATATCGAGTTCCAGGTGCTGGCCGACGAGCACGGCAACGTAATGAGCCTGGGCGAGCGCGAGTGCAGCATCCAGCGCCGCCATCAAAAACTGGTGGAAGAGGCGCCCTCGGTCAAAGTCACTCCCGAGTTGCGCGAACGCATCGGCGGCGTCCTGGTAAAGACCCTGAGCAGCATCGGCTACATGAATGCCGGCACCGTCGAATTTCTGATGGACGAAGACGGCAGCCTCTCCTTCATCGAGATGAATACCAGGATTCAGGTGGAGCATCCGGTCACCGAGATGACCACCGACGTTGACCTGGTGAAGGCGCAGATCCTGATTGCCGCGGGCGAGAAGCTGAGCAGCGTGATCAACTACCCGGTGGCGTTTCGCGGGCACGCGATCGAGTGCCGCATCAATGCCGAGCATCCCGAGCGCTTCACTCCATCGGCGGGAAAGATCACCGCCTTCAACATTCCCGGCGGCACCGGGGTGCGGGTGGACACTGCGGCCTATGCGGAAGGCGTCATTCCGCCGTACTATGATTCCTTGATTGCCAAGCTGGTAGTGCGGGGGCGCGACCGCGCCGAAGCCATCTCGCGCATGTCGCGGGCCCTGGATATGTTCGTGGTCGAGGGCATTTATACCAGTATTCCCTTGCACCGCCGGATCATGGCCGACCCGGACTTCCGCGCCGGCAACTTCGATACCAGTTTCATGGAGCGCTTGCTGGGCCAAAATAACAAGGAGGCCGCGAAGTAATCGTCTGCCATGCCTGAGCCTGTTCGCTTGCCCAAGCTTTACGCCATTCTCGACGTCGCCTGTTTCGCGCCGCCGCTGCGCACCATCGCTGCCATCGCCGACTATGCCCGTGAGCTCGCGGCCGGAGGCGTGACCTGGCTGCAGTATCGCAACAAGGTGGGCCATACCCGCGAGATGCTCAGCCACGCCCGCGAACTTCGCCGCGTGCTGGGCAATGGCGTGACCCTGATCATGAACGATCGCGCCGACATCTGCATCGCTGCCGGTTACGAAGGCGTGCACGTCGGCCAGGACGACTTGTCGGCGGAAGGCGCGCGCACCGTGATCGGTCGCGGCCGCATTCTGGGCGTCTCCACCCACAACCTCGAGCAATTGCAGGAGGCCAATGCCGGTCCGGCAGACTACATCGCCTATGGCCCGGTCTTTGCTACCCTCTCGAAACGCGGCCCCGATGCCCTGGTCGGCCTCGACGGGATTCGCGCCGCTCGGGCTGCAACCAGGAAGCCGCTGGTGGCGATTGGGGGCATCACGCGTGCCAACGCGCGCTCGGTCCTGGATGCGGGCGCCGACTCGGTAGCCGTTATCTCTGACTTACTGGGTTCGCCAACCAAAGTTGCTGAGGAATTCTTGTGCCTCATGGTGTAAATTCTTGCGAGCGCCCTCTCCACCAACACGAGGTCCCTTGGCTACAGAAACGAAGACAGTATCAATCGCCGGCGAAAGCGAATGGATCAAAGGTCTCGGCCTGACCAGCGCCACCACGCTGGTCATGGGTTCCATGATCGGCTCCGGCATCTTCATTGTCTCGGCGGAGATCGCGCGGCTGGTCGATTCGCCCGCGCTGCTCATCGCCGCCTGGGTGGTCACCGGATTCATGACCATCACCGGCGCGCTGGCCTACGGAGAGCTGGCTGCCATGATGCCGCACGCCGGCGGCCAGTATGTTTACCTGCGCGAATCGCTGGGCCCGCTGTGGGGATTTCTCTACGGCTGGACCCTGTTCCTCGTCATCCAAACCGGCACCATTGCCGCGGTCGGAGTGGCCTTCGGCAAATTCCTGGGCGTGTTCTTCCCTTCCATCTCTTCGACGCATTGGATTTGGCACATCGCGCACGTCCCGCCCATCCCCATCGGACCGATGGTGCTGGGCAACATGGATGTCGGCTTGAACACGCAGAACCTGATGGCCGTCCTGATCGTGATCTTTCTGTCGGTGCTTAACATCTTCGGCGTGAAGACCGGCGCGGCGGTGCAGAACGTGTTTACCTTCGCCAAGACTGCGGCGCTGCTGGGCCTGGTGGTGCTGGGAATTTTTGTGGGACGCAACGCTTCGGCGATCACCGCTAACTTTGGGGCAAACTTCTGGCGCAATGCCGGATGGGGCGCGCTACATCCCGTGCAGGTTGGAGTGGGAGGTCCCATCGCGCTGGTGGGGACAATCACCATCATTGCGGTGGCACAGGTCGGCTCGCTGTTCTCGGCCGATGCCTGGAACAACGTCACCTTTACCGCGGGCGAAGTCCGCAATCCGCAGCGCAACTTGCCGCTGGCGCTGGCGCTGGGAACGGGCGCGGTCATCCTGCTCTATGTGCTGGCCAACTTCGTGTACCTGAGCGTGCTGCCGCTGGCCGGAATCCAACACGCCCCCGAGGAGCGCGTCGCAACTGCCGTGGTACAGCAGATTTTCGGCCCCGTTGGCGCGCAGATCATGGCCATCGCCATCCTGGTCTCGACCTTCGGCTGCAATAATGGACTGATCCTGGCGGGCGCCCGCGTGTACTACGCCATGGCGAAGAATGGGCTGTTCTTCCGCAGCGCGGGACGGCTGCATCCCAGGTACCACACGCCCGCGCATTCGCTGCTGATGCAGTGCGTCTGGACTTGCATTCTGTGCATCTCGGGCAGCTATGGACAGCTACTCGACTACATCATTTTCGCCGTGCTGGTGTTCTACATCCTGACCATCGCAGGACTGTTTGTGCTGCGAGTGAAGCGGCCGGATGAGCCGCGCCCCTATCGCGCCATCGGATATCCCGTGCTGCCCGCAATGTATATTTTGATGGCGGTGTTTATTGATGTAGTCTTGTTGCGCTACAAGCCGCAATACACGTGGCCGGGCCTGATCATTGTTCTAGTTGGTATTCCCGTGTATTTCCTGTGGTCGAAGCGCAACCCGCAAGAGAGTACGCAAACCTGAGCACCAGAAAGCTGAGAAGAGGCAAAGCTGAATGGCCAATCTGCTGAAGACAAAGCCCCTCGACATGCTGATGAATGAGGCAGCCGACACCGGGGAACATAGCTTGAAACGGGCGCTCGGTCCCGTGAACCTTATTACTCTGGGAATCGGCGCCATCATCGGTGCGGGAATTTTCGTGCTCACCGGATCGGCGGCGGCGCAGTATGCCGGGCCAGCCATCGTGCTTTCCTTCATTCTGGCCGGATCAGGCTGCGTCTTCGCTGGGCTGTGTTATTCCGAATTCGCTTCACTGATTCCCATCGCCGGTTCGGCTTACACCTACGGCTACGCCACCCTGGGCGAAATCTTTGCCTGGATCATTGGCTGGGACCTCATTCTGGAATACGCTTTCGGCGCGGCAACCGTGGCCTCCGGCTGGAGCGGATATTTCGTCAGCTTCCTGCAGGACTTCGGAATTCGCCTTCCTCCGCAGTTGACCGCGACCCCGTACACCCATGTTGGCAACCACTGGATACCCAACATTCTGGTGCTGTATCAAGGCCGCTGGGAGCTGCTGACCACCATGGCGCCGATACTGAAGCAGAATGGCGTGGATGCATCGACTCTGCCGCAGGTGCAGGGCGTGTTCAACCTGGTGGCATTTCTGATCATTGGCGTGATCACCACCATTCTGGTGATCGGCATCAAGGAGTCGGCCAACTTCAACTCGGGCATCGTGATCATCAAGGTCACGATTGTGCTCATCTTTATTGCCATCGCGGGTACGTTCGTGCTTAAGCATCCGGCGCTGGCTGCCGCGAACTGGCATCCCTTCATTCCTCCCAACCAGGGAGCATTTGGCCAGTATGGATGGTCGGGCATCGCGCGCGCCGCCGGTGTCATCTTCTTCGCCTACATCGGATTCGACGCCGTTTCGACCGCCGCGCAGGAAGCCAAAAATCCGCAGAAAGACATGCCCATCGGCATCCTGGGATCACTGGTGATCTGCACCATTCTGTACATTCTGGTTTCCGGCTTGCTGACCGGAATGGTCCCCTACTCGGCCCTGAACGTGGCTGACCCGGTTGCGGTCGGCATTGATGCTACCGGCGTCCGCTGGGGCTCGATTCTGGTGAAGTTGGGCGCCATTGCCGGCCTGGGCAGCGTGATGCTGGTCATGCTGCTGGGCCAGTCCCGCGTGTTCTTCTCCATGTCGCGCGACGGGCTGCTGCCGGAGTGGGCGGGCGCGGTGCATCCCAAGTTTCGCACCCCCTGGATCTCGTCGCTGACCGTCGGTCTGTTCGTGGCCATCTTCGCCTCCCTGGTCCCCATCGGGATTCTTGGCGAACTGGTAAGCATCGGAACGTTGCTGGCCTTCGTCATCGTATGCGCCGGTGTGTGGATTCTCCGGGTGCGCCGTCCCGAACTGCATCGTCCCTTCAAGACGCCGTTGGTGCCTCTGGTCCCCATCCTGGGCATCGTGATTTCCTTCGCCTTGATGGCCAGCCTCCCGGGAGACACGTGGCTTCGCCTGATCGTCTGGCTGGCGATTGGAATGGCCATTTACTTCGGCTACGGACGCCATCACAGCAAAGTGCAGAAGCTGGTGCCGGACGAGGTGAAGGCCAGCGGGGATTAGGCCCTTAAGTGGAGTACAGATAAGCCGGTTCCCTAGCCTTGACCACCCTCTTTGCGGGCGGCGTTGGGGCCTCCTCTATGGACAGCATTTTCCCCTATGCCAGAGCCCCAAACTGGTATATAGTTTTGAACACTTTCGGCTCACGAAAGAATTTCCCAGCGGTCCCTAACCAAACCATCGTCGGAAGGAGCCAAGGCTCCCTTGTGCCTTCCCCATCACCCTGTTTGCCCGGAGGTAGGTTGTGTCTAGAGTATTGACGGCCGGTCTTGTGACCTTGCTTGGATTGAGCTTGCTGCTCGGCGTGGCCGCGGCGGCGACCAAAGCTCCATCCGTGACGATTACGCTAAGCCCAAGCTTGCAAAGCCCGCAGATGCTGGGCACCAGCATCCTGTGGACGGCAACCGTGTCGGGTGGCCCCCCGGGTGACACCTACGACTATCAATTCAGCGCCGCGCTGCAAGGCCAGAACCAGATCGTGCGCGACTTCAACACCCCGAATACTTTCACCTGGGTGCCGCACACGGTGGAAGGAACGTACGTCGTAACCGTTGTCGTGCGCGACATCACCACGCAACCGTACACTGTCTTCCCGCCGGTTTCTGTGCAGTACGTGCTCAATCCCTGGGTCACCAGCGGCGGCGGTTCGGCGGTAAATCCAACGGCGCATCCTTTGGTGGCTTTGTTTAGTGCCGGCCCGTGTACCGCAGGCCATTCCATTCGGGTCCGGTTCACGCAGAATGGCGCGCAGGTTTCCAGCACGACCAACGCCGTGCCCTGTTCGCAGCGCAGCGCCAACTTTCTGGTCGCAGGTATGCTGCCCTCCACTCAGTATCTGATGCACTGGGAGGAATTCGCCACCGGCCACCTCAACTCGGGTCCGGACCAGGCGTTCACCACCGGCCCTCTGCCGGCGAATTTCCCGGTGCCGACGATGACGGTGAAGGTGCCTCCCACCGGGCATGACGCCGCCTTTCCGGTGCTACTGTTCCATCTGATTCCGCCCACCGGGCGCCCATTTGCTTTCCGTCCCATCGCCGCCGACCTGTCGGGGAACGTCCTGTGGTATTACCCAATCCCGCTGCTGCTGGTTCGCATGGAACCAGGAGGAAACTTTTTTTCCCTCTCGAATACGACACTTAGCGAGTACGACCTGGCCGGCAACAAGACGCTGGAAACCAACGTGGAGATCCTGAACGAACAACTGCTCGCCAAAGGCTACCCGATCATGACCTCGTTCAACGCCCACGAAGTCCGGCGCTTGCCCAATGGCGGCCTGCTTCTGATTGGCGCCCGCGACATAGTGTCCACCACGCTGCAGGGTGGGACGCAGCAAGATCCGGTGGACATCCTGGGCGACATGGTCCTGGTGCTGGACCACAACATGCAACTCACCTGGGCCTGGGACTCGTTTGCTCACCAGGACGTTAGCCGCGTCGCTACCTTGAATGACAAGTGTTTCCAAAACCTCGGGGCGGGCTGCCCGGCCTTCAATCCTGCTTTTGGGGTGGCCAATGATTGGTTGCACTCCAACTCCGTTCAGCTCACCGCGGACGGCAACATCCTGCTTTCCGAACGCAGCCAGGATTGGGTGCTCAAGATCAATTACGCCAATGGCCAGGGAGATGGCCGCGTGCTGTGGAAAATGGGGCCCTTCGGCGATTTCACCATAACGAATCCGCCCCCACACCCCTGTGGCGATCCCGCCGTATTTCCCTGGTTCACGCACCAGCATGACGCGGCCTTCCAGGTTCAAAGCGGAGCGCTGGAGGTGTTTACCGTTTTCGACGACGGCAACCTGCGGGTGCAACAGTGTGGCAGCGGAAACAGCCGTGGCATGGTCTTGTACATTGGAGAATCGACGCGGACGGTCCGTATCCAGATTGCCGCCGATCTGGGGGCTTATTCGTCGGCGCTGGGTAGTGCGCAGTTGCTGATTTCGCCTCCCAACAGCGTTTACGCCAGCTTTGGCAACGGCCTCCTCAGCATCCCAACCAACTCAACCCAAGCTACTGAGGTGGATGTCGTTTCCGGCTCCATCGTTTATCAATTGCAAGCTGGTTGGTGGTCTTACCGCACTTACCGCCAACGCGACCTTTACACCCCCACATTGCCCTAGGCTTTCAACTTAGTCAGGCATCGCCAGCGCCCGTCGCCAACCGGCGACGGGCCTTTTTGTTTGCGCTGCGCGCCGCAAGGCGACACAATGGCTGCTGTGAAGGCCCTGTTCAATCTGAAGGTCCTGTTCCTGGCGCTGCTGGCCTTGATCTTCATCGGCGTCGCCGGCTTCCATTTCATCGAAGGCTGGCGCTGGTTCGACGGCTTCTACATGGTGTTGACCACCATCACCACCATCGGATACGGCGAGATCCATCCGCTGTCGCACGTGGGCCGCATCTTCAACACCTTCATCATTGTCGCCGGAGTCGGCCTGGTGCTGCTGTTCTTCGGGGCCGCGACCCAGGCTTTGCTAGAATTCGAGCTGCAATCGGTATTCGGCAGGAGACGCATGGACCGCGACATCAGCCGATTGTCGGACCACTACATCATCTGCGGCGCCGGGCGCGTGGGCCGCAGCGTGGCGCGCGAACTGGCGCGCAAGCCGCTGCCCTTTGTGATTGTTGACAGCGACCAGGCCAAACTGGCGCGCTACTCCGCCAAAGGCTGGCTTACTGCGGTGGGCGACGCCACCCAGGAGAATGTGCTGCGCGAGCTGCACATCGAGAACGCCCGCGGACTGGTTGCCGCCACCACCACCGACGCCACCAACATCTACATCATCCTGACCGCGCGCGGCTTGAATCCCAAGCTCAACATCATTGCCCGCGCCAGCGAAGAAGATGCCGAGAAGCACCTGCTCACCGCCGGCGCCAATCACGTGGTCTCGCCCTACAACTTCGCCGGATATCGCATTGCGCAGACCTTCATGCGCCCGCACGTGGTCGATTTCTTCGACACCGCCATGAACCGGCACAAGCCGCTGGAGATCGAGGAAGTGCAGGTGCTGGCGGGCTCGCGTTTCGTGGGCGCAACCCTGGAAGCTTCGCGCATCCGCCAGGAGATGGGCGTCATCGTGCTCGCCATCAAGGGCGAAGACTCGCAGATGCGCTTCAACCCCGCGCCCGATGAGGTGATCCACTCCGGCGACCATCTCATCGCCATGGGTGAGCCCGAGGGTCTGCGCCGGCTGGAAGACTCGGCCACGGAGCGCGCATGAAAATCACCACCGCCGACGAGATGCGCGAGATCGATCGCGTCACCACCGCGCGCTTCGGAGTGCCATCCATCACCTTGATGGAGAACGCCGGGTCCGCGGTGGCGCAATTCATCCTGGAGCACTATCGCCATGCCAACCGCATCGCCGTAATTTGCGGCAAGGGCAACAATGGCGGCGATGGCTTCGTGGTGGCGCGCAAACTGCACCGCGCCGGACGAGTGGTTGAAGTGCTGCTGCTGGCCGCTCCCACCGAGTTGCACGGCGACGCGCTGGCCATGTTTGAGCGCCTGCCGCTGCGTCCCACTGTGCTGCGCAACGCGCAGGAGTTGCAGGCGGAGTGGTCGCTCAGCCTGGTGAATTGCGACCTGCTGGTGGACGCCGTACTGGGCACCGGCTTTCACCCGCCGGTGAAGGGCTTCTATGCCGATGCGATCGCGGCCATGAACGACAGCGGCAAGCCGATGGTCGCGGTGGACATTCCCTCGGGCGCCGATTCCGATTCGATGTCGGCGCAGACTGACAAGCACATCGCGCGCGCGGACGCGATCGTCACTTTCACCGCGCCTCGTCCGGCGCATGTCTTCGGCAATCTGACGCGCGGACCGATCGTGGTTGCGCCCATCGGATCGCCGCCGGAAGCCATCACGAGCAAGCTCAGGCTCGAACTCACCACGCCGCGCGACTTCGCCGCGTTGCTGGCGCCGCGTCCTGCCGACAGCAACAAGGGCATGTACGGGCATGTGCTGATCGTCGGCGGATCGCTGGGCAAGTCGGGAGCCGCAGCCATGGCGGGCATGTCGGCGTTGCGCGCCGGGGCCGGACTGAGCACTGTCGCGACTCCTGCGCGTGTGCTCGCCAGCGTCGCCGCATTTGCAGCCGAGCTGATGACCGAGCCGCTGGCCGAAAACGAGAGTGGCGGCATCGCGATGGCGGCTGTCGAGAGCGGCCGCTATCAGAAGCTGGTGAAGGGGATGACCGTGGTGGCGCTCGGTCCGGGCATTGGCCGCGATCCTGAAACCGTGCGGCTCGTCCACGAAGCTGTGCGTCAGACCAAAGTTCCGATGGTCATTGATGCTGATGGCCTCAACGCGTTCGCCGGCCACACCGAGCTGCTCGACGGCCACGAGCGTCCGCTGGTGCTGACGCCGCATCCCGGAGAAATGTCGCGGCTGGCGGGTATCACGATCAAAACGGTGCAGGCCGACCGGCTCAACGTGGCGCGCAGTTTCGCGCGCGAGCATCACCTGGTGCTGGTGCTGAAGGGCAACCGCACCATCGTCGCGCTGCCAGATGGGACCGCGTGGGTCAATCCCACCGGCAATCCCGGCATGGCAACCGGCGGCACCGGCGACATCCTGACCGGCATGGCTGCGGGCGTGATGGGACAGATGCCCAACAACATTGCGCTGGCCGCCGTCGCCGCGGTGTATCTGCACGGACTGGCCGGGGACGTGGCCGCGGAAACCATGGGCGAGCATTCGCTGGTCGCCACCGATCTGCTCGCAGCTCTGCCGGAAGCCTTTCGCCGCGCCGCGCACTGGGCGAAGGAGAGCACGACGCAGATGGGGGGGTGAGGGACGCCGCTCTTCGCTGGGTGTCCCATCCTTTCGTTGGGTGCCCCATCCTTTCGCCTCTTTTGCGAAAGGGTGGGAAGAAAATCCCATCCTGCTAAAATTGCCCTTCGTTCCGCGATGAACCCCCACGAGCACATCACGCACTCGGCCGAAGAGACCATGGCGCTGGGCCGCAAGCTGGCGCCCACGCTGAAGGCGGCGCGCATGGTCATCTTGCGCGGCGATCTCGGCACCGGCAAGACCACGCTGGTGAAAGGCATCGCCGAAGGCCTGCACGCCGCTTCGCAGGACGATGTTACCAGCCCCACGTTCACCCTCATCCACGAGTACCGCGGCCCCGAGGTGAACCTGTTCCACGTCGATCTCTACCGCATCGACACGCTGCGCGAGTTGGACACGCTGGGCCTCGACGAACTCTTCGCCGAGCCCGGCAACCTGGTGCTGCTGGAGTGGGGAGAAAAGTTTCCCCGCTTCGAGAAGGAGCGCGACGTGGAAATCTGCCTCGAGCGCCAGGGCGACCAGGAGCGGAGGATTACGGTGAAGGGGAAGTAGCCGGATATGAAGGGCGACTAGAGTTTCATGGGAGGTGCGGACTCGATGACAAAATATTCGCTATTGCTAGCCTTACTCATCGGAATGCTTCTGGCATCAAGCTGCCGGAGTTCGGCTGACGATCCAGCCTTCGGTCCTGCCAGTTTTTCACCCGACGGTAACTTAGTTGTCTTCTCGCACCAGGATGGCGGCGCTTGCTTCATCTACTTAGGAAACCTGAGTACCGCAGCTGCGAAGCGCCTGACAAAGGCGCGATCAGGATGTGAGGCTGATCCTAGTTTTTCATCTGACGGCAAGCTCATTGTCTATTCCTACGCTTCGCGCAATGACCGTAAATCATCTTTGTTCATCGTGAATGCTGACGGATCGAATTCCCGACAGATTACTCCATCCGAAACTGACGATGTTTACCCAGTTTTTTCACCTGACAACAGTAGTGTTTATTTTGCGCGATCGGGGTACTTTGGCCACCACTCTCCCATTGCGGCCTCAAGGCAGCACGATTTCGATTTGTTTTCTGTCGATCTTAGGAACAACAAGGTAACGCAGCTTACCTACCAAGGTCTTTATGACCTGCGGTCTCTATGCCTTTCGCCCGACGGTAAAGAGTTGCTGATCAGTACTGCTCGATATCCAATAGGCGATCTTTTTGAGGTGTACCCGACTGCGAAGCCGCAGTCTGCAAAACTCGTGTTTCAGCCCCACGTGCCCGACGAGCCGAGACTTACAGGACCTACGCCCGCGTTCGGAGATGCATGTTATTTGCCAGATGGCTTGAACATTCTGATGATTGCCGCGAGCAGCAAAGATGGTGGCAACTACGCCTACAACGTTTATCTCATGAGTGCAGTTACCGGCGCTATTGAGCAGCTCACCAAATTGACTGGAATGACGACGGGGGTGCAAGCCAGTCGGAATGGCAAGTCAGCCACCTTTGAAAACGAAGGCAAAATGTATCTGCTCGATTTGCAGAGCCACAGCTTGAAACCACTGCAGTGGAGCGGCTTGAATAATTGATGCCCTATGCCGCCCCTCCGCGGTTCGGCAACACATACGAAGCCACTACGCCCGGCGCCGTTTATCGTTTACCTTGCTTGCCAGAGTGCTGCTCATCGCGTGTCTCAGAAGCAGGTTTGCCTTGGTCTGGGAACCAGGCCCATAGCTTTTCAGCCATTCGACCACATCGGCGTCCAGGCGCATGGTGACGGGCCTCTTCCGGGGGCAATAGAACTTGCCCACCTCGGCGCCGCTCCAGTCGATGACCTCCGGCATCTCAGCAAGATCAATGTCCTCGTCTTTCTTTGCTGCGACACCGGCGATTTCGCGTTTCTGTCCTTTTGTAAGCCTCTTCATAGTGGAAAACTCGAAACTCGAAACTGGCAACTGCTTTTCAAAATCCCATGATGTTGTACCCGCAATCGACGTAGATGGTTTCGCCGGTGATGCCGGTGGCGGCGTCGCTGGCGAGGAAGACGGCGGTCGCGGCGACTTCTTTCACATCCACGTTGCGTTGCAGGGGAGCGCGTTCGGCCTGGGCGCCCAGCATGTCGCCAAAACCGGAGATGCCGCGCGCGGCCAGGGTCTTGATGGGGCCGGCGGAAATGGCGTTCACGCGAATCTTGTTCTTGCCCAGATCATAGGCCAGGTAGCGGACGCACGCTTCCAGCGCGGCTTTGGCCACGCCCATCACGTTGTATCGTGGCACGACTTTTTCCGCTCCGTAATAGGTGAGGGTCATGATGCTGCCGCCTTCGGTCATCAGCGGGCGGGCGGCGCGGGCCAGCGCCACCAGAGAATAGACGCTGATGTCGAGCGCGACGCGAAAGCCCTCGCGGCTGGTGCCGGCGAACTCGCCCTTCAGTTCTTCGGCAGGCGCGAATGCGATGCTGTGCACCAGGGCGTCGAGTTTGCCGTAACACGCCTTCAGTTGCTCGAACAGTTGCGCGATCTCTTTGTCGCGGCTGACGTCGCATTGAAAGGCCTGCGAATTGGGCAGGGCCGCGATCAGCTCATCGGCTTCCTGCTTTAGGCGCTCGTTCTGGTAGGTGATGGCCAGTTGCGCCCCGGCCTGCTGCATCTGCTGCGCAATGGCCCAGGCAATGCTGCGTTTGTTGGCCACGCCAAACACCACCACCGTCCGGCCCTCTAAGCAATTCGACATTCGATGCCATTCCTCCGCGCGCAATACCGCCAAATGGTTGAGGATATCAGCCAGGGCGCGGGATGTCTCGCTTGGGATGAGGGGGCTCCCCGGGCCCCAAATTCCGCTTCCCATGGGCTTGACCTTCGGCATATACTCGCTTGCGCCCCACGCTCCCCAGGGCTGGGCTCGCCCCAGGGAACCGGAGAGAAGTCGCGGCCCGCGAATTCACCGGCGTCGGAGAGCCAGAGTATTGCTCCGTCGAGTACGCCGAGGATTAGGCTCGCCGGGGCATGACCTTCCAGGGAGGGCACTATGGCGACCATCCGCGACCTGTTGAGCAATCGCACAATCTACTACGTCGAGCCCAACCAGACCGTCTTTGAGGCCGCCCAATATATGTCGCAGTGCAACGTGGGCGCCGTTCCCGTCCTCGATGGCACGCAACTGGTCGGCATCTTCTCCGAACGGGACCTTATGGTGCGGGTGGTAGCCGAGGGACGCAGTGCGCTGTCCACCTATATTGCCGAGGTGATGACCACCGACCTGCACGCGGTCGCGCCCAGCAGCAGTTCGGAAGCAGCCATGTGCCTGATGCAGATGCACGGCATCCGACATTTGCCGGTATGCGACGGCCCCATGTTGGTCGGCTTTCTCTCCTTGCGCGATCTGCTGCGCTGCCATCTCGACGAGAAATCGGTTGAAGCCGACGCCATGCGCGCCTATATTCAGACATACTCGAGCTGAGAGTAAGATTATAAAAGCCCTCGAAGGCGGTGCTACGCTTGCCCGTAAACTTGCCCGGCCTGGTCGAACATCTCCGCAAGATCGCCGGACGCGATGCCGTCCTGGACCGTCCCGAAGACCTCATGCTGTATGAATACGACGCGGGTATCCGCAAGAGCACGCCCGGCGCGGTGGTCTTCCCGCAGAATACGGAGCAGGTTTCCCAAATCATGCGGCTGGCCACGGCCCTTAACGTTGCCGTGGTGCCGCGCGGCGCGGGCACCGGACTCAGTGGCGGCTCGATTCCGCAAGAGGGCGGCCTGGTAATCGCCTTCTCGCGCATGAACCGCATTCTCGAAGTTGACGTCGAGAACCAGCGCGCGACGGTGCGGCCGGGCGTGGTCAACCTGCAACTCTCCGAGCACGTGGCCCACCTGGGGCTGTACTTCGCGCCCGATCCCTCCAGCCAGAAAGCTTGCACCATCGGCGGCAACGTCGCGGAAAATTCGGGCGGGCCGCACACCCTGCTGCACGGCGTGACCGTGAACCACGTCACTGGAGTGGAAGTTGTGCTGCCCAGCGGCGAGATCGTATATTTCGGCGGCAAGGCGGCTGAATCTTACGGCTTCGACATGACCGGCTTCATGGTGGGGTCGGAAGGGACGGTCGGCATCGTCACTGCGATCACGGTGAAGTTGCTGCGCAAGCCGGAAAAGATTGCGACCCTGCTCGGCGTCTTCGAGTCGGTGGACGACGCGGCGCTTACGGTTTCTGCCATCACCGCTGCGGGCATCACTCCCGCCGCGCTGGAGATGCTGGACGGATGGACGTTGCGCACCGTGGAAGCGTTCTGCCACGCCGGCTACCCGCTGGATGCGGGCGCGGTCCTGCTGATCGAGTTGGAAGGACTGCGCGAGGCGGTGGAAGAACAGGCAGTCGCGGTGACGGAGGTGTGTTTGGCTCAGAAGGCGCGCGAGGTGCGGCGCGCCAAGGACGAAGAGGAGCGCGCTCTGCTATGGAAGGGGCGCAAGATGGCTTTCGCGGCGCTGGGGCGGGTGACACCGTCGTACTACACCCAGGACGGGGTGGTGCCGCGCAGTCAGATACCCGCGGTGATGCGACACATCGGTAACGTCGCCAAGAAATACGATCTGACTATCGGCAACATTTTCCACGCGGGAGACGGCAATCTTCATCCTCTGATTCTTTTCGATATGCGTAATGCGGAGCAGTTCGAGCGCGTGTTGTCGGCAAGCACCGAGATCCTCGAGTTCTGCATTCAATGCGGCGGCTCCATCACCGGGGAGCACGGCGTCGGGATGGAAAAGCGCGACCTGATGTCGCGGCTGTTCACCGAGGAAGACCTTGATGTGATGATCAGCCTGCGCAATGCCTTCAACGGGAGGGACATACTGAACCCGCAGAAAATCTTTCCCATGCCGCGCATGTGCCGCGAGATCACCGGCCCCAGCCAGAACCCGGTGCTGATGCAGGAGGGAATGTGAGCACCGCGACCGTACCTACTCGCTTCGCGGCCGACTTCCGAGCCATTTGCGGGGCGGAACATGTCACGGAAGATCCGGCGCAGATGCAGGCATGGAACATTCTGGGCATTGTTCCGGCGCTGGCGGTCACGCCCGCTTCCGCCGACGAGGTGGCCGGCATTTTGCGGTTCGCCAATGAGCATGGCCTGAGTGTGGTCCCCGCCGGAGGGTTTACCCGGCAGCAGGTTGGAAATCTGCCGCCGCAGATCGATGTCCTGCTTTTCACCACGCGCCTCACCGCGGTGGAGCATTACGATGTCGGCGACCTGACGGTTGGCATTGGCGCAGGTTGCACAGTTGCGCAACTGTCGGCGATGGTCGCCAAAGACGGTCTGTTCTTCGCCGGCGATCCTGCGCAGCCGGGGCGCTCGACCATCGGCGGACTGCTGGCCACCGGGCTGTATGGGCCGCTGCGCCACGGTTACGGCGGGCTGCGCGATTACTGCATCGGCGTGCGCTTTGTAACTGGCGACGGGCGCAAGGGCAAGGGCGGCGGCCGGGTGGTAAAGAACGTCGCCGGATACGACATGATGAAGCTGTTCATCGGTAGCCAAGGCACGCTGGGAATCATCACCAGCGCCAGCTTCAAACTGTTCCCCGCGCCGCGGCAGACGCGGACCTTCGTCGCTTTTTTCCCCAGCGCCACCGAGGCGCTTCAGTTTCGCTCCCAGGTGCTGCGCTCGCCGCTTGATCCCATTTGTCTGGAGCTGGTTTCTCCCCAGGCGCACGAGCTGCTGGTGCCAGGTTCGCCGGCCGGCGCCGGGTGGTCCATTTGCGTTCGCGCCGCCGGCAGTGAAACAGTGCTGGCCCGGTATCGCACCGAGCTGGGTCCCGCGGTAGTCCGCGAAATGGAAGGCGCGAACGAACAGGGTTTCTGGCGGGCGCTGGAAGATTTTTCGCTCCTCGCCGCCGAGCGGCATCCGCGGTCTCTGCTGATCTCGATGACGCTGCCCGTGCGTGACGTTCAACCGGTCCTCAACGAAGTGTCGGCGGTTGCCGAATCGAACCACTTCTCGTTCGCGGCCATCGGCAGAGTGGGCATTGCTCATCTGCTGATAAGCCTGTGGCAAGCGCCCGACGCCGAAGTCTCGCTGGTGAGTTTCGTCAATACGGTTTCGGGATTACGCAACCGTTTGCCGCGTGACGTCAGCATGGCGGTGCTCCATTGCCCCTCCGAGGCGCGGCACCACATCAGCGCCTGGGGGCCGATGCCAACTGACCTGGAAAGCATGCGCGCGGTGAAAATGGCGCTCGATTCCAAAGACATTCTGAATCGCGGGAGGTTCCTCTTCTGACGGTCACGACTCCAGTGGCAGAAAAGCCAGTCTCCAATTTCTCCTCGGGCGAGAAACCCACCTGGGACCTGTACTCGAAGTGCGTTCACTGCGGACTGTGCCTGGATCAGTGCCCCACGTACCGCGCGCTGGGAACCGAGATGGATTCGCCGCGCGGACGCATTTATCAGATGGTGCTGGTTGACCAGGGCCGCCTCGCGTTGGCCGATTCCTTTGTCACCCATATTGACCGCTGCCTGGGCTGCTTGAATTGCCAGACGGCTTGTCCCTCGGGCGTGCCCTACGGAAGCCTGCTGGAACGCGCGCGCGCGCAGATCGAAGAGAACTACCCGCGTAGCTGGCTGCAGCGCAAAGTGCGGTCACATTTCTACGGGACGGTGCTGCCGTCGTTCGGCAAGCTTGCGAGACATGCGAAGCTGGTGCGCTTCTATCAGCGCTCTGGGTTGCAGGGCCTGGCCCGCGGGACTGGGCTGCTCAAACTTCTTGGCGTCAGCGAGCTTGACGCTCTCTCGCCGCGTATCGAGAGCGATTTCTCGTTCGCCGATCTCGGTCGCGTGTATCCCGCCGAAGGCAAACAACGGGGACGCGTGGCGCTGCTCATCGGCTGCATCGGCAGCGTGGCGTTTGCGGAACTGAATCGCGCCACCATTCGCGTTCTCACCAGGAATGGCATCGAGGTCCATATCCCACGCAGTCAGAGTTGTTGCGGAGCGCTGCACTTGCACGCCGGATATCTCGAGCAATCGCGCACTATGGCGCGCCACAACATTGACGCCATGCTTAAGCCCGAGTTCGATGCCATCGTGACCAACGCCGCCGGCTGCGGTTCGACCATGAAGGAATATGCGGCGCTGCTGGAACACGATCCCCAGTATGCGAAGCGGGCCCAGCAGTTCGTGGTCAAGGTCCGCGACATCAGCGAGTATCTGGCGCAAGTTGGCCTGGTTGAGCCGGCGCGCAGGCTGAAAGCGCGCGTCACCTATCAGGACCCGTGCCACCTGGCGCACGCGCAGGGCATACGCAGCGCGCCCCGGCAGTTGCTGAAGTTCATCGGGGCCGAGGTGGTGGAGTCGCCGCGCGCCGATTCCTGCTGCGGCAGCGCGGGCGTGTACAACGTCACGCAGAACGAGATCTCGATGAAGATTCTCGACGAGAAGATGGGCTACATCGCCAGCGTCCAGCCTGAGATCGTGGCCACCGCGAATGTCGGCTGCATGCTACAGCTCAGCACCGGAGCCAAACGCAAGGGAATGAACACCCGCGTGGCGCATGTGGTGGAGCTGCTGGACGAGGCGTACTAAAGGAAAGCAGTTTTGAAGGGGCGCACCTTCAGGTGCGCCGTTATAAATCTCCTTGTCATCCCGAACCGACTTTAGTCGGTGAGGGTCCTGCTTTTACGCCCAGCGCACCTACTTCCCATTTAGCCTGATGGTCCGCAGAATTTCAGCGCCCACCCGCGGCTCGTGCGAACGCGGCGGCAGGCTGCTGTTCAGGGTGGCCAGCAGCAAGGTGTCTCCGTTGGTGAGGACCTCGATCTGCCAGTGATCGCCTTCGGGATCGCGGAAGCGCGACTGCGCGCGCGAAGGGCCGCTCTTGCCGCCATTAGGCCGCCCTGTCATGGACGCGCTGTGGAGGAAGTGCTCGAGGTATTCGCGGGCATCGAGTCTGGCCACGCCGTTCTCGCGCTGAAACGCGGTCACAATGACCGAGGTCTTGCGTGACGGACTCTCCACCTCCAGATCGTCGTTGGTCTGGCGCAGCGTCCAGAAGGCGGGAATTCCGATAGTTACGTTGCCTTTAGGCGTGACGTAGCTGCCGCCGTGAAAGCCGCCGGCGTTCTTTCGGCTGCTGGTTTTCGAGGAAGCAGCATTCTTCTTCGGCGACTTGGCGGAGCTTTTCTTGGCAGCGCTGCCAGCGGTTAAAGAGTTGCGCAATTTCTTAACGGCGCTAATGGTTTTGGCGGATGTCTTGTTTTTTATTTTGCGAGGCAAGATGGTTGTCCTGAGGTTGAAATGATGAACGATATGTAGATGCTCATGGAAATTGGCGGGCGACACCGTTTGGCGCCGCCCGCAGGCGTAGATCAGCCGTGCGCCGTCGCGCCCCCGGCTGACTCTCACCGCGGTTTCTTTATCGGCAAATTTCCCACAACCTTTATGTGCCGGCGATTGCCTCCCGCAACATCGCCGCCAATTCCCCCGCGCTGCCAACCGGCGGGCGGCAGGCAAAATTGGTGCACACAATCGCCACCGACTCTTTTGCCTTCAATGCAGGAAGATTGGGAACCGTTTCCGCCAATACAGGCGGCAAGTTTTGTGCAACCGCTTCGCTGTCGGTCAGGTGGACCACCGACTTGTTGACCGCGAACGGCGCAGCTGCGGCCTGCAACAGCTCTGCCGCTTTCTGGTCTTCGCCGACAACAACCGCCTGGGTGTGCGGCCGCGACATCCAAGTCGCCGCGATTCCATAGGTCCCGGCGTAAATACCGAACTGCTCCGCCATTCCAGCGAACACCTGGAGCGTGTCTTCTGCTTTGTCGCGATACTTCGCATAATTGGTGTAAGCGTGCAGGCGCAACAATGCAATCGCCGCGCTGGGATTGCCGGCGGGAGTGGGCGCATCCTGAAAGGGCTTGCGCCGCGCCGACAGCGCGCCCAGCTTCAGCTTGTCTTCCAGCGCGGCTTCGGTATCGAAGAAGCCGCCTGAGGTGGGATCGCCGAAACGGCGGACCATCTCATCGGCAATCTGCTGCGCGAATTTGAAGTAGCTCATGGCGCCCGTGACTTCATACGCATCGAGACAAGCTAGTACGGTGAACGCATAATCGTCGAGCAGGCCGCGCACCAGGCGCGGCGCAGCCTTGGCATCGCCATACGAGATGACGTGCGCCAGGCCGCGTTGCGCGTCCCAAGCTTCCGACAAAATACGGTCAAGCGAGCGCAGCGCAAACTTGCGGGCGTCCTCGAGGCCGAGCACCTGGGCGGCCTGCAGGTACGCCGAAACGCACATCGCGTTCCAGTTGACATATACGGTCTTGTCCACGAAGGGCGTGGGCCGCTGCAGGCGCGCGGCATACAGCTTGGTCTTCGCCGAGGCGAGCAGGTCGAGCACCTTGGCGCTGTCGATGCCCATGCGCGACGCAACCTCCTCCGGCAGCACGCGTATCCACAACACGTTCTTGGCCGCATTGTGATGCATCTCGCCCGTTTCCTCGATGTCGAAATGCAGCGCGGCTGCCTGGAACTCTTCGCCGCTCAGCACTGCCTTGGCTTCCTCGACGGTCCAGGTGAAATAGTCGCCGTCATCGTCGAGATTGATGTCGGCGTCCTGCGAAGCGTAGAAGCCGCTGTGCTCGCGGTCGCTGAGCCATTCCTCCATCCAGCGGACAATGTCGCGGGCCACATGCGCGTAGAACTCATGGCCGAAGACCTGGTACGCGTGCACGTAATTCTTCAGCAGCTCGGAATTGTCGTACGCCATTTTCTCGAAGTGCGGCACGATCCAGCGCTCATCGACCGAGTAGCGATGAAACCCTCCCGCAAGCTGGTCGTAAACTCCGCCTTGCGCCATCTTCGTAAGCGTGGTGGTGACCACGGTGGCGACGCGCTCCTCGCGAGTGCGCACGTACCAATCCATCAGCAGATCGAGCGAAGCGGGATGGGGAAATTTCGGTGCGCTGCCGAAGCCGCCGTTCTTCTCGTCGAAGATGGGCAGCGCCGATTGCACCATAATGCCGACCAGGCGCGGCGAAAGTTCGGTCTGCCGCCCGGCATAACCTTCGGCGGCGGCCAGCATGTCCATGGCTTCGCCGGCCGACTTCAACACCTCGTCGCGGCGCTCGCGGTAGGCGTCCGCAATCGCCAGCAGTATCTTCTTGAAACTGGGACGGCCCCAACGGTCATCGGGCGGAAAGTAGGTGCCGCCGTAAAAGGGATGGCCGTCGGGCGTGAGAAAAACCGTCAGCGGCCAGCCGCCAGTGCCGGAGATGGCCGACACCGCGAGCTGATAACGGCTGTCCACATCGGGCCGCTCGTCGCGATCGACCTTGACCGCGACGAATTGCTGGTTGATGATCGCAGCGGTGTCGGCGTTCTCGTAGGATTCGCGGTCCATCACGTGACACCAGTGGCACCACACCGCGCCAATGTCGAGCAGGATGGGCTTGTTCTCGCGCTGCGCCGTGGCGAAGGCCTCTTCGCCCCACTCGTGCCATTGGATGGGCTGATGCATCGCCGAGCGCAGGTACGCGGAGGACGCTTGCGACAGTGAGTTGGTCGCTTCAGGCATGAACCTTGAGTTTAGCAGGGATGCGCGGAGCGCGGGGCTAGGGCAGTTTGCAATTGTGCGAGAATCGGTTGGCGTCCGGGAAGTGGCTCGGATCAATTTTCGATGATGGAGCTGGCATGAAGAGTCAGGAAGCCTTAGCAAGAATCGTAGAGGGGGTGAAGAAGTTTCAGGCCGAGGTTTATCCCGCTGAACGCGAGATGTTTGAGAGGCTGAGGAGCCGGCAGCAGCCCATGGCGATGTTCATCACATGCGCTGATTCCCGGGTGGTGCCCAACCTGTTCACGCAGACTGGCCCAGGTGATTTTTTCGTCGAGCGAAACCCCGGCAATCTGGTGCCTCCTTATAGCGATTTTGTCGGTGGCGTTTCAGGCGGCGTCGAATACGCCATGCTGGTGCTGAACGTGCCACTGGTCATCATCTGCGGACACACCGACTGCGGGGTGATGAAAGGCCTGCTGCATCCGGATCACGTGCACGGCCTGCCGGCGGTGCAGGAATGGATGCGACACGCGTCCGAGGCCGGGCACCGCATCATGCGCGATCATAGCGACGCGACGGAAGAGGAGAAGCTGCGCCTGATTACGGAGTACAACGTGCTGGCGCAGATTGAAAACTTGAAGAGCCATCCCAGCGTGCATTCGCGGGTAACCAGCGGAGAGGTGGGGATTCGCGGCTGGGTCTATGATATTGGCGAAGGCTCGATCTGGGCGGCTGATCCGGAGAGCGGCAGATTTAACAAGGTCGGAGCCACAAAACCAGAATAGGTAAGAGCGCCGACAGCGCGCAGGATTCGGATGTGCCGCCGCCATGTGCTGCGAGAATCTGTGCCGTCGCTGACGGGACTCTCTCCTCCCTACTACACCTTCCCCAGGACTCAACCACCCCACCAAGCGCAAAGGCGGCGCTTGTCGGGGACCCCGGTCACGTCCTGGGCTACGTTTGTGTTGCCCTTCGGGCTTTGTTTGATTAAAACGCGCCGCCACCGCCGCCGCCGAAGCCGCCGCCGCTGAAGCCTCCTCCGCCACCGAAACCGCCGCCGCCCCATCCCGAGCCGCTGCTGCTGGCGCGTGGCGCGGCCACGAAAGCCTGGTGCGCATCCATCGCCATGGCGTGCATGGAGCCGGCGAAGAAGATGGGATTGAAGCCCACATAGGGCGTCGGTCCCACGTACCAGGTGGGCTGGTTCTGGGTGATTCCCTGGAACGCCTTGGCCCAGCGGTTCTCGATGCCCAGCGCCATGGCGTAAGGCAGAAATTTCTCGAAGGTGTCGGGCGGCATGCGCTTGAGGCGATCGGCATCCACGCGGTTGATGAACTCCTGAAAGCCGAGGATCTCGACCTTGGTGCGCACGCCTTTCAACGACTTCGCGGTCATGATGCGCGCGAACAGGAAGACGATGATCACCGCGAGGATGCCCGCGGCGATCAGCAGCCCCGGTGAATCCAGCATGGAACCCCAGCCCAGGACCTGCGCCAGCACGAAGGGCGCGGCGGTAAACAAGATTCCGGCCAGCACATAGGCGTGCGCCGATTCGGGATCGACCGAGTACATTCCCTTGCTCTTCAGCTCGGCGAGAATATCGTTCTTCATGGTCGGGATGGCGACGTAGAACTGGTTCTTCAGGTCCGACAAGCGCACCTGCGTGGTCCCGCCGGTGAACATGTGGTTCAGCATCACGCGCTCGTGGGGTTGGAGCGAGCTCCAAGTGTCCGGCGGTTTCAGCGAGTGGAAGGTGTAATCGCGATGGCTGAACAGTAATACCTTCGACTCGGTCTCCTCAATCTTGAGATAGCCCTTCACTGCCAGGTCCACCATGGTGCAGGTGATGTCGCGAGGATGGACCGCGTCATCGATCAGGGTGCCGACTTCGGCGGGCGTCATGTCTTTGGGCGGCTCGTACATGGGCGCAACCGAAATGTCCGGGTGGGGATCGCGGCCCTTCGTCCACCAGAAGACGAACATCACGATGAACGCCCACAGCGGCAGCAGCACAATCGGATTGCTGCGCAAAAACCACATCGCCTGCGTGCCTTTGCTGGGCTGCGTCAGCACGCCTTTGCTGATGTAAACGTCGACGGTAAGCCCGCCCCGCATGGAGAGCGGATTGTTGGTCTCGATCAGCACCGTGCTGCCGCGGACTTCGGCGGTGGCATCCTGCTCTTGCGATCCGTATTCGCCGGTGAAGGCTTGCGCGCGCAGGTTGCCGGCCGCATTCGCCGGGAAGGTGATCGACGCCGCGGCGCTGTCGATGGGCACGGGCCAGTCGTTGCCGGTCACGTTCCAGTAAAGCTCGTCGTGACCGTCGAACCAGCGCACCGCGTTGGTCACCTTGTAGCTGATGATCACGCTGCGCGTGGTGTCCACCGCATCGGGAATGTAGATCTTGAGATGGCGGTTGCCGTTCTGGGTGCTGGAGTCGTACTTAAGCTTGTGGCCGCTGCCATCGAGCACGCTGATGACTTTGAGGAACAGAGTGTAGTTGGAGCCGTGCGGGCCCGGGTATTCGACGGGAATGTCGCGATAGATGCCGTGATATTCGCCGATGAAAACCAGGTCAATGTGCTCGTTGACGGTGGTCACCCCGTCGGAAGCAACGTAGATGTGGCTTTCGAAGCGGGCAATGTGCCAGTCGCGAGCGGAGGCAGGAAGCGCAAGGGAAAGACAAAGAACGATAAGGGCGAGAGTTCGCAGTTGGCATTTAGCAGTTAGCATTTAGCAGTTAGCATTTGGCACTTAGCATTTGGCGTTTAGTGAAAGCGAGCGACCAGCCAGGTCCCGCGGGCAGTCGCCCTAGTGACAGCTGGGAAATCTCAAGGAAACGATGCGGGTCCGCCAATTTTGCGAGCCCGCCTGCAAGTATTCCGTGGTGTACCACAGCAGGCAATCGTCGGCCGGATCGGGGACCATGCTGCTGTAATCGCCCCAACGGTCACTATACGACTGGGAAGCGGTGCCCGCCATGATGCTGGCTTCCTGCTCCATGGTGCTCGGCGGATCGGTGAATGCGCGTCCGGTGAAGTTGATCGACGGATACATGGTGCTGCTCGAGATGCTATAGCCCATGGCCATGTCGCCCCGCTTGTCCATGGCGATGCTGCCCATAAAGCGACTGTTGCTATCGGGTGCGAAGGTGCTCTGCTGGAAGACGGTAAAGTCTCCGTTCTCCAGCGCCCTCAGTTCGTACCAGCGGATTCCGTAGGAACCATCGTTGTTTTGCACCGTGTGCGTCACCACCATGCTCTGGTGCGCCGCCTGGCTGGCCGTGGCAGGTACGGTTGGAGGAACGAAGTTACGATAGGCGAGCCGGTACATGGTTATCTGGCCTAGCGCATAGAGCAGAGTGCTCGTGCCCTCTTGCGGTACGCAATCGGACCAGCAGGCAACGGTGTAGGGGGCCACTTGTATCGCAAACGGGCCCGTGAAGGTGGAGTTCTGCGGGCTGGCGAAGTCCACGTGAAACTTGAAAAGATTTAACGCATGGTTAGAGCCGCTGACGTTGCCGACGATAAAATTGGGGGCTCCTCGCGGCGGCGGCAGAACGCCATCCACATCGGCAGGCAGGAAATGAAAAACGTCACTGCCGGTTTGGAAGCAGATGGCCGAAGCCGGTCCGCCTTGTAGCATTGCGCTACGGTCCAAGGCGCACGCGGAAGTGGCCTGAAAATTCCAATTCAGATACAAGTCGGTGGTCAGGTAATAAACGTCGGGCCAGACCGCAAGCTTAGGATAGTCCGGAAGGTAGTTGCCGTAGGGTATGGCGTAGCGGTAGTAAGCGCCGGTGGCATCGGAGGTGGTTGAGACCGCGATGCAAATGAATAACGGCGGGGTAAAACCGGACTCTCCCGCGATCTGCTGGATGATCCATCGCCCCGCCGCGCGGTCGAAGCGCACGGTGGGATCGCTCATCGCGTCCTCGGTCTCACATTGCCCTCCAAATCCCTGGAACAGACTCTTCACGTAGTACGGCCCGAAGGTAACGTTGCCCGTGGACTTGTCGAACACGGCATACAGGAAATTGGTGGTCTGCACATATTGGCCGTTCACACCTGGCGAGCCGTTGGTGTCGGGAGGGACGGCGCCGCCCTGGGTAATGCCTTCGAAGCTCATTACAATCTGCGCCTGCTGGGCTGGCCCCCGCGAAGATTGCACCACCGGGTCGAAGGCCGGCGGGACATGACGAGCCGGAGGCTCCTCCATTTCCAGCGCCTGCTGCCGTCCGGTATCGCGTACAGGTTGAATGCCGCGCATCAACTCGCGCATTGGCGGGGAGGTATCATGCCGTACTTCCGCAATTACCATCGGACCTTTTATAGGCTGTTGCGCCACCGCGGCGGGAAACACCGGCGCGAGGCAGAACAGCAGAGCTAGGATGAGCCGAAGGCGGCCCACCCTGTCCGCAACGGCGGCGCACAAGGGTGGGGCACCCGCGTGAAGAGCGAACTGCCAAAAGCGAAGCGCGGCTTTCAAAACTTCACCGCCACCGGTTCGCGCTGCGCCGGTTCGGTGATGTCGAAGAACTGCTTCTGCTGGAAGCTGAACATTCCCGCAACAATATTGCTGGGGAAGCTCTGGATCTTGGTGTTGAAGTCGCGCACCACCGCGTTGTAATAACGGCGCGCGTTCTGGATGGCATCTTCCAGTCCGCTCAGCGAACCTTGCAGCGACTGGAACTGCTCCGAGGCGCGCAATTGCGGATAGGCCTCAGCCACCGCCAGCAGCCCGCGCAAGGCGTAGGTGAGCTGTCCTTCGGCCTCGCTCTTCTCTGCCGGGGTGGTGGCAGCCATGGCAACGCTGCGAAACTTGGCCACGTTCTCGAAGGTGCCCTTTTCGTGGGCGGCGTAGCCCTTCACGGTTTCCACCAGGTTGGGGATAAGGTCGTAGCGGCGCTTCAGTTGCACATCAATATCGGCCCAGGCGTTGTCGGCGCGGACCCGCAACTGCACCAGGCTGTTGTAAATGCCGATCAGCGTGAACGCGATGACGGCCAGTAGAACGATAACAATGATGATAGGAATCATGCCGTTTTCCTCCCGGCGGGGCTTTCCAGCAAGCGTTGTTCTTGCGCTTGCGGGGGTGAAAGTTCGACAGCAGGGGACGAGCGGAAGTTATCACATGGCGCAAGGCGGAGGCAATTCGCGGGGCGGTGCTGATCCGGGATGCAATGCGGTGAGGAGCAGCCCCGATCCGAAGTATGGCTAACCTGCAACAAACGGAATTCCCGCGCGTCGGGATCCATGGCTCGCTAATGAACGCAGGCTCCCCGTTGATCACAATTAATTGACAAATTCTTGACAGTTCTCTGACAAGGCCGAGATTGAATTCAGTTAGCTTTGTCTTTTGAGGAGCTTCCGGGTCGGTTTCAGCAGCGTCGAGGGACTCACCGGTGGTTCCACCAGCACCGCCAAGACGACACGGTTTCTGGTTGCCTTCTAGCCGTCTATTAGGAGGTTTCCATGATTGCCGCAAATGTTCACACATGCAGAGCGATTCGTACGCTCACACTAGCAGGCCTTCTGGCGGTGGGATTGATGGCAGGCTCAGCCGTGCCATCCCTTGCCGCGAGTTCCGGCACTTGGACGGTAACCGGTAGCCTGAACGCAGACCGCGCAGGCCATAGCGCCACCCTGCTCCCGAACGGCCAAGTGCTGGTTGCGGGGGGCGAAGGCACAACTGGCTTTCTCAGCAGCGCCGAGCTATATAACCCGAGTACCGGCAGATGGACCGTCACTGGCAGCATGGCGACGTCTCGCCTGGGGCAATCCGCGGCACTGCTGCCGAATGGCCTGGTGCTGGTCGCTGGCGGCATCGTCAATATCACCGATACCGGCGTTGTTACTGTTACCGCCAGCGCCGAGCTCTACAACCCGTCCACCGGCCAATGGACGCCCACCGGCTCCCTGAACACGGCCCGCTACAGTGCAGGCACTGCGTTGCTGCAAGGCGGCCACGTGCTGGTTGCGGGTGGCGCCAACCCTACAAATGGGACACTCGCCAGCGCCGAACTCTACGACCCATCGAGCGGCACTTGGAGGGCGACCGGCAGCATGAACTTGGCCCGTAGTGCGCCGGCGACGCTGCTCCAAACCGGACAGGTCCTGATGGCGGGCGGGAACGGCTTCACCTCCACCGCCGAGCTTTACAATCCCTCGCAGGGTCGATGGACGTTGACCAGCAACATGAAGTACAGCCATGGGGGCAGCGCGGCGCTTCTCACAAACGGAGACGTGCTGATCTTCGGAGGAAATCTTGCGAGTTATGCCGGCCAGTTCTATGACCCGGCCACAAACATCTGGGCGTCGACCCATAATATTGGGGTGAATCCTCCTAAAGGCCCGTTAACCCGCCTCAACAGCGGCGAAGTTTTATTGGCCGGAGGGGAAAGCGGGTACGGCACCGATTCCCTGTGCCGTCTGTACGACTTCCCCACCAACTCCTGGCTGTCTACCGGCTCTATGAACCAGGTGCGCACAGTTCACTCGGCAACGAAGCTTCTGAACGGTCAGGTGCTTGCCGCCGGCGGCAAATTCAAGAACTCCAGCGGGACGTTTACTCTCCTCGCCAGTGCCGAACTCTACATGCCTTAGCATAACTCGCAAGGGTATCTCCACCATCGGCTCGCCTGGCGCATTGCGGCTGGGCGAGCTTGTTTTGCCGGCACTCGCGGCCTGCCCGAGCGCGGCCGAGGCGCTACGATTGCTCCGCCCTGTGGCTGAGGCTCGACACTTACCGCGGCGCTTCGCAGTCAGGTCTCCATCCCCACGCGATAGAATGTTGAATCGCACCCGGAGACCCTCATGGCAACCACGACCACCCGCACCAATCCGCTGTCCTACCTCACCGACCAACTCAACGAGCTGAAGCAGAAGGGCACCTACTTCAAGCTGCGCGTGCTCGACGACGAGCAGGCGCCGGTGTGCAGCTTCGACGGCAAGAAGGTCATCAATCTCGCGTCCAACAACTACCTCGGCCTGACGACGCACCCCAAGCTGCGCGAAGCCGCCCTCGAGGCCACCAAGAAGTACGGCGTCGGCTCGGGCGCGGTGCGCACCATCGCCGGCACCATGAAGATCCACATGGAGCTGGAAGAGAAGATCGCGCATTTCAAAAACGTGGAAGCCTGCGTGGTCTTTCAGTCGGGCTTCACGGCGAATGCGGGCACGGTTTCGGCGCTGCTGGGCAAGGAAGACTTCATTGTCTCCGACGAGCTGAACCACGCCAGCATCATCGACGGCGCGCGCCTCTCACGAGCCAAGATCAAGGTCTTCCGCCACAAGGACGCCGCCCACGCCGAAGAGCTGCTGCACGAGATCAAGGACGAGCCTGGCCGCAAGCTGGTCATCACCGACGGCGTCTTTTCCATGGACGGCGACATTGGTGCGCTGCCGCAACTGACCGAGCTGGCCGAAAAATACGGCGCCACCATGATGGTGGACGACGCCCATGCTTCCGGCGTGCTGGGGCGCAACGGGCGCGGCACCGTCGATCACTTCAAACTTCACGGCCGCGTGGACGTGCAGGTGGGCACGCTGTCGAAAGCCATCGGCGCGCTGGGCGGCTATGTTTGCGGCACCCGCGATCTCATCGAGTTCCTCTACCATCGCGGGCGGCCGTTCCTGTTCTCCACCTCGCATCCACCGTCGGTTGCGGCCACCTGCATCGCGGCGTTTGACGTGCTGGAGCAGGAGCCCGAGCGCATCGAGCAACTATGGGAAAACACGCGCTACTGGAAGAAGGAGCTGGGCGCGCTGGGCTTCAACATCGGCGGAGTGAACACGCCGGCCAGCGAGACGCCGATCACGCCCATCATCGTGGGCGACGGCCGCCTGACCATGGACTTCTCGCGCGAGCTGTTCAAAGAGGGCGTTATGGGCACGGGCATTGCGTTTCCCACGGTGCCCGAGGGCAAGGCGCGCATCCGCACCATCATGACTGCGACCCACACCCGCGAACAGCTCGACCAGGCGCTCGACATCCTGAAGCGCGTCGGCAAGCGCATGGGGATCCTGGGGTGATAGAGAAGTGAAGTTAGCGAACGAATCCGGTTTTGAAGGGGCGCACCTTTAGGTACGCCATAAAAGTTCATTATGAATTCGGCTTTAGCCGCTGAGGAAACTCGCCGTTTAGACCACGCCTCGCCGGGGCTAAAGCCAGATTTTTCTCCATCTCCTAACGGCGCAGCTAAAGCTGCGCCCCTTCAAACCAGTTTCCGAGGCGGGGTCGTTCTTCGCTGGACCTGGTGGACTCTTGTTCCGCTGACGTTCGTGGCCGCCGTCATTGCTGCCCCTTATTTCCTGACGCACGGCTTCCTGGCGATGGGGCTGGCTCTGGAGCGCGGCTTTGCGATCGTTTGCCATCAGCGGCCGGAGCGCTCTTTCTGGATCTTCGGCGCCGAGATGGCTGTCTGCTCGCGCTGTCTAGGAATCTATCTGGGAGCGGCGGTGGGCCTGCTGTTTCGCACCTCGCGCAGGATGGCGTTGCGCCTGCTCATCGCCGCGGCTGCCGCCAATCTCCTCGACGCGATGACGGAATTGGCTGGCCTGCACGGCAACTGGCTGGCAATCCGGTTTGTTTTCGGACTACTCCTGGGTGGCACGACCGCGTTGCTGATTTCATCTGCAGCCGCAGCCCCAAATGCGAGAGAAGTGCGCCTGTAGATCGCGGAAAATACCCGCCCGTGATCTAGCGGCAATAATGTCTTTATGAATTGTCATTACGAGCGCCCGGGCTTGGCGCGAGGAATCTGCTTTTCTCACACGCACGCAAAAGCAGATTCCTCGCAGCGCTCGTGATGACAACTCCCGATGAAAAAGTTGCCAGCTATACCAGTCCGCAAATCACCCAATCAAGGCGTTGCGCCACTGCCGCCAGACTTTCCGCCCGCCTGGGGAGCGAACAGTTGCAAATTCTCCTTCTTCCAGGTCATCGCGTCATGGATGCGGTTGTAGCCGCTGGGATGGTCGAAGAAGATGTACTCCTCCACCGGGCCGGGATGCATCTTGCGATACTCGCCTAAGTGAATCGCACCCTGCGCGAAACCATCGGGCTGGCGGCTGGCATTCAGTCCGAACATGTCCGCTTCATGCTCCGTGATCCGACTGTCAGTGTTGAGCAGCGGAGTGCCGACGAATCCTAAGACGGAGATCAAAAGAATCACTAGCGGCACCACGGCAGTGTCGCCGACGCCGCGGATTTGCCACCGCTCTCCCCAGCGTTGCAGGCACCACCCCAGCGACCAGCGCAACAGCCCGAAGCTGACCACAATCAGGACGGAGAAAAATAGCATGCCTTTGTAAATATGGTTGAGGACATAGTGCCCCATCTCATGTCCCATCACCGCCTGGATCTCTTCCGGCGAACCACGGCGCAGCAGGTTGTCATTCAAGGTGACCCGCATGGTTTGGCCGAAGCCGCTGACGTTGGCGCTCATGCGCGTCGTCTGCTTCGAGGCGTCCATCTCCCAGACGTCCTTCGCGGGGATTCCATTCGCCCGCGCCAGGCTTAGGATGGGCGCCGTCACCTTGGGGTCGTCCAGGCGCGTGACCTTGTTGAAGATGGGCACGATGAACACCGGCACGATCATCACCGAGAACACCATGAACAGCGAGGTCACGATCGCTCCCCAAATCCACCAGGTGCGCGGCAGGCGGCGCACGATGCCGAACAGCAACATGGCCAGGATTCCGCCCAGCACGATGCCGATCATCAGGCCTTTGGTCTGGTCCCACGCCCACGGACCGAAGGTCTGCGTGGCCAGGCCGTATTGCCGCTCGCGAGTGTAGCCTTCATAAATCGCCAGGGGCGCGCCCAGAACGAACGTGATCACCGAATACTCAAACCAGTAGATAAAGGTCTGCAGCGGCTTGAAACGGGTGATGCGCTCGGCCAGGTTGCGCATGGCCGCCGACCAGCGAAGGTTCAGCAGCACTAGCGCGATCACCGCCCCATATAAGAAGTCCCACAGAATGAGCCAATAGCCGCCCTCGAAGTAGGCGTCGCTGCGGGTGCGCGCGCTGGCCGGTATGCGCGCCATGTATGCGTCGGTGGCGGCATCCACGCTGAAGTTGGCAGATGGCTGGGCTTCGGGAGGCACCGTCGTCGCCGAAGGCATTTCGTCGACCGCGTTGCTGTCGGCCGGCGGCGCCGCTTGCGCCGCAGCCATGCCCAAACCCAGGCAGAACATAAGGAAGACAAGGAGGAACAAGGCGCAAGTCGCCCGGATGCCGGAGATCATAGGAAAAGTTACCTCGTTGTGAGTCAGCAGGGGTATATACGGGCGCGCGCAGTGGTTAGTTTCACGTGAATCCCACTCAATCCGCATGGATCTTCGGCCCATCCATAGGAATGAAAGTTAACCACGGAGGCACGGAGAGCACGGAGAAGACTCCATGGAAACCAAACCTCCGTGACCTCTGTGTCTCTGTGGCGAATGATTTTGCGGGTCGGGCTCGTCCGCAGAAATCCGCTTGGTAAGTGATTGACGCAAAAGGATGAAGCTAACGCCGAACGGCCAACATCTAATTTGAAGGAGAGTGTCAGGGATACCCGAATTGTGCCGCGTTCAGTTCGGCGGTTACTGGCGTTTTGTGATTCACGAAATAAGTCTTGGTGGGCGGTCCGGCTTATGATAAAATCTGTAAGTTTGTACGCGTGTCTGTACTGCTGTACCGTTCCCGCCGTGATGTGCATGGAAGAAGAGCGCCCCTCAACTGGCGCCATTTAGAGGACAATCCGCTTTGGCTCTTGAAGATAAGTTCGACGACATCAAAAAACTGATCGATGCGGGAAAAGAAAAGGGTTACCTCACGTACAACGAGGTCAACGACCTGATCCCCCATGACCTGCATTCGCCCGACGACCTTGAGGACCTGCTGACCACCATCGGCACGCAAGGAATTGATGTCCTCGAAAGCCCGAAGATCCCCGGCTCGCTCGACAAGAAATTCGATGCCGAACTGGAAGCGGGCGAGGACGTGGAACTCGACCTGACCCCCGGCGCGCTGGAAAAAACCAACGATCCGGTGCGCATGTACCTGCGCGAGATGGGCACGGTCCCGCTGCTCACCCGCGAGGGCGAAGTGGAGATCGCCAAGCGCATCGAGCGCGGGCAGCTGCGGGTGCTGAAAGCGCTGTCCCGCTCGGCCATCGTCATTCGCGAAATCGTGGCCATCGGCGAGGACTTGAAGCGCGGTGTGCGCTCGGTCAAGGAAATCGTGCTCTTCGACGAAGAGGAGATCACCGAGGAAGTGGTCCAAAATCGCCTGCAGGACATCACCGGCAGGATCGACGATCTGGCCAAGCACTACAAGAAGTCGATGCAGCTGATCGAACGGCTGAACGGCATTCCGCAGAAGAAACGGCCGAAGGAGCATCGCCGCTACCGTTGGGCGCTGGGACGCGAGCAGGTTGCGCTATCGCAAGTCATTCGCCGGCTGGGCTTCACCAACAACGAGCGTAAGCGCCTGATTGACCGGGTCAACAAGACCGTCGACAGCATGCGCGGACTCGACAAGCAGGCGGTGAACTTCGAGAAGCGCGCCGAGCAGACGCGCGCCGAGGAAGCCCGGAAAGAACTGCGCAAGCAGGTGCGGCAGATTCGCGCCGACCTGGAGCGCATGGAGCACGATGCCGGCGCCAACTTCGCCGAACTGAAGCGCACCCAGCGCGAAATCGTGCAGGGCGACGTGGATGCCGAATACGCCAAGCGCGAGCTGATTGAAGCCAACCTGCGGCTGGTGGTCTCCATCGCCAAGAAGTACACCAACCGCGGCTTGCAATTTCTCGACCTGATTCAGGAGGGCAACATCGGCCTGATNNCGACCTATGCGACCTGGTGGATCCGCCAGGCCATCACCCGCGCCATCGCCGACCAGGCGCGCACCATCCGCATTCCGGTGCACATGATCGAGACCATCAACAAGCTGATCCGCACCTCAAGGCAACTGGTGCAGGAACTGGGCCGCGAGCCCACCTCGGAAGAGATCGCCAAGCGCATGGACATTCCGGTGGCCAAGGTGCGCAAGGTGCTCAAGATCGCGCAGGAGCCGATCTCGCTGGAGACGCCCATCGGCGAAGAAGAAGATTCGCATCTGGGCGACTTCATCGAAGACCGCGCCGTGGTTTCGCCGGCGGAAGCGGTGATCAACGTCAACCTCAAGGAGCAGACGGCGCAGGTGCTGCGCACGCTCACGCCCCGCGAGGAGAAGGTGATCAAAATGCGCTTCGGCCTGGAGGACGGCTCCGAGCACACGCTGGAAGAAGTGGGGCAGTCGTTCGCGGTCACCCGCGAACGCATCCGTCAAATCGAGGCCAAGGCGCTGCGCAAGCTGCGTCACCCGTCGCGCTCGCGCAAGCTGCGGGCATTCATGGACGGAGTGCACGACTGAACAGTTGTCAGTAGTCAGTTGTCAGAGAGCGGGGCGCGATGAGCGCCCCGTTTTGTTACGATGCTGGGATTATTGCGATGCTGGCGATGGCCCTCTGGTTTACACCGCCGATGGGGATGCTACTGCGTCAACCGTAAAAGGACCTTGGCCGCAATCGTTTGGAAGGCCGTGTTTAGTTGAGTTTTGCAGCTCGGGAGATAGGTACCCGAACAACTTGGTATATAAAAAAATTCGCCTGCGGGTTGGCCTGCAATGTAAGTTCCAACCGGATATTTGGGGTCAGGGTCATTTGCAAGTTGTGCCAGGAAATTTTGCGTGCTTGTGGTTACGCCGGTGCCCATCCCGATAGTATAGATATAGGTGGGGATAGGGGCTTCGGTGCGCATAGCAATGGCTGTTTGAACGGCACGGTACTGGGCTTCAGGGGTGACCGTGATGGTCTGGTCAAAGGACTTCTGTGTTCCCCATTTCTGCGAGGGAAACGTGTTTACGACATTTCCAGAAGCATCCGTGCAAAGGGTGCTTCCGTTGCCGTACTTGAAACCCCCGCTCCCGGTGTAATTAGGTTGGAAGATATTTGTTGCACTGGTAGGATCGAAGACGTCTACGTTCGATCCTGAGTCAAACCCTCCCCAGTTGAGAAGCGTTAAAGTCGCATTGCCTATACCCCCGCAATGAATCTTGTCCTGAAAGGTGTTCATCAAGCCGTCAGTGAAATACACGACAACTTTGACTACGTTCTGCCCCGGTAGTATGGTAACGCTGTCGTTTTGTTTTTGAGCCATCGACAGTGGGGGCCCATTGGGATCGGTAAGAAGGACTGGATTGCTCCCCGCTCCCGTGCCGAATGTGCCGCCGGCGAAACTCATGGCTCCGACCTTAGTCGTAATCGTCCCTGAGCCACTTCCCCAGAAGTTGTAATTGATTCCAAAGTCCACCGTCGCATTGTCAGAGAAGCTAACCATAGCAACTTCGTCGAGTGTGTTACTGAAGTTAGCGATGAAGAGTGGAACGGCATATTGTAGTGCCACTCCTCCACCATTGTTCGCCATTGAGCCTGATCGGTCTAACGCGAGAGACATGAGCAGCTTGCCGCGGGTTGACACGGCGGTGGCGCTCACCGGTACGCTCGCCCATTGTTGGAGATACTGCATGAATAGAGTGCGCACACTAGCGGTGGCCGTTACCTTGACCTGCTGGTTGTTGGAGGCATCGAGAGGGAACGTGACGGTTGGGACAGGCGGATTAGGCCCAAAATTGGCCTGAAACATATCGATGGCCAGTTGCCCAGCAGTCGTCTGTCCTAGCGTCAAGTTCTTCATGCCCGTGAGGCATGCGGCATCCACCGACGTCGTTAGCTTGGCCTTGGTGACATAAAGAAGCCCCACGTCAATGGCCAACCCTGCGAACAGTATAAGGATGGGCAGAATGAGAGCGAAAATAACAATGGTTTGCCCTCGGTCGCTCTTTACAATATTGGCATTGCGCATATGCGTACCCTTCCTTAGTAATCAGTAATAAGCCACGCTGTAGAACTGAGATGGCATGCTCTTTCCTAACAGACCCGCTATGGGCGTGACGGCGTTGTAAGCATAGAAGATTTCGGTCACGTAAATGGAAGACCCCGTGGGTTCCGTGGTCAGTGCTGTAACTGCCGCTGGGGGTAGAATGGCACCCGAGCTTTGGCAGCCTCCTTGTCCTTTGAGGCAGCCGACTTTACTAGTAGCTGTGATCGCACACTGGGAAGCTTGGTCTGTGATCTGGTAAACGCCTCCGCCCTGGTTGGTAACCGCGGTGACAATGACGCATCCCTGGGTGCTTAGGTTGATGTCCGATCCCGCGTAGTTAGCCACGTTTTGCACTGTCGTCGCAGCACTGCTTGAGCGCGAAGCCATCATGGAACCCTCTCCAACCAGGTTTTTCATGACCTGAACGTCATAGATGGCTCGCCCGAAGTCAATGATGCCAGAGACGAAGACACACAGCAGGACGAACGCCAACGCCAATTCTACCAACGCCTGACCCGACTCTTCGGTATTTATCCTTGCCTTCATACGCCCCCCTAACTCTGGCTGGGTGAAAAGCTTTCATTCTTAAAAGTGGAACTTACCGTTAAGGTGTACGACTTGCCCGGAAAGAACGCCCCGATCGGCCCGGTCATAAAATGATATGGGTAGGTTACGGTGATGGTTACGACGTCACCTGGGCCGCCAGCTCCGTTGGGGCAGCCTCCGCCGTAATCCTGACAGCGTAGCACAATCTGGGAGGAGTCAAGCCGGCCGAGTGAGGTATCTTCGACGGTTTGCATGATTGAGTTGTACCTTGTTTTGGAGCACGAACCATCACCAGCCAAGATGCATTGCCCGGTGATGGCGTACCGTCCCCCTTGCCGCACTGCGTTCTGAAGGGTTACCTTCGTAGAGAACAGATATCCAAAGTCGATGGTTGCCATTACGAGCAGCAAGAGAAGCGACAATGAGATTGCCATCTCTACCAGCGTTTGACCGGAATCATTTGCTTTTGTCATTTTGTCAGGACCCTCCTTTATCGGCTTGAATCCTTGTCTGCGGCACAAAACCCGGCCCCGGGTTCCCTCCCACATTGAAGACCGTTCCGCAGCCACCGGTTCTACTCATTCGGCTTGGGCCGCAGTAGAGATCGGAGACGCTCATCGGGGAGTGAAGTCTAATTATCGTTAATCGCAAAACTCTGGAGGGCGCCTTGCGTCAGCCGCTTTCTGCGTCTGCGGCTTCTCCTAGCAGAGGTACCCGACATCGACACCACGATCGGCCATCAGCATCAGAACAACCAGCGCCTAGGCGGCCAGCACCAGAGCTTGTCCCTCTTCCGCTTTCCTCAAGTGTCCCAATTTACTAGTCGGAACGAGGTTTCCCATTGACGGAGATACCTCGCGACAAGATTTTATCAAATTCTGGCGGCGTGTCAATGGAAAATATTCGCAAAAGGCACATTGGGCACCGCAATAGTGCCGAACTGGGAATCGCAATAGTGCCGCCTTGGCCACCGCAATGTTAAGGAACGATTCCCAAAAATCCGCTCCCGGGCAGAGCCGTCCTCTAGAGGATGCGTGAAAGCTGGTGCCGTCCTCAACCACCCCAATAAGCCCGCCACGGCGGGGCGCTCGTCGGGGCCCCGGATTCGGGACCTGGTTGCCGTGCTGAAAAGCCCACATTGATCTGCCTTCCGCATCATTTCTAGGTTCCCCTGGGGCGATTTGTTTTGGCTTCTGCCAGGGGGGAATTGATCAGGCAAATCGCCGATATCAGCCTAAAATGGTGTGCTACAGCATCACTATAGGTCTAGCGACAGCAATTCTGAAATGGGAAAATGGGAGATTTCTAAACGAAAGTAACACTTATGCGATTGCTAATAATGCACGAAGGTGTGGGTTTTGCGACGCCAGTTAGATTCCGCAAGCCTGGCGGCTGGACCTTCGCGAAACAGCGTTGGGAACCGCCAATCAGAGGCGGCCTTCCTAAGACACGCTGTTCGGTTTCAAATTGGGCGACTTCCGTTCCTGCGGAGCTTTCCTCGCGCAGACGAAAAGAGGGTCCGATGGCCGCACCCTTGTTCGCCGCCTGAAATTCGCGGACCGTTATCAGTTGTCAATTCCGACTGCCATCGCTACGCGTTCTCCTGCGCCGTCGTATACACGACGCTTCCGTCAATTGAAAATTGCTGTGGCGAGATACCGCCGATGAGGTCGGCGCAAGAGTGAGCAAGCCGTTGCCGAATGTCAGTCAATGCGCAACACAACGTGCAAAACCAATTCAACTTCCAGCGCTTTACGGTATCCCTACTTTCGAGGAAGAAGGTCCTGGACCGCCTCTTCGTCAAAGGACGCGGCACGTTTCGTGTCGCCGAGGGACCTCCAAGCGGCCGCACGCCCCTGGTCCACCTCGAACTTGAAGCTGCTCCCCCCGGTTGCGGCGAGGACGTCAGGGGGAGCGCTGCGCACCGCCTCATCGAACGCCTGCAAGGCAGCCTTGGGTTGTTGTATCTCAAGACAGAGCCGCGCCAGCTTAACCAACTCGAACGGTTGCGGCATAGTCGATAGCTGGATTGCTTCTCGCTGGGCATGGATGGTCTCGAGGATCCGTCCCTCCTGCTTGTATAGTGTGGCTAGCGAGAACCAGAAGAGAGGCACGCTAGGTTCAGCAGAGACGGCGGCCAGGTACTCCCGTTCGGCCTCAGAGCGGGACCCCTCCGCATAGAAAACGTTGCCCCGAAGCCAGGGCACGAAGCTGCTGTCAGGAAAAATCAGGCGCGCTTTGTCAGCTGCCGAGAGCGCCTCAGAATTGCGGCCAAGCGCGGCGAGAACACTGGCTGCGTCGGCCCATTGATTGAAGCGCCCCGCGCCAGAAGAGACAAGGGGCCCGACTGGCAGAGATGCGGTGGCACAATCCACTTGTGAGCGCTGAATTAGATCTTCTGTTTCCGGCTTACGGCGCACAAAGACCCCGGAGATCTCGTCCAGATAAACTGGCCGCCAGTCGATGCTGTTGCAGAAGATCCTGAGCCGCCCCAACACGCTTTCAAAGCGATTGAGGGGAATAATGATGGTGTTGATGTGATAGCGGTCTGCTTCCTGTTGCCACAGTGCAGAATCAGGTGACGATTGCAGCAGTTCCGCTTGATGTAGGAAGGCTTCTGGCCCGAACGGGATGGCCCGACCATCGATGTAGTCGCGATATTTGGGCCCGAGTTTCCAGGCGAGGTAGCCACCGTCAATATAGGTGTTGAAGATTTCTCCCGGCAGGTCCTCGCGCTGGATGAATTCGGCTGCCCGTTCCGGAAACCACCAGCTTAATCCTGGGCCGAATGTCGAACGGGAGTCTTGATCACTCTTTACAAGCCTGGCTGAGTGCGTGAAGGCAAACCCCGCAAATACTGCCATGATGGCAGTGGCGAGAATCCAGCGTATTGGCGCATTGGGAGTACGCCAGCGCATATGGTGCACTGCCGAAAACAGGATTGCTCCTCCCACCACCACGACTACACACGAACTTAGCGCTTCCATGCGAATATGCCGCACCTCCTGGTAGGTGGCGCCAACCAGCAGGATTGCCGCCCCCGGTTGACGTTGCAGCAATGCAACCATTGCAGCGATGGCAGCAATCATCAGCAGCAGATAGAAGGGGTGCGTGCCCCTCAGCGAAAGAATTCTGGCCGCCACCGTCCAGTTCAGCGGGGCACTACCCCACTCAAGAATCCACGCCGAGTGCTGTGCCATGGCGCGATTTTGGCGAACCAATGCCTGATAGATTCCCCATCCCCACGGATTTACCAGAGTAGCCACGGCCGTGGCAACGAACCACGGAGACGCGCGCCTAAGTCTCTCGACAGCCTCACGCCGCCGCGTGCCGGGAAACAACATTTCCAACAGTTCCATGCCGACAAATGCGACGATGGCCGCAAGGCCCGCCGGGAAGCCAAGGTGGAGATTGACCCACGCGATCATCAGCAGGGGCAACAACCACAGACAAGCACGGCCAGTCTGATAGTTCTGCCAAAGGATGGAGAGGTACGCCGCGAAGAGGATGAGGGTGAATACTTCGGCGCGCGGAGCAGTGCGCGCAGCTATCAGAGGTACCGCAAGGATGGCGATTCCTGCGCTGACGGCGGAGCCCCGGCGGAGCAGCAGGGCGACCGTGCCAAAGCACGCTGCGGCCCCGATCCAGGAAAGCAGGGCGTAGCCCCCGAGCAAGTAGGCGGCATAGAACCCCAGCCCCGAACCGACAGGATAAATCCAGGGTTCGCCGTAAGCGGTATAGGAGAAGACGTCGGTCGAAAAAATACGATGATGCTGCGCCACCCAGCGCCCAGTCGCCAATTGCCAGCCAAGGTCCGGTTCCGCAACCGTGCGCAGACCGGCCAACAACGCATACGCCAGGGCAATGGCGCCAAGCACCAGGAACAAGCGTCGCCCGAGCCGAGAAGCAGCCACCTTCACGTCTGTTGTGCTTAGATTGGCTGGTAGGGCTGGTGAGCTAAGCATCCATGGATCCCGTGAGACTTTCTTCGGCGCCGACGACAACAGGGTGCGATGGCCGCACCCTTGTTCGCCGTCGGAAATTCGCGGATAGCTGCTACTTCTGGCTCTTCTGGAAGCGCTTGTTCACTTCGGCCCAGTTCACCACGTTCCACCATTCCTTCAGATAGTCGCCGCGGCGGTTCTGGTACTTCAGGTAATAGGCGTGCTCCCAGACGTCGTTGCCCATGATGGGATAAAAGTCCTGGCTGATAGGGCTATCCTGATTGGGCGTCGCCATAACCAGCAGCTTGCCGCCACGGTCGCGCACCAGCCAGGTCCAGCCGCTGCCGAACTGCTTGAGGCCGGCATCGTTGAACTTTTCCTTGAAGCTGTTGAAATCGCCGAAGGTGTTCTTGATGGCCTCGGCGATAGCGCCGCTGGGTTCTCCTCCGGCGTTCGGGGCCATGATGGTCCAAAACATGGTGTGGTTCACGTGGCCGCCGGCATTGTTGCGCACCGCGTTGCGAATGGCTTCGGGCACATTCGCCAAGCCCTTGACCAGTTCCTCAACGCTCAACTTTTGCAGCTCCGGGGCCTTCTCCAGCGCGGCATTCAAATTGGTGACGTAGGCAACATGATGCTTGTCGTGGTGCAGGTGCATAGTTTGCGTGTCGATGTGGGGTTCCAGGGCAGAGTAGTCGTAGGGCAACGCAGGAACTTCGTGTGCCATGCTGATTCTTTCCTCCAGTGGGCGGTTGATGCAGGGGAACAGCTAGTGGTTTCAAAAGTACGAGCGAAGCGCAGTGCCTCGCCCCGAGATCATTATAGTGGCGGTCCACCCGTTAGAAGTGAAAATTAACCACGGAGGCACGGAGATCACGGAGAGAGCTCGATAGGAACCAAGGACTCCGTGTCCTCCGTGTCGGAGCCCGCCTTGAGCGAAGCCGAAGGGTGGTAAATGGTTTTCGAGGGAGCGCCGAGCAATAGCGACGAGCGATTAGCCAACAGCGGCCTACCTGTACTTTTCCGCCAGAGCGCGCTCTTCCGGAGTCATCTGCTGCCAGAGCTGGTCACGGCGCTGCTGCGCCCAATCGCTATTGGGATTGGCAGCCAATGCCGAACTCGCCCAGCGATAGGCTTCCACGCGGTTGCGGGGCACGCAAACTCCCGACCCATACATGGAAGCCAACTGGTTGCGGGCCACGGCGTTTTCTTTTTCGGCCGCGGTCTTCAACAGGACGAGCGCCTGTTCGCAACTGCGCGGCACACCTTCGCCTTTGACGTACATGCCGGCCAGCCGCACCGGCGCAGTCGGATTACCTTTGGCGGTCGCCTTCCACAGCCAGGCCGCTTCCGCGGCCGCATCGCTGGCATTGTTGGCCTTGGCCAGCTCATCGGCGCCAGGAATTATCTTTCTAGCGATTGCTTGCTCGCTCTCGTCTGCGGCCGGCGGTGACGGCTTCGGCTTGCCAGCCATGGGCGCGGCCGCCGGGCCCGGCAGTGGTGACCCAGGCAATTTCGATTTGTCCACCGCGGCCGTTGCGGTGGTGGTTCTCGCCGCTGGTGCTGCGTTCTGCTCAGCAGAAGTTCTAGTTGCATTCGGCGGCGGATTTTGCGGGGGCGGGGCAGCGGACTGTCCGGCTGCCGGCTGATTTCCAGTGGGCTCGGCGGTGACAGACGCGGAGCTGGCGGGTGATGTCGTGGCAGCGTTTGTACTTGGAACAGTGGCCGCATCATTTGCTTCCGCTTGGGTAGAAGTCGCGGGGTTCGCCGCGGGATTTTGGCTCCGCGGCTTGGACAACTCGCCCTGCATCCCGGGCTTGGAAGCGGAATCGGACGCCGGTTCGGGGCTGGCGTTCTCCGCCGCCATGCCGTGAGCCAGGCTCCGCATCTTGGCCTTGATAATTTCGAGGGAACCATTGGGAGCCATGCCCCGCATCTTCGCCTTGATAATCTCGAGGGAACCATTGGGAGCCATGCCCCGCATCTTCATCTTGATAACTTCAACAGGGCCGTTGTTCGCCTGGCCGACTTGCGCTCGCCACTCCAGCACTCCGAGCCAGCCGAACACCACGACCACGACGAGAGCCAACCCTATCCGCGCTATCCGCCATATCACGCGCGCCGGCCCTTCGACCTCAAACTCGTCAAGCTCGTCGCTGGTCGCCGCCTCTACTAGCGGCGGATCGTTCAGTCCCAGGAACGATGGACCGGCGATAGACTGCGTAGTGCGCGCTGGTCTTATTGGTGTGGGTGGCTCGTCGAAATCCAGAAATCGCGGGCGGTCGCTGCGCTCGTCCGGCAGGCTATCGACTTCCAATCCCAGCCGCTCGCGCACATCGTCGGCGGAGGCAGCAGGAGCGGCTTCGGTTGTTGCGGTCGCTGTTTCTACGGGAGGAGCGGAAGTGCCATTCGATGGGGCGGAAGTCTCGGGCGGTACTGGTTCGGGTCGTACTAGTTCAGGCCGCAACACGGAAGTTTCGCCTCGCATGGTGCTTTCTTCCGGATCGCTGGGCGGCACGTAACGGAAACTCTGAACATACTCGTCCAACGGAATTTCCGGCACCAATTCGAAATGTGGTGCCGCCGCTTCCGAAGCTGGAGCGTCGCGATCCATATCTGGATCTTGAGAAGGCTGCGCTACATCGCTGGATGATGGTGGCTCACTGGCAACGTCAGTGCGGGTCTGCGACCCCGAGCTGCGGGGTTCGAGAGGCCCAGCGTTTTCCGCCAGCAGGCGTGTGAGGCTGGCCGTGCTCTGCGCACCGGCAGTGGTCAGCGGCCGGTGCGGCAGCGGAATGCCGCACATCCCGCAATAGCGGTTGCCAGCCTGGTTCTCATATCCACAAGCGCTACAGACCACGACGCCTCCTGCCAGCCGACAACATCCTAAATGATAAGGCCTTTCCAGGTCAGATGAGAACACGAGCCGAGGGTGGCATGGCACTCAGGTCGGTGGGAGAAGGCCGCCACTGAGCGCGGACCGGGCTGCCAGCCAAGAGCACGTCGCCGGGGCAAAAAGCAATCGGCGATTTGCCCGGTTCCCTCTCTGCTATTGGCGTTTCCACTACTCGGGTATCGCGCGGGTCAACATCATGCGTATGGTGAAACCGCTTCGTGGGCCCTACAATAGCTTGCATTACGGGGCTGTTGCCAGTATGCTGCAAGGCGAACAATTGGCGAAACCACAAGCGGTGCGATGCAAACGCTAGACGGCCCGGGAGGACCTGCCATCAGCAGCCACGCCAAAGCGGATCGGACGAAGCCAACAGCATCGCCGAGGCCGCACTCGCAGCCCACCCCAGCCACCGCCCGGAGAGGACCTATGTTAGCCGACGCGCGCGAAGTGATGAACATTCGGCAGGCATCGCACTATTTGGGAGTTTCCCCCGACACGCTTTATAAGTACGTCTCCGAGGAGATGATCCCGGCGTTCAAGCTGGGCAACCGCTGGAAGTTCAAAAAGAGCGTCCTCGACAATTGGATGGAGAACCAAAGCTTCCACAGCGAGGCTTTCCGGCCACGCAAACTGGGCAAGCCTGCCCGGGCCATGGCCGCCGCCGACTAACTTCGGGATAGTCAAGCCCCGTTTCTTTGGACTACTCTTCTGCCATGGCCGAGAGTTCGATCGAAAGCCGGCGCGAGACTCCCGAGAGTCCTAAGCAGCGCGCCCTGCACATGCTGCTTAAGGGCCTGGCGTTTGTTCCGAACCTGGTATTTGCGGCCCTTGCGGGCTCGCTGTTGGCCGCTCCCATCAGTCTTCTGCTCTTCCGTATCTTTCCCTCTGCGGTTGCCGCCTGCATCCAGGATGTGACGACTTTACTGCCGGCATTCGGCTTGGGATACCTGGTGGCGCGCAAGTTCCATCATTCCGTCGCCCGCTGGATCTGGCTTCCGGCGATTGCGTTGTGGCTACTGGTCGTCCTGCCCGACGTGGCCAGCTATACCGGCCAGACCTGCGGCCTGTCCCGATCACAGTACTTCCTGCACGAATTCGTCTTCGACATCCGCACCAATTGCGATGAAGGATTGGCTTGGCCTCTGTACACCCTGCCGACGCTGTGTTGCATCGGCTATTCGCTGGGCGCGAAGTTGGCGGCGCGCCGCCATCCTCCCAACCAGGAATAGCACTAAAGGGCCACCGCCTCTTGGGGCTTTCTCTAGGACGTCAAAGAGTACCCCGAGGGCGTAGGGGCCGTGCCTAGCTACATCAACAACACCCTCCATTACGATTCAATGACTGGTAGTCTGTTTCCCTAAACAGCGCAAGAGTCTGCAACTTTAGCTTCACTGCCCCCGCTAACCCCATGAATCTATTGTGCAAAGGATGGAACTCAAATTGCCAATAGTACAAGGTGAAGTTGGATACGCAGTTAGGATCTAAAACTCAACAAAGATCCACATCAAATCCGCTTTTCAAAAGGGAGCTTAAACATCATGAAACTTCGCGCGACGATTTGGCTTTTCGCAGCATTGCTGGTTATGGCATCGAGTCCAGCGTGGTCTTCTACGAGCATTTGTGATGGGGTCTCAGGAAATCTGGTCACCAATTGCGGCTTTGAGACTGGTGACTTCACAGGTTGGACCCTGAGCGGGGACACCACTTTCATGGGAGTGTCGGGGTCCTACGCCAACTCTGGCAATTACGGGGCCTATCTGGGTCCAACAAGCTCAGATTCGAGCCTGTCGCAGTTCGTCGGTGATAACAGCACCAGCTACGAGATCTCTTTCTACCTGCAGGGTAATGGTAGCGGTCCAAACGATTTCACCGCCTTATGGAATGGCGTGCCTCTTTTGAGTCTGGTAAACGCCAGCCCGTTCTCGTATACGCTCTATACGTTTGACGTGTCGGGCAACTACGGTGCCGGATCGAATTTACTAGAATTCGACATGCGTAACGATCCCTCCTACTGGGGACTGGATGACGTAAGCGTCGTCAATACCGGGGGTGGTGGTACAACTCCAGAGCCGAGCAGTCTGTTGTTGCTGGGAAGCGGCTTGCTGACCGTGGGCGGAGTGATTCGCAGGAAATTCCTGGCGAATCGCTAGAGACAGACACAGAGGACGGACCGCGCCAGACGTCGGCCCGAAGCGTCGTGCTGTTATTGGCTTCTGAGGCACCCTGTGGAGGGTGCCTCAACTTTTTCTGCAACCGGCCGCCTGCTCAATATCCGGTTTGTCCGGGCGGAGCCGAAGCGCCTGGCGGTTCGCGATTCCAATTACACGCTACAATGAGGTATGCACAACTATCGTCTGGTGAGAGATCGCTCGGCTGTACAGGTCTTTGTGGATGGAATACCCAAAGTGACGGTTGACGCCAATCAAAGAAATGAATTGCGCAACTACATGGTTTCAGCCGGCCTCACGCCCGACGAGGTCAACCACAAGGTCCACGAACTCTACATGACCAACACCACGGAATTCACCAGCGAACGTTGACTTTGTCCAGCCGGGCGCACCGCGTTCCAGCCAGAATGGGAAGCCACGGAAGCCGTGTCGCGCGGGACAGATTGTGACAGCGCTTTCACGCCTATCACAACTGCGTTAACGGTTACGCAGTAGCCTTCCGCGATCCTGCGATTAGCAACACCACTCCGGCCGCGCAAAGCACGCCTCCCACTACCGGCGGCAGCTTCTCGTCATGGTGAGTGGTGATGCCCACGGAAGCATCTCCGATCTTCAGGTCATGGGAATGGCTGGTGGGAATCGGCACGACAAACGACAGAATTCCCAGCACCAGTACGACAATTCCGATCCAAGCTAAAGGTCGCATACATCCTCCGTCGATCCTGATGGGATGAGTTTACTCCTGCTCCGTATGCCCGGACTTATGGGGAGGCGCCTTCTCTTTCGAGCCGACCTCCAGCAGCCGCTTGGTCATCAGCACCAGCCCCAGGACCTGCGTCCATTCCGAAACAATGTTGCCCACGACTTGTCCCCAGCGGCTGTTGGGGCGCATGGCCCGGAACGCGATCACCCAGCCGATGCCGGTCACCAGCAGAAACAGGGTCAGCGAATGCTCACGCAGGAATTCCTTTATCGCTGATGGCAACCTGCCTTTGGGTTGCTTGCTCTCGGCGGAGCCCTTCTCGTACAGATACTTGGTCATGACGACGGTCACCACCACGCCCGTCCAGTCCGCGATGGCGTTGCCGAAAAACGAGCCTAGATGGGTTTCTGGGTTCGACAGACAATAGAGGACGATCAGCGAAAGCACGACTCCCAGCGTGCCCAGGCTCAGGGAATGCTTTTGCAGAAATTGTTTCAGGGTGCGAGGTCGCTTCATGCAACTACTGTACTAAAGCTCGCTGCACAGATTTCTCTTCCGGGCGAACGCTCTCAACCTCTGTCATCCAGCGTATCCTTCGGAAATGGATGTTTTCGCCCTCACTCGCAAGCTGATTGACATCGAGTCCACCACGGGCCAGGAAGCCGCGGTCGCGGAGGTACTGGCGCGTGAACTGACGCAGCTTGGCTACGTGGTTGAGCGCATGGCGGTCGAAGGCGATCGCTCCAATCTTTGTGCGACCCATCCCGGCCATCCCCGGCCGGAGCTGGTGTTTTCCACCCACATGGACACGGTGCCGCCGTTCGTGCCTTCGTCCGAGACCGCCGACCGCATCTACGGACGCGGCTCCTGCGACGCCAAGGGCATCATGGTGGCGCAGATTGCAGCCGCCGAGAAGCTGAAGCGCGAAGCCATTCATGTGGGCCTGCTTTTCTTGGTGGGCGAGGAGCGCGACAGCCAGGGTGCACAGATCGCCAACCAGCAGCCGCGCGGGGCCAAGTTCCTCATCAACGGCGAGCCTACCGAGAACAAGCTGGCAGTGGCTTCGAAGGGCACGCTGCGGGTCGAGCTGGTGGCGCGCGGCAAGATGGCGCATTCCGCCTATCCCGAGCTGGGCGAGTCGGCGATCGAAAAGCTGCTCGATGCCCTGGACAACCTTCGCAAGCTCGATCTGCCCCACAATCCCAAGGCCGGCCCGTGCACCATGAACATCGGCCTGATCGAAGGAGGCCGCGCACCCAACGTCATTCCCGACCACGCGCGCGCGCATCTGCTATTTCGCCTGGTCGGGCCGGCGCAACAATTGCGCCAACAAATCACCAGCGCGGTTGCCGGCAAAGCTGAAGCCGCATTCAAGCTCGAGATCCCCTACATGGAGTTCACCACCGTGCCCGGAATCGAGACCATGATTGCCGCCTTCACCACCGACATTCCCGCGCTGACGAACTGGGGCCAGCCGCTGCTCATCGGCCCCGGCTCCATTCACGTGGCCCACACCGAAGGCGAGTACATCGAAAAGCGGCAGTTGCTGGAGGCCGTGGATCTGTACGCGCGCATCGCCCGCGAGCTGCTTTCACAGAAGTGAAACCCTGTCGATTACAGCAGACCTAGAGTTGCTGTATCGTGTGATGTCTGGAACCCGCTTTCGCAGGCCGCGAAAAAACTCTGGGCAGAATCCGGAATGCCTGTTGGTGGGAGCCCCCGCATTCATGCGGGGGGGAAGGAGCGCTTCAGCGCTCCTGGAGAAATTTTGATTTGATTATGCGCTTTAGCGCTGGCGCCGAGAAGACATCAGGGCGTCGCAGTCTATCGGTAGTGGTAGTGCTCAAGGTAAAACAGGGCTGCAAACGCGACCGCCAAAGCGGCGACGGGAAATGCCAAGGGTCGCGCGCTTCGCGAAGGCCGCCTCCAATCCGCCGTGGCCAGGAAAAGTAAGATCATCGGCACCAGGGCAACGATGGCGAGCTGAAAGATATGCGCCGCCGTGCCTTCGTCCGGCTGAGGCGGTTGAAAATAGCCGCTCAGTACCGCAAGCAACGCGATAAGAGACAGGACGATTATGAATTTGCCGCTGACACGGTTGATTTGCTGCCCAGTCATGGCTTCACTTCCTTTCCGGCTGGTATAGGGATTGTCAAGTAAGAATCCCTAAGTCTTGATTTTCGGTTTGACATCTTAACATGCTTAGCGACGCCCCTGCGACTTTTCCTTGCTGTTCCTGCCGCTTTCTGCTATCCATCCTCTTGGCCCGTCGGGGTCACGACGCCATGCCGCCTAAATCGCTTACCCGAAGCCAGCCGCAGAAATCGTCCACCACTTCAGTCGCTGGCTACCGCGTTAAGCGTGGAGTTGCGCTTCCCATGGGCGCAACCTTGCGGCGCCGGGGCGTCAACTTCGCCATCTTCTCCAAGCACGCGACGTCTTGCACCCTGGTACTTTTCCAGCCGGGCGCCGAGCAGCCGTTTGTCGAGTTTCCCCTCGATCCGCGCTCCAACCGCACCGGGCAAGTGTGGCACGCCTTCGTGGAAGGGCTCGACGCCGGCATGCAATATGGCTTCCGCTTCGACATGCAGCCCAATCCCAATCCCAACGTGCATCGCTTTGACCCCTCGAACGTGCTGCTCGGTCCCTACGCCCGTGTGCTCTCCCACGGCGGGGCATGGGGACAGTATCCGCCCGGGAAACGGCCTTATCGCAACGCTGTGGTGGTGGACAACGATTTCGATTGGGGAGACGATCAGCCGCTCAACCTTCCCCTGGTAGACAGCATTATTTACGAAGCCCACGTCCGCAGCTTCACGGTCCACTCCTCTTCCGGAGTCGCGCATCCCGGGACCTATGCCGGGTTCATCGAGAAGATTCCCTATCTCAAGCAACTGGGAGTGACGGCGGTCGAGTTGCTCCCGGTCAACGAGTTTGAGGAAGGCGACACCGACCGCGTCAATCCGTTTACCGGCGAACGTCTGCTGAACCTCTGGGGTTATCAGCCAACCGCGTTTTACGCGCCCAACACCGCCTACTCGTCGAAGCGAGCCGATGGCGAGCAGGTGCGCGAGTTCCAGCGATTGGTGCGCGCCCTGCATCAGGCCGGCATCGAGGTCATTCTCGACATGGTGTTCAACCACACCGCCGAAGGCGACGAGAACGGCCCGACGTGGTCGTTCCGCGGCATCGATAATTCGACCTACTACATCCTCGATCCCGACACCGGCAAATATGTGAACTTCAGTGGTTGCGGCAATACCGTGAATTGCAACAACCCGGTGGTGCGCGACTTCATTGTCGACTGCCTGCGTTACTGGGTCCTGGAAATGCACGTGGACGGCTTTCGCTTCGATCTGGCTTCTATTTTCGGCCGCGGCATGGATGGCCGAGTGCTCAAAAACCCACCGCTGTTGGAGAGCCTGGCCTACGATCCCGTGCTCGCCAATTCCAAACTGATCGCCGAGGCCTGGGATGCCGTCGGGCTGTATCAGGTCGGCACGCTGCCTTCCTGGGGACGATGGGCGGAGTGGAATGGCATCTATCGCGACGATGTGCGCAAGTTCGTGAAGGGCGATGCCGGCATGACCTCGGCCCTCGCCACCCGTTTGCTGGGCAGTCCCGACCTGTACGAGACCAGCGCCCGCGAACCTTACCACAGCATCAACTTCGTGACCTGCCACGATGGCTTCACGCTCAGCGATCTGGTTTCCTATAACGAGAAGCACAATCTCGCCAACGGCGAGAACAATACCGACGGCACCGACGCCAACTACAGTTGGAATTGTGGCGTGGAAGGCCCCACCGACGATCCCGCCGTCAGCCGACTGCGCGCGCAGCAACGCAAGAACTTTGCCGCCATTCTGCTGCTTTCGCACGGCGTTCCTATGATTCTCGCCGGCGACGAAGTCGCACGCACCCAGCAGGGCAACAACAACGCCTACTGCCAGGACAACGAAGTGAGCTGGCTGGACTGGCGCATGACCGACAGCCATGCTGACCTGCTGCGTTTCTTCCAGTTGATGATTGCCTTCCGCAAGCGCTGTCCGCTATTGCGCCGCGACAGCTTTCAGTTTCATGGCGAAGGTGGATTCCACATCACCTGGCATGGGGTGAAACGCATGACGCCCGACTGGGGATACGAGTCGCGCACGGTCGCGATGCAATTGACGCAACTGCGCGCCGACGGTTCGCGCGACGATCTGCATCTCATCGCCAATGCGTACTCCGGCGATCTCCAGTTCGAACTGCCGCAGATCGGCGAGCATGAATGGTTCCGGCTGGCCGATACGGCGCTGCCCTCGCCGCAGGACATTGCCGAAGAGGGCCTGGAGTTCCCGCTCTTGTCGCAGGAGGGCTATCTGGTGCGCACCCGCAGCGTGGCCATCTTCGTGGCCAAGTGAGCGCTGACCAGGAATGGTCATAATCAACTCGAAATTTTCCCGGATTACTTGTCGAACCTATTTCGTCCCGTTGGGATACACCAGAATCTTGCTGGCCTCGCCGGTCTTCAGCCGCTCCATGCCTTGTGCGAAATCTTTCATCGCAATGCGGTCGGTGATGACGGGATGCAGGTCAAGCTTGTTGGCCTTCAGCAGCGCGGTCATCTGATACCAGGTCTGATACATGCGGCGTCCGTTGATGCCCTGCACGGTCGCGCCTTTGAAGATGACTTCTTCCGCGAGGTTGAGTTCGACTGGCTTGGAGGGAATTCCGAGGAGGGACATGCGGCCACCGAGACGCAGGATTTTGAATCCTGTGCGGATGGCTTCGGTGCGCCCGGCCATCTCCAGCACGACGTCCACGCCGGTGCCGCCGGTGTTGTCCATCACGATCTGGTACACGTCGTCCTTGGTGGGATCGAGGACGAAGTCGGGCTTCATCTGCCGGGCGATCTTGCGGCGATGTTCGTTCACCTCGAGCGCGTAAATCTGGGTGGCCCCGCAGGCGCGCGCTACGGCGATGGAGAACAGCCCGATCGGGCCGCAACCGCTGATGGCCACGCTCTTGGCGGCGATGTCGCCGGCCAGCACGGTGTGCACCGCATTGCCCAGCGGATCAAGAATGGACGCGTACTCCGGCAGGATAGAAGGATCGAGCTTCCAGATATTCGACTCGGGAATGACGACGTACTCGGCGAAGGCGCCGTTGGTGTCCACGCCGATGATCTTCACGTGCTGGCAGATGTGCGCCTCGCCGGTGCGGCATTGCAGGCACTTGCCGCACGCCACATGCATTTCGGCGGAGACGAAGTCGCCGGGCTTGACGCTGGTCACTTCGTCGCCCACGGCCTCGACCGTGCCGCAGAACTCGTGGCCGGGAATCAGCGGAGGATGAATGCGGCGCTGCGCCCACTGGTCCCATTGGTAAATGTGCAGGTCGGTGCCGCAGATGGATGCCATCTTGACCTTGACCAGCACCTCGGTCAGGCCAAATTGCGGCTTGGGAACTTCGCGGATTTCTATGCCCGGCGCAGATGCGGGCTTAACGACGGCAAGCATGGTATTCGACATGAGGATGGCTCTTGGATGCGGTTCCCACCCAGTCCGCAACTGCGGCGGACAAGGACGGGCATTCGCGTTACGTCAGCCCAGTGTGAATAAGAAGCGGTGGGCAAACCAACAAGTTTATCACGCGGAAGGAGGGGCGATCAGCGCGGCGGGAAGGCTGTCTATCACCCTTGCGCCAAAGGGGGGCGAAAGGATGGGGCACCCCACTCAGTTGGGAGTTTTCCGGTCATCGTAGTACCAGCGCCGGAAGCGTTGCAGGATGGTGTCGTTCGCGCCTGGCGTGGTTTGCGGATGATCAGGGTCGTCCCGATGTTTCCATTTTTCTCGCACGACCAAGACCGACAACAGGATCACCAGCGAGAAGCGCACCGCCATCAAACTAAGATCGGCTGTCCTGGAATATTTGAAGCTGGGAGTGGCGGCGAAGCTGAGCAGCAAAAGCACCGCGAGGAAGATGGCCCAGCCAGATAGTTTGCCTCTCACGATTGCCCCCGAGCTCTAAGTGGTAAGTGCCAAGTGCTGAATGCCGCGCCCCGTCACTTCCCACGTTTGCGCAACAACTCCGCGTTGTACTGCTCACTCTGGCCTTTGGGGACGCTGAGCGATTTCCACTCCGCGCCCTTCCAATGTTTCGCCAGGTACACGATCTGTCCCACGTGATACGCGTAGTGCACGACCTGGCGGTTGATGGCCTGCAGCACGGAATGCGGTTCGCCGTGAATGGTGACCGTGCGGCCCAAGTCGTCAGGCTGGAGCGAGTTGATCGTGTCGAAAACCAGATGCCAATTCTCTTCCCACGAGCTGAGCACTTCTTCGCGTTTGGCGTCGGCGTGCATGACAAATTCGCGATCGCGATTGCGGTCGGGCTTCTCGCCATCGCTGGTGAGGAAGCCGGTAAAACGCGAGCGCATGTTGCCCGCCATGTGCTTCACGATGACGGCGACGCTATTGGATTCGGCGTCGGACGCGGCAAAAAATTGCTCATCCGTGAGCTGGGCCATGGCGCCATCGGCCAGACGCTTGTGGCCGCGCAGGCTGCGGAACGCTTCGTCGAGATAGAGATCGTCAATGCCGGGCATAAGAAGGTGCGTCTCCATTACGGGATGCGGTTCCTGGGACTTCAAGTCTCGCCAAAGTGATTTTCAAGTGTGTGCATTACCATTCCACAAAATCCGAAGTTGTCACCGGGCTTGGGCGTATTCAGCGCACAATTATGTTCGTTGCCTGGGTCGCAAGACTTAAGTCTGCGTCACTGGCCCTTGGCCTGTATCGAAAGCAGGTCGATCTCAAAAATGAGGGTGGCGTTGGGAGCAATGTCGGCGCCCGCGCCGCGCTCGCCATAGGCAAGTAGGGCGGGAATAAAGAGCTGCCACTTCGATCCCACCGGCATCAACTGCAGGGCCTCGGTCCAGCCTTTGATGACTCCATTCACCGGAAACGTCGCCGGTTGGCCGCGTTTGTAGGAGCTGTCAAATTCGGTACCGTTGATGAGCGTGCCGCGATAGTTGCAAACCACCGAGTCACTGGCTGTGGGCTTCGTCCCTGTACCTGCTTTCAAGATTTTGTATTGCAGACCGCTGGGCAGCGTAATGACGCCTTCCTTGGTTTTGTTGGCGGCCAGAAATGCTTCGCCTTCCGGCTTGTTGGCGGCGCCCATTTGTTGCGCCTTCTCCGCCTGCTGCTTGCGCAAATCTTCCTGTAATTGCGTAAGCAGGGTGCGAGCCTCCTCTTCGCTCAGCAGCGGCTTGTTACCAGCCAGTCCGTCCTTCAAGCCTTGCAGCAGGGCCGCCGGGTCAACCTCCACCGCCTGCTTGTGCAGGTTGGTGCCTACATTCATCCCCAGCGCATAGCTGATCTTGTCTTTCTGCGTCTTGAGGACAAGGGCTTGGGAGCTATTCGCGGCAGAGTTTGGAGGGGTCTCCGCCGCAGAAGTGTGTTGGGTCTTGGTCGTGGGAGTCGGTTGGGGATTCGTGGGCGCAGATTGCTGCCCCCATGCATTGGCAAGCAGCAGCATCCCGGCCGCCCAGATAGTGATCGCGATGGCAAGTGATTTCTTCATCCAGGTATTGTCACATTGGCGCGCCGCCTGCGCAAACCCGAGGTGCGCGTCAGCCCAGAATTGCCTACTCTTCGGGCGGAGTTTGCTCCGCCTTCTCCTTTGCGTCCTTCTCTGCCGCTTCGGCGCCGGGCATGATGTTGGTCAGCGGCGCCCGGCGCTGCTCTTCCAGCTCCGGATGCGGCAAGGGCTTGCGCGGCAGCATCTGGTCGCGCATGGCGGTGTTGTACACAAAAATGGCTTCCACCACCGCCGCCTGCGCCAAGTCCTCCGGTTGCAGACGCTCGTAGGTGTCCATGTTCGAGTGGTGCGTGCGTGAGCCGTAATCGAGCGGGTCTTGGATGAACTGGAATCCCGGAATGCCGACCGCATCGAAGGCTTCGTGGTCGGTGCCTCCGGTATTGCGCATGGTCAGGCTGGTGACGCCCAGGTCCTTCAGCGGCTCAATCCACTGCGCGAAGATGGGCGCGATGGCCGCATTCTCCTGCAGATAAACGCCGCGGATTTTTCCCGTGCCGTTGTCCACGTTGAAGTAGCCGGAGATCTTCTGCTGATCGGGTTTGAGCGGCACCGGGCCGGCAGGTTTGCGTATCCACTCCGGCAGCTTGAGCTGATCGGGAGCGGTGGACAGCGGCACGTTGCCGAAATGCTGTTTGACGTACCCGTAGGAACCGAACTCACCTTCTTCCTCGCCGGTCCACAACGCCACGCGGATGGTGCGGCGTGGCTTCACTTGCAGCGTGTTGAGGATGCGCATCACCTCCATGGCGACAACCGTGCCTGCGCCATTGTCGGTCGCACCGGTACCAGAAGCCCACGAATCCAGATGCCCGCCTACCATCACAACTTCGTCCTTCAGCTTCGGATCGGCGCCGGGGATTTCGGCAACGGTGTCGTACCTGTGCTCGTGATCGCCGGTGAATTTGGTGTCCACGTTCATTTCGATGGTGACCGGGACGCGCGCCTTCAACAGCCGGTACACGCGCCCATAATTTTCGATGGCCATTACCACCACGGGAAGCGGATTGGCGTGCTCGCGCTGGTACGCCTCCCAGCCAAAGCCGGCGCCGCTGTCGTCGAAGATGGTGCCGCCAGAGCCTCCACCATCACGGCCGTCGCGGCTTGGCGTTATTGCCGCCAGCGCGTGTTCGTCCGCCAGAAACTGTCCGACCTTCCGGCGCAACGCCAGGCGCTTCATGTACTGCTCGATGAAGTCCGGGCCGCGCGGCTTGAGCGGGTACTCGGTAAGCTTCTTCAGTTCGGCGTCGTCGAGGCGCGCGAAGAGCGGCTTATCGACGGAAGACACGTCTCGCATGGCGCCATACAGCACGATCTTTCCGGCCAGTTTGCCCTTGTACTGGTCGAGGTCTTTGGCGTCCTTGACGTCAATCCAAATCGCCGGCGCATTGATCGCGCCATTCGTCGCCGGAGACCACGGGGCTGACTGGGCGATGAATATCGCGGTGTCGGGCGCCGTCATGCGGACCCAGGTATTGAGTTGCTGCCAACCCATGCCGAACTCGCCCCAGTCCTCGAGGTGCGCATTGCTGCAGCCCATCGCGGTGAACTGATCGCGCGTCCACTCGTTGGCGCGCTTCAGGTTGGCCGAGCCGGTCAAGCGCGGTCCGATGTCGTCGTCCAGCGCGGAGGCATATTCCATCACATGGGAGTGGCCCAGACCTTCGTCGCGAATTCGCTGGTACATGCCGTAATCAAGCGTTTCGCGCTGCGGTTGAGGTAGGGCATAGGACGGCTGATTCGCATCGCCAGCCGCGGTTTTGGCTTTGTTGGCTGCGGCGGCGGAGAGAGTAAGAGCGAAAGTAATTAGGAGAGACAGGCAGGCACGCAAGGATCGATATGGCATCGGCGGAAGGGCTCCATTCGAAAGTGAAACTTTCCAATGTTGCAGAGTACCAGATGAGAAAACACCGCACCATGCGTGCTCATGTCCGATGCTGGGATCGTGTATCGGTGCTCACCCTGGGGCCCCAGGCCTCTTTTCCCACCGGCGGAAACTCCTTCCTTCGGCGTACGAATTCGCTTGCCAAATCACGAAACCGTATTACTATCCCTTCACCGGAATTTGGGGTCTGGATTAACTCGGCGCGCCTCCGGGTCCGCCGCTTGCCTTCAGTTGTAACAACCTTACGAGGGACAAGAACATGAGCCTTGCATCGGTCTCCCTAGCTCCCATGCTGTCCACCCTCTTCTTCTTGACGATTACCGGCCTGTCGCTGACCGCGATATTGCTGGCCGTCCAACCGCTGTGGAAACGACACGCGCACCTGGTCGTGGCCGGCAGTGTAACGTTAGCCGTCTGTTTTCTGGCGCTCCCGGCCGCGCAGGCAACCGACGTGGTGATCATCAACGGCGCTGGTTGCCAGGTGACCGAGGAGGATGCGGTAGGCATTTTCCTGCACAACGATCTGTATCTGCGCATCGACTTCACCGATTCCCATTGGCGGTTCGGGTTGCGCAACCAGGGTATGAAGGGCCTCAGCCTGGTCGATGTCGGGGTGCAGGCGGCACAGTTCACCACCAAGCAGTACATCATCAAGCACGCTGGGCTGGCGGACATGTTCGTTCCCTACGACGACCGCAGCCATACCTACTACGACATGTCGTTCGGCAATAACCGAATGGACCAAATCGATGCCGCCGATCTGCCGGCGCAGAATGGCGCACTGGTTTTTCTGCGGACATCGACGGGCGGCCACTACGTGCGCGATAGCGTACCCAAAGTCGCGGTGGAATGCCGCGAGGTGGGAGTGGGATGGCTGTGCAAGGAGCCCGGTCACCACGTGCGCAGGCGCATCCACGACGTTGTGATCTGGGCCGTTTACGACGCCTTCAACTACGACTACATCATCCAATACACCTTCCACGAGGACGGCGGCATCAGCTTCCGTGATGGCGCCACCGGCTACAACCTTCCCGGCGGTACATCCAAGCCCCACGTGCACAACCCATTCTGGCGGGTGAGCACCAAGCTCTTTAATCGGACCGATAACCAGGCCTTGGAGTTCGTTCACGTCGAGGATTCCCAAGGTTATATCGCCACCGATTCCGAGCTGCCGATTCCCACCGAGACAAGCGTGGACTGGAACCCGCTACAATTCAGCAGCGTTATGATCCAGAGTGCAACCCAGACCAACGACTATGGACATCTGATGGGCTATGAGTTCCTGCCCGGCGATCGCACCGGGACAGGCCGGTTTTCGCAGCGTTCTCAGGACCAGGAAATGTGGACGCAGCACGACGAGTATCTGACCAACGATAACCCGGGCGAAGACGGCAGCGGCTCGGGCACCAACAACTGGCGCTACACCTGGTATTCGCCTGACAATTATCTACTGAACTACCTCAATGGCCAGCCGCTGGGCGGGACCGGCGACGGAATCGTGCTGTGGTACATCTCCTCGGTGCACCACGAGCCCACCGATGCTGACAACCAGCAAGGCTCCGGCAACCGTACCGGCATCACCCTGATCCACTGGGCCGGCTTCGACATGGAGCCGCACAATCTGTTTGACTACAATCCGCTCGGCGGTCCACCTAACTGCGGGCAATAGAGCGGCGCTACCGTGATCAGGGGCCGGCGCTGACGTGCTTAACTGCCCCGCTGGGTGCCCCACCCAAGCTTCCTTTGCTTGGGTGGGATAGTTCTGCACATCACATGCACCCGATCCACGAGTCCGCCAACCGATTTCCTCATTCTTCCATTGGGGCGCTGGGAGGTTAAACGAAAAATCCTCATCCAAGCAACACCGGCTTGGATGGGGCACGCTCTACATTTCAGGCTGGGCCCCGCGGCGCACAACTAGTCGCAACCAGCAACTTTTCGCAGTGGTCAAAAGGAGACAGTTAATCGTCGCTCCTGCACCTACTCTGTAAGCTGAGGAAAATACCAATGAAAGCGTTTACAACTCTCGGAGCAGCAGTCCTGTTCCTGTCTCTCGGAACCATTGTTCCTGCCTTCGCGCAGGAGACGCAACAAGAGGCCAAGCCGGCACAGCAAGAGAAGCAGGCCAAGCCGGCGCAGCAAGCCAAGCCCGCAGCGCAGCAAGAGAAGCAAGCCAAGCCCGCAGCGCAGCAAGAGAAGCAGGCCAAGCCAGCGGCGCAGCAAGAGAAGCAGGCCAAGCCCGCAGCGCAGCAAGAGAAGCAGGCCAAGCCAGCGGCGCAGCAACAGAAGCAGGCCAAGCCCGCAGCGCAGCAACAGAAGCAGGCCAACAAGCCAGCACAGCAGGAGCCACAGACCAAGCAGGCAAACCAGGAACCCGGTAAGCCCGCAGGGCAGCAACCTGCTCATCAGCGGAGCGCGGCCGAAGAGCAGAGGCAACGCGCCGTGCCGGCACTGCGGCTGAGTGCCAGAGCCAGCGTTCGCATACCTGAGGAGCACTTCCGTGCCAATTTTGGTGAAGGGCACCGGTTCGTGATCAGCCAACCAGTGATGGTCGGCGGGTACTCTCGCTTCCAGTACAGCGGTTTTTGGTTCGGATTTGTTGAGCCGTGGCCGGAGGGCTGGTATTACAGCGATGACGTTTACGTTGACTACGTCGATGGCGATTATTTCCTATTTAACCCGTTTTATCCCGGGGTTCGCGTCGCGATCGTGTTCGTGCCATAACGCCCGCTGAATCCTCCTCCGGCGTCGGCAGAGGGCCGGCGTCACTGAAGCACGCGCGAAAGAGGGCCAACTATGTTCAATTCAGGCTCAGGCTCATTGGTTCGCACCGGACGGATTCCGGTGCTGGTGCTGGTGTTGGTAGTAGCGGCCATCCTTTCGGGATGCAGTTCCAAGCAGGAACAGGCGCTGGATCAGGCCAAGAAGCAGGCGGCTGCAACCGGCCAGGCGCAGCAGGTGGTTTCTGTGGACAAGGACGGGACCACGACGACAACAGTGGTGCAGCCTCCGGCGACCGGGCAGACCAGCGGGGAGATAACGACGACGGTGACACCGCCCACGGCTGGAGCGCCCGTTCCAGCACCCTCGGGACCGACGGTTTCCGCGGTGCCGCAACCGGTCAGCGTGAGCATTCCGGCGGGCACGATGCTGACGATCCGGATCGATCAGCGCATCAGCGTAAAAACCAGCCGCGCCGGGGACACGTTTACCGGCGAGGTGGTGGACCCGGTGCTGGCCGGCGACAACAGTGTGCTGGTGCCCAAGGGTGCGCTGGTGGGTGGCGTGGTGGATGTGGCGCATCGCCGAGGACACTTCAAAGGCAGATCGCTGCTGGAGTTGCGGTTGACCTCATTGACGCTGAATGGGACGCAGTATCCACTGACCACGCGTGACCTGGCGCGCAGCAAGAAGGGCAAGGGCAGACGTTCTACGGCCTTGATTGCCGGAGGGGCGGGGATGGGCATGCTGGTGGGTGGCGTGGCCACCGGCGGCGTAGGCCTGGTGGTGGGCGGCCTGGTGGGTGGTGGCGCTGGAACCGCCGCCGCGGGTTTGACCGGCAACCGGGACATCGACATACCGGCGGAGGCGATTGTGCGCTTCAGGCTGGCGGACGATCTGGTGGTACAGCCGGAGCAGTAGTGTGAACGGGCCCTGGCACAAGGCTTTCAACTGGAGCTGTGGATTGGGATCAAGCCATGTGATGCTTATAGAGGCTGATTGCCCCTTCGCTGCATCTATATGAGCAGCAATCATGGAAACCCCAGTTCAGGAGCGCACGCCTGTCGAGCGGCAGATGTTCACCGCCCGCATAAGCCGGTCCATTCTGCTGTCGCTGCAGACCAAGCATCTCGAGCTTAGCGTCGAGGGGATGGACGAATTCCGTTTCGTTCCCGGGCAGTTTGTCTCGATCAAGCAGCCCCGGCCCGATGGCAAAGAGCACACCCGCGCGTACTCCATCGCTTCGCCGCCGCGCCAGAACGCCACCTTCGATCTGTGCCTCAACCGTGTGGAGGAGGGCTTCCTTTCCAACTGGCTGTGCGATCTGCCGGAAGGCGCGACCGTCCAGTTTCACGGCCCGCACGGCCTTTTCACTTTGCGCGAGCCGCGCAAGGACGCAGTCTTCATCGCCACCGGGACCGGCATTGCGCCCATCCGCGGCATCATTCATTGGCTGTTCGAGAAGCCGGAACGCAATCGCGGCCACGAATATTGGCTAGTCTTCGGTACGCGCTACGACCACAGCCTCTACTACCGCGACGAGTTCGAGCGCATCGCGCGCGACAACCCAAACTTCCACTACGTGCCCACGCTCAGCCGCTGCGGCGAGCTTTGGACCGGCTGCCGCGGCTATGTGCAAGACCACGTGCGCGAAATCGTCGCCGGCCGCAGCGACCTGCAGGCGTACATCTGCGGCCTGCATCAGATGGTGGACGCCAATCGTAAGCTGCTCAAAGAAGACCTGGGCTGGGACCGCAAGCAGATCGTGTTCGAGCGCTACGACTAACTAAAATCTTGCCCTTGCAACCGGGCTGCGCAATGAATGAAGATGAGCTATGGGCCGTCTTGCCGTCGTCGCTGCTTGCCTGCTTCTGATTTCGTCGGGATCGCTCGCGCAGGACTGGAAACAGGTGCGCAAGGCCGACGAGGCAAAGTGGGCGAAAGAGACCAGACTCGGTCCCGGAACCATCCATAAGCTGTGGCGCCAGGCCTCGCGCTCTGCCAATGAGAAAGACGATGACTCGCGCATCGCCGACATGGACGTGGAGGGTCTCGCCGAGCGAAATCAGGTCCTGCTGGTCACCTACACGGGAGAGAAAAATTGCCTTACTCTCACCGTCTTCCGGCAATACTCGGCGACAACATTTTCCAAGGTGTGGTCAGTGGAGCAAGGTCCCGATGGCCAGGGATTCTGCGATAGCCCGTTCGGCAACGCCAGTGCCGATGTGGTGAAAAGTGTGATCGAGGTGCGCGTGCCGCAGGCCCCGAACGCCTCCAACGGATACGCCAACTACGCGGTTTTCGATTACGAATGGAACGGTATCACCTACCGCTTCACGGGCAAGCGAGCCGAGCAGGGCCGGTAACTACGTCCCACCCAAGCAAAGGAAGCTTGGGTTGGGCACCCGGCAGCGAATGCACGACGAGGTGCACTACGATGATTTTCGGAAAGCGTTTGGGATGTGTCTTACTTCTTCCTTTTTGGCTGGTGCTGAGTGTAGTTGGGCAACCTGGAGGCGTCCCTGCGGACATGAAGGATCGTGTTCTTGATCTCCTCTTTCGGTCGGATGCCGTCTCGTCACCATTCCTTTCGAAGATGACACTGCGATATGGTGATTCGGATACCCAATTGGTCGTACTGACCTATTCTGTTTATCCCGTCCACCCTCGGGGGCAAGCTGAGCTTATCAGTTACACGGTTACCGGGATGGGTAGTGACAACCTCTCGCAGTTCGTTTCGAAAATGGTCGCTCAAAATCCAAATGTCACAGACCAGGGGATTGCGGCCAAGTTGAAAGTAGTCGTTAAGCGTTCGCCCATCGGCTACGAAGCCTTGAGAAGTTTCCTTGACGAGCTGAAGGCTATTCGGATATCGCCGATGTTGGCGAGCCGGGTAGCTGTCGATGAGTATTCTGAATATGAGTTCTGGTATGACGCCGGGCAGGAATCCGTGCACTACAGGGTCACTGGTCCATTTAAGAACACTCCCCAAGATGAACTTGTGCAGTGGATGATCAGATTTAGAACGAGTGTGCCTGAGTTGATAAGCACTGCCTCTGCAAAGCCATGAAATCCCCATTCGCGCTACGTCGGCCTAGTGCCCCAGGTTCGCGTCCGTCTTTTGGCGCTAACCTGGGCAGAGGAAGGTTCGGGCCGGCCCACCGGACACTTGGCAAGTTACTCGTCCCCTCTGTCCGCCTTGCGGCGCGCGCGCTCCGCTTGCGAAGCCTCACGCCGGCGCAGAGCCCCTTCGTAACGCCGCTTTTCCTCCTCGGTTTCAGGAACCACGGGCGCTATCTTTAGCCGTCTGCCGTGCCGGTCCACGGCGACGAACGTGAGATACGCGGTCGCGACCTTCTGGCGCGAGGCGGAGATGTAGTTTTCCACCATGACCCGGACGCCAATTTCCATCGAAGTATTGAATACACGATTGACCGAAGACTGCAGGACCACCATGTCGCCCACGTGCACCGGCACCAGAAAGTCGATGTGGTCCATGGAAGCGGTCACGGCGTAGGAGTGCGAGTGGCGATGCGCCGCCAGGGCGCCGGCAAGATCGATCCAGTGCATCAAGCGGCCGCCCAACAGCGCGCCCAGCGGGTTGGTGTCATTGGGCAACACGAGCTCGATCATTTCCGATTTCGAGTCGCTCACCGGTCTCGGTCGCAGATTGCCGTCGTTCTGTTCCATGGTGTTCCTTGTGGAATGTTGGTTCTACTTCCCTGCCGCCGCGCTTTCCTGCGGCGCTGATGCTGCGGCGGTCGCGATCTCGTCCGCAGGAAACGGGTTCCCGCGCCTTGCACGCTGCGCCTGCACGTAACACTCGGCCATGCGTTGCACGCGTGGATCGTCATGTGGCCGGGGCCACAATGCGCTCACCGTCTCATACAGCAACTCTCCGTGACCCGCAGGCAGATAGTCGCGCTCGCAGACGAAGAGCACGTGCAGAATGCCGTCGCGTTCCTCGCCCAGCGCAAAGCGCACCGCATCGGCATGGCGCTCGGCGGGAAGCCGACTGCAAGTGTTGGCGTAGCCAAGATTGCAGCCCGAACGCAGTTCTTCGTCACTGGGCCGCGCGCCCTCGTGACCGGGAGCGGTGCACGTGCCCGCCCATCCTGCGCCCAGGGGGAGCCGCTGCGGAAACGGCCAGTCGGACTCGAATCGCTGTTCGGGCATGAAGAAGGGGCAGGCCACAAAATCCTCGCGCAACGCTCGTAAGAGTTAGACACTATTGTAATGGTGATATCAATCTTACGTCTCAAATGAGCGTCGCTTTCGGGGTTGAGGAAAGCATTTTACGAATTAGGAAGTGTTTCAAAAATAGTCTCAGGTCAGGCTTGTATCAGGGCACGGCTGCACAGGCTGCTGAAGAACCAGGTATCTCTGTCGGATTTAGGATGAGTTCCACAGGGAGATGCGCTGCAAAGCAGTTTTCAGGGGCTGAAGCCCAACTTATGGTTGGCCTGTTGCGGCACGGCTGAAGCCGTGCCCTGATACAAAACAATTCATGAGATAGGTAGCTCGTCCTTTGGTGCCTGAGGAAGTCAATGGAGGCAGATAGGTTGATAGGTTCTAGTACTTCGGCACGCTTGGGTCCACCTTGTCGGACCAGGCAAGGATGCCGCCGGCCAGGTTCTTTACGTTGGCGAAGCCGGCCTGGCGAAGGAGGGTCACGGCCTTGGCGCTGCGCACTCCGCTGCGGCAGTGGGCGACGATTTCGCGGCTCGAGTCTAGCTCGTTCATGCGCGCGGGCAGCTCGCCGAGCGGGATGAGATGTCCGCCAAGGTTGCAGATCTGATATTCGTGCGGCTCGCGGACGTCGAGGATGAACACGTCGTCGCCAGCGTCGAGCCGGGCCTTCAGTTCCTCGGGGCGAACTTCCGGCACGGCGGAAGTCGGCGGAGCTTCTTGAGTCTCGCCGCGTATGCCGCAGAACTCCTGGTAGTCGATCAGTTCGCGGATGGTGGGATTGGCGCCGCAGACTGGGCACTCCGGGTTCTTGCGCAGGCGCAGTTCGCGAAAGCGCATAGCCAGCGCGTCCACCAGCAACAGGCGGCCAATCAGCGGTTCGCCCGAGCCGAGGATGAGCTTGATGACCTCGGTCGCCTGAATCACGCCCAGCAATCCGGGAAGAATGCCGAGCACGCCGCCTTCGGCGCACGAGGGCACCAGCCCCGGCGGCGGCGGTTCGGGATAGAGACAGCGATAGCACGGGCCGCGCTCGGCGGCAAAGACGCTGGCCTGGCCTTCGAAGCGAAAGATGGAGGCGTAAACGTTGGGCTTGCCGGTGAGCACGCACGCATCGTTCACCAGATAGCGGGTGGGAAAGTTGTCGGTGCCATCGGCGACGATGTCGAACTGGCGAATGATGTCGAGCGCATTGGCGCTGCTGAGCTTGGTCTCGAACTTGCGAACGTTGACGAAGGGATTGATGGCGGCCAGTTTCTCCGCGGCGGAGTCGAGTTTGGGACGACCCACGTCGGCTGTGGTATGGATGATCTGCCGCTGCAAGTTGGTGAGGTCCACCACATCGAAGTCAACCAGGCCCAGCGTGCCCACGCCGGCCGCGGCCAGATACAGCGCGAGCGGCGAGCCGAGTCCGCCGGTGCCCACGCACAGCACGCGCGCCGCCTTCAGCTTCTGCTGCCCCTCCATGCCGACCTCGGGCATGATCAGGTGGCGCGAGTAGCGCAGAATTTCGTCGTTGCTTAGGGTGGTGGCTGGCGGGCCGGTGAGCATAGGGTGTTCGATGACAAGAAGAGGCGGACGGATTCTGACGCGCTTGCCGAGTCAGCTTCTAATGCATTAGATTCGGTGATCACCACATTAAATCTCAGAGAGGTGTTGCAATGGGTCTTAAGATTGGCGACGTGGCCCCTGATTTCGAAACTGAAACCACCGAGGGGCACATTCGCTTCCATGACTGGATTGGCGACTCGTGGGCGGTATTGTTCTCCCATCCCAAAGATTTCACACCGGTGTGCACCACCGAGCTCGGCTACATGGCGAAACTCAAACCTGAGTTCGACAAGCGCAACGTCAAGATCATTGGCCTGAGCGTCGATCCCGTTGACAACCACAAACGCTGGGCAGACGACATCAAGCAGACGCAGGGACACGCGCCCAACTATCCCATGATCGGCGACACCGACCTGAAGGTTGCCAAGCTCTATGGAATGCTGCCGGCCAGTACGTCGGGGACGAGCGAGGGCAGAACGGCTGCCGACAACATGACGGTGCGCAATGTGTTCGTGGTCGGGCCCGACAAGAAAATCAAACTCATCATTGTTTATCCCATGACCACCGGGCGGAACTTCGACGAGGTGCTGCGCGTGATCGACTCCTTGCAATTGACCGCCAAGCACAAAGTCGCAACGCCGGTGAATTGGAAGGCGGGTGAGGATGTGATCATTGCGGGCTCGGTCTCCGACGAAGAGGCGAAGAAGACATACCCGCAAGGTTGGAAGGCCCCCAGACCGTATCTCCGAATTGTGCCGCAACCCAAGGGGTAACGTGGGGAAGGCTGGATGGTTTGTTCGCCTGTCATCCTGAGTGCCACGTGGGCCTGCCGCTCACCTATCGGAATGAAAATTCACCACGGAGGCACGGAGATCACGGAGGAAACTCTATAGAAACCAAGAACTCCGTGTCCTCGGTGCCTCCGTGGTGAATGATTTTCGACGGAGCGACGAATCCGAAGGTGCGCCCTACTTTCCCGTCCAGCACGCGCGCCGCTTCTCCAGAAACGCCGAGATTCCTTCCTGCGCGTCGGTGGCGAGCGCATTCATGCTCATCACTTCTTTGGCATAGGCATAAGCTTTGGGCTGGTTGAGATCGATCTGCGTGTAGAACGCCTGCTTGCCCAGCGCGACCGTCAACGAGCTGGCTTCGGCAATGCGCGCGGCCAGTTTGCGGCTCTGCTCGGCCAACTCAGCTACGGGAACGACCAGGTTGATCAGTCCCCATTCCGCCGCCGTCACCGCGTCGATCATGTCGCCGGTCAGCAGCATCTGCAGCGCCCGTTTGCGTCCGACCGCCCGGCTGAGCGCGACCATCGGCGTGGTGCAGAAGAGTCCAATCTTCACGCCCGGAGTGGCAAACGCCGCCTGCTCGGAAGCCACGGCCAAATCGCAGGTCGCCACCAGTTGGCATCCGGCGGCGGTCGCAATGCCTTGCACCTCCGCGATCACCGGCTGCGGAATCGATTGCACGCGCGTCATCAGTTCAGTGCAGACATCGAACACCTGGCGATACTCGTTGATGTCGCGTCCCACCATCTCGCTCAAATCGTGGCCGGAGGAGAAGACCTTGCCGGCGGCCCGCAACAGCACCACACGCAGCGCGCGATCGCGGCCAATCTCGTTCAGGCAGTCAATCAGCTCGGTCATCAACTCCAGCGACAGCGCATTGCGCCGCTGCGGGCGGTTCAGCGTCACAACCGCAATCTCTCCTTCGGTGTCGAACAGGATGCTCTGGTACTTGGCAACGGTGGTGGTGGTTTGCGATTCAGGCATCACGAAACTCCTTCTACGGTAATCGCCGTCAGCGATTCATTCTAATTTATGGGACCAATAAGTAGTCTTTGGGTTGAACCGAGCCGGAAATTCATCAGGCGTCTCAGGGAACGCTGGCGCAAACGACGGTGAACAACTGCGAGCTGCTGGCTGCCTACTGCACTACCTCTGTCCCAAACTTCCGCTTGAATGTCTTCTCTCGCATGTAGTTGGTTACGGTGGTAAACGAGCCGGAAGAGACTACATCCGAGGTTGCCGAATCAATCAGGAAGAATGACGCGGTACAGGCACCGCTGAAATAGAGGCGGGTGCCGAGAAACAGGTTTTTCTTGGTTTGATTGCTGGCGCTCGACTTCAGCACTTTCAGGCCCAATAGGTAGGTGTCGGGCAGCTGAAGGTATCGGCTCAGTCGATCGGCGGAAGCATATTTCGCCAGGGGCGTGAGTCCGGCGCTGTCGGCCGTACCGAGGACTTTTACTAATGCGTCGCATCGCTCAAGCGCCGCCTTGAGATCGGCTACCTGCTGCCGCTTCTTCTCGATGGCGTTGTCGTTCCCGTTTTCGCCGATCGCTTGCTTCGCTTTCGTCAGTGCGTCTTTATCCCTCTCCACCTTCTTCTGGAGTTCGTCACTTTTTTTCCTCTGATCGTCGGTCGGCTTCTCTATCGCTTTCAATACCTGCAACTCATCTTGGTCGCCTTTGAGCTTGTTCTCGGCATCGGTAAGTTTTTGAAACGGCGCATACAATTGCGCGTACACCTCAATAGCCAGATCATGAATGACTGCCAGCTCCGCCATGCGGGCATAAAACCCTACGGGGGGACCCCGCTTACAGCCACCCGCCTTCTCGTTGAAGACTTCACTGGCCTTCAACTTGAAGAGCTTGTTCAACTCGCTCTGGTCAACCTCATCCGGCATGAAGTACTGGCCGGGCACGAACACGCGCGTGTTGTAGAGCACTCCTTCATTCGGCAGCGAACGCTTGGATTTGTAGATATTCGCCACCTCTTCCCCCAGGGTCAGTTCATCGATGCTGACTTCGGTCGACCTTCGCTCAACGTCGGTGCGGAACATCGCCAGCAGCGTCGCCACCGAGGAAACCAGGTTGGTCGCTCCGGTAATGCCCGCCTCAGCTTCTGCAGGAGCAAACTGCGGTCTAAATTCCGGAGGCAACCTCTTGGCCGCCGTTACCGCAAAGCAGAGGCTCTCGCGCTGCAAGGCCAGTTGCGGTTTGAAGGCAAGGTATTGCTGGACGCCGGTTAAGGATGCCTGATCGTAGATCACCAGCGTAATGTTCTTGTCTTTGTGGACCGGCGAGGCAATCGCGGTCTCAATGCGGTCATAGATTCGCTTCGCATCGGCGCGCATCGCGTTGTAGGCCAGCGTGGTAGCCTCGGCAAATGATTTGTCGTCTTGCGTGATGTTGCCGGCCAGCGGCTGCACCGGCGTGACCGCAGGCGCTCCCACCTTGGCCGCCAGGATCTGGTTCTGTGCGGTGATGATTTGTTGTTGCAGGGTCAGCGCATTGAGCTGATTTTGCAGCGCGGTCAGGTCAGGACTTGGCGGATTGGGCGCTGGCGCGGTCTGCGCCGCCAAACTCATCCCCGCCAAACTCATCCCCAACGTCACAAGGCAAACCGCGAGCTGCCATCCTTTGCGTTCGGTCATCGGCCAACCCGGCGTAGCGATTGAACTCAGCAATGCTGCGGAATTGGGCGCAGATGCTCGGAACTCGCCCAAGCCCGCATTATCGAGGCTGGGACTTGGATTATCCGGCCAGGAGGTTAGAATTTCAATTGAATTGTGATCCTGCGCTGGCCCGCCAGGCGCGTATCGATGAACTGATGGATCAGATGCATTTCGGGATCAATAAGGCATCGGCGGAGAAGCCGCTGCGAGTGCAATAATCAGCCCGTGTGATAGCGGAGGATTTGTTCAGCCTCCTGCTGATCGCGGGCAAGGGCCATCCAATAGGAACCTTCCAGCTTGCCGCTGATCTTGTGATCATGTTTGTCGAGATGAAACTCTTCAATGATGGCGGCCAATATCTCTTTGTGGAAATCGGCGCAGGACTTCAGGCATGAGCCGGCAATCGCCGAGAATGTCTCCGCCTTAAGATTGACGATGCCGGTGATTCCGGAATGCACCTGCCAGCTCCATTGCGGTTGCTGGACATCATAGATTTGAACGAACAAATCCCCAATCTTTAGCGCTCGACTTCTTAAATCGAGCCCTGACCAATGATCGATCTTCTGAGCCTGTCCGGGTGTTTTCGAAGGCCATAGGGTGAGGTGCTTGGCATCGATGCCTGCGCCCTGCTTCGTGATGAATTCGTGATAGACGGTATCGTCAAGGGTAATGCCAGGATTGGCGGCCTTGTATGCAACGATCTTTCGCGCGCACCGAAGCTTCTCGACTTCGGTGTAAATGATCATTTTCGGAATCGCGTCGGTGATCTTATCGTGCTGCCCTACCCATTCCGAGGTCGGATGTTCCGTGACTCCAAAATGAAGCACCTTTCGCCGCTGGTGCTCCAGGACGATGAACACGAATAGTACGCGCATCCTGACTGTGGGTACGGTGAAGAAGTCAATCGCGACGATCTCCCCCAGGTGTTCTGTAGAAAGGTCTTCCAGCTCTGTGACGGGGGCCGTTTGATCGTCCGCAGGATGCGAGAAACGGTGCGCTCGGAAATCTTGATTCCGAGCTTGAGAAGCTCGCCGTGAATGCGCGGCGCACGCCACAAAGAATTCGCCCGAGCCATGTTCTGAATCAGATTGCGGATCGGCTTGCCAATCGATGGCCGTCCCACCTTCCTTCTCGGCTTGCAGGACAGTTGTGCCCAATAGCGACGGAAACGCTGCCGCTGCCAGCGAACGACCGTATCTGGGTGCACTTGAACCAAGGCTCGTCGCCAGCTCTTCCAAAGCCCTGCCAGCGCGATCCAGAACATGCGATCGGAGCGCCTTAACCGCGGGCGCTTACTGTGCCGCTTCTAGACAGCCAACTGTTGACGGAGGGCGAGGTTCTCCAGGACGAGGGCTTGATGGCCTCTGGTGAACAGCCAAATCAATCGAAACCAACCGAGTAGGAACGCGGACATGTCCGCTGATTGTTCCCTCCAGGTTATTGAAAAGTCAACATCGTTCTGGCGATCTGATTTTGGCGAAGGACAGGGCAAGCCATAGTGCTGCATAACGAACAGCCAATGCCAGTCGGTCGCCGGCTGGGCGGGAAGGTAGCGCGGCGCACGCAGCTTGAACTCCAACAGAAGATTGTGCTCGCTATACCACGCGTCACCCTTCTTCCGGCCGGGAGCAGCTTGCCGGTACCAGCCCGGATCGAGCTCCCACTCGACATTCGAGTGGCCGCGGAACCACGGTGAGATGTACCAGTCCACCCGAGGCGGCGTCCAGCGTTGGATGATCGTTTCGACCTCTCGGATAAATCCCGCGAGGCTCGTGGCCGTCGTGGTCGGGCACGAGAGGTCTCGCTGCACTGGTTCCCTGTGTTTTCCTCGCGTCATCGTTCGCCTCGCCCTCTGAAGCGCCGCGGCCCTGGCGACCGCGCTGGAGGGAGCGCTAATAGTTCCCGAGTGTCCAGAGGGTGCGACCGTTCCTCCCACGCACGGCCTCCCTCGCGCTGCTTCGTGATGCACTCGGTCGCCGGGCGCTCGCGACAGGAGTCTGATTCTGGACATTGCGGCGTGAGGTGTCAAGCGACCGTGCCCACCGAAGAGTCCGTGCCCGTGCCGGAGATCCTACTTGGCATTTGCTGCCAGGTCCTTACGTGTTTCTGGTAGTGGCCCACGATCGTCGTCGCATTCTTCGCTTCAATGTGACCGCCCCCCACCCGACCGCCGCGTGGGCGGTAAGCAACTGCGGGAGGCATTTCCCTTCGATCTCAAAACAGCTTGAACCAGGGGTTGCCATAGTGCTGATATGCCCCCCAAGTCTCGACACCGCTTCCTTCGTTATAGATCGCCAGGCGTGCTTGTCTCATGGCTTCGTACATATAAGCCGGCCCTCCCTCGTGTAGGCCCAGCAGCCAGCTATAGAATTCGACGGCAAATCTGGTTGCTGCATCATCCCAAACCGGCCATGCTGTACAAACAAAGTTTTTAACACCACGATCGAAGAAGGCTTCTGCAAAGCTCGGCGCCAATTGCGGAGACCGCAGATCTGGCCGTGACGGCGTAACGCCTGATTCGCAGGCGTTAGAAAAGACAAATGATGGGACACGATCAACGCGGCTTAGCTCATTAGCACTCAGCTTTCGATTACCGCTGAACAACCAGCCTGAGCTGGGCGGGTCCTTCTCGACATAATCGCAGTGCCCAGAATAATGGAGGATGTCGTACGGCGGATATTTTAAGAGCGCTTTGAGCACCTGCGCGCACTTAGCTTCATTCGGTCCTATGAGCGAATCCACGTGGATCCGCAGCTTCGATCCGGATTCCTGTAACTTCTTGCCATGCGACTCGAAGAGCTGCTTCACTTTCTGCGCTTCCTCCGCCGCCCCGGGCAGTGGCCGCTTGTAATCAGTATCGGCAACAATCAGGACCCGTAACATCCGAGTGGAGGGCGGAGGCGGCTCGGGCGGCCCAGCAAAATTGTTGCGCAATTGCCGGGTTATCCCGCGGGAAAGGCCGAAAAATGCGTTTTCGTAATCAGTACTGCTCGAGGCTAGTTCCGGGTTAACAAGCAGTTCCAAATGCAATTGCGCGACGTTGCTGTCACAGGCAATGACGACGGGGTTATTGCTGGTGAGTTTTTGCTGCAAATCCTCAGGAAAAAGCAGCTTAAAGAGAGATTCCCCCCATTCGCGTTGGACGTCAAGGGAGGGCTGGCCCGCAAGATTGTCATTGAAGTCCATCACCAGCTTGGGATCAGGGCGCGAAATTCGTTCCGGGAACGAAGCACTCTCGGTGACAGCCCCAAAGCGATACACGTTATCTTGCATTTCGATCAGAATCCGCGTTGCAGGTTTGCCCGTGGCGCCGTCACGCACTTCCATCTGCTTCGGCCTGCCGGATCCCTTTCGTACTACGGTAATCTCTTCCTGAGGCAAGGGATGGATATCCAGACCACTATCGTGCAGTAACTGTTTGTAATGGGATACAGCCGTGCTGATCTGCTTTGCTTTCTTTGTATCGATTTCGATGAAGCTGATTTCCTCGATGTGGGACTGATCGGGTCGGTTCACGATGGCGAGTGCTGCGCCCCTCAGCCATGCACGCACCGTTTGCGGTATCTCGAGATTCCCAGCTCCGGATCCGATCAGGATAGTTGCCAGATGTTTCTTGCCGAGACGTGCAAGCGACCAGAACAGTTCTCGCGCAAGCACGGTGAGCTCCGAAGGACCGAACGTTCCGACAGAACCCATGCCAGCAATCACAATCAACCGATTGGGATCGCGTGGATCGGGCAAGAAGAAAGGCCGGCCGAGTTCGCCCCGGACTATTCCCCGCTGTGTGAATTGCGTGATCACTCCGTTATCAGGTGCATCTTCGATCTCTGGACTGGATGCCCTATTACCGGCAGGCGCTGCGGTCGCCTTCATGAGGTTTCCGAGTGACGCGCTGATCGCTGTGTCCAGCGCCATTTCGGCATTAATGGGTTGCACGCCAATGTAGTGGCCAACAGCTATTGCGTCCACCGGGCATAGGTCTGCAACGTGCGTTCCCTTCGCTTTGAAGGCGCCGACATCCTCGATGCGGCCACAACAAACGCGGACTCTCAGGACAGGTAGCGGTTCTCGAGTGGCTTTCTTTTGTTTGGCAGGAGGTTTTCGTCGGGCGGGAAGGGGCGTGACCTTAGAGGAGTGGGTTCTCGGAGAAGAAGTGCCCGCTGAAGCCGCTACTGCGACGGCATCGGTCCGGCCAGTGAACGCCAGATCCGCAATCTCATGCTCCTCAGGCGCAATCGTCGAATTTTCGTATGCCCCACGCATTGCCATCACTCGTTGCTTTAGCTCATCCGCCCTGACTACTGCCGATTCATCTTCCTGTCTTTTGCGCTTCCTCAGGTCGGCTTCGGTTCCCCGTGTCACGGGGGGGATTTCCGCAATGCCTGCAGCACTCCCATTTTCTAGGATACTGTTAACCGCCTCAAGTACAAACATGTTCGCTGGAAGCCGGCTATGCTCCTCTTCCACGTAGTATGTGAGCACGTTCGAAATCACACCGAGAGAGTGGGGCACCGTGCCATCACCCAACGCAGTCATGTTGTAGCCTTCCCAGTCGCCAAGTTGTGACCAATCAGCTACTCCGTCGGGGGTTGGCTGATTTGAGCCAGCGATGTACGTCAGCCGCTTCGCGTCGAGCACTGCATCGAGCTCAGCTTGGAACAAGCGGGCATCATCGAATCGTACGCGTGGAGGATGAAGTGTCCCGTAGATAGAAGGGTCAAACAACTTCTCTGGATTTGTAGTGTTCGTCAGTTTGTCCGGGCGGGGCAACATCTGATAGGTGCCAACAAACATCTTCGCCAACTGTAGAAGCTCGGGCAAACTGTGCTCCAAGTCTAGCGCTGCGACGATGCGCATCAGGCGATACAGCCCCGTATATAGCTGAGGAATGGCCAGGGAGCCAAAATTGGGAGTACCGAGCATGATGAGCCGGCCCATGCTTGCCCAGATTTCTGGCTTTCGGTGGGCGAGACTGCGCGCGACCAGCCCGCCCATCGAATGGGCTACAAGGTGGACATCGTCGGTGGAGCCAAACCTAGCGCGAACTCTTTCTGCGAGCACATCAGCTGACGTTCGTATGTCTAGACGCCAATCAAAGGGAACAACAAGAACATCCCAATCGCGCAAAAGGTATTGTTCGATCTCACCATAATAGCGGCGCAGGGCTGCGGGGGCATCCACCGGGTGGATCGAGGTTCCTGAACCATCAACGTCAAGCTGGCCAAACTCGCCTCTTACGATATTCCAGAAGCCAAACCACACCTCTTCCGTGCCCAGGTTGAGTTGGCTACCCAGAATGCCGGGGAGAATGGCCACCCTACCCTTCTTTCGCGTGGTCCCACGGGTAACTTGTCGCTGGGCGAGGACACGAAGACGTTCAAGTTTGGCGGTACCGAAATAAGCGCGTAGTGCACGTTGCTGATCCGGGTTAGCGGTTCGAAGTATCTCCCCAAAGTGTTCCGGGGAGGCGGTTTCAACATCTGAAAGAAAAGCTCTCTCGTCGAACATGGCTGCACTCTCGACGCTATATTGGAGGGACCCCAAGCATAGTGAGACGTTTCAACTATGTCAACAGAAACGTTCGAACATCGTAGTTACATGATCGGAAGCGCCCGCTTCTCAGAGAGCGAGAGTAGAAGGTCCTTGCCGTCGGATTTACAAGCGATCGGCAGTACGCATGCTACGCTGGTCGCTCTAAACTCCATTTGCCGCTCCAGAGTCAGCCATATGCTTTTGGAGCGAGCATAGAGAGCTTAGCCGAACTGAAGGTAGCTTAGCTGTCAAGCCGATCAAGGTACGCTTCCAGTCCGTCGGTGTAGATGACGGCGTTGGGGAAAAAGCCTAAAACGGTCGTCCCGTTGCTGGTCTTCGCCGTATTGAATAATGTCCACTTTCGGAGGCTTTTCACGGCCTCGGTATGACCGCCAATTGATCGACCCATGCAGCTTGTACAGTCGCATCGAAGGCTGGAGCGGACATGGGTGGATTTCGCCAATTTCGGAATCGGGATCTCGCCAGGCGAATCCGAAATCAATTTTGTAAATCTCTTTGTCGGTGAGAGGTGGTGCGAAGAAAGGCACTGCTCGCTGGGCGAAAAGGCGTGTTCAAGCTCGGCCAGCGCGATTGGGCGGATTACATTCTGTACGGTAATTTCGGTTCCGTCTTGAAACGGCTGACGACAGCTTGAACCCTGCCATCCTTAGAATCAGGTCATGTTTGGCCTGTTCACATCGAGACGGTATTCCAGCCGGAGTTCACGGGCCAAGCCTTCCAGATCAGGAAATATGGTGGTCTCCGTGATGCCGTTTACCGCAAGCTGCTGCTGCAGATACTCTATTCCATCCTGGTCGGCATCAATGGTTACCTTAAAAAGGCCTTTTTGCAGCGATAGCTCATCTCGCATCTCATCGAGCGCGCGACGGTCTTTACCATGTATCGTGAAGTGGCTATGCTGCACTAGCATCCGCTGGGCGACAAAATTCGGATCTAAGGCTATAGGATACTGTGGAGGCCTATTATGACTGTAAGGCCGCGGCAGGTACTTCTTTAATCCCCTGTAGTCAGTATTGACTGGCCCGAAGAATCGCGCCTTTCGGTTGAGTGCGAATGGATTCAAGGCCCAAACCGCCGGCTTTGAAGGGGATTCTCGGGAGGAGTTCGGTGGACGCCAGGCGGTGAGGGCAAAATAGAGGGCAACGAGCGCAGCATCGGTCCAATCAAGTAGCCGAGTGGGAGCCCGGTAATGCTGCATCAGGAAGTACCACTCCCAGTCATCCCGAGGAGTGCGGCCTGCTACCAGCGGAAGTGCTTTCCGACTGAATTCGGAGCGGAGTTCGTCATCTGCGAACTTTGTCTCTCCTTCGGGACTGCGATAGAGCCCTGGAAGCAGCTTAAAACGAGCATTGCCAGCACCTCTAAACCACGGTGCCTCATAATAACCTCTGCGATCAGTGGATTGGACAAATACCTGCTCGACCCACTCGGCATACTCTGGAATGCTGGTAACGGCTTTGCGCATGGCCATAGGTAGACGATCTTAATCGTATTCCTCTACCTTCACCAAGAATTATTTGGTGAACGCCGGGCCAGTAGGTCCTCGCTGGATGCCTCGGCGTGCCTCTTCATGTCTGTCACGTGCCTGGTCAAGACAAGACTGGTCGCGGATCGGTGCCCCGGTGCGGACTCGAGTGCAAACAGGAAAGCGGCGGCTTCACGATCGAGGATGGCCTGCGCAATTTACAGTAGTGATTTGAAGAGGTTACGTGACATAATCTTGTCGTCTTCACTGCCGCAGGAACTGGATAACGATGGCAGAAAGCGACGATCACCGTGCCGCTAGGTCTCCGGACGAACCATCAACGGTGGTAGCCGGCGCCGCAGGGGCAGGAGCCTCGGCTGTTCGCGCTTCGCAAACCTCTCAATCGCCGGCAGATACGGCGTCCCTTTGGCAAGATGCCGCGTCTCGCCTGCCCGGCCGCACGTCACCTCGGTTTCCACCTCACAAGGTACTTGCTAGCCGTTACGAGATTGTTCGCTTCATTGGACGGGGCGGCATGGGTGAAGTCTATGAGGCGAACGACACGGCTCTCAACGAACACGTTGCGCTGAAAACGATTCTCCCAGAAATTGCATCTCACCACCGCGCAGCTCAGCGGTTCATACGTGAGATCCAGCTCGCCCGAAAAGTTACGCACCCCAACGTGTGCCGAATCTTCGATGTCGGGCACCATGAGGAAGAATATCGCTCCGGGGAGGGGTCCCAGCTCTTCCAAATCACTTTCTTAACGATGGAGCTGTTGCATGGAGAAACGCTCGCTCAACACATCCAGGACCGTGGTCGAATGACGACGCTCGAGGCCAAGCCGGTGATGGAGCAGATCGCAGCCGGACTCAACGCCGCCCACGAAGTCGGAGTGATTCACCGGGACCTAAAGTGCAGCAACGTGATGCTCGTGCCCGCCGGGGACCACACACGTGTCGTCATAACCGATTTTGGCCTCGCACGTGCTGAGATCCCAGACGAAATGAAGGCAGAGTCGATTTCAGAGCGGGACGAGGTCATTGGAACTCCCGATTACATGTCGCCTGAGCAGGTAAAGGGAGAACCGGTCACGTGCGCGACGGATATCTACTCTTTGGGAATCGTCATGTACGCGACTACCACGGGCAAGTTACCGTTCAAGAGCCACTCTCCACGAGCGACCGCACTAAAGCGTCTGGAGGAGGATCCGCCATCGCCGCGCCAGTACCTGCCAGATCTGAACCCCACTTGGGAAGCGGTGATAATGCGTTGCTTGGCGCGCGACCCTAAAGACCGGTATGCCAGGGCGTCAGACGTGGCTAAAGCGCTCCTCGGAGAGTTCGTCAAAGCACCACCGCCCATACGCGTCGATAGCTCAAGGCCAGCTTTTGTGACCCGGCGAACGTTAGCCGCTACGGTCCTATTGACGGCGCTCATTTTGTTGGGATCGTTTGTTGCAACTTCAGTTTTCCGGCAGCGAGTTTGGAACTGGCTGACTGCTTCCGCAGTACCGGAGCAGAAACTGCTCGCAGTTCTGCCGTTTACCGCCCTAAGCGGCGACACAGAAACGGGGGCGTTCGCAAAGGGTCTGGCCGAAACGCTCACGTCACGCCTGACGAGGCTTACGGAGAAGCATTCTTTGCAGGTCATACCCACTGCCGAACTGGTTGAAGGCCATATCGGTAGTACCGGTCAGGCGCGGCGAGAGTTCGGAGTCAACCTTGGACTCGAAGGCAGCGTTGAACGCTCTGGCAATCAGGTGCGGGTGAGTTACCATCTTGTCGATGCAACAAAAGGGCAGCAACTTCGAGGTGATACAATTACGGCCGCAGCTTCGGAGCCTTTTGCCCTAGAGGACGCGGTCGCCAGCAGTGTTGCGCGTGCGCTGGAGATTGAGCTTGCGCCACAAGAAAAATCAGTCCTAAGCTCTCACCGCACGACCGAACCCGCCGCGTACGACTTTTATTTGCAGGGTCGTGGCTATCTCCAGGACTCTCTCAAGCCTGCGAATGTTGAGAGCGCCATCACCGTTTTCAATCACGCCTTGGAACTGGACGGACAGTATGCGCCGGCGTACGCTGGCCTGGGTGAAGCTTACTGGTATCGCTTCGAGGCGACGCGTGAATCCACGTGGGTCAACAAGGCGAGGGGCGTTTGCGAAAAGGCGGTTGACATTGACGAGCAAAGCGCTCAAGCCCATGAGTGTCTGGGAATGATTTACCAAGGAACGGGGAAATACGAACTGGCTGCGCAGCAGTTCCAACGTGCTGTCGACTTGGAGCCGACCAGCGACGATGCCGTTCGGGGGTTGGCATCCGCCTATGCCAATCTAGGGAAACCGACAGAAGCCGAAGAAACCTATCGCCGGTCTATCAATCTCCGGCCGCACTACTGGAGAGGCTATAACATGCTTGGCGTGTTCTACTTCGGACAGGCCAGGTACGGTGAGGCGGCCCAGATGTTCCGGCAGATGATCGCCCTGGCCCCGGACAACTATCGGGGCTTCAGCAATCTGGGTGCGGTTTACCTCCTCGAAGGGCGGTACTCGGAGGCGATTCCGTTGTTCCAGCAAGCAGGCGCGATTCAGCCCTCCGCCGACGCCTACTCAAATTTGGCGACAACCTATTTCCACCTCCGGCAATTTTCAGAGGCCGCGCGCATATTTGCGCAAGCTGTGCAGTTGAATGATCGAGATTACGTGATGTGGGGCAACCTGGCAGACGCTGAAATCAGAACGCAGGACAAGAAGGCGGACGCCGCCGCGGCATTCAAAACGGCCATCTCGCTCGCGGAGCAGGAATTGCAAGTCAATCCGAAAGATACACGCGTTCTCGGGAACCTGGCCGACTATTATTCCATGGTAGGAGACAAGGTCTCGGCACTCAAATACTTGCGGCGGGCGTTATCGCTTGATCCCGACGATCCGGCGGTCCGATACAATGCTGCCCAGGTTTATGAGCAACTCGGGGACCACGACGCAGCGGTCCAATGGTTGATGAAAGCGCTAAATGCAGGCTATCCGCCAACAATGGTGCGAGACAGTCCGGCGATGGACAGTCTGCGCTCGGATCCGCGTGTAAAATCGCTGTTGCACCTGCAGTGAGAGCGCGAACAGTCGTGAACAACAGATTGGGTCATTGCAAGAAACTTGACAGGAGCTACTCAAATGACAGCAACCAAGAAGTCAGCCAAGAAGTCAGCATCGAAACCTGCAACCAAGAAAATCTCGTCTGAGAAACAAAAGCCTGAGCACAGAGGCGATCCGCAGGTCATTGTCAGGGGGTAGTACCGGCGTGCGGGTGAGACACTGACAGCCCATGGCGCCGATGCCCGAGTTTACGCGTGATAACGCCGTCGGTGTGCCGGTGCACCCTCGGGTTGAATGGGATACGTGCTGAGGATAGGAAATCAGGTACTTGCTCAACAGGGTAAGGGCTGGGCAGCCGCGCCACCGCCGCACTGTAAGTCGCCGACGGCACGTTCCGGGATCGACTCGGTTCGTCGAATTCGGTGCGGTCCAGCACTACCTTGCAGTTTGCCTGCAACACCCAGAATCTTGCATTTTCAACGACGCCGCATAGTCGATCGAACGGGAATCCGACAACATCGTGTTTCCACCGCTAACGCCTAGCAAGACGACGAACCGTCAACTTCATTGAAAGCCTGTGGTTCGCCATAATTCGGTACGTTCGCGGAATCGAAGACTCGCCGGAGGGGCAGTGACGGTGGAGTTTTAATCCACCCAATGTGCAACTCCGTTCTTAACCGTGAGCAGGAGTTTAGCGGAGGGTGGGACTCGGGAATCCAAGCCGTTCACGTTGCTCGGTCCAGTTCGCGGGCAGGTCGCGCCAGAGTTGTTGCACGGTCAGATCGTGACGCTGACGTCCGTCGAGCCCCTGGCAAAGGTATAGGGTGGTGAAACGATGCAAAACACGCCCAGTTTCACCACCTTTTACGAAACCAGCCAGTTGTTTCCCAATCTTGGTCGCCTGCCAAGCGCATCAACGTCCGGTTGGTCGGCCATGGGGAAGTTAATCGCGTCTACATTCTCACTTGGCGAAAAATCGCCAAGCCATGAATGCTCTGTACCCCAGGATCGCGCTCGGGTAGTGGGCTAATTGTGTGTTGCTGGAGGGCGTGACTTCTTCCGCACCTTCTCCGATGCGATTAGTCGGCGCTCCAAGTGAGATTGCGGACGGACGCCACCAATGACACGCTCACACCGCGTTCCAGGAGGAGCGCCACACGTGGGGCAAAACACTTTGAGGGCTTGGGCTTCAACGAGAGGGCCGGATTTCATTTCGTCATTGTAGAGGCCGCCGAGTATGGAGTCTGGTCAATTTTAAACAACGGAAGTATGTACTTTACGCAACCCGTTGAAGAACTAGGTTAGCCAACGAATTCGTCATTGAGATTTTCCTTGACTATCTTTGTGAGTTCCCTGAGTGCCGAGGCTTCGATGTCTCCCCACTTTCCGAGATTCGCGTGGCAGGAGTTGCAGGTCACGATGGAAGTTTTCAACTTGCTTAGGATCAAAATGTCGCCACTGCCGCATTTATAGCAGCCAAGCGTTATCGGGATGTCCACGGGAAAGTCCGCCTTCTGTGAACGTGGTCACACGACATAGGCAAGTAAATTCTACACCCGCCAGTCGGCTGGTTTTTCATTGGAAGAACACAGCAAATGAAGGTCAGCGGTTTCCAAATCGACGTAGATTGCATGATACAGCAGTTACTCGAACTTGATGCCGTCAATTCCCTTAAGGGCGCTCCCGAGACCGTTCTTGATCGATTCTGTGAATTTCTCTTTTGCGGCTTTCTGGATGGCGGCCTGTACGTCTCCCCTGTGCTCCGCAGAAACATCTGCACGCTCAAGCGACGACCTCATCCAGCCAGTATTCGTGATGTAAGCCGCCCAGAACGTCCATCACTCTGATCTCGCAGTCCTGTGGCAGTCTGTGCCTGTGAGTCGTTGGTCGCCGTCGCGCTCGATCCGACGTTTTCTCAGGAATGCCTGGACCAAGACTGGAGTGGAGGTCGAGACCTTCGCCCGGATCGTAATGTGTCCCTCAACCTGCCTGCGGATGGGCTCAACCGAGGCATGAGAGAGCGTCCGTGACCTCCGTACCCGCAAAGGGACCCCACGCCGACAGCGCCAATTCCGCCGCCAGCAGGCTGATCAAGAATCACTCCTCCAATCACGATGCGAGGTACAATGATTTTGCCGGGTGAAACGGCAGCGGGCTCTGCAGGGATGCAACCATGCCGAGATAGCTTGGTTGGGCTCATCGAGACGATCACTGCATCTGCGCGAATATCCTTCTCGCGCTCCAGCCAACCCGCATCGGATCGGTAGAGCCGCATGCCTTGAAAACCACCGCCCGAAGGACGGAATCTACACTACCGGAGTCCTTCCCCAGTCCACGCTGAGGCGGCACATTTGCAGTTGGCGCGCAGACTCTTGTGCATAGCAGTGCTGGGCGCGAGGAATGTAAAGACTACCTCATGGAAGAAGGTTCTAAAATTCGCAAGATCGCGTTTGTCGGCGACCACTTGCCGCGCAAGTGCGGCATTGCGACGTTCACGTCTGACCTGCTTGCCGCCGTGGCAGCTGCGTATCCCCAAAGCCAGTGTTTCTCAGTGTCGGTGAATGACATTCAAGGTGGCTACAAGTACCCGCAAGTAGTTCGCTTCGAGATTGAGGAGCGGGATTTATCGTCTTATCTACGTGCTGCGGACTTCCTCAACATCAGCGACGTGGACATCGTCTGCTTGCAGCACGAATTCGGCATTTTCGGCGGGCCCGCCGGCGGCCATATCCTGGCACTCCTGCGCGAATTGAGAACGCCTGTTGTCACTACGCTTCATACCATTTTGCATGAGCCGAACGCCGAGCAACGGCGCGTTATGCAGGAGTTGGTCTCGCTCTCGACCCGGCTCGTGGTCATGGCTGAGCGGGGGCGCCAGATGTTGCAGGAGATTTACCAGGCACCGCCGGCCAAGATCGATCTCATCCCGCATGGCATTCCCGACGTAGGATTCGTCGATCCGACCTATTTCAAGGACCAGTTCGGTGTGGAAGGCAGGGTGGTGCTGCTCACGTTCGGGCTGCTTTCGCCGAACAAG
>PLXE01000012.1 GCA_003151335.1 Acidobacteriaceae bacterium
GTGCCCACGTTGGTCATTCAAGGGGATGCGGACCGAATTCTGCCTATCAGTGCCTCGGGACTCCGGACCGCCAAGCTGATCAAGGGAGCCCGCTTATTGGTAGTGAAGGACGGGCCGCACTGCATCACCTGGACCCACGCGGACGAAGTGAACCGCGAGCTCGTGAACTTCCTTGGGGAGGGGATCGGGTAACATCGTCGCTCGCCGCTTCTGACGACTGTCTGACGATAAGCAGACTCATCGCCAGGCGTTGAAGCGGCTCTGAAGAAACTGAAAGATGAGAAGTGACCCAAAGGAGATTCACCCATGAAAGACAAACCCCTTGCGAACGTGCGCGTTGCCATCTTGGCCACAAACGATTTCGAGCAATCCGAAATGACCGAGCCACGTCAAGCACTGATGGAGGCCGGTGCCCAAACGACTTTGATCGCTCCGAAATCAGGAAAACTTCAGGCGATGAAGCACGATATGAAAGCGGATTACTTCGACGTCGACCTAGTGCTTGAAAGAGCAAACCCTGCTGATTTTGACGCAGTCATGCTTCCCGGTGGCGCATTGAATGCTGATGCTCTGCGGGTGGACCAAAAGGCACAAGAGTTCATTCGCCGAATCGACGAAGCAGGGAAACCCATCGCGGTGATCTGTCACGGATCGTGGCTTCTGGTCTCGGCGGGACTGACGAAGGGGCGGACATTAACCAGCTATCACACCATCCAAGATGACATTCGCAATTCCGGCGGCCAATGGGTAGACCGTGAAGTGGTCCGGGACCGCAACTGGATCAGCAGTCGGCAGCCTTCTGACCTGCCCGCCTTCAACCGGGAGATGATTGCGCTTTTCAGCGCGAAAAAAGCAAGTGCGCATAACTCCTGAGCCCAGATAGCTCCTGCTTGGGATGCCAAGTTCTTGAACGCGGGCATGGCCAAAAAGAATAGTTTCTGGTCAGAGGGGAAATGCGAGATCACTTCGCATTGAAATCAAAGGGTTACTGTGGGTGGATTACGAAGGGTTTTTGGTCATACCGGCCTTAACGTGCTTTAAACGCAGATTATTTATTGATTAAGCACGAAATCGTTTTCGTATGGGGGTTTTTGGTTCGGGGGACTTAGCGTACAATTTTGAACCATTAGAGGAGTGACCCCCATAAAGCCACCGGCTCCAACAGGAGCCGGTGCGCCCGCATACCCCATTGTGCAGGAGCCTTGGGAAATCGTTGCGGACTTGGATCAGTTTTCCGGGTTAGAGTAGGGCTAAATAAGCGCGCGTAGCTCAACGGATAGAGTCAAACACCCCAGAGCCTTCCCGTTGACATGGTTTCATCCATTTCCTCGTATTTTTTCAATACCTCGGTGCGATACGCAGGCGAGATCGAAACAGCCTGCGCGGCAATCCGCTCGCAATAACCACAAGTTTGGCAGTTCAGGGAGGCACAGTCACGGTTGCGAAAAACATCTAGAAAATTCTCCGGGATCTTCCGCGCATCCACCCGGATCGGACACTCCGGCAAGGGCGAGAGCCAGCCTTGCAGGCGGGCCAAATCGAGCATCGGTTTCAGGCGAATTGGATTTACCTGACTAGGCTTCCAGAAGTGACGCAGATTCCAGAACGATTCCTTGCGAATCGGTTGCTTGAAGCCATACGACAGCAGCAGTTCGGCCAGATTGCCATCGAACCGCCGCTCGCTATAGGCTTTGACACGCCGCAGCAGTTCTGCCGACGGAATTCCCCGTTCCAAAAGCTTGAAGGTTGTGTATCCCATCGCTTCATACACGGCGAGGTCCTCCGGCCGGATCCAGGCCGACTTGATGAACTGCGACGGATCCGCCAAGCGCACCCGCGAACAGCGCAGGAAGCAGTAGTCAATGAAGAGCGTGCTGTCGTCTGACGCATGGGCGAAACCGTTCTGATGATAGGTTTGCATAGGACAGTTCACGAGGCAGACGTGGTTCGCGATCAGTTCCAAGTCGCAACGGACCGCCCGGCGGATGGCCGCCAGTCGGCGAAAGTTTCGGTTTATCGAGAAGCTCTCCAGCACGATGGCATCCGCCCCGAGATCTTCCCAGAAGCGCGCGCGCCGGGGCGTTGTGGCTCGTCAGAACTAAACGCCGCCCGGTTTTTTCGCTGAAAACCTTGCTTTCTATGAATGGAAGGGACCTCCGCGAGTGAGGTCTTCGATCACAAGATTGTCTTGGAAAGGAGTGGAAGAGCTCGACTCGACGGGCCAGAATGGATTTCCCCTCCCCTTGATGATGCAGCGGTCTAGTTCACGGCTGTAGATGGTTTAGGCCGCGACTGTGTAGCGGTGATGCAGACCACCGAGTCGCGGCAGGGAGATAACCTTCTGTCCCCTCGGAGGCACGGACGCTGCGACTCGATCCCCAGGAGTGTCCTTCCCAAGTCCGAGGTGAGTCCGGTCCTCGTGGTAATAACGAACGTACTCTCTCAGCAGCCGTCGCAGGTGCCGCTCATTGAGAACGATCACGTGGTCGAGCAAGTCTCGACGTACGCTCCCGACCTAGCGCTCCGCCACCCCGTTCTGCCAAGGACTGCGAAAGGCGGTGCGCACCGGCTGAGTGCCATTGTCTTCCACCGTCGTAACGACATCGGCACTGAATTTCGAATCACGATCGAAGATGAGAAATCGGGGTGGTGGTTCGAAACCCCAAGCTTCGCGCAGCTGCAGGACGATCCAGAAGGCATTCGGCTGCCGAGTTACGCTGCAGTGCAGGATCTTCCGCCGGTCGTGACTAATGACAAAGAAGCAATACAGAATGCCGAATGTGAATGTGGGCACGGTAAAAAAGTCCATCGCTGCAATGGCCTCGCGATGGTTTCGCAGGAATGTCGGCCAGCGCTTGGCGACATCTGGAGGTCTCGGCGCTCGCCGAAGCCATCGTGAGACCGTCGTTTCCGATAGCTCAAAGCCCAGCTTGAGCAGCTCGCCATGAATGCGTGGCGCTCCCCACGTTGGATTCTCGGCGACCATCTGGAAAATCAGGGCACGAACCTCTTTGCTGACAGCTTTTCGGCCGCCGGTCGGTCGAGCTCTGGCGAGCCATTTCCAATACAGCCGAAAGCCGGCGCCATGCCAGCCGACAACGGTTCGGGGTGTAACCAGGATGAGAGGCTTCTTCCATTGCGCCCAGAGTCTTCGCAATCCGACCCAGAACAGCTTGTGTATGGTAGTGAGTCGCCGCCGAGGTTGTTTGGCGTGGAGAGCCAGCAGTTGCTGACGCAGGGCAAGGTTTTCGAGGATGAGGTCCTCGCGGGAACGGAACGCAGCAACAACCCATCCGAGGAGGTGCCGGAGCAGCAGAACCATGGGAGAATTTTATCTGATGACTCGAAAGCGGCTCCGTCGCCAAGTTATTGAATTTGTGGATGTGCGAGGTTTTGACGACCCACAGGCCCAGAATTACGGGAAGAGCAGAAGCCGGGCATAAGAAAAGACCGCGACGAATCGCGGCCCCTAACAATACGACGTATTCCCCCTACGCCGCTTTGCTATCCCGGAAAGCTTTCACCTGATCGTGTGATTGCTTAATATGTGTCTGCTGCTTCTCAAGGATCTGCCGGATGTTGCCGCTCACTTCAGGCTTTTGCAGCGCATCCTGGTACGCCTTCTTGACGACATCTTCACCCTGCTCTGCCGTCTCAAGCAGCGCATGATCGCCAGCGCCCATTTTGCCTTTCAGGTCTCCCCAGAAGCGATGCATCGCACCAGACGCCGTACCGCCGGTATCGTTTCCCAGGCCTATTGCTGACTCAAGCTCTCCGGCGAACTGCGAGCGCGTCAGTGATTCCTTCATGAAAAATGTCTTAACTTGAGGGTCCTGCAGATGCTTGCCGAGTTCCGCGAAGCCCTTCTGCCCATCATGTAGAACTTCAACTACGTCTTTTACGATATCTTTTTCGTCTGCCATTTGATAAATGCCTCACTGTATTGGATGCGTGACAGCGGGAGTCCGGTGACTTAATCATTCCAGAAATTCGAAGGGGTTGGAAAGCCGAGGCTTGCAGCCACGACTAGTCTCTTCGGATTGCTTGGCAGCCAAGATGAGTTTCTTGACCCTACGACCAGCGACCCTTCACACGAACGTAGGTTTCGTCCACTCGCCAAGACTTGTTTGTCGGCTTGAGATGCCTTCGCAGTCGCTGCTCCAACTCAGGGCCGTAATCCTGCACCCAGCGCCAGACCGTGGTGTGGTCGACATTGAGACCGCGCTCCTCCAGCAGCTCCTCAACATCGCGCAGCGAAAGAGAATAGCGAAGATACCACCGGACCGCACAGAGTATGAGGCCGGGTTCGGTCTGCCGCCATTTGAAGATCGCGGGTCGGGTTATCATTTCGCGATTCTTTCACGTCACCAGCCAGCAACCCTGAAAGTTGCAACACATCCGAATGCGGAGCTGTCTCGGGGGCATGTCAAAAATATACTGGCGATGTCAAAAGCGTGCAATATTGCACAGACAGCGATCTGCGGTTCGTGGGATATTGGTCTAGGTTCTTCAACCTAACAAGGATAGCCCGCAGGGAGTCTCAGAGGGATGACAAGTGCATCCAGTGTAAACTCTGTTGCTGCGGGCTTTTGCAATTCCCCTTCCATTCAATTCCAGCCACGTTAGTGTAGCCCATGGAAACCGACAAATTTGTGGTGGTTTCTCCCAGGCGCACAAAAGCCCCACCCAAGCAGCGGAAGCGTGAGTGGGGCACCGATGGGATCTCAATGTGCCGAACGGAGAATCCACACGCAGCTACTGATGATCGTCGTGCTCGTGGTGGGCGTTCGGGTTCTGCCACTTTTCGCCGTGCTCGCCATGGCCGTAGCCGGCATTATAGGCATCGCGGTCTGCGTCATTCTTCCAATGATAGTTCTTATGCTTGTGATGTGAGCCCTCATTCCAACCCTTCTTGTAGTACGGATTGTTATGGTAAGCGCTCTCGTTGCGACGCTCGGCATTCTGCTGCTCATTCTGCTGCTCGTGTTCCCCGTGATTGTCCTGCGCTATCACCGGTATTGCCGTGGAGCCGCCGATCGCCAGAATCATGGCCAGCGCTCCTGCATATGCCTTCATGTATTCCTCCTAGTTTAAAAAGACACAGAAGCCCGCAGAAGTTGCCTGAATGTTGATCTTGTTGCGCTTGGTCATCACTCCGAGAATTCCTGCGAGCGGACCCTCCAGTTGTGAGGGTCGAGACCAGTATCCACGAACCGCAGATCGCTGTCTGTGCAATATTGGGCACTTGGCCTGCGTCTCATCGGTGCTCCAATCCCAAATTTCGCAGCACGCCCACAGCAGCACCGACAATGCCACGCATTACCGACTCGAGTTGTAATGGGAGGTCTTTCACGCCCAGCTTCTACGAAAACCGCAGCGCCGTGAGAGTTCGGACGATGATGCTTCGCCCAGTTGATGGTCGCTGCGCGGATCGCTTAGAGAGGTTACGGAGGTTCATCCCCCCGGATAACCTCCGTAACTCATCATACGGAACCCGAACGACCGTCGAACCAAAGAGATCCTCGCGGGCACAAAAGGCACTGCGAAGCCAGCCGAGGACGTGCCGGAGCCACATGATCATGCCAGAATCTTACCGGAACGTTGCCAATCGAGCTTGGTGCCAAGTCATTGATATTGCGGGTGTACGATGTTTTGATGAATGACACGTATACATTTGCGCAGATCAACCTGTCACTTTCATTTTTCGCTTGCGACACGGTGGCGGACCATACATTCCGGGTTGTCCGTCAACCGACCGGAATGTTGGTAGCATATCGACGGATCATCGAACGTTGCTCGACCACTCGGTTCATGCAGCCACCTTGGAAAGACACGATCAGCGACTCAGCAAATGAAGAAACTTCCACACAAGGACGGTCACCGTTCAGGAAAGCAGGATCGGCGACCGCCTCGTTTCTCACGGGAGCTTGCCGTCCTCTACGAAGACGATGCGGTCGTGGCCCTCAATAAACCGGCTGGACTCCTGGCTGTGCCTGTGAAAGGCCCCGATACATCGTCCGCCCTGTCTCTTCTTTCCGCAGAACTGAAACCGAAGAGACAACGAGCCTTTGTCGTACATCGCATCGATCGTTTCACGTCCGGGGTTCTGCTGTTTGCAAAAACCGAGCCGGATCGAGACGCACTCGTTCGACAG
>PLXE01000070.1 GCA_003151335.1 Acidobacteriaceae bacterium
GGCAGCAGCGATCTGCGGGATGTAAGCCTTGAATTCCTTTACGGCGTCTTCCCACTCCTCGATGTGCGGTGGGTGGTAGGCGAAGAATTGCTTTAGCAGCTCGACAAGGTTTTTGGGATCGCGAATGTCTTCGTTGGTCCCCTGCCGGACACCGTGCTGGTAAAGCACCGCACGCTTGGGTGCTTGGAAGATGATGTTCTTGGAGGGATAACCTTTGGCGAGCTTGGCGCGGATTTCCTTGTCCAGATCGTCATGCCGCAGCCGGCGAGCAGGTTCTGGAAGGCGCTGCGCACCGCCATCTCGTGGTCAATGCTGAGTTGGCCGTAATTGCCGAGCGTCTCGTAGTAGCTCTTGACCAGCTTGTGCGAGGGCTTCAGGTTGAGTGGCTGCATGGTCCAGGTTATAGGGTACGTGCGATGGGGCGCATTGGCGAAGGAAATTGTGTGCTTTCGGCTTGTGTTGTCTGGTGCCGTCCGCGAAGGGACTCGGTTTCATCTAATCTACTCACCCACCGCTGAAGCGGTGGGCTAAGCTCTTCCGCCCCATTCGGGGCTGAATCTTGTGTGATTCCTTCTACTCCCGCAAACCAATATGGGTTGCGACACAGTTTCTTCAGACCCGCGTCCATGACAAGAAGAAGAACCGCTTCAGCCGCTGAGGCCGTTGACCTAAGCGGCTGAAGCTAGAAGTCATGCGGGCGATCTTGACGCGGGCCTAAAGGCCCGCACTACCCGAGGCACAACCACTCTGAAATTGCTTCAATCGCGTGAACAGACCCCTACTGGGGAAGAGCAATCGGCGTTACTTCTCGCGGCTGTACACAACCTTCAACTTGTCAGCTGCGAGGATGCGAGCGACCTGGTTGCGGGCATGCACCGCCCACGGGCCGCCGCTATCCAGCTTCAGGTAGGTCTGCCAGTGGGGAAGCGCCTGGCGTGGCTGGTGCAGGCGTTCGTAGGCGAGCGCCAGGTTGTAATGAGCATCGGCGTAGGTGGGAGCCAGTTGAATCGCAGTGGTGTAGGCGGCCACCGCGTCGGCGATCCGGCCTGTCTCGTCCAGAACGTTGCCCAGGTCGAAGTAAGCCAGCGCATAACGGGAATCGGCTTCGACGGCCAGGCGGTAATGCTTTTCTGCCGAGACAAAATCCTGCCGGTTGTAATAGAGCGTGCCCAGATTGATGTGCGCCGGGGCGTGGTCGGGTTCAACCTCCAGCACCTGTAGATAAGTTTGGATGGCTTCGTCGTGGGTGCTGGGATGCTCTTCGAGGGTGACACCCCGCGCGAACAGATCACCCGCAGTATCGAACTTGGCGATGGGCCGCACCTTGACCGAGGACACCACCATTCCGGTGTGGGCAAAGTCCATGACGAACTGGCCGGCAATGGGTTCGACCGAGTGCCCATGATGGCGGTAGGCCACGCGCGAGCCAACGCTGAAGGCGCTGGCTTCGAGGAACGGGTTCTCCATGCCGGCCACCTGCTTCTGCATGGCCTGCAGGGATTCGCGGATCGCCGCCGGACGCACCCGTTTGGCGCGCAGATCACGCACTTTCGTGAGCTGAAGCAGGTCGAAGAAGGTGAACGTGTCGGAAATGGGGACGAGCCCTGCTTTTTGCCAGCCAGCCAGTTGGTTGGGCGAGATGTGCAGGATGCGAAGGACGTCCGCTCGACAGAAGTGGTTCATGTAGGCTCGGCTAGAATCGCCGCAGAGCTTGCTACGATTATCAGCGGAAGTAACCTCAGGCGCAAGTGGAAAACCGCGCCAAGCAGTGGAAAACCGGGGCTTGCATCCCTTTACCGTTTTGGTTACCGGCAATTACAATCGAAATAGAGCCGACGTAGCTCAGTTGGTAGAGCAGTCGATTCGTAATCGACAGGTCATCGGTTCAAGTCCGATCGTCGGCTCCAGGAAGTTTCTGCGTATGGCTGGCTTGGCCGCCGTTCTGCACTAAGTATCCTCACTACACCGGTGGTGAGCTGAGAATCTCCTCAATTTTCTCCAGCATTTTGCTCAGGTCTGCGGGCTTGTCGAAATTTGCCTTTATCACGAGCACGGGGCGGTAGGAGTGGCGACCGAGGTTGTTTAATATGGCGATCTGTGACTAGCGTCACAGAGGAATTTGCTCGCTTGGAATGAAATGGTAGGTTGAGTGCCTTTGGACTTAACCGTCCGGAACCCGTGCACAACGGATGTCGACACCTGTTGCAATCCGAACGCCTTCTGTCCCCGAGCGCCTGCGCGGGCTGGAAAGACTCATAGGCAACACTCCACTATTGGCAATCGAGTACGAGGTCGGGGGGCGCCGGCGCACCATCTACGCCAAGAGCGAGCAGATGAACTTCACCGGCAGCATCAAAGACCGGATGGCCCTGCACATCCTGCGCAATGCTTATGCCGTGGACGCCATCCGCTCCGGCCACACCATCGTCGAGGCCAGCAGCGGCAATACCGGCATCGCCTTTGCCGCGATCGGCCGCGCGTTGGGGCATCCTGTCATCATCTTCATGCCCAACTGGATGAGCCGCGAGCGCATGGATTTGATCCACAGTTTGGGCGCGAACATTGTTCCGGTGACCAAGGCGCAGGGCGGATTCCTCGGCAGCATTCGACTCGCGGAGGAACTGGCAGCGCAGCGGGACGATGTTTTCCTGCCGCGTCAATTCTCGAATTCGGCCAACGTCGAGGCCCACGAGCAGACTACCGGACCGGAGCTGTACTGGCAGCTCCAGCAGGAAGGGTTGTCCGCCGACGGCTTCGTCGCCGGAGTCGGCACCGGCGGCACGGTCATGGGCGTGGGACGGTTCCTTAAGCGAATGACGCCTACTACCCGCGTCTACCCAATGGAGCCGGCGGAATCACCGACGCTCACCACCGGATGCAAAGTGGGGCAGCATCGCATCCAGGGAATTTCCGATGAGTTCGTGCCCGACATTCTGCACTTGCAGGAGCTGGAGGCCACCATCAGCGTGAGCGATGGCGATTCCATCCTGATGGCGCAAAAGCTAGCATCTGAGCTTGGCCTCGCCGTCGGCATCAGCTCAGGCGCGAATTTCCTCGCCGGCGTCAAGGTTCAGGACAGCCTGGGAGATGATGCCGTGGTGGCCACCGTCTTTCCCGACGATAACAAGAAATACCTCAGCACCGACTTGCTGCGCGACGAGCCGGTTAAGTCGCAATACGTTTCGCCTGGCATCGCACTGACCAACTTCCGCGCGCTCGACCGGGTCTGCAAGATGTGCACTGCGCTTCGGGATTGAGCTGTACCCGCAAGTAATTCATACGGCAAGTAAACAAGCTTCCGGGAGACTGCGCGAATAGCTTATAAATGGGCAAACTGACTCAGACTAAAGTTTAGGGCTGGGTCGTCCTTTGCTTTTGCTCGCAGATGTGGGTGAATTCGATTCAAGGCGCTCAACCTACCATTTCATTTTGAAAGGCTCCGGGTATCTACCGCCAAGGGACAGGAGGATGATCTGTGCGCTTCCAAAGAGTCCTCATTGCAGCGGATAACGATCCCATTGCTGCGCACGCACAGGCGTCGCCTGGGGGCATCAGCGGCTCACGGGCGCGGCAACGGTCCGGAACCTGTTCTGCCAAATTGGCCACCAATTCCTCTGCTGTGCTGAAATTTCCCAGCCCGCCAGGTGCTCGAAGCGGTACCATATTGCGGGCTTCGTCACCTGTCCGGGTGATAGCGGTCACGGCGGGGCTGCCCCAGCTTGGGTTGAAATAGAACAGGCCTCAAACGAATCGTTCGATCCAGTGGAATAACGAGCGATTCCAGTTCTTATGATCGGCCACAGCGATAAGCTACAAGGTTCGAGGAGGACCTCTATGAGTGTCGTAACTACATCCCAGCCTGGGATCAAAACTCCGGGCAATTACATTAACGATGTCATGACGCTGGTGAAGACGAAGAACCCAGCCGAGCCTGAATTTCATCAGGCAGTCCAGGAAGTACTCGATTCTCTGCGCCTCGTGCTGGAGCGCCACCCGGAATACATCTCGGCGCGCATCCTGGAGCGCATCACAGAACCCGAGCGCCTCATCATGTTCCGCGTGCCATGGTTCGACGACCAGGGCAATGTCCAGGTCAATCGCGGCTTCCGCATCGAGATGAACAGCGCCATCGGCCCCTACAAGGGCGGACTGCGCTTCCATCCCTCGGTCAATCTCGGCATCCTGAAGTTCCTGGCTTTCGAGCAGGTCTTCAAGAACTCGCTGACCACGCTGCCCATGGGCGGCGGCAAGGGCGGGTCCGATTTCGATCCCAAGGGAAAGAGCGACAACGAAGTCATGCGCTTCTGCCAGAGCTTCATGACCGAACTCTGCCGCCACATTGGACCGGACACCGACGTTCCGGCCGGCGACATCGGCGTAGGCGGACGCGAGATCGGTTTCATGTTCGGCCAGTACAAGCGCATCCGCAATGAATTCACCGGGGTGCTGACTGGCAAGGGCCTGAACTGGGGCGGTTCGTTGATTCGTCCCGAAGCCACCGGCTACGGCTGCGTGTACTTCGCGGAGGAGATGCTGAAGACCCGCAAGGAAACCCTCGAGGGCAAGCTGTGCCTGGTCTCGGGAAGCGGCAACGTTTCTCAGTACACCATCGAGAAGCTGCTCCAACTGGGAGCCAAGCCGGTCACGGCTTCCGACTCCGACGGCGCGGTGTACGACCCCGACGGCATCACCCACGAGAAGCTCAGCTGGATCCTGGAACTGAAGAACGCCAAACGCGGCCGCATTCGTGAGTACACGGACCAGTTCAAGAAAGCGATCTTCATGCCCACCGACCTCAAGCTGGGCTACAACCCGCTGTGGAACATCAAGGCTGATTGCGCCTTCCCCAGCGCCACCCAGAACGAGATCAACGCCAAGGACGCGACCAACCTCATCAACAACGGGGTCAAGGTGGTTGCCGAAGGCGCGAACATGCCCAGCACCCTCGAAGCCACCAAACTGTTCCTGGAGGCCAAAGTCCTCTATGGGCCGGCCAAGGCTGCGAACGCGGGCGGTGTGGCCACCTCCGGCCTCGAGATGTCGCAGAACAGCGCACGGCTGAACTGGACCCGCGAGGAAGTGGACGACCGGCTGCACAAAATCATGATCGCCATCCACAAGACCTGCTTCGAGACTGCCGAAACCTACGGCACTCCGGGCAATCTGGTGAACGGCGCCAACATCGGCGGCTTCCTGAAAGTCGCCAATGCCATGCTGGACCAGGGACTGGTGTAGTCCTCAGTTTCAGCGTTTGAGTGACAAGCGGGGTGGAGAAATCCACCCCGCGTGTTACTTGCATCGGCGGGTTACGGAAGTCCAAAGGTAAGCAGTTGCGCGGGAGAGTACAGCACAAGTTTTCGACTCAATGCTTGAGTAGGGATCAACTCATTTGCGAAGATCGAGCGTAACGCCTCAAATTCGAGTAAGCGAGCTGGAGAAAAAATCGCCTGTAGGACACGCCGTACATCGTCCTGCGTAGCGGCCATGAGTCGATCACTTGCAAACTGATCTAGATCAGCTCGCAACGCCGACTGTAATGACTTGCGCCTGATATATCCACGGGAGCTACTGCCATCGGTAACGGCAAACTCTACCTGAAAACAATCCTCCAGCACGCGCTGCGCCACCAATAACGACGGATCAAGCGAGAATCCCTCAAGAAAAAGATGTGTCGTTGTCCCGCACGCTGCTACGATTTCAGCATTTGTGTAGGGAAGGCGCCTCATACCATCGCATACCGCCTGCAGCGCCTCCGACAGGGTATTGATATTGGCCGATTTTGGTGCGCTGAGACCTTGAAACTGCCAGCTGAACGTAAACTGTCTTGCGTCCCGTTTGGTGTTCAGTACCTGTCGGACGCCATAGGAGACGGAGCTCGCCGCTTCCGTGGAAGAGGCACTGGGGTTCACCTGAAGAGTGACCGGCGCGGCAAGGGTCGCCTCAATGCGTTCGACGTTGAATACAGTCCAGCCTTTGAGCACCGCCGGGTTCCAAGAAGCTAATAAGGGAATGTCCGCCGTCTTTATGGCCTCGGGATGGTACCCGTCTTTCGGCGTTTCCGCTAGATGCCATTGATGAACGTTTTTACCTTGTGCCTCCATCTGTTGGAATACTCCGTACCAATATTCCGCACTAAGGGTCTTTTGCTCCACGTCGAAGTATTGGTCGAGCAATGCTTCCAGGGGACTCTTCTGAGGTGGGTAGATGTCGTTCCTGGTTGGCCACGACGGAAGGCCCGAAGACGGGAACAGTATTCGATCCATTGGATAGTCAACGTCCCAGTTGTAATCGCAATAAAGAAAGCACCCATGTTGGGCTTCCAGGCGCCACAGATTGGAAACGTCGATGTTCACCAGCTCCAAGTGCGCTTCGGGTCGAAAATCCTTAACAGCATCCCAGACCTTGAGCAGATCGTCTGTATTCAAACAGAAAATGCATGGACGCACTTCTCCAGTCGAAGGTGCTTTTCCATCGGCGGCGAAAAATCCGGCCACTCCGGGCTCCGTCGAGAAGTCAATGTAGTTAGACGGAATTCCGTAATGCTGTGCCACAGCGGCGATAGCAGCCGGGTCGTTGAGCAGTTCTTTTAGTTCCGGCGTCTGCTTGAGCCAATCAAGAAAGACGCTAAGCCGACGCGAGGACTTCTCATCGTCGGCGGCTTGGATTCGACTCGCCGATGAGTAGGGCGGCCAATCGTGCACTTGGCCCCGAAACCAGTTGTAACGCCCCTCTTCCCGCAAGCGGACAGCAATCTCGACAGCCTCCTCAATGTTTGCAGCGCGATAAATTTCGGGCACAATAACGCCTCACTCATAGCTCTCATAGAGAGAGTATTGGGCTCGCGGCGGAAAGATTGACAGCATAAATACTCTCACGGCTCATGATAGGTTTCAAGGGACGGGACGGGTGGCCCAGGCAAGGCTTTTGAGGGTGCCCCATCCGAGCCGCCTTTGCTCGGGTGGGGATGTTCACCTGGGTCTGATCGAGAGCAATGCGGATCCGCGATCACCGGTAACCGGGGTTTGGATGGTTGGGAACAGGGAGCAGGTCGATCTTCTCGGGACAGACCCCGTGCACCTGCCGACGTAATACAATAGCGCCATGCTGACCGACGACGACAAGAAGTGGATTACCGACGAGATCTCCAGGCAAATCTCCGGAAGCGAAGAGCGCATAGGAGCACGGATGGAGAAGATCGAAACCGCCTTGCTCACGGAATTTCACAAGTGGGCCTCGCCGGTGATCACACGCCTGCGCAGCCACTCATATGCACTGCGAACGATGGACCTGGAAATTAGAAGCTCTGCAGGGGAGAGTGGATAAGCTAGAGCGGGAGTGAGCAGCACGAATGAAATAGCTCACGATACATCCCATGGCCGTCCGTCCCACCCCCGATCCCGCCCCGCCCGAGCTCCAGTTCGAGGGCTTCGAGAATCTGATGCCGTTCCGCGTGAACGACATTCTGCTGGTCTCCAGCCTTTACGACTCCTTCATTCTGCGCGAGGACGGGCGCCTGAACGAACTGCTGATGGGCGAGTCGCTGGAGTTGGACATTCATCAGGTCCCCGGCATCACGCACGTTCCGAGCGGAGCCAAAGCGCTGGAACTGGCGCGCTCCCAGCCGCGCTTCAACCTGATCGTGACCAACCTGCAAGTCGGCGACATGGATGCCGCGCAATTGGCGCGCGAAGTTAAGGCCGCCGGTCTCGATGTTCCGGTCATCGTTCTGGCCTACGATTACCGCGAGATCAAGAACTTTATCGCGCGCAACCCACAGACCGATATCGAACGCATATTTCTGTGGCAAGGCAATGCCCGCATCCTGATCTCGATCGTCAAGTACATCGAAGACAAGCGCAACGTCCTGCATGACACTCATGCCATGAGCGTTCCCGTAATGCTGGTGGTCGAGGACGATATCCGCTATTACTCCCTCTTCCTGCCGGTGATTTACACCGAACTCATCAGCCAGTCGCGGCGGCTGCTCAGCGAGGGCCTCAATGTCGCGCACAAGCTGGTGCGCATGCGGGCCCGGCCCAAGATCCTGCTCTGTTCCAATTACGAGGACGCGGAGAAGCAGGTCATGAAGTATCGCGACTACCTGCTGGGGGTGGTGTCGGATGTGGAATTTCCGCGCAATCAGACGCTTACGCCGGAAGCCGGATTCCAGTTGGCGCGCATGATTCGCAGCATCGTGCCGGATGTGCCTATCGTGCTGCAGACCAGCCGCACCGAGTTCATGCCGCGCGCCTTCGCCGAGGGCTTTGGCTTCCTGCAAAAGCGCTCGCCTACCCTGCTGGGCGATTTGCGGCGCATGCTGGTGGACGAGGCGGGCTTCGGCGACTTCGTCTTCCGCCTCTCCGACGGCAAAACCGAGGTCGGGCGCGCCAGTAACCTGAACGAACTGGAGACCCAACTGGCGACGGTCCCGGCGGAAAGCATTGAATACCACGCCCAGCGCAACCACTTCTCGCACTGGCTGATGACGCGCACCGAGTTCGCCCTCGCCCAGAAGCTGCGGCCGCGCAAGGTTTTCGACTTCGCGGACACCGAGCACCTGCGGCGCGACCTTATCTCATCCATCGCCGAGTATCGCCGCGAGCAAACCCAGACGCTCATCGGCGAGTTCAATGCGGCAACATTTCAGCCGGCAGATGCTTTCTTCCTGCAGATCGGCGGCGGCTCGCTAGGCGGCAAAGCGCGCGGCCTGGCCTTCATACGGCACCTGCTGCACCAGCGCAGCGTGATGCGCAGGTTTCCCGGCATTCGCATTGCCGTGCCGCCTACGCTGGTGTTGGCCACCGACTTGTTCGACAATTTCCTGCGCGAAAACAATCTGCTCGGCTTCGCGATTCACAGCACCGACGACCAGGAGATCGTGCGGCGCTTTCTGGCGGCGCCCCTGCCGATCGCCGTGATCGATAAGCTCCTAGACTTCTTGCAGGAGGTGCGCTATCCGCTGGCGGTCCGTTCTTCCAGCCTGCTGGAGGATTCGCAATACCAGCCGTTCTCCGGCGTGTACGAAACCTTCATGCTGGGGAACCATCAGGCCGACATTCAGCTGCGTTTGGAGCAGCTTCTGGAGGCGATCAAACGAGTGTACGCCTCCACCTTCAGCCAGCACGCCAAGTCCTACGTGCGCGCCACACCGTATCGTCTGGAAGAAGAAAAAATGGCGGTGTTGGTCCAGCAAGTGGCCGGCGCGGCCCATGGCAACCGTTTCTATCCGGATTTCTCCGGGGTGGTGCGCTCGCGCAACTTCTATCCGGTTGCACCCGTCCAGGTGGAGGACGGATTCGCGGCAGTGGCGTTGGGGTTGGGATGCGCCGTCGTGAGTGGAGGAAAATCGCTGACTTTCAGTCCGCGTCACCCTCGGCACCTGGTGCAGTTTTCGTCGGTGGAAGACATTCTGGCGAACTCGCAGACGCAATTCTGGGCCCTCAATCTGGACCATGCGGCGGACCCAGCCGATCCGGTCACTGAGCTGCGCGAAGTGCCGTTTGGACTCGACGCGGCCGAGGCCGATGGCACCTTGCAGATGCTGGGCTCCGCCTACTCGCGCGACAATCACGCGGTCTATGACGGGCTGAGCCGGCCCGGTCCACGCATTGTCAGTTTCGCGCCCATCCTCAAGCATGGGCTGTTTCCCCTGCCCGCCATCCTCGATCAACTTATGAGAATCGGTGAGGACGCCATGGGACGTCCGGTGGAAATTGAGTTTGCTGTTCGGCTGCCCCGGCAAGCAAACGAAGCTGCTGAGTTCAGTTTTCTTCAACTGCGCCCCCTGGTGCTGGCCCGCGGCGGCGAAGAGATTCGCCTGGAGAGTGTGGAACCCGACCGCCTGGTATGCCAAAGCTCGCAGGTGCTGGGACACGGCCGTTTGCAGGACCTGCGCGACGTGATCGTGGTTGACTTCCAGCGCTTTGAACGCGCCCGCAGCCATGACGTGGCCCAAAGCGTCGCCCATTTCAACGCCCAGCTTTCCGAGGAGAATACGCCGTATCTGCTGATCGGAGTGGGGCGCTGGGGATCGACCGATCCGTGGCTCGGCATTCCCGTGGCCTGGGACCAGATCTCCGCAGCGCGGGTCATTGTGGAGTCGGGATTCCGCGACCTGCGCGTGATTCCGTCGCAGGGCAGCCACTTCTTCCAGAATCTCACCGCGTTTCAGATCGGCTACTTCACCGTCAACCCCGATGCCGGTGAGGGCTTCGTCGATTGGCCGTGGCTCGCGGCCCAACCTGCGGTCGAGGAACATGGCTGCGTCCGCCACTTGCGGTTCGCATCGCCCCTTGTGGTGCTGATGAACGGCAAGACCAGCGAGGGCATGATCTTCAAACCCGACCCCACTGCGTAAAGAAACACCTGATCCGTATTTTCCGCCACTGGGCCCTGAGGCGCACGCCTGAATCCCGGCCTCCCGGAAATCCATCCAATCCATTGGTTGATCAAGTTTGCATTGGCTGCCCGTAATGGCCTTCGGCAGAACGCGACTCGGCGCACGGACGAAATCCTTTCACCATGAAAATCGGAATCACGTGTTATCCAACCTACGGTGGCAGCGGTGTAGTAGCTACGGAGTTGGGGCTGGAACTGGCTGATCGCGGCCACGAGGTGCATTTTATCTCGTATTCCCAGCCCATTCGGCTTCCCAAGACTTACCCCAACATCCACTATCACGAGGTGGAGGTTTCGCGGTATCCGCTGTTTGAATATCCGCCATACGATCTGGCGCTGGCCACGCGCATGGCGGAAGTCGCCGAGATTTACGAGCTCGACCTGTTGCACGTGCACTACGCGATTCCCCATTCCGTAAGTGCCATGCTGGCGCGCCAGATGCTGAGCTGCGATCACGCCCGCCCTCGTCGCCGACTGCCCTACGTCACCACCTTGCACGGTACCGACATCACGCTGGTTGGCTCCGATCCGTCGTATCTGCCCATCACGCGCTTTTCCATCGATCAGAGCGACGGCGTCACCGCCATCTCCGATTATCTCAAGCGGCGCACCCTGGAAGTGTTTGCGGTGCAGACGCCCATCCAGGTGATTCCCAACTTCGTCAACTGCGATCTCTACCATCGCACTCCGGAATTGCTGGAGCATCGCTCGGAGTACGCGGGCGCTGACGAGAAAATTCTGGTGCACCTGTCGAACTTCCGGCCGGTGAAGCGGCTGGGGGACGTCATCGAGATCTTCGATCGGGTGCAGCAAAAGATTCCATCGCGATTGCTGATGATCGGCGATGGTCCGGAGCGTTCCAGCGCCGAATGGCTGGCGGTGAAGAAGGGAATCCACAAAAAGGTGGACTTCCTCGGCAAACAGGACCGCATTAGCGAGAAGCTGGCGGTGGCCGACGTAATGCTGCTGCCCAGCCAGTTGGAGTCGTTCGGACTGGCGGCCCTGGAGGCGATGGCTTGCGAGGTTGTTCCTATCACAACCAACGAAGGCGGACTTCCCGAAGTCGTCGATCACGGGAAGACCGGATTTCTGGCGCCTGTGGGCGATGTGGAAACGATGGCGAATTATGCGATCGAAATCTTGTCGGACGAAAACAAGCTGAGGCAAATGGGTGAAGCGGCGCGCGCCAGCGCACAAGCGCGATTCTGCGCCAGCAAAATCATCCCCATGTACGAAAGGTTCTATCGCGAAGTGCTGGACCGCTCTTCGTAGATCGCGCCCGCCACCGAACCGCCCATGTCTTCGGCCTGCAGCATCGGAAGCACCATCCGCACCAGGGTGCCACGGCCGGGCTGGCTCTCAATGGTGATCTCGGCGGCGTCGCCGTACACCACCTGAAGGCGCTCGGTAACGTTCACCATGCCAATACCGGTCCCCGTGCTGGCACTCGTAACGGACATTCCGACTCCATCGTCTTCCACCTCGATGACCACGCGCTGTTCGGCACAGCGGCTGCGAATGTAGATGCTTCCCCCGTCAGCCGCGGAGGAAAAGCCATGCTTGACCGCATTTTCCACCAGCGGTTGCAGGATCATGCTGGGCACCAGATGCTCCAGCGAGGCAGGCTCCAGTTCCTTGACCACCTTGAGCTTGTCACGGCCGAAGCGCGCCACTTCAATATCGAGATAATCATCCAGAAATTCCAACTCCTCGCGCAGCGGGACGAAGGAGTCTCCCTTGCGCAGCAACCGGCGCAGAATGTTGCCCAGCTTCACGATCATCTCGCGCGCCGAATCCGGGTCGCGGCGCACCAACGAAGCCACTGAATTCAGGGTGTTGAAGAGGAAGTGGGGATTGATCTGGCTTTGCAGAGCTTCCATGCGCGCCTGCAACAGCAATCTCTCCTGCTGTTCCAGCTTCATCTCGATGCGGACATTGTTCAGCACCTTTAAGGCGATGGCGACTGCCATGACGGTGCCCGCGTAGATAGCCAGGTTGATCGCCCAGTTATTCGCATCGAGCGCGAAGATGCGCCTGGGAAAGTTGCGATGCAGTTGTATGCGCACGAACTCCAGGCCCAGGATGAGGAAAAAGAACGAAGTCTGCCAATCGATGAAAGACTTGCGGATGCTGCGTCGAATCCAGCGATAGATGCTGAGATCGAAGAGCGGCGAGAACGACCAGATGGCTTCGCGATCGGGGCCAAGATGGCGCAGCACGCCGGCCAATGCCCCGGCGAGAACGTACATGGGCAAGGTAAGCCACTCGCCGAAAAGCACCGCCGGCAGCGCAACCAGCGCTCCGCCCGCGATTCCCGCCAGGCGTCCGGCGATCACGCCCATGAGGATCGCGCCCTCGAAGGAAATGTCAGCCGCGTAGAAATTGTGCACCCAGTGGCTCACCAATACGCCCAGGGCAATGGGCGTGCCCACGATAAAGACAATCTCGATCTTCTCGCTGAGCGTGCGTTCCTCGCGAAACAGCAGAACGCGAAAGCGGCGCGCCCGCACCAGTACGCTGCTGATGGCCGCGGCGACGCCGAGGCGGATCAGCACGGTAACGAGTATGAGGCGATGGTCCATTGTCAGTTGCCAGTTGCCACTATCGTAGCGCGGCGGCGGCGGCCTGAAGCAGGGCCTGTTCGGCGCTGGTTTGGTCGGGCGCGCCGCCCTGCGCCATGTCACGATTGCCGCCCCCACGCGTGCCAAGCTGCTGCACGGTTTGCTTCATCAAAGCGCCCATGTCATTCCCGAGCCCCGCTGTTTGCCCAAATACCAGCGACGGTTGCGGACCTCCACAACCCAGCAACGCGATTGCTGTGCCGTTTCGCGTGAGTTTCTGCGCCAGCATCTTGATGTAGGTGAGATCGCGATCGGGAAAGAACTGCACCACAAGTTTGTACGCGCCACGGTTTTGTGCCGCCTGCAACAGATGTTCAGCTTGCAGGCCCGCGACCTCTTCCAGCAGATGATGCTGCGCCTTTTGCGCTGACTTGATCTCGTCGAGCGACTTACGCACCTGCTGCGGAACCTCCCAGATGTGGGTCGAAAACACCGCGGCAGTCTCAGTGAGAGTCTCAAAATCACGACGGGCGGTGCGAACCGCCCGCAAGCCGCAAACGAACTCCACGCGAACGCCCTGCTTCACCTTCTCAGTTTTGCGCAGCAGGATCGCGCCAATCTGTCCGGTACTGCGAACGTGAGTTCCACCGCAGGCGTTTAAGTCGAAGTCGCCGATGTCAATCAGCCGGAGCCGGTCGCGTTCCGTTGCAGGTACCTTGCGGACGCCCATAGCGCGCGCTTCGTCCGGGGTGGCGAAGCGAATCTCAACCGGACGATCGTCGGCGATCACTTGGTTGGCCAGCTTCTCGACCGATTCCAGTTGCTCCGCGCTGATGGCGTCGCTGGCGAGATCGATGGTGCAGCTCTCGTCACCCATATGAAATGAAACGGTGGCGAATCCGTAAAGCTTTTCGAACGCGGCGGAGAGCACATGCTGACCAGAGTGCTGCTGCATGTGATCGCGCCGGCGGTCGGTGTCGATTGTGCCGCGCACGACTGCGCCGGGCTGCAGATCCTCTGCGCCACCTTCAACAATGTGGAGCACGTCTCCGGTCTGCTCATTTTCGGCGACGTCCTTCACCCGAAACCCCTGCAGATCGCTCGTGCCTGGCATGTTCAGCCAACCGGTGTCGAACACCTGTCCGCCACTGGTGGGATAAAACGCCGAGCGGTCGAGAATGACCGCGGTGTCCCCAGCTTCGCGGCTGACAGCCACCACGCGAGCTTCGAACTCGGTGAGAAAGGAGTCGATGTAGTAGAGGCGCTCGGTCAAGGTGATTACTCCGGTCAGCGCAAGGTCTGGATAGTTCCAAGGTAGCTGCGGCTTTAGGTGCGTTCTGAACTGGCGCTCGAATGGCGATCGGCCCGTGATCCGCTTATACCGACGCCAACTCTCTGGCTCTTGGCACGTGCGGAAATGGCCTTATTCGCGGCCGCTTCGCTTTCTGCGCTCGCCACAGGTCATACTGCATCTGCATCTTAAGCCAGAACTCAGGCGAGGTGTTAAGCGCGGCTGAAAGCCTCAGCGACATCGAGGCCGACACTCCGGCATGCCCGTTCAGAATTCGGGACAGGTGCGCGCGGGTAACGCCCAGACGCGTAGCCGCCTCCGCAACGCTTATCTCGCCCAAGTAGTCCCTCAATACCTCTCCCGGGTGCGCTGGATTGAAAATCATGGCGTACCTTCCTAGCCTGTTGCGAAACTCCCCTTATCGTATAAGATTCTTGCCGCACGAACTTACTTCCCTGAAAGGAGAGGCCATGAAGACCATTCTACGGGTAACGATGTTATTGGTACTGGGCGGACTTTGCTGGATGCCGCTGGCGGCGCAGGACTCGGCAATGTCGGCGAAGCCCAAGGCGGCCAAGCCGGCGGCCAAGCCGAAAGAGCAGATAGGCATGCCGATGCCCAAGCCCGCGCCAGAGATGACGAAGATGATCAAGATGATGGCCGGCAGTTGGACGGTCACCGAGAAGTCTGATCCCAATCCCATGATGCCCAAAGGCGGCACCGGCAAGGGCACCGCCGTGCTGACACCGGGTCCGGGCGGGATGTCATTGACGGAGAAGTATCACTCCACTGGAGCCATGGGTAGCTTCAACGGATCCGGAACGTTCTGGTGGGATCCCAAGGCGCAAGTATACCGGGGCGTCTGGTGCGACAATATGTCGCCGAATGGCTGCGACGACAGCGGCAGCACCAAGTGGGAAGGCGACAAGTTGGTCGGCACCATGGAAGGCGAAATGAACGGGCAGAAATCGATGTCCCGGTTCACCTATTCCGACTTCAAGCCCGACTCGTTCGTGATGACCATGGAAATGGGCCCGGATGCCAGCAAGCTGCAGAAGGCCATGACCGTCACCTACACGAAGGCCGGCGCTGTGGCAGAAAAGAAAAAGGCGAAGTAGATAGCAGACCGGGATCAAGCCCGCAGACCGGACGTTCTGCGGGCTTCCACGGAGGTTCCTCTTCTAGCGGTTGGGCGTCGCCGGCTGCGGCGCGGGCGCAGAGGGTTTCTGCTGCATCGGGGCCGACTTCGCGGGCGCGGGTCGCGAGCCTTCCAATACCGACCCGGTACGGTTGGCATGGCGGGTGGCGAAGACCGAAAGCGTGATGGACGTGATCATGAACATGATGGCCGCCCAGGTGGTGGCTTTCGAGAGCACGGTCGCGGCCGTGCGGGTACCGAAGGCAGTCTGGCTACCCATGCCTCCAAAGGCGGCAGCAATATCGGCACTTTGTCCGCTTTGCAGCAGCACCACAATGATCAGGAACAGACAAACGACGACGTGAATAACGGTAACCAGGACAACCATGTAATTCTCAATCCTTGCATCCGGCGGCCGCGAGTGTACGCGGAACTGCGCCAGTATCGGCAATATCGTAACTCTTTACGTTGCTTACAACTTGGGTGAGGCATGGTGCGGAAGGGGGGACTTGAACCCCCATGCCTTTCGGCGCCACCCCCTCAAGATGGTGTGTCTGCCAATTTCACCACTTCCGCACACCCGACCCGATGCGGCGAGCATCACGGGCTCCAAGCAGAAACGTAGAGGCAATTAAGTATAGCAAAACATGCGGCTGGGATGAACCCGCGCTGAAGTCTCCCTTACGGTCTCGCGCGATCCCGATACAATACAGTGAGCCATGATCATCACGCGTTCACCGTTGCGGGTTTCCTTGGGGGGAGGCGGTACGGACCTGCCCTCCTATTCCTGCCAGCACGGAGGCTTTTTAATTGCCGGGGCCATCGACAAGTACGTCTATATCAACGTTCACCCGCGTTTCGTCGATGGTTTTCTGCTCAAGTATTCCCACATGGAGGAAGTTCCTTCCATCGACGACATCCAGCATCCCATAATCCGCGAGGCCCTCCGCGAAGTAGGTATGCAAGCGCGCAATCTTGAGATTACGAGCATGGCCGACATTCCGGCCGGGACGGGCCTGGGTTCGTCCGGCAGTTTCACGACGGCGCTGCTGAAAGCCCTGCATGCTTTCAAGAAGAACCTGATTCACCCGAACGAACTGGCGGAGCAAGCCTGCCGGGTTGAGATCGACATTCTGCGGGAGCCGATCGGCAAGCAGGACCAATACATCGCAGCCTACGGCGGCATCACCTGCTTCGAGTTCGGCGAAGACGGCCAGGTGAAAGCGTGGCCCCTGGCCATTTCGGAAGAGACCCTGTTCAACCTGGAGGACAACCTGCTTCTATTCTTCACCGGCTACTCGCGTTCCGCATCCGCGATTCTGAAAGAGCAGGATGACAAGAGCAAACGGGCCGACGCGGAAATGATCGACAACCTCCACTTCATAAAGGAGCTCGCGTTCCGCAGCAGGCAGGCCCTGGAAAACGGCGAGTTGACCGAATTCGGCCGCCTGATGAACGTCCACTGGGAGCGCAAGAAGCAGCGCAGCACGGGCATGAGCAGCGCAACCATCGATCAATGGTACGATTGCGCCATGGCCAACGGCGCCCTGGGCGGCAAACTGATCGGCGCCGGGGGAGGGGGGTTCCTGATGTTCTACGCCGGAGACAAGCCTCGGCTGCGCCATGCCATGCGCCAGCAGGGACTGAAGGAAGTCAGGTTCCGCTTCGATTTTGAAGGCACCCGCGTCATCTCGCACGAATAGGCAAGCCATGAGTCAATCCGTGGAACTCATGCCCGCGGTCATTTTGGCGGGGGGCCTGGCGACCCGTCTACGGCCGCTTACCCAGAGCATTCCCAAGGCCTTGATCGAAGTCGCCGGCCATCCGTTTCTATGGCACCAGCTCGAACTCCTCAAGCGCCGCGGCATCCGGAGGGTGGTGCTTCTGGTGGGTCATCTGGGAGAGACCATTCAGCAGCGTTTTCAAGACGGCGCCGAGCTCGGCATCAGGATCGACTACTCCTTCGATGGCCCGGTGCTGCTGGGGACTGCGGGCGCGATCCGCCAGGCGTTGCCGCTGTTGCCGGAGCGGTTCTTCGTGCTCTATGGCGATTCCTACCTCCCGTGTAATTACGCGGCCGTGGAAGCGGCGTTCCGGAACAGCGGCCTTACCGGACTCATGACCGTGTATCGCAACGAGGGCCTGTACGACACTAGCAACGTTGAGTACGACGGCGGCCGGATTCTGCGGTATGACAAGCGCAATCGCACGCCTGCCATGCACCACATCGACTACGGTCTGGGCGCCTTTCACCGTAGCGTCTTCGAGGCGATTCCCGCGGGGCAGGCACGCGACCTTGCTGCGGTTTACCAGGACTTGCTCCACGCCGGGAGTCTGGCGGCTTTCGAAGTGCATCAGCGGTTCTATGAAATCGGTTCTCCGGAAGGATTGCGCGACACAGCCGAGTTCTTAAAGGCAGCCGGTGGAGCGGATGGAGGTCCTTAGTAGTGTCATTCCTCTCTAATAGTGGCCCCGCAGTTATGTTAAGCTCAAGCACTGTACACGATGTCCAAGCCAGGTAACACCTCGGCGTTTTCCGTCTCCTTTCTTGCTGAGGTGGAGGAAATTGCACGCCGGCTGGATGCGGCAGCCATCGAAAAGATGGTGGCGTCTCTGGTTAAGATCCGCGAGCGTTCCGGCCGCTTGTTCATACTTGGCGTGGGTGGCAGTGCCGCCAATGCTTCCCATGCGGTAAACGATTTCCGCAAACTTGTTGGAATTGAGACCTACGCGCCCACCGACAATGTCTCGGAGCTGACCGCTCGCGTCAACGACGAAGGCTGGCCGACCGTCTTCGCGGCCTGGCTGCGAACCAGCCATCTGCAGTCCCGCGATGCGGTCCTGGTCTTCTCGGTTGGGGGCGGCAGCGTCGAGCGAAACGTAAGCCCCAATATCGTACCCGCGCTCGACTACGCCCGATCGGTGGGCGCCAGCATCCTCGGGATCGTGGGCCGCGACGGTGGCTACACGGCGCGCGTAGCCGATGCTTGCGTGCTGATTCCCATGGCCCACCCGGATCGGATCACGCCCCATACCGAGGCCTTTCAAGCCGTCGTCTGGCACCTGCTGGTCTCGCACCCCGCGCTGCAACAGAACGCCACGAAGTGGGAGTCTCTGGCGTCCGCGCCGCTGCGCCGCGCCGTTTTTCTGGACCGCGACGGCGTGTTGAACGAGGCCATGGTCCGGAATGGCAAGCCACACGCTCCGACGCAACTCGCGGACCTGCGGATACCCCCCGGAACTGCGGAGGCACTGGCCCGGCTCAAAGAACGTGACTTTCTTTTGCTGGTGGTTACCAATCAGCCGGACGTCGCCCGTGGAGTCCAGAAGCGCGACACCGTCGAACAGATGGACCGCCGGCTGCGGGCCGAGTTGCCGCTCGATGACGTGCTAACGTGTTTCCACGACGATCAGGATGATTGCGATTGCCGAAAGCCGCGCCCCGGCCTGGTTACGCGCGCCGCCCAGCAGTACGGAATCGATCTGGGCCGGAGCTATCTGATCGGCGACCGCTGGCGCGACATGGATGCCGGAACCAATGCGGGATGCAAGACCATCTGGATTGACCGCGGCTACACCGAACAGGCTCCCGCATCGGCTCCCGATGCTCGCGTGGGGTCTCTGCCCGAAGCGGTTGACTGGATCCTGAAAACGGGGAAGCCGTCGTGAGAAGCATCTCCGAGTTGAAGATCAAACTGTTTGCCGACGGGGCTGATCGGGCGCAGATCGTGGCGGCGCAAGCCAACCCGCTGATTAGCGGGTTTACCACCAATCCCACGTTGATGCGTGCTGCCGGCGTAAAGGACTATGAGGCATTCGCGCATGAGGTGCTGGAGGTTGTCACCGAGCGGCCAATTTCGTTCGAGGTCTTCGCCGACGAGTTTTGCGAGATGGAAAGGCAGGCTCACAAGATCGCCAGTTGGGCTGAGAATGTTTACGTCAAGATTCCGGTGACCAATACGCGCCGCGAGTCCTCGATGGAGTTGGTACACCGGCTGGCGCATTCGGGAGTGAAAGTGAATGTCACCGCCATCCTGACGCTGGATCAAGTGCGGGATGCGTCTGCGGCCCTCGGCGGTGGCGCGCCGTCAGTGGTTTCGGTGTTCGCCGGCAGGATCGCCGATACCGCAGAGGACCCCGTGCCACTGATGGCGACCGCCGTGGAAATGGTCTCGGCCTATCCCAATGTCGAGCTGCTCTGGGCCAGCCCGCGCGAGCTGCTGAATATTTTCCAGGCCAACGATATTGGGTGCCACATCATCACGGCGACGGACAGCGTGCTCTCGAAGCTCAAAACGGTCGGGAAGGACCTCGGCGACTTTTCACTGGAAACCGTGCTGATGTTCCATACCGATGCGGCTCGGTCGGGTTACCAGTTATAGACAAATCTATGATCGGCAGTTCCTACATGGCCGGTAGTTCTGTTTCAGAGCCGGGGGCGAAAGACAGCGAGCTCAGGCTGTTGGTTCCCGCCAATGACGTCGCCGAGCCTGAGCTTTCTATCGTCATTCCAGCGCTCAACGAAGAACTCACCATCGCACAGTTCGTGGACTGGTGCCAGGAAGGCCTTCGTCGCGCCAAGGTGCGGGGTGAGGTTCTTATCATCGACAGCTCCACGGATGCGACGGCTGACGTGGCGCTGGCACAGGGCGCTCGCGTATTGAAGGCGCCTAAGCGTGGGCTGGGCCGCGCCTATATCGATGCCATTCCATTTATTCGCGGTGACTATGTTTTGATGGGCGACGCCGACTGCACCTACGATTTTCGTAACCTGGAGCCGTTTATGGCGAAGTTTCACGAGGGTTACGAATACGTTATGGGATCGCGCTTCCGCGGCTACATCGAGCCAGGCTCAATGCCGGCGCTGCACCGCTACTTCGGCACACCCTTTACTACCCTGCTGCTCAATCTGCTGTATGGCAGCCGCTTCTCCGATATTCACTGCGGAATGCGCGGCATCTCCCTGCCAGCTTTGCGCAGGATGGACCTGCAATCGCAGTCATGGGAATACGCCTCGGAGATGGTGTTGAAGTCCGTACATATGGACCTGAAGACGGCGGAAGTGCCGGTCCGGTTTTTGAAGGACTCTGAGGGCCGCGTGAGCCATCACAAGCGCGCCGGCTGGTTCTCTCCTTGGCACGCGGGCTGGATCAACCTGAGGGCAATGTTTATTTACGGGGCCGACTTCTTCTTGTTCCGTCCGGGCCTGCTGCTTCTGCTGGTTGGTCTATTGTTGACGTTGCCGATGACGTTTGGCCCAATAACGATAGGCCCGGTGACGTTTTCGTTGTACTGGATGCTGTTCGGCTTGACGCTTTCGGTGCTGGGGCTGCACGGATTCTACGTCGGCTGCATTGTGCGAACTTTTTTCGATTACGGGGGAGCCCGCACGCGCCGGTGGTTGCGGATGTTCTCCTATACCCGGTCGGTCGTGCTAAGCGCACTTGCCGTTCTTGCAGGCGCGGCGCTGGCTGCGCCGCTTGTCTACCAGTATCTGCGTTCTGGGTTTCGGTTTTCTGGGAATGTCTTTCCTGCTAATTACATGGCCGTGACGGGGCTGCTGTTTGTGATCGGCGGATGCATGAACTTTACTTTTACACTCGCACTCCACGCCGCCGCGTCAAATGTCAAGCGCAGATAGAACCGGAGTAGCGAGGACTGCTCTGACCAAGTGCTTACTGCCGCCTGATTCTATAGTTTAACGACTCCGCAATAGGCGCCTGCAAGTTCCAGAATCGGCTCAGGCCGGCTTGCGAAGAATTCCTGTACCGCTTTGCGAACGCCATCTGCCCATAGGTAGTCGTGAATCAGGAACATTCCTCCTGAGTTAACTCGGGGGTAGAAAAACTCCAGAGAATCGCGCGTGGGTTGGTACAGGTCCACATCCAGATGCACGAACGAAAATCGCTTATCCACGATCGGTCCGCTGGTTTCCGGAAACAGCCCCTTATAGATGTGGACATCCGGGAAAGGCGCGAGGTAGGTTCGTACTGCCTCGAAAGAAGCTGCGTATTGTCCTCCGGCAAAGCGAGAATCCAGCGAATCGGTGCTCGGCAACCCTTCGAAGGTGTCGAATAAGTTCAGCGTCCGGCTTCCCCGGACCTCACACATCAGACGGGCTGAACCCCCGCGGTACACGCCGACTTCAGCGATGTCACCGGGGACCTTGATCGTCGCGCGAGCGCAGGAAAGCACCTGATAGGCCTCGTCCCGCAATAGCAGCATATCGGTTTCGGAGATGACCCGCTGGATCAATCTGTAGTCTTCCGTGCGGTAAGTGTTCTCGGCTGCCGGAACGGCTGTCATGTTGCGCTGAGCAAGGAGCCAGTTAATTGCGCGCCAGGTGGCACGCCGCGGCAGCGAAAGAAGCGGCGATGTGCTCAACCATTGAGAAACATTTTTGTTGGGCATGGAGACTTCCGCAGCCAGAGAACGGAGCCGATCTCCATCTTAGCATTCCAGAAACGAGCACCCAGAGCGCAAAGACATGCTAGGCTGGAAAGACGTCTCGAGAGCTTCGCCATGACACCAGAACAGAGCACTTTGAAACGGTACCTCCTTATAGGTGGCGCCGGATTCATTGGTAGCCACTTCACCGATCGCCTGCTGGCCGACCCGATGGTAGAGGCCGTGACCCTCTATGACAATTTTTCCTCCGGGCGGGAGTGGCATTACCAGCAGCATCTCAGTGATTCGCGTTTCAAAGTCGTGCGCGCAGACGTGAAGGATGCGGATCAGCTCACCGCAACCTTGCGAGGACACGATACCGTGATCCATCTGGCTTCCAATCCCGACATCGCGCGCGCCGCTACTGAGCCCGACATCGACTTCCGCGAAGGCACCTATCTCACCAACAATGTCGTCGAGGCCATGCGCCAGTCGGGGACCAAAACCATCCTTTACGCTTCGGGCAGCGGGGTGTACGGCGACCTGGGGGAGAAGGAGGCGGACGAAGATTACGGTCCGTTGATTCCCATCTCAACCTATGGGGCCAGTAAACTGGCGGGCGAAGTCCTGATCAGTTCCTACTGCCACATGTTCGATTTCGCCGGCCGCATCTTCCGCTTCGGGAATGTGGTGGGGCCGCGGCAGACTCACGGCGTAGGCTTCGACTTCCTGCGTCAATTGCTGAAGAATCCACGTAAGCTGCGCATCCTGGGCGACGGCACCCAGAGCAAGTCGTACATCCACGTCCGCGAGGTGGTGGAGGCCGTACTGCTGGCTGCGCAACCTTCCCCAAGCCGGTTCGCCGTCTATAATGTGGCCACCGGCGACTACATCACAGTGAAGGAGATCGCTGAGTTGGCAGTAGAGTGTGTGGGTCTGAACCGGCAGCAGATGGAATTCGAGTACACCGGCGGAAATCGCGGCTGGAAGGGAGACGTGCCCATTGTCCGGCTCAACACCGACCGGATTCGGGGCCTCGGCTGGACCTGTCGCTCGGGCTCACGCGAGGCCTTGCGCGACTCCATGCTGGCGATGCTTCCCGACTTGCAGGCTGGACGACTATGAACAGCTCGGAAGAGAACGTGACCTCAACAACTCGCGATGATTGGGACCGCCACTGGGATGACTACAGCCAATGTGCTCATGCCAATCCCGCGCTCGAGTACCGTCGCAGAGTAATTTTCTCGTTGCTCAACCTGCGGAACTCTGGCTCCGGTGTTCGGTTGCTTGACATCGGAAGCGGCCAGGGAGATATGGCCGCCGCCGTACGTGCACGCTTTCCGTCTGCTCAGCTACTGGGACTCGAGTTGAGTCAATCAGGAGTGGAAATCTCGCGGCAAAAAGTTCCGGAGGCGAGGTTTGTGCAACGCAATCTACTGGAGAAGGTTGAGGTGCCCGAGGATCAGCGGGGTTGGGCGACGCACGCTGTCTGTTCTGAGGTCATCGAGCACGTGGATGATCCCGTCAATTATTGGAAAGCGCCCGAGACTACATGAGTTCAGGCTGCCTACTCGTGGTTACCGTCCCGGGTGGCCCTATGTCATCCTTCGATCGGTACATCGGGCATCGCAAACACTACAAGTCTTCGGATATAGGCACACTCTTTCGCGAAGTTGGGTATGAGACAGAGCAGATATCGAGGGCGGGATTTCCGTTCTTCAACCTGTATCGATGGCTCGTCGTATTGCGAGGAGACAAGATCATTAGAGATGCAACTGCCAGACAGAATCGGCCCGCTTCTCTGTCTGCCCGCGTTGCCATGGGGATATTTGCTCCATTGTTCCACTTGAACTTTGATTCTTCTCCTTGGGGGTGGCAAATGGTGGGAACGGCGCGAGTGCCGAAATTGAGTGAACAATCGACGCCTCAGGAAACGATCCCACTTGAACCGGGGGCGAAACAGCCATGACGACGGCGGAGTTCGACGAGTTTGCGACGAAGTACGAGAAAACAATGGAACGGTCGTGTGCCGTCTCAGGAGAGTCACCCGATTTTTACGCGATGGAACGGGCCCAGTGGTGCTCGCGAAGGCTGCGCCGTTGGACGCCCTTTGACACCGTCCTGGATTTTGGCAGCGGTGTCGGCGGTTCCCTGAAATACTTCTTCGACATTCTGGGTTGTAAGAGTGTGGTCGCGATAGACCCCTCGGCGGAGAGCCTTCAGGTAGCGCAGGAGAGATACCCCAAGCTGAATGTCCGTTTTTCGGTCCCAGAACAGTTCGCTCCGTCCGCCAACCTTCCGTTTGCTTTCTGCAATGGTGTATTTCACCACATCCCACCGGACCATCGAGTCGAGGCGCTGCGTTATGTCCGTTCAGCCTTGTCAAGCGACGGCATCTTTGCCTTCTGGGAGAACAACCCCTGGAATCCGATGGTGGTATACAGCATGTCGTTGAACGAGTTCGACCGCAAGGCGCAAACGCTGTCTCCGCTGCGTTCCTTACGCTTGTTGAAATCCGCCGGATTTCGGATTCGGTTCGTCGATTTTTGTTTCTTTTTTCCTCATTTTGCTCGGGGACTGCGCCGGCTGGAGCCAGCATTGAGATGGCTGCCGCTGGGCGCGCAGTATCTTGTGGTGGCGTCAAAGTGACATGTATCGTCCTGCAATCAGCGAATGCTGATCGCTCCTTCTGCTGGAGATTGCGCGTGGTTGGTGGGATCGAATGTGCAGTCTAACGAACGCATGACATGTTGAAAAGTCTAACTGAAGTACGCAAAACCGCGATTCTACTCTTCGTGGGCTTGTCCGCCTGCTATCTGTCCTTGTCTCCGGGTTCCATGTTGGGCCAAGGCTATGTTGGCGAAGAGGAGATGCCGTCCGGCCTGCGAATGCTGGCGGTCGTAAATGCCTGGCTGAAAGGGCGGCCGATTCCCCCGATGCTATGGTCGCGCCACGGGCCAGTTCCAGTGCTGCTCGACCTTCCCTTCCTCAAGCTCGGCAAGATGTTCGGGTCTCCGGACTTCGTGCTCTCCTTTCAACCGGTCCTGCTGACGGCGGCTCTGCTGACCATCCTTTATCTTTGGCTGCGCAAGCTATGCTCGCCGGGCATGAGCCTATTCCTGACGCTGGCCGGTGCGTTCGGCACCATGCTTTGGCCCTATGCCTACATCAGCCTGGAAACCCAGCAGTCCTTTCTTGTGCTTCTGGCTGGCTATTTGGCGTTAGCTGACGGGAAGCTACGAGGTTGGCCACGAATGCTGCTGTTCGCAGCGACCTGCGGCCTTGCCATGACCGTGAAGTCCACGGGAATCGTTTTGTGGCCGGCGATTGCTTACCTGCTCTATGTTCAGTTTCGGGGGGAGTGGCGCTTGCGGCGCGCGCAGGTATTCGCCGTCGTACTGGTGATTGGAGCAATTTGGGCGTTCGGGGCGTGGGGGAGAAATTTCTACTGGGCACCCAAAGGCGGCGGCGCTCACAGTATGCGAGTCTGGATGGCCGATTCCGCGTTCCAGGTTTTTGCGAACGCGATTGGGGTTTTCGGCTCTTCCACGAAGGGCCTGTTCGTTTACGCTCCGGTGTTATTAGCCAGCATCTATGCGGTCCCGCGAGCGTTTCGCGGACATCGTCATATCGCGATTTTCGCGCTCCTCGTGACCGGGGGCACTCTGGCACTAATTTGCTTGCTCATTACTCCCGCCGATGACGTGTGGGGCTCGCGCTACATGCATGTGGCGATCGCACCCCTGCTGTTGTGCATCGGCGCCGCATGGCCTTCTTTCAAATGGCGAAGGGACGTAGGGCTGGTTGCTCTGACGGCGATTGGCGTCGCTATCTCGTTCTTAGGCGCATTCTATTACTACGGTTTGCAGGACTTTGCGGCGCGGGAAACCAATCAAAACACAATTGAATGGGTAACGGGCGATCCTGATTGGAACCAAGTCGTGTTCAACGCGCGGCTGTTCAAGATATGGTTGGAAGGCGGAACTGCACCGGTCGTGTGGACACCTAAGCACTTTTGGATATGGACTCCTCCGCCAGACGCACCGGCATGGAAGAGTGTGGACTTGCGGAAATATTGTCAGCCGCAGTCGTTTATGGTGCATCACTGGCGTGCTCCGAAAAGCGGGATCGTTTTGGTGGCCTTCCTGATGTACCTGGGCTCGCTTGTGGTGGGACTTCTGTTGCTCGCTTGGGTGGCAGTGAGGACTATAAAACATCAACAAGGGGCAGATGTGAACCCACCGCTACTTCCGGAGAGTTGAGGTTAACGTTTTCGCAGAGCCTTGGCGGATACTCTCCGGCCTGCATATTTAACCTCAGGAATGGGGTTGGTGGAAACTGGCAGGGAAATGCAACATCAATCCAAGCCAATAGTACCGTTCACGTACAAGATGTTTATTGGAGCAATGCTGGGATGGGACATTACGCCTAGCCGCGTACTGTCTACCAGTCATCTTCCAATCGGTACGGATCAGCTCTTGCCTGCGTCCAACCTGCGCGTATGAGCAACAGCAGACCTACAGGAAGGCATGCCAGATAAAAATACCAGAGTCGTTTGAGGCCGCCATGGAGCGGTACCCGGCAAAATCGGATCAAGAATGACTGGGGAAATGCGTACTTAGCCAAATCGACGTCCCTTACTGCAGGGGCATCAGGCGGTTTCTCGAACCACCAGATGTGGCCAGGCGTCCAAAATCTCTGTCCACCGTGCAAATAATAGGAAAACAAACGCTCGTCGAGCAAAACCGGATTCCAGACGGTGTCCCCTTGCATTGCCTCAAGCGTTGACTGTGAGACGTCGATCGCCGCACGCTGTTGTACGCCGTACCAGAAGAACGCACCCAGGAAGGAGACCCAAAAGCCCAGCGCGGCCAGAACTAGCACTGCTAGCACTGGAATGGCTGTCCGTAAACGGAGGCGTTCTCGTGTCGCGCCTATGCAGAGGATAAGAGGTGCAATTGCACCGTGAAGATATCGCGGCCCCCAAGTCTCGTCCGTATAGCCCTTCTGCAGGGCATGGCCACTCACCAAGCCGCCCAGGACGAGGAGCGCAAATATGGCCAAAGCACGATGTTCTTTCAGAAAACGAGGAAAAGCCCAAAAAGAGAGCAACACAACGGGCGCATAGACAATCAATCCCTTATTCGGCGAACCGAAATAGCCGACCACTTGCAGAAGGAATGCTGTGGACCCGCTAACTAGCCAGAACTTGAAGAACTGAGCTTGGCCCCCAGTGTGGATATAGAAGAGGGAACGCAGAACAGAGTTCGAAAAATATACTACCAGGATGATTGCCACAGTCACGAGGAGCTTGGGCATTAGCTGACGCATTTGCTGAAAAGAGTAGCGCCAATAATAGCAACCGATAAGGAATAGGATTGCGGGCACGAGAAACGTTCCGGATGCTTTTACCGACACCGCAACAGCACAACTAAGAGCAAATAGTACAACTCGCGGCCAGCTAGCTTTGCCGTCGTCTGTCAGTCCTAAATAGCCGGCCAGGATTAACGCTACTGACTGTTTAACTTCCACTCCAATGTAAGCGTATGGCCACAGCATTGTGCAAAATCCCGCCACCAAGGCCAGGAGAAAGCTCCATCCTGGGGACGTAAGCCGTCGCAACCAGAGAAAAAGTACCGTCACAAGCAGGGAGGTCAGGAGAACAGGTTCGAGCGAAGCCGCCCAGTCTTGGTTGAGGCATCCCTTTAGATGAGCGCCCAGCCACACAAGGGGCAAATCGAATAGCGCCGCCAGCGGACCATGGCGTGGCCAGTCGATGGGGGAGGAAGGGTTGCCTTTCATCAAGGCAACAGCGTTGGCCATGATCTGGCTTCCCGCCCTGAACTCCTCGCCCGCGTACGCCATGCCTTCAACAGTTCCAGGGGAAAGGGCAAGATAAAGAAGCGCTACTCCCCAAAAAACATAAGCTGTAGTCCGAGTCCTCTTCATATTCCAGATATTGCTCCAAAGATTGACGTTGACTGTTTCACAACGGTTAAATATCGCCTTGCGATACTCTACGACCACGGGAGTGTTTCTTCAACCGGACGTTTGCCTTTGGCTTGCAACGCCGCCTTGGCGGTGAAAACTCCTCCCACGGGAGCGGATGGTGAAATGCGTTTTACTTCTTTGAATCCGACATGCTCAAGCATCCCGATGCAGCAGGCAGGATTAGGAAACCATAAACAGGTCGGATCGTAGCTGGGGTTGTCCGGCGGTCCACTCTTGACACCGAACGGATGAAACTCCGCCATGGGTTGATTCCCCGTGTTCTCGCACATGGCGGTTTGCATCAATAACGTCCCGGTACACACGGCATGGACCTTTTCCAGCGCGAGAAGAGGATTACGCAGGTGGTACAACACCCCGAAGAACATGACTAAATCGAAGGTCCCGAAAGTCTTAGGGCTTATATCGTAAACACCTGCGAGGTGCGACGTCGCACGCGAACCGAAGGCCGTCCGGCAAATCTGAAACTTGCGCGCCATCGGAGGATAATTCTCAATGGCAACAACTTCGGCAGCTCCTCTGCGTTCTGCCTCAAAGGAAAAGAAGCCTTCCGCATGTCCGATGTCTAACACTCGCATGCCGGTCATGTTGTCCGGCAATCCAAAATATGGGAGCTTCTCAACCTTAGGATTATTCCATCCCGGGGTGACCAAACCACCGGGTAACTCCATCCGATGAAACCAGTATGGTTCGGACGCAATCTGTGACTTCAACCAATCGTTGACAGTCAATGCTGTAACATTGTCCACTGTGGTCCTCCCTTAAGGCTGAGGTTGGTGATTACAGAAGCGACCGCCTTGCCAAAAACCTCGTCGCTCAGTTCGTTGATGACGCGCAGCAGCGCATTCGAGCGAAGCCGTTTCCAAAGATTGGGGTCCTGGTACAAACGGCAGCACTCTCCCGCAAAAGCGATGGGAGTCCCTGCCATAAGGCATTCGTTCCCATGCAGCCATCCGAGTTGCTGTCCAATCAGGTTAGATACTACAAGAGGAACACCAAAAGAAGCCGCCTCGTGCGCTTTATAAGGAATTCCCGCTGCATATCGGGTAGGCACCACAAACACGCGCGCTTCGTTGTAGAGCGAGGTCAAGTCGTCCTGCCGGCCAAGAATGCGAACCCCGTCGGGCTTGCAATCGCTCAAAGCAACGTCGGCTCCGTAACCGGCGATGATCAACTTGGCGCCCGTCGCTTGGCGGACGACTGGCCAGATTGAACCGCAGAAATACCGCATGGAGTCGGCATTTGGGCTGTCCGTACCGTGCATAGCTCCGACGAACAGGAACGTGCGCCGCTGGTCGAATGCTGCGGCGGTCGGGTTAGCGCATACTCGATGGCCGATGATCGATACATGGCGTACTCCCCCCGACACCATAGTCTCGCGATCTCGCTCCGATACCACCACGACGGCGTCAGCCACCTTCGCCAAAGCCAACTCTCGGTCCAGCCATGCAGACTTAACCTTGGATGAAATCTCGCTACCGAGAATCTCTGCTTGGCGCCAATCACGTTCCGCAAAAATTGCTTCCGCGTCGTAAATTACCCGGGCCCTGCTGGAAGCGCCATTTTCCGCCCTGCCCTTCAGGAAGGCCTGCATATTGTGAGGGCGGCTCACCCACACGATGTCACTGTTAGGCACGTACTCTCGAAACAGCCGTTCGCGTTGCGAAACCCCGTCCAACAACTCAACATCTCGTGGGATGTCACCGTACTCGTTCTCCAGCAGGTGAGATGTAAATGAGGCGCATGTGACGCGATGGCCCTGCTTCACAAGATGGCACAGTATTTCATTGCTCCGAGGAAACCCCGAACCCAGGTGGCGATGGGGTATTCGATCCTCGATGTACAGTATCTTAAGGGTGTCGGAACGTGCCGAGATGCGAGCGCGTTGTATGTTGGCCGTCGAATTGGGCTGATGCTTGAGAAGCCGGTCATTCCACTTTTCCCGGAATTTCTGCTGATTGATTGCCATTGCCGGTTGGGCTGCTTCGTTCCCATCCGACGAAGCCGATTCGTAATGCCGAATAATGGCTGTAGGCTCGTATAGGACGCTATAGCCAGCTTCCCAGGCCTGCATACAATAATCTGAGTCTTCATAATAAGCGGGACTGAACATCCGGTTAAAGCCACCCAACTGACGGAAAAGAGGCTGCGTCGTAACCAGGAATGCTCCGGAACAGTAATCGACCGGACGCCGAAAGTTATATTGCGGCAGGTTAGGATTATCTCCTCGCCCATATCCTAACGCGCTTCCATCAAACCAAATCATGCTACCGGCTTCCTGCAGGCTGCCATTCGCCAGCAGGATCTTACCGCCCACCACTCCCACCTTAGACCCTTCGCGAAAGCTTGCCAAAGCTGACGAAAGCGCGTGGGGTTGCAATAAGGCGTCGTTATTCAAGAAGCAAAGGTATTCGCCCCGTGCCTGCTCCGCTCCTTGCATACAGGCATCGCCAAACCCAAGGTTAGCTGTGTTATTAATGATGGTTGCTCCACCAACTCGCTCCAACAAGCTATTAGTCTCATCGCTCGAGCAGTTATTTACAATCACGACTTCATACGAAACGTCAGCATTTTCGAGTATGGAATCGAGGCACAGCAGCGAAAGGTGGGCTTTGTTATAAAAAACCAGAATAATGGAAACAGCCGGGCTTTCAGTTGCTGGAAATACTACTCGGTCGTCGCTGTGCAGAAGTTGCTGAAGCCGGCTATGACCTAGGTTGCCCCAGTCCTTCTGGGCCTCAGCCAAAGTTTGTTTGAGAATTGCAGCTTCGCCAACAGGAGATGGTCTGCGCCCTTCGGTAGCCCCAAAGCGCAGGTAGTGGACCAAAGGGTTGAAACCAGCCGCTCGCACATCAGGGTTCTGGTCAAGGTACCACTGACTGCTGAAAGCCCGGCTGGGATCTCGTCCTTCGAAGGCCCCGCGCTTAAGATAGTGGGCAATTGGGTCTGCACCGTGCGTTGCAACGTCGGGATTCTGCGACAAATACCACTCAACGTCAAAAAGACTGGACTGCGCAATTAGCTGTGAGTCCATCTTAACTTGAGGGGCGTCACGATGGGAGCGTGGCCGCAGTTTCGCAACCGCGCGCAACGGAGCGGTCAATCGCCACGCTCGTGACTGGAGAACACTGTTCAATTGCTCGGTACGCTTAGCCAATTCGACACTCAACAAGCTGTTACGTACCTTCACTTGATCTAGCTCGGCCTCTCGTTCGCCTACCGTGGTTCTGAGATTAGCGACATCTACCTCGCGGGCAGCAACCGTCTGCTGCAGGCTGCTGACCGTCTGCTGCAGGCTGCTGACCGTCTGTTTTAAGCTGGAGATCTCGCCTACGAAAGGTCGCATTCCGCGAAACGTTCTCCCCGTGGTCAGCGGTTCGCAGGGATAACCAGTGACGAGTTTCTGGAAGTCTGCTTCCTGCCCAAGCCAGGCTTCCAAGTCCGCCTCCGAAACTGCGAGGTCAAAGCTGGCACAGAGTGCCTCGATGAGCTCCAGAATCGATGGCACGAAACTGCCCGCTGACATCCCGGAAGGCATCGACCACAGAGCGCCTCGCGTTACCACCCACCCTAAACTATTGAGTATCACATAATATAG
>PLXE01000090.1 GCA_003151335.1 Acidobacteriaceae bacterium
ACTATATTATGTGATTCTCAATAATTCGGGCGTCGTGTATGCATGGTACTTCGAAATAAACTGTTGCTCCGATTCTGAGAGGAAGTCGAAGAGAAATTTAGGTTCCTTGGCACGTCCGATAATCCCGTGACGATATATTCGGATTGTGGCCTCTTGACCGGCAGCCGGAAACGGTTGAGATGCGCTCTTATTCATCACCTTGGATCGCCCGACCTTGCCTTCCCGAAACCCCCAATCGTGTCGCCACGGTTCCTTACCGGCAGCTTTCGCCGCTTTGTCGATCGCCTTCGGCAGTTCTGCCCTTTTTCCTTTCTCCCAGAGAATATCTGTGCGGATCTTCACCTTTGTTCGTAATGTTAGTAGTTGCTGCCACAGGTCATCATTCTCTACAGGACGCCCTTCTCTGGTGCGCCAGTGGTTCCTCTTCCAGCCAACAGCGGATTTCAGTCCGTTATATACGTACAGAGAGTCCGTGATGATTTGAACTCGCTGGACACCCAGAGCTGAACCGCGCTCCCGTACGTATTCGTGCGCCCGGATGCACGCCATCAACTCCATTCTGTTGTTTGTAGTGCTCCGGTAGCCCTCCTGGAAAATAAATTCGGCTGGCCGGTCCCAGTCATCAGGGTGCTCCTGGAGTCCTGCAAGCCCGCCGGCTCCGCCAGGATTGTCATACGCGCACCCGTCTATGTAGATCTTCAATGCGTGCGGATCTTGGGACATGACTCGAAGCGTACACCAAATTGGGAGGTGCGGTGTCCAAGGCGTCGTGGGGGCTTTAGAAACTATTTTAACCGTTTGACGTTTCGCTATTTCTTCGCCTCTGATCGGCTGGGCGTTCTCGCATCGGGACGTCGATCGAGTCGCCGCCGAGACGCTGCACGGCCTTGAGTCCTCCCTCGGCGTAATGCGTAACTGCGGGATGAAGTACGTAGGACCGGGAACTCCAGAAGAAGGCGCCGCCACTGTTCACTACGAGGTCTCGCGCGCCGAATGGGAACCGGCATCTCGGATTTCGTCCTAACTGTTCGATAATCCTCTTAGCGTAGGTTACGAGGCGATTCGGGCGAAGAAACGGCGCACATTTACGCTAACGCCTGTTTACACCAGCAATCGCTCGCTAACCTTGCGCGCGCACAATAAAGCCGCTCGGAGGTCGAGCGGCAAAAATACTTTATTTAGTCTTCAGTTCCGCTCCGATGCCGGGGAGCCACCCATTAAGAACGTCTAACAATACCTCTTGGAAGGGGAGCGGTTCGCCCGGCGGATTTTCTTGCCGTGTGCTTGGGCATGGGGTTACTTTTGTTCTTTACTTTAGCGGGCGAGCCGAGATCACTCGCCCGCCTCGGCGTTACGCGGCCTTGACTGCGGCGACTTTGTGGAATGTCGAGACTTCCACGTTGAAGGTGCGGATCGTCATGTTTTCCACCAGCGGCGTGATGCGGTCGAGGATTTTCGACTTGAACTCCTGGGTTCCGTAGAACCTCTCGGCATCATTCTTGGTGGCCCAAAACGTCAACGTGATGCCCTCCTCGGGGCTTGTGTCGCTAGCGAGCCCGATGAAATCAACGAACCCTGACTGTTTTTTCAAAGCCGGCTCAAGCTCGTTCGCGAGAATGGCGACGATTTCACTTTTCTTGCCCGGTTTGGCTGGTGCTTCAACGAGACGTGCAAACATTAGCATTCTCCTTTCAGAAGGCTGGAATGATGAAGGAGCCTGGTGAGGAGTCGTGCCTCCTGGTCCTTCGGCCCTATCATCGGGAGTTGATGTAGGCCGACCATGCACGATCAGCCCTGCATCATCATACTTTTCGGTGGCTCGCCCCGGGGGGTGCTGCGTTCCGCGGTAGGGAACTGCTCTTCGGGGAGGCGAACGAATGGACGGCCTTGATTATCGCGCTATTCAGTTGGGGCAGCGAAGAAAATTAGCAGAAGCAGACTGTTATTCCCAAACTGGGACAACCAGAGTGCTACACAAGGATGTCAGCTTGAAAGTTTCTACACACTTTGCTGCCGTAACATCCCCGTTACACAACTGACCCGTTAGCCAAAGTCGTTCAGAGTTACGACTTCCAGAGTCCCCATAAGACCCCAACGAGAGCTGCAGCAATTATGAGGCCTACAATCCGCACACGCCGAATGTTGGCGGGTGTGTCTTGGGTATACCTTCGGGCCATCCGTTCGCCCGGTGTGGTGTACACGCGGTGGAACCGTTCTCGCACCTTCCGATTCCACCGTCTGTTGAATGCCAAGTATCGTTCCGGTGCAATGATGCAGATTAATGCGCTGGCGAGCAGCACCGCAAAGAAGATGAGTTTCCCAATCACACTGGCATTTTATCGGAGTGTGCTTCCCATCACTGTTGTAACATCGCCATAGCACTCATTGAGGGTCAATGAGTGTTATCGCCTGTTATCAACATCTATCCGACTAACCTGTGGTTTCCGAGTGACGTGCCGATCATCGGTTTCAATGCCTGAGCTTTTTCTGGGTCGAGCGCCGGAACTATTGCAACTTCGCGTACTCCGCCTTGGCTTGCTGCAGAATGGGAACGTCGGGGTCGGCGTCTTTCCAGAGGGTGAGGAAGTCCTGATAGGCGGCACGTGCTTTGGCTGTGTCGCCCTGCATGGCGTAAGCACGAGCTAGTCCCAGCCGAGCAAGGGCACCCCACGGAAAGTTCACCACCAGTCCTCGGTGGTCAATGAACTTCTGAAATTCCGTTGCTGCCCGGTTGCCGTCGCGGAGCATGAGATAGGCTTCCCCACGTAAATAAACTGGGCACAGGGACATCGCGAGGTTCGTTGGTTCGCTAAGTTCGATCGTGCTCGCCACCTTCAACAGTTCGATTGCCCGGTTCGGGTCATTGCGTTCCAAGGCGACAGCGGCCCGGATTGTGGGCAGCCAATATCTCTGGACCAGCGTGTCCAGCGGGAATGTTTTGTCGAGTTCGGCGGCCAGCTTTTCGGCCCCTGCCGTGTCGCCTGCTCGGGCCAGTGCCAGTGCCGCCATAGCCTGTACGTCGCGGTTCGGAGCCAGCTTAACTGCCGCGTTGGCCTCAGTGCGTGCCTGCTCCCGGTTTCCCGATTCCACCTCGCGCAGCGTCGCCTCTGCCTGATACGTTGCGGCACTCTCTTTCGCGTCGTTGTGCCGGGCGGAATCCATCGCCCGCCCCGTCAGATCGTGCGCGTTCTTCAGCTTGCCGTACCAACCTTCGGTGTCTGCTTGCGCGGCCAGCAACAGGTCCTCCGTGCCCGGCTTGCCCATGGCGGCGGAGACCAACTGCGCCATTTGCGCCGCATTGCCCTTCAGAAAAGCCACGAAGTAGTGGTTCAGGAGCAGGTACTCGTTTTCCAGCTTGCGCTCCTCCGCCTGCTTGAACACCGCTTCTGCCTCATCCAGCCGGTTGAGGGTCGTGTAGGCGTAGCCGAGGTCGAGATAGTTATTCGCATCATTTGGCTCCAGGCGCACTGCCTCCCGCCACTCCTCCAAGGCCTTTTCCCAGTTTCCCAGGGCGGCGAAAATGAATCCCAAGTTTGAGTAAGGCACATAGTCTCTCGGATAGGTCTGCGTCCACAGTTCGTAGGCCTGCGCTGCCTTCTCCAACTCTCCCGTCGCAGTCAGATAGTAGTTCGCCTCGATGGAGAGCCGCTCCCGCGCGCTCACCTTCTCCCGCAGCTCGTAAGCCTTGCGTGCATTTTCGGCTCCCCGCCCTACTTCGTTGAGGTTGCTGTAGGCAACCGAGATGGCGGCGTAGGCGATGGCAAAATTCCGATCAAGGTCCACCGCCCGTTTGAGTAAAGGCAGCGCGGCTGCGCCCCCTTTCGCAGAAGCCGTCTTTAGTCCGAGGCTGTACGCCTTCAGCGCCTCCAGCGATGGTGTGGTCGCTTCATACAGCGGCGTGGCGTATTTCTGTACCGAGATGAGTGACTCACCCAGCTTGCTCCGCAAACTGACCGCCGCGTTGCCCAGAGCCTTGAGCACCGATTCCTTGCCCGCCGCCTGCTCCTGCGCTTCCGCCAACACGTCCCCCGTGTTGCAGTTCACTGCCTTCAGGCCAATCACGTACTGGCCGCCTAGCCCCGCAATCGAGCCGGTCAACATGGCCTTGCTGCCCGTGCGCTGGCAGACCTCGTGTGTAACCTCCGGCGTCAAGCGGTCACCGGCCGGACGACCCATTAGCTTCAAGGTCTCATTCACCCTGCGATCGGAAACCAAGGCGAGAAAAGGCGATTGCTCAAGCTGTACCGAGAGTCCCAGCTTTAGCGTGTCATCGAATACGCTGTCAGCGGTCTTGTTGTCGAAATCGGAAAGAACAATCGTGTCCTTGTCGGTCAGGCGGGGCGTGGTCGGGCGCGAGCGGAAGTAGAACGTTCCCCCGATGGCAGCAGCGACAAGTATCAGGACAGCGGGAACAAGAGCCTTCCAGAGTTTCCTGCCCGCCACAGGAACTTCGGCCACTTTCACCGTGCTCGGTGTGAGCAGCCGCCGCAGATCAATCGCCAGCTCTTTAGCCGACTGGTAGCGGTTCTCTGCTTCCTTCTCCAGGCACTTCCCGATGATCCGCTCCAGCTCTGGAGACAACCTAGGATTCAGAGCGGTAGGTGATAGTGGCGGCCTGCGCAGAATCGCACCGATCAGTTGCGAGCGTTCTACGTCAGCGAAGGGGCGTTGCCCCGTGGCCATCTCGTACAGCACCGACCCGGCGGCATGAAGGTCAGTGCGAGCATCGATCGTTCCCCCCAGCAACTGCTCCGGCGCCATGTAGGGCAGAGTCCCGGCCATTACTTGCGTCTCGCCAAGACTCTCCGTCGCGGCATTGTCGGTGACCGGAAGCCGCAGCTTAGCCAGCCCGAAGTCCAGTATCTTCAGCCGTCCGTCGCTCGTAACCTGCAAGTTGCCGGGCTTGAGGTCACGATGAACCACCCCGTGGTCATGCGCTGCGGCCAGGCCTTCCGCAAGTTGTACGCCCAGGCGGAGGACCTCCTTCTCCGCCAGCGGTCCGCCAGCCACCTTCTCGTTGAGTGTGATCCCGGGGATGTATTCCATCACCAGGAAGTCCACGCCCTGCTGGGTGTCGAAGTCATGGATGGTGGCGATGTTGGGATGGTTGAGCTGCGAGAGAATCAGAGCTTCTTTGTGGAAATGCTTGCGGGCTGATTCATCGATGAGCGTACCGGGCGGCAGGACTTTGATGGCAACATCGCGGGCGAGGTGCTCGTCGCGGGCGCGGTAGACTTCACCCATCCCGCCAACGCCGATCCTCTCCACGATGCGATAGTGGCCCAGCTCGATGCCGACGAGTAAATCGTCGCCTAACGCTCGGCTGTCCATGGGGAAGAAGCTCCCTCCCCCTCACCTCACGCACCTATTCTAAGTCGTTGGTGTAAAGGAATCGACAAGAAACCGTGCCCAGCCTTCCGGCGGCCTGCGCTGCCGATTGCTGTTGCAATATCCCCATTTCACAAGTGATCCACTACCGCGCATCGTTTACGAGATCGACCGTTATCACCGCCAGGTCGTCGAGGCTGCACATGCCTTGCTCCAAGGCGATCGCCAGTCACCTCGCTCGAATCCCCCCAACAGTGCATCATTCAAGCGCGCAACAGCTCCAATTTGCGATGTATACTCCGGAGATTCCTGAAGGCATAGCTTTAGCGAGACTTCCATGCTCATCCCCTATGGGGCACCTAACCGTGGGTTCTCTCCGCTTAATCTGCCTCGTATGTTTCTTGTTTTGGCGATTCTGCTTGGCTTCATCGCTCTCCTCGCTCCTTTGTCAAGAAAGCTCTTTATGGTCGAGGAAGGCGACCTCAAGTTTTTCGCCGGGTCGGTGCAGCGGGCGCCTACGCAGGATTCCAATGGCTTGATACGTATTCGCGTCGAAACCAGCGACGGTCCGCACGACCTTCTTGTCGAGGACTGGAGCCACTATCAGGAAATCATAAACTTGCAAGCCGGAGACTATGTCACTGCGCGCGCACAGTCCTTGCTCGGTGAATACCATATCTGGGAGCTGAAACACGATGGAGTCACGATTGAGAGCTACCAGGACATGTATCAATTTTCAGCCCGAAAACTAGAGTAGGGGACAACATCAGCGCTTTGGATTGGGTTCCTGGCTTCGATTGTTTTGGTGGCGGCTATCGTTTTACGAATGTTTTTCGGTGTGTGGTCCCAACCAATTGAGAAGAGCGTATTGGGAGCCCCCATAATTCCACCGGATGACCTGGCGTAAGCATCCCCGTTACACTCTTTGGTGCGCGGCTAATCATAACTTACGCTATGGCCTGATTACAACAGCTATACTGGAACCGCGGTGTAACTTGCTTACGTTGCGATACTTACCCAGCTTCGATTCGCTCGTCGAGGTGTGGCTATGCGACTGAGAGCCGCCATCACTCTTTTGGGTTTGCTCCTCCCTTGTCCGCTCATCGCTCAACAATTATTTTCCGACGGGGCGGGGTGGTACAGAGAGCCCGGTTACCGTAGCACCGCTGCGCAGCGCCACCTGTATTGGACTCCAGACTGGGGTGCGCATTGGGAAGACATCACTCCGCCGATTCCCGACGGCTACGAGTTGGGCGAGTGGGGGCAGACATTCTTTCTCGACCGCTCCCGAGGGTGGGTGTTTCTCGTTCCGATTTGCGGTTTCCGCAGCGGTGTGGCCAATAGGGATTTGCACGCAAAGCTGAAACTGGCATTCACTGCCGACTCTGGGAAAAGCTGGACGACAACGGATGTGCGTTTGCCAGACTATCCTCACCCGTTGAGTCTGGGTGACGGGCCGTGTTGCGTGACGTTTGCCGATGCAAAGCACGGCTGGATGAGAATTGGATTCGCCGACCCGCAAGGCTCTGATGATCTCCTATTGCTTGCTACTGAGGACGGAGGTCGCAGTTGGGAGTTGTTATCAGATCCTCCATCACAGGTGGGCTGCGTGCATTTCTCCAACGCCAAGGACGGCTGGGTGACAGATGAATCATCGGCGACGCTGCGGGTCTGGAGAACAAGAGATGGCGGACAAACTTGGCTAGAGGTCTCTCCGCGCGTCCCCAAGCGGCTAGGCGAGGTGTTTGGTGATTATGGAATCGCGATTCGGAGTCGAAAGCAAGTTTCTGTTGCGGCTTATGTCATGTCGTCTTCTGGTGACCGGGTGATTCTCTTCCTGACTGAAGATCAGGGACGTACATGGAAGAGAGAAATCACTCTCCCAACTCTAGGCTGGACTCACGACGCGTTGGAGGTAGTTGGGTCGAGCATTATCAGGGGAGAGTTGTCCGAACTGAGCCGGGAAGCTCCAAAACAGACGCTAACGCTCACGACGTTTACCGCAAAGGGCGTTAGCAAGAGGCAGCAAGCCGAAGCACCATCGCTGCCGCCGCTTCCTGAGGGGGACTTACCAGCATGTCCTACTACGCTTTCTGGGTTGAACATGATCGACGAGAATCGTGGGTGGGCGTACGTTAGTTGCGGCATCACCGACCTGCTATTTGCTACTGCTGACGCTGGAAAGTCCTGGAGCAACGTCTCACCAGCCGCAGTGCCCAAGATGACAGATTACAGGCTCGGCGGTGGCGATACATACGCATGTCCCAAGTGATGCCGCACGCGCCGGATAAAGTTACGAAACGCCTGGGCAACTCAACTGGTGTTAAATCCCCATAGCGCTCATTGAGGGTCAATGAGTGAAATCGCCTGTTCTCAACATCTATCCGACTAACCTGTGATTTCCGAGTGACGTGCCGATCATCGGTTTCAATGCCTGAGCGTTTTCTGGGTCGAGCGCCGGAACTATTGCAGCTTCGCGTACTCCGCTTTGGCTTGGATGAGGATGGGGATGTCGGGATCGGCGTCTTTCCAGAGCGTAAGGAAATCCTGATATGCAGTGCGGGCTTTGGCCGTGTCGCCTTGCATCGCATAGGCTCGACCGAGTTGGAGATGGGCCAGTGCGCCAATAAGCTGGTTGAGAACGATGCCGGGGTGGTCAATGATCTTCTGAAACTCAGCGGCCGCGGCCCTGCCCTGATGCGCTGCCAGATATGCCTCGCCCCTGACGTAAACGGGAAGCAGGGAGAAATTGAATTGAGGGAAGAGGGAAGGGGCTCCGAGTTCGTAGGGCGCTGCCGCCCCTAGTGCCTCTGTCGCCTTGCCTGCATTGTGGCCTTGAAGTGCGGCTGCGGCGTGGATCGTTGGCAAATAGTTGAACTGCACGATCGTATCTTCGGGGAAGCGCTTGCTCAGATCGTCGGCCAGCCGCTTAGCTTGTGTGGCATCGCCAGCCAACCCCAACGCAATGGCCGAGATCGCGTGCGCGTCTTTGCCGCTTGAGAGAACATTGGCTGCCTGCGCTTGCTGTTTCGCCAATGCCATGTTGCCCACCAGTGCCTCGCGCACCCCGGCTTCTGCCTTACCTATCGCCGCTGCCTCTATTTCGTTGACTCGCTGGGCGGACTCGACTGCCCGCCGCGTCAATTCCCGCGCATCCCTGAACTTGCCGCCGTAAGCGAGGGTATCTGACTGCCCGGACAGCACGAGGGCTTCCCAACCCGGCTTACCCATCAGACTGGCTGCCTCCCGCTCCATCCCCGCCGAATCGTGTTGGAGGAAATCAAGCAAATACAGGTGAGAATGAGTCATCGGCGTCTCAAGACCGCGGGTCTGCACCTGCTGGGCTATGGCTTTGGCTTCATCCAGCCGATTGAGGAAAAGGTACGCGAGGAAGAGGCGAGAGTGCGCGACTGCATTTGCGGGATCTAGCCGCATAGTTTCTTGAGCCAAGGCAAGGGCCTTGTCGTAGTTGCCGAGCTGAGTGTAGATGGCGCACGCATTCAGGCGAGGAATAAAGTCGCGGGGATAGGTTTGCGCCCATAATGCATAAACCCTGAGAGCCGCCTCCAGGTCACCTGTGACGAACCCTGCATAGTGCGAATCAATGTAAAACTTTTCCCATTCGCTCACTCGGTTCCTGAGCTCATAAGCCCTGCGCGTGTTCTCACTCGCCCGAACGGTTTCATTCAAGACGACATAAGATGTTCCCAACCGCGCATACGCCATCGCAAAGTTCGGGTCGAGGCTAATGGCCCGTTGGAACAGTGTGACCGCGGAGGCGAAATCGCCTTTGACGAACCCTCCCTGATAGCCGAGGCTGTAGGCTCGCAGAGCATCCAGTGAGGGCGTGGTCACGCTCTCGACCGGCGCATCGTACTTCTGCACTGACGCAAGCGATTCGCCTAACTTGGTACGAATTTCCGAAGCCACTTTCCCTAGCGCTTCGAGCACATGGTTCTTGTCAGAAGCCTCCGCCTCCGAAGTCGCCAGTGAGTCGCTATTGCCACAGTTGATCGCCTTCAGGGTCAGAAGGTACTGGGTGCCAACCTGTGCAATCGATCCATCCAAAACTGCCGCACTGCCCGTGCGTTGGCAAACCTCACGGGCGACCTGATGCGTCAGCCGAGAATCTTTGGGCTGAGCCATCAGGGAAAGCGTTTGCGCGATGTGCTCCTCCGAAAGCAAGTTCAAGAACGGGGACTGCTCCAGTTGCGCGGAAAGCCCCTGTCGCAGAGACCCGTCGAAGACCGGGTCGCCCGTGGTATTGGCGAAATCGGCGACGACGATCGTGTCTCTGTCTGTGAGTTTCGGCGTGCGGTGAAAATACAGGTACCCGCCTGCCGCCAGCACCGCCACAGCCACGACAAGTGGAATCGTCACACTCCAGCGCGTTCCAATGCGACTTGTGGCTTTGGCACTTGTTGCCGCTGGCAACCTTGCCGAGTCGCTGTCCCGCTTCAGCCGCTGCAAATCCGTTCGTATGTCCGCTGCGTGTTGGTACCGAAGGTCGCGATCTTTCTCCAGACACTTGTTGATGATCCGTTCCAGTTCGGCTGGCACGTCGGGATTCAGTCGAACTGGAGCGACGGGTGTCCGATTCAGGATAGATTCGAAAATTACGCCTGAGCTTTCACCCCGAAACGGCAACGCTCCCGTCGCCATCTCGTAAAGAACAGCACCAAAGGAGAACAAATCCGTCCGGGCGTCTAGTTCCTTGGCGCGAACTTGCTCTGGCGACATGTAGGCGATGGTTCCCACGGCCGTTCCCGGACTGGTCAGGTGCTCCGCACTCGATTCGACGGTTGCCTGCGACGTTCCTGCCGCCGCTCCCACCATGGTGCCGCCCATGGGGCTAACTTTGGCTAATCCGAAATCGAGAATCTTCGCCGGCCCCCGGTTGGTCACGAAAATGTTCGCGGGTTTGATGTCGCGGTGGATGATTCCCTTGGAGTGGGCGGCGTCAAGTGCATCGGCAATCTCAATTGCAAGCGACAGCAGGGTCTCAATTTCCAGCGGACGACCCGCAATGCGCTGCTTCAGCGTCACCCCGTCGAGAAACTCCATGGCGATGAACACCTGCCCGTCCTGCTGGCCAATGTCGTGAATCGTGCAGATGTTGGGGTGGTTCAGTGCGGATGCGGCTTGCGCTTCGCGTTGGAAACGGGCGAGGGCCTGCGGGTCGCGGGCCACTTCCTCTGGCAGGAACTTGAGGGCAACGAAGCGATGCAACCGCGTGTCCTCAGCCTTGTAGACCACGCCCATCCCGCCGCCGCCCAGCTTCTCGATGATGCGGTAGTGCGAAATCGTTTGCCCGACGAGTTGGGAGAGCGTGGCCATCGGTCGGAACGTTACTTCGGATGAACCATAGGCCAACGGCCCATTTTACTGCGGCAGGCCGATTCGGCGCAGAAGATCCTCGAAACGCGGGTCGGAGAACAGATTCTCAAAGTATGGCGGCGCTTTGAGGTAAGCCAGCATAAAAAAGTGCTCGTCACACGACTTTTCCAGCCATTCAAAAGCTTGGTCGCGCTCGTTGAGAGCGGCCCAGATGAGCACGGCGCGAAACCTCAGCAACGGACTCGCTTCGAGCACGGGCTTCAACTCTTCCAGAATGTGTAGAGCTTCGTCCCGTCTGCCCGCGCGAGCATAGACATACCCGAGAACTGCGCGACTGGCAAGTTCACCGGCGAGCGTCCTCAGTTTTTCACACTCCGCCATCGCCTCCGCGTACCTACCCTTGTAGGCGTAAAGAGAGGCCAGCACCGCGCGGGGCGGCATGACATTCGGGTCGAGTTCAAGTGTTTTCTTCAACTGTTCGATCACCTGGTCGTATTGCCGGGTCACGAAAAGCGCTCCCGCCCAATGCAAGTTGATGGCTGGAGAAAGCGGATCCAGCTCCATCGCCCGCCTCATGACCCTCACGGCTTCCTCAAACTTGCCCATCGCCATCAGGATGGTGCCGTACGCTACAAGGGCCATCGCGTCATCCGGGTTTAACTCCAAGGCTCGCTGGCATTCCCTTTCGGCTCCCGGCCAGTCCCACCCGTTGAGCCTTGTAACCGCCAGGGCCGTATGCGCTTGCGATAGCCCTTCGTCCAGTGCCAAAGCCTGAAGGGCGGCCGCCCTGGCCTTGGGGAATGCCTCCCCCGGCGGCAGGAAGCCGTAATTCCCAAGCGTGATGTAAGACCAGGCCATCACAGCATAAGCGTGGGCGCAGGTCGGATCCTGCTCAATCGCCTGCCGACTGTACTCGATTGCCTTACTTAAGCTTTCCGGCGACCACTTCGCGGCGAAGTATGAGGCTTTCAGGTAAAGCTGATAGGCTTCCTTGTTCCGGGTAACGCGCTTGGCAAGCCGCTTCTTTTCTTCCCCCGTCAACTGCAGCCGCAGCTTTTCTGAAATCTCTCTCGCGATTTCTTCCTGCACGACGAAAATATCCGCCATTTTTCGGTTATACTGCGCTCCCCATAGCTGTGACACCTTAGCCACGTCGAGCAGTTCCGTGCCGATCAGCAGCGTGTCACCCCGCTGCACCACCCGCCCGGTCAACACCGCGCGCACATTGAGCTCACTTCCCAGCCGCTGCGGGTCAACCGCTTGGCCCTTGTATCGGAACATGAGACCACGCGGCACCACGCGGAGCTTGCGCAGTTGGGAGAAGCTATTGATGAGCGTGTCGGTAATGCCGTCGCTCAGGTACTCCATCTCCGGGTCGCCACTCAAATTGGCGAAGGGAAGCACGGCAAGCGAGTCAATCGTATTGCTCAGTTTTTGGGGGCGAGCCTGAGTTTCAAAGCCTTGGCCGCTGATCGCTACCTTGCGACCTGAATCAACGTCGCGCTGCAGCCGCTTCAGATCGCTGTGAATATCGGCCGCGTGCCGGTAGCGCAACTCACGGTCTTTCTCCAGGCACTTGTTGATAATGCGCTCCAGCTCCGTGGGTAGCAGGGGATTCAGCCGCACCGGTGTGGTCGGCGCTTTGTGCAGGATGGCATCGAACAGAGCCGCCGACGTGTCGCCTCGAAACGGGAGGGTTCCCGTCGCCATCTCGTACAGGACGGTGCCAAAGGAAAACAGGTCCGTACGGGCATTGAGTTCTCTGCCTAACGCCTGCTCCGGCGACATGTAGGCTATTGTCCCGAGCGCTGTCCCCGGGCTTGTCACCAGTTCTTCACTGATCGTAGACGGAGATGGTGCTGTTGCGGCGATCTTGTCTTGCTGCCCCGCCGACTTTCCAGTCTTGGCCAGGCCGAAATCCAGAATCTTGGTGTGCCCGCGCTTCGTAACGAAGATGTTGGCGGGCTTGATATCGCGATGAACAATTCCCTCCGAATGTGCCGTGTCCAGGGCGTCGGCCACCTCGATGCTGATCCCCAGCAACTGTTCCAGTTCGATGGGCCGTCCTTTGATAAGTTGCTTGAGGGTTTGCCCTTCGAGGAACTCCATCACGATGAAGCATTGGCCGTCCTGTTCCGCGATCTCGTAGATGGTGCAGATATTGGGATGGTTCAGCGCGGAAGCCGCTTGCGCCTCACGCTGGAAACGGGCCAAGGCCTGCGCCTCTCGCGCAATCTCGTCAGGAAGGAACTTCAGAGCAACGAAGCGGTGTAGCCGGGTGTCTTCAGCCTTGTAGACCACACCCATCCCACCACTGCCGACCTTTTCGACGACGCGATAGTGGCCCAGCGTTTGGCCGACGAGCGAATCTTGGCTGACCGTGTGGCTCACCATTGGGGAAAGACGCTCCTTCCCGCAACTCAAATGTAGGCCCGCTTTGTATAGGAGTCAAAGCAGCCGCCGCAGTCGCCAGGCCCTGTTAGTCTATTGAGGTTCAATTCGAGAAACCCTGTTCCAAGAACTGTCGAACCGCGGCGAAGAATCCGTCCGGCTCCTCAATGAAAGTGAAATGACCGCTATGTTCGAGCATCACGAATCGTGCTTGTGGCGCGTACTTCGTGAACTGTACCGCTAATCGAGGAAGGGACGCTCCTCGGTCGTAGCGTCCGGCTAATATCAGCACGGGCATCGGCAGGTCCTTCAAGCGCGCCCTGAAGTCGAGTTTCGCGATGTCACCTCCAATCAGGAAATCTGCGTCCTCACCAGCGATCGCATAATACACATCTGGGGTCTATGTAAAACGTTTCCTTCGGCAGCTTCTCTGCAAGCGATGCGTCGTGAAAATACAAGAGGCCAACCGGGATGTCGTAAACCTTCTGGTGTTCCTTCGCACTTGAGCGCAGACCCATGCCGCGCAATTGCTGCACTTTTGCCCAAATCTCCGGGAACTGGTTTTGCAGTTCGTAATTGCAGTTGTCGTTGCTTGCCTGCCACATTTCGGCGCTAAACAGTGTGTCGGCAAGAATCAGTTGGTCCACCATGCCGGGGTATTTGAGCGCATACGCCTGAGCGACCATGCCGCCATAGGAAAAGCCAAGCACGGCCCATTTGCGCAACCCTAAAGCTTTGCGTAAGCCCTCAAGGTCTTCAACGTCTCGGTCAAAGCTGTAGTCATTAAGCGATTTGGCACGGGCGGACTTACCTCGCCCGAACGCATCGAAGTAAATCACTCGGTGCCGGTCCGCGAGACGGGAGAAAAACGGATGGAAGATGTCGTGTGGAGCGCCTGGGCCTCCAGCAATCAGCACAAGTGGGTCTCCCGTGCCTTCGCTTTCGTACCAAAGCTTCGCGCCATTCACCTCAACGTATGCCCCAGGTGGGTGCTTTACGACATCAGCAATGCCAGCCTCTCGTGATGAAGGTTGGCAGATTGCCAGACCGGAGCAGAGCAGCAGACAGATTGCTATTCCGAAACGGATGGAACGCATGGCGGTACTTCTCCTTCCTTCGTACCAGATGATGGGCCGATAGAACTATGTGCGGAGCGGTGTAGGAGATTCAGATAGCCGGTCGGCCTTGAAGCGTCAGGGCCAGATTCCCACTGCACGCCACTGGGCATCTATCTTGGTTTCTGCGGCCAGCTTTCTCACTTCGGCAACGGTCAGCCGGCGGCCGAAGCGGTCGGGGCGATCGGCGATCGCATAGGCTGTTGCCGCAAGCGCCGCCACACAGGAGGCGAAGTCCCGTGGATCTGCCTTGTCGACAGTGTCGGCCACGGTATGGAGCACAGGGAAATAGGAGGTCTCATCCTGCAGGAGGACCAGTGTGGGTATGCCCTCTGCCATGAATGCCGCATTGTCTGTCCCGGCAAAGGCGGCGTGCTCGATGTGAGACATCCCCAAGTTCTTGTAGGTGGACATCAGTTCGTCAATCTGCGCGTCGAGGTCGGGGCGTCCCATAGAAAACCAGCCCTCGGGCTTGCCCGCGCCGATATCCATGATCAGTGCTGCCACAGTCCGGTCCATCTCATCTCGGTGATGCCTGACATAAGCATTCGAGCCGAGCATACCTTCTTCTTCGCCAGTAAAGAGTACGAACCGGATCGTCCGCCGCGGAACCAGGCCCAGAGACTTGATGGCACGTGCTGTTTCCAGTACGGCCGCGGAGCCAGCAGCGTTGTCGAGCGCTCCCGGACCCAGATCATTGGAGTCGAGGTGTGCCCCCACCACGACAATCTCTTCCGGTTTCTCCCGCCCGGGAATCTCTCCGGTGACATTGGCACTCTCGAATGATCCTCCGACAGTATTGCGGACATCCAGCTGTACCCGCACCTCTTCTTTGCGGGCGAGCATCCTCTGCAACAAGCCAACATCTTCATGAGCAATCGAAACGGTGGGCAGGGCCGCCAGGCGGGCCTTGAACTCGATGGGAGCGGTGAAAAGCATGGCATGTGGCTTGTCGGAGGCAATCATAAGGGCCAGCGCACCTGCCTCTTTGAGGTCTTTCTCCAACTGCGCAACGTGATAAACGTTGTACATAAGCTCATCTAGGGAACCACCCGATGGAGTGGAGAGCGCGATCGCGCCTTTCAACTTGCCCCGCACTCGCTCGACGTCCTCGGGGCGCCCTGCGCCGATCTCAATCACCGGGCCTACAATCGGTCCCGCCGTGGCGGGGGTCCAGGTGTACGAAGCGATCTTCAGCGGCCGATCCCCGAAGGTGATCAGCGAGGCCGCCGCCTGGCCGCGTTCCCAGGAGACGGGAATCGCAAAAGGTTCGCGGTGTATATTGGCAAGCCCGATGCGCTTCATCTCGGCCTCGACGGCCTGCATCGCGCGCTCCGCTCCTTTTGATCCCGTAAGCCGGCTTCCGATCTCATCACTCAGCAGCGATAGGTATTGCATCTGCTCGCCATCGGCGAATACTTCACCGGCGATGCGCGCTGCCGGAGATTCACCTGCTGGTGACTGCGGAGCGGCCGTGGCCAGAAGTTGGCAGAGAAAAACAAGTATAAACATCGAAGCTTTTCGTACCGTCGTATTCACGGCAAAAAACCTCCTTCTCTTACGGACACATTTTAAGAGAGCGTGGCTATCGGTGAGATGACCAGATACGCCAACCGCTCAATTTACTGCGGCAGCCCGACCTTCCGCACGAGTTCAGCGAATCGGGGGTCGGAACGCAGGGGGTCAAGCGCGAAGTTAGTCTTCAAGGCCGACAGGTTGGTGTCGTGCTCCTCATAAGCGATGTTCAGCCACTGGAAAGCCCGCTCTTTGTCGCCCAAATCAGCATACAGGGAGGCAATCACGTACGGAGACGAGTAGCCGGTCTTACGTTGCGATTCCAGGGTTTGAATGCCGTTGATGAGAGCACCCTTCCAGCCGGTCGAACGAAATCCATGTTCCATAGCAGAAGCGAAATCAGATGCGTTTCGGTCACCGTAGAGCTGGCCATAGGTCTTCATTTCCTCAACAACCTGCGCGTACCTGCGTTCTCCCCAATACGCCAAATACAAGCAATAGTGTGTCACGGCGAATCCCGGGTTCTCATCTGCAACCTTCTTGCAGGTGGCAATCGCCTCGTCGTACTGCCTTGCCATAATGTGAACGTCTCCGACGGTGACGCTGATGATCGGTGACAGGGGATCGAGCTGGTGAGCACGATTTACTTCAGCGAGAGCCTCCTGCTCCCTCCCACCAATCTCTCCAATCATCTGCGCGTACCATTGGTGAGCCGTCGCATCGTTAGGATCGAGTTCCAACGACTTCTTGAGCTCGGCTTCGCCTCCGGCAAAATCCCGGTCGTATTCCATCTCGTTAGTGCCAAGAACGGCATGGGGATGAGCCAAAGTCGGGTCCAATTCCAGTGCCCTGCGGGCGGCGGCATTCGCCTTCGGAACGACGTCAGTGGGAGCGACATTGTAGGCAACCAGTACGGAATAAGCATCGGCCAGACCCGAATACGCCAAAGCATAGCCGGGGTCTTTGGCGATGGCTTGATTGAAATAGGAGATTGCAGTGGCGATGTCCGAAGCGGTTCGTTGATTCCAGTAGTAGCGACCCTTCAAATACAAGTCATACGCTTCCGCATTTCGCGTGCCTTGTTTCGTGACCTGCTGCCTTTCTGAAGTGCTGAGCTGGGAGCGCAACTTTTCCGCGAGGTCGCCCGCAATCTGCTGCTGCAACGAGATAATGTCTGAGCTCTTGCCACTGTAGTGCTGCCCCCAGATTTCGGTGTTGTCCCGAACATCGGTAAGCTCGGCGCTCACTTCGAGGCTGCCCCCTCGTGGCACCACGCGGCCGCTCACTAGCGCGGACACGCCTAACTCATTGCCGATCTTCTGCACGTCCACATCCTTCCCTTTGTACCGGAACACTGAGTGGCGCGACTTCACCTTGAGCTGCGGTACATGGGCAAGGCTGTCGATCAATGATTCGGTAATGCCGTCGCTGACATAGTCCGTATTGGCATCTCCACCCGCGTTGGTGAAAGGGAGCACGGCGATGGAATCGATCTGGGCTGCCCTGCCAGATCGCAGGTACCAAGTGCCAGCCGCCGCCAGCCCGATGGCAGCGATGCAGGCGGCTAGGACGACCCAGAGCGTGCGACGTTTGGGCGTCTTCTCAGGCGATGCTTGCGTGGCAGCGATTTTCGTGGACTCGGTGTCGCGCTTCAGCCGCTGCAAATCCGTTCGTATGTCCGCTGCGTGTTGGTAGCGCAGGTTCCAGTCTTTCTCCAGACACTTGTTGATGATCCGTTCCAGTTCGGCTGGCACGTCGGGATTCAGTCGAACTGGAGCGACGGGTGTCCGATTCAGGATAGATTCGAAAATTACGCCTGAGCTTTCACCCCGAAACGGCAACGCTCCCGTCGCCATCTCGTAAAGAACAGCACCAAAGGAGAACAAATCCGTCCGGGCGTCTAGTTCCTTGGCGCGAACTTGCTCTGGCGACATGTAGGCGATGGTTCCCACGGCCGTTCCCGGACTGGTCAGGTGCTCGGCGCTGGATTCGACGGTTGCTGCCGACCCTCCGGCCGCAAGCACGTTGCTCCCCACAGGAGTTACCTTCGCCAATCCGAAATCCAGAACCTTGGCGTGGCTGCGCTTCGTGACGAAGATGTTCGCGGGCTTGATGTCGCGATGCACGATGCCAGCGGTGTGTGCGGCATCGAGTGCGTCGGCAATCTCAATAGCCAACGACAAGAGAATTTCAGTTTCTAGCGGCCTGCCAGCGATCCGGCGTGTCAGCGTCACGCCGTCCAGAAATTCCATGGCGATGAACGCCTGCCCGTGCTGCTCATCAATTTCGTGGATGGTGCAGATGCTCGGGTGGTTTAGTGCTGACGCAGCCTTGGCTTCGCGCTGGAAGCGGCTCAGAGCCTGCGGGTCTCTGGCTACGTCGTCGGGCAGGAACTTGAGGGCGACAAACCGACCGAGTTTCACATCCTCGGCCTTGTAGACCACGCCCATGCCGCCACCGCCTAGCTTCTCGACGATGCGGTAGTGGCCCAGTTCAAGGCCGACGCGTAAATCTTGGCCTAACACTCGGCTGGCCATAGGGAAAAGGTTCCCTGCCCCCTCAACTCAACCGATCATTCTAGGCCGTTGGCACAACGGAATCGACAAGAAACCGTGCCCCGCCTTCCGGCGGCATGCGCTGCCGATTGCGGTTGTAACATCCCCATTGCACAAGTAATCCGCACATAGGTGCTATTTTCAGGATTGGTTGTGTAATCGCCTTCCATGAGAAGGCCGGTCGCAGTCAAGTTCTGTTTTGCCTTCCTAGATTCCACCTTCCTTTCTTAGCGGCGGGTTTTTCAGAGCGGCCCACAGCCGTCAAGGGCGCGTTTTGTGCGGCGCAGCGAACCCTTGACGGCGAGGACCGCTCTGGGACCATGCCGCTAGAAAGGAAGGTGGGCCATGGTCGGCCTGTTCCTCGCTATTTAGCCTTGCGCCTAACCCACCAAGCCCATTGCTACCGCTGCACTGTCGCCACCCTTCCATCCGCACTCTTGGTGAGCGATTTTCGCTCGGTGCAAGTTGGGTGTTCTCGTTTTCAGCCGGTGCTGCCACCTGTTTAGCGACCTGTCTTCCATCCTCAAGGATGGAAGTGGGCCAGGCGATTGACGCAGTCACCGGAACTCGGCTTTGGGCTTTTGCTGTACTTCAGTCAACTAAGCTGCTGCCGACATCGTCCGATTCGTATTGCGCAGCGGTTCGTAGACTTCTCCACTGACCCTCAGACGATGCAGCAGGACCGCAAGTATGCGGGCGGTCGCAATGATGGCTCGTTTCTT
>PLXE01000066.1 GCA_003151335.1 Acidobacteriaceae bacterium
ATCACCGAGATTATTGCGTAGTTTTACGGGTGCGGCGCGGGCCGTCGCACTCATTATCAACCGCGGCACTAGCCGCAGGGCAGGTTGCGAAGACGCGACTGCCGCAACCGAGATCTTTGAGAGAAACTAACGTGATTGGCAAAGAACGAATCCGAATCCGGCTGAAAGCATACGACTATCGCGTTCTCGACCAGTCCACCGGCGAAATCGTCGATACGGCGAAACGCACGGGGGCGCAAATTGCGGGACCGATCCCGTTGCCCACGGTGAAAAACAAGTATTGCGTGTTGCGTTCGCCTCACGTGGACAAGAAATCTCGCGAGCAGTTTGAAATTCGCACGCACAAGCGCCTGCTCGACATTCTCGAGCCCACGCAGCAAACCGTGGACGCGCTGATGAAACTTGAGCTTCCCGCCGGCGTCGATGTCGAGATCAAGGCGTTTGGGAAGGAACATAGGTAGCAAGAAGCAGTAAGCAACTAGCAACTCGCAATTAGTTTTCAGCTAAAGGCCAAATGCTAGCGGCTAAGTGCGAACAAGAAACAAAGCTTCCGCGGCGCAAGCCCCCGGTGCGACCAACACCGGAATAAGGAAGCGGAGTTGAGGACAAGCAAATGGCAGTGAGTGGAATTCTGGGCAAGAAAGTTGGCATGACGCAGCTCTTCGATGACAAGGGTGATGTCCACCCCGTCACCGTGCTGCAGGCTGGTCCGTGCTTTGTGACGCAGCGCAAGACCGTCGCCAAGGACGGCTACGACGCCGCCCAGATCGGGCTGGTGGAGTTTGTGAAGGAGTCGCGCCTGACGCAGCCGATGAAGGGCCATTTCGCCAAGCACAACCTGCCACCGATGCGGTTCCTGCGCGAGGTGCCAATTATCGTCGATGCCGACAACCAGGATGGCGCCAAGGTTGGCGACAAAGTTCTGGTCGACATTTTCGACGGCGACAAGTTTGTGGATGTAGTTGCGACCAGCAAAGGCCGCGGGTTCGCGGGCGTAGTGAAGCGCCACAAGTTTGCCGGCGGCGCTGCTTCGCACGGCTCCATGTTCCAGATCACCGGTTCGATCGGCTCGTCTGCCTTCCCGTCGCGCGTGTTTAAAGGTATGCGCATGTCGGGGCACATGGGCGTCGATCGGGTGACGGTCCGTAACCTGCGCGTGCTGGGCGTGGACAAGGACGAGAACCTGCTAGTAGTGGAGGGCGCGGTGCCCGGGCCGAAGGACGGTTACGTGATGATCGCCAAGGCCAAGAAGCCGCCCAGAGAGCGTCGTGGATTTAGTGGCACCGGTACGGTCGATCCGTTGAAGGCCTCCAAGCGCCAGGTGGCGAAGAAGAAGTAGCTGAGAACTGGCAACTGACTACTGGCAACTGATTGGAAGAACATATGGCAACGATTGATGTGGTAAATCTCGGCGGCGAAAAGGTAGGTTCCTTCGAACTGGCCGACGAAGTATTCGGCGCGGTGAATGAGGACCTGTTGTGGGAAGCGGTGAAGCATTATCGCGCCGGGCAGCGTGCGGGCACCCACGCCACCAAGAACAAGAAGCTGGTGAGCGGCGCGGGTAAGAAGCTGTGGAAGCAGAAGGGCACCGGGCGCGCGCGTGTGGGCTCCATTCGCTCACCGCTGTGGCGGCACGGCGGCACGGTCCACGGACCGCAGCCCCGCTCTTACGATTACGCTTTTCCGCGCAAGAAGCTGCTGGGCGCGTTGCGCTCGGCGTTGGCGGCCAAGTTGGCCGATGGCAAGCTGGTCGTTGTGGAGAGCTTCGAGGTGAAAGAGCCGAAGAGCAAAGAGTTCCGCAAGACGCTGCACAAGTTGAACGCGAAAGGTACGACCTTGCTGGTGGAAAGCACGTCCAGCGAGAATCATAACCTTCATCTGAGTTCACGCAATCTTGCAGGCGTGGAATTGCTGGCGGGCAACCAGGTCCATCCTTATCACCTGCTTCGCTACGAAACCACAATCTTCGCTCGCCCGGCGCTGGAGAAGTTGCAGAACTCCCTGAAGGCTGCGGCGCCCAAGCGCAAGCACGCGGAGGTGGCGTAATGAAATCGGCATATCAGGTCCTGCGCCGCCCGGTGATTACCGAAAAGGGTTTAGGTGTAAAGGAAACCGAAGCGACTCTGGTATTCGAAGTTTCCCTGAAGGCGACCAAGACAGAGATCAAGCAGGCGGTGCAAAGCATTTTCAAGGTGAAGGTGGATTCGGTGCGCACCGCGACTTTTGAAGGCAAAGAGCGCCGCCGCGGCAAGTTTACGGGATATCGCCCCAACTGGAAGAAAGCTTACGTGCGGTTGAAGGCGGGTGAGAAGATGCCCGAATACGCCGAAAACCTCTAGTTAGTGGCTAGTGACTAGTGGTTAGTGGTTGGAAGCAGTGAGAAACGAGTAGACACATGGCTATCAAGACTTACAGACCGGTTACTCCGTCGCGGCGGTTCACCACGAGCACGGTCAACGATGACCTGACGACGAACCGCCCGTACAAGCCGCTGACCGAGCCCAAGCAGCGCACCGGCGGACGCCGCAATTCCGGCGATCTGACCATCTGGCACCACGGCGGGGGACACAAGCGCAAGCTGCGCATCATCGACTTCAAGCGCGACAAGTTCGGAATTCCCGCCACCGTCGCCTCCATCGAGTACGATCCCAATCGCTCGGCGCGTATCGCTCTGCTAAATTACGCCGATGGCGAGAAGCGCTACATCGTGTATCCGGTGGGACTACAGGTGGGCGCCAAGATCGTCAGCGGTCCCGAGGCCGACATCCTGGTGGGTAATGCGCTGCCATTGCGCAACATTCCTCCTGGCACCACGGTCCACAATGTCGAGTTGAAGCCCGGCAAGGGCGCGCAGATGGCGCGATCGGCGGGAGCGCAGGCGCAGTTGGTCGCCAAGGAAGGCGAGTACGCGCTGCTCAAGCTGCCGTCCGGCGAAACCCGTAAGGTGCTGGTCGATTGCATGGCCACCGTGGGGCAGGTCGGCAATATCGATCACGAAAACATTTCCATCGGCAAGGCCGGCCGCACACGCTGGCTGGGAATCCGCCCGACGAACCGCGGCGTGGTCATGAACCCAGTCGATCATCCGCACGGCGGAGGCGAAGGCAAGACCAGCGGCGGACGTCACCCGGTGACTCCTTGGGGCAAGCCGACGCGTGGCTACAAGACTCGCAACAACAAGCGGACCGATAAGTTCATCGTGAACCGCAGACAGAAGTAGGACTGAGACGATATGGCACGTTCAACGAAAAAAGGCGCGTTCATCGATTCGCACCTGCAAGCGAAGATTGACGGCATGAACGCCCGCAACGAGAAGAAGGTTGTGCGCACCTGGTCGCGCCGCTCGACCGTGATTCCCGAGATGGTGGGACACACTCTGGCGGTGCATAACGGCAAGAAGTTCATTCCGGTGTATGTGACCGAGAACATGGTCGGCCACAAACTGGGCGAATTCAGCATGACCCGCAGCTTCAAGGGGCACTCGGTCAGAGCTGCGACGGAAACCGCAGCCAAGCCCGCTCCTCCGGCGAGATAAGGAGAACGACATGGAATTCACCGCCAAACTGAATTACGTGCGAGTCTCACCGCAGAAGGTGCGCCTGGTATTGGACCTGATCAAGGGCCGCCGGGTGGAAGAGGCGCTGGACACGCTGCTGTATGCCAAGAAGGGCATCGCTCCGAAGCTGTATAAACTTTTGCGCTCGGCCGTCGAGAATGCCAACTACGCAAGCGCGGAAAAAGGTTTGGACATCGATGTCGACCGGCTGTACGTAAAGCGCGCCGTGGCCAACGATGGGCCGCGCATGAAACGTATCCGTCCGGCTCCGATGGGTCGCGCCTACCACTATCAGCGGCGTATCTCTCACGTGGAGATTGCCCTGGAGGAGAAGGCGGGTCGCAATGGTGATGCCAGCTTGGTGCAAACGGTGCAGGAAGGCGCGCCGGCCAAGAAGCCAGTCAGGAAAGTCGTGAAGAAAGCGCCTGCCAAGAAGAGGCCTGCGGCCAAGAAACCGGCGGCGAAGAAGCCGGCAGCGAAGAAACCGGCCAAGAAGAAAAAGAAGTAGAGATTGAAAAGAGCGGCGATGCCAGAGTGCGATCGTCGCGGAGAAGAAACAGATTATGGGACAGAAAGTCCATCCATACGGATTCCGCCTCGGCATTACCAAGCCGTGGAAGTCGCGCTGGTTCGTAGTGCGCGACTACGACAAACTTCTGCTGGAAGATGTGAAGCTGAAGGCCGAGCTGAAGGAAAAGCTGAAGTCGGCGGGCGTCAGCTCGATCGAGATCGAGCGTCCTGGCAACAAGCTGCGCATCATCATCCGTACCGCGCGTCCGGGCATCATCATCGGCCGCAAGGGAACGGAGATCGACAAGCTGAAGCAGGACATTCAGAAGCGCACCAATCGCGATGTCTTTGTCGACATTCAGGAAGTGCACAAACCGGAGCTCGATGCGCAACTGGTGGCGGAGAGCATCTCGCTGCAACTGGAAAAGCGCGTGGGATTCCGGCGGGCCATGCGCAAGGCCGTGGATTCGGCGCTGCGTTTCGGCTGCAAGGGAATTAAGGTCCGGGTCAGCGGCCGACTGAATGGCAACGAGATCGCCCGCTCCGAGTGGTACCTGCAGGGCCGGCTGCCGCTGCACACTCTGCGGGCCGACATCGATTACGGCTTTGCCGAGGCCCATACCACCTACGGCATCATCGGCGTGAAGTGCTGGGTTTACAAGGGCGAGATCTTCAAGGAACGCAAGCGCGAACCGCAGGGCGTACAGAGCGGAGCGTTTTAAGAGCAGTTGTCAGTGGCCAGTTGCCAGTTGTCGGAAAGAGGGCAACGAACCATGGTTACTGAGAACTGACAACTGATTACTGGGAACTAATTATGTTGATGCCAAAGAAAGTAAAGTACCGCAAGCAGCAGCGCGGCCGTATGACCGGCAAGGCCTGGCGTGGCGGCGAGCTGTCGTTCGGCGACTTCGGCTTGAAAGTCATGGAGCCGGGTTGGATCACCGATCGGCAGATCGAGGCCAGCCGCGTGGCCATGACCCGCTTCGTAAAACGCGGCGGCAAAATTTGGATCCGGCTGTTCCCGGACAAGCCCGTCACCAAGAAGCCGGCTGAAACCCGTATGGGCAAAGGCAAGGGAGCTCCGGACCATTGGGTAGCTGTAGTGCGTCCGGGCAAGATCCTATTTGAAATGGAAGGGGTATCGGTCAGCGATGCCACGGAGGCGATGCGGTTGGCGTCGCACAAGCTGCCGCTTCGCACCAAGTTCGTGCAGCGCGAAGGCGTGCACTAGAAAGCAGTTGCCAGTGATCAGTTGTCAGTTCTCAAGAAGAGACATGACGAGACATAACTGGTAATTGGCACGAACAGAAAGGTAGGTCGGTTGCGAGTCAGTGGCACTGACGACTGATAGCTGACAACTGACAACTGGGTTTAACGATGGATGTAAACAAAATTCGCAATTTGACCGATATCGAACTGGCGCATCAGCAGCGGGAGCTGTCTGACCAGCTCTTCAAGATGAAGTTTCAGTTGAAGATGGGACAGACCGAGAGCCTGAAAAAAATCCGCGAACTGAAGAAGGACATCGCTCGCGTGCACACGGTGCTGCGTCAGAAAGAGCTGGCGGGCAGTAACGGGCCGGCTGCGAGCGCAAGTAATCCCGTGAAAAAGATAGTGACGGCGAAGAAGGCGGCCAGCAAGAAGGCTGCGACGGAGAAAAAGTAATATGGCCGAAACAACAGTAACCAGCACAGCAAAGACCCCTGGCCGTCGCAAGATCCTGATTGGCGAAGTGGTCTCCACCAAGATGGCCAAGACCATCGTGATTGAAGTCCGGCGGCAGAAGGCCCACCCGTTCTACAAGCGCGTGGTGGCCCGCAGCAAGAAGTTTTACGCTCACGACGAGGATGGCACGGCGCATCTCGGCGACTTCGTGAAGATCGAGGAGACCCGTCCGCTCTCCAAGTTGAAGCGGTGGCAGTTGAAGGAAATTGTGCGGCGTGCGGCGCTGATAACGCCGGTCGAGGAGCAGCCGGCGAGTTGACCCGGTGGCATTGGCTCCGCCTCGGTGGTGGAGCAAGGAGACAAGATTATGGCAGTGATGATGAGATCCATGCTCGACGTCGCCGACAACTCCGGCGCGCGCAAGCTGCAGATGATTCTGCCGCTGGGCGGTTCCACCGGCCTGGTCGCCCATTTGGGTGACGTGGTTACGGCGTCGGTGAAGGAAGCCTCTCCCGACGGCACCGCCAAGAAGGGCACGGTGGTGAAGGCCGTGATCGTGCGCACTCGCAAAGAGCATCGCCGCCGTGACGGCACCTACATCCGCTTCGATCAGAATGCGGCGGTGTTGATCAACGACGTGCATGAGCCAATCGGGACACGCGTGTTCGGCCCGGTAGCCCGGGAGTTGCGCGAGAAGAAGTTTTTGAAGATCGTTTCCCTGGCGCCGGAAGTGCTGTAAATCAGTTGCCAGTAGCCGGTTGTCAGTTGTCAGTGGTACAGCAACCCGCGATTACTAAAAGCTAGTTGCTAGCTGCTAATTGCTAAGGGGTTTCAGAGAGATGCAGAAGAGCGTAGATATTCGCCGCAACGATCAGGTGCGGGTGATTACCGGTCGCGACAAGGGCAAGGAAGGCCGCGTACTCCGCGTCATGCCGGACGAGTCCAAGGTGCTGGTGGAGCACGTGATGATGGTGAAAAAGAACGTGCGGCCCAACCCGCAGAAGAACATCAAGGGCGGCATCGCCGAACAGGAGAGCCCGATTTCCATCAGCAACGTGATGCTGATGTGCTCCTCCTGCGCGCGCCCAGTGCGGGTGGGTCATGAGAAACACGGTGACCGCCACTCTCGCGTATGCAAGAGCTGCGGGACGACGTTGGAGAAGTAGTCCGTAGCAGTGCATTTAGCCCTTTTGCTAAGTGCGAATTGATTTCCTCACGAACCGGTAGCAGTAACAAACCGAAACCGTGAGAAAGGCAGCAGGGAATGGCAGACGAGAAGAAACCGAAAGCGCAGCCTGCGGGTGCAGAAGGAAAACCGCAAGGCAAGCCACAGGGCAAGAAGGCGAAGCCTGCGCAGGCCGAAGTAGCGGAGGCGGCATCGGGCAAACCGGCGCGGCCCAAAGCGACCAATCGCCAGACCGCCCGTATGCGTGACCGCTATTACAAGGATGTATTGCCGGCGCTCATGAAAGAGTTCGACCTCGACAATCCCATGGCGGCTCCCAAGCTGGAGAAGATCATCGTCAACATGGGAGTGGGCGAGGCGACGCAAAACGCCAAGTTGATCGATCCGGCGGCGGGCGAGGTTGGCCAGATCACCGGTCAGAAGCCGGTCATCACGCGGGCGCGCAAGTCCATCGCGGCTTTCAAGGTGCGCGAAGGAATGCCCATCGGCGTGATGGTGACGCTGCGCGGCGACCGCATGTACGAGTTTTTCGACCGCCTGGTGAACGTGGCGCTGCCGCGGGTTCGCGACTTCCGTGGAGTGCCGACCAAGTCCTTCGATGGACGCGGCAATTTCACCTTGGGCGTGCGCGACCAGTTGATTTTTCCGGAGATCGATTACGCCAAGGTCGAGAAGCTGAAGGGCATGAACATCACGATTGTGACCTCGGCGGGCACCGACGACCAGGCGCGCGCCTTGTTGAAACACATGGGCATGCCGTTTAGGCAGTAGCCAGTTGTCAGTGGCTAGCAACTCGCGAAGAGCGAATAGCGAAAGGCGAAAAGCGTAAAGGAAACAATGGCGAAGACATCCAGTATTGCCAAGGCGAACAAGAAGTCCAAATTCCCGGTCCGGCAGCACAATCGCTGTCATATCTGCGGACGTCCGCGCGCCTTTCTGCGCAAGTTCGGTATCTGCCGTCTGTGCTTCCGTGGCCTGGCCCTGAAGGGCGAGATTCCCGGGGTCATGAAGTCGAGTTGGTAGGGCAGTGATTGTCGGAAAGTGGTTGGGTAGTCCGTCGCGGCTGGTTCTTTCCCCAGCGTTGATGAAGCGCTGGCGCGAAGAGTTCGTGCGAAAGCTAACGAGCGACGATTTGAGGAGATATAAAGCATGAGTTTGACCGATCCGGTCTCAGATTTTTTGACCCGCGTTCGCAATGCCATCAAGGCACGGCACCAGAAGGTGGACGTTCCTCATTCCAAGCTGAAGGTGGAGATGGCCCGCATCCTGAAGGAAGAGGGCTACATCGCCAACTTCAAGGCGACCGAAGAAGAGGGCCGCAAGGTCCTGCGGGTGTACTTGAAGTACAGCCCGGACAACGCGTCGCCAATTTCGGACTTGAAGCGGGTTTCGCGTCCCGGTTGCCGCGTCTATGTCGGACACACGGAGATTCCGCGCGTGCTGGGCGGCCTTGGGATCAGTATTCTGACGACTCCCCGGGGCGTGATGACCGGTCGCCAGGCGCGCAAAGAAGGCATTGGCGGAGAGGTGCTGTGCGAGATTTACTAGCGCTGTAGCGCTTCCGAGCGCACGAAAAGCAGGTCCCTCGACCCGGTCGCCGCGGCGACCTCGCTCGGGATGACAATAGTTTTAGGTATTTGCTAAGAGCTAATTGCTAAAGGCTAATCTATGTCAAGAATTGGAAAGAAGCCGATTCCGTTGCCCAAGGGCGTCACCTACGCCGTAGAGGGCAATACGGTCCGGGTGAAGGGGCCGAAGGGCGAAGTCACGACCCACATGCCTGCTGGCGTGAAACTGGAACAGAACGATGGAATCTTAACGGTGGTTCGCGAGGACGACTCCAAGGCGGCGGTGCACGGACTGGTGCGCGCTCTGGTTAACAATTCGGTGGAAGGGGTCACCCGAGGCTGGACCAAGGAACTGGACATCGTCGGCATTGGTTACCGTGCGGAAATGAAGGGCAAGGGCACCGTGGTGTTTACCTTGGGGTATTCCCACCTGATCGAATACCCGCTACCGGCGGGCATCGGAGTGACTGTCGATCCCAAGCAGACGCACCTGACGGTTAGCGGTATTGACCGGCAGAAGGTGGGGTTCGTCGCCGCCGAGATGCGCAGCCTTCGTCCACCTGATCCGTACAAGAACAAGGGCGTGCGCTATAGCGATGAGCGCCTGAAGAAGAAGGTCGGGAAGACCGGAGCGAAGTAACAGTTGTCAGTGGCCAGTTGTCAGTAGGGAATTGGCAATTCAGCAATTCGCGAAAAGCGCAGAGCCACGGGCGAAAAGCGACTCACGACGGGATGGCGCAGGAGCGCACCGTTACCCGGTTCAGAAACCCGGGATGAGGAAGAGAGACGATGATCACGAAGTCTTCAAAAGACCAAACGCGGCAGAAGGTCCACTCCCGAATTCGCAAGAAGGTTCTGGGCACGGCGGAGCGTCCGCGGCTGAACGTCTATCGTTCGGTAAACCACATTTACGCTCAGGTGATCGACGACACCCAGGGTGTGACCCTGGTCTCGGCGACCTCGGTGAAGAAAGTCGGCAAGGGCGAAAAGCGTCCGACCGGCGGCAACGTGGGTTCGGCGAAAGATGTAGGCAAGCTGATCGCCGAACGTGCCAAGCAGAAGGGCATCGAGAAGGTGGTCTTCGATCGCGGTGGATATCTTTACCACGGACGCATCAAGGCGCTGGCCGACGCGGCACGGGAAGCGGGCCTAAAGTTCTAAAGGCAGGGGTTAGTGGTCAGTGGCTAGTCTTAACCTGCTGCCAGCCAGCGAAAAGCGAAAGCAGGTCCCGCGACTCGCTCGCTCGGGATGACAAGATTTGAGGGCGTGATTGCCAGAGGGCGCGCACGCCAGGAGATTACAAAGGTAATGCCAACAGTTAAGAAAAAGCTTGACGCCGGTCAGTACCAACTGAAAGACCAGGTGGTCTCGATCAACCGCGTCACCAAAGTCGTCAAAGGCGGCAAGAACCTGTCGTTTGCGGCGCTGGTGGTGGTGGGCGATCCCAGCTCCGCTGTGGTGGGCTACGGATCCGGTAAAGCCAAGGAAGTTCCGCAGGCGATCCGCAAGGGAATCGAAGCAGCCAAGAAGAACCTGCTGCGCGTGAACCTGACCCAGACCTCGATTCCTCACCAGGTGCTGGGCCGCTACGGCGCAGGCATGGTGATGCTGAAGCCGGCTCCCGAAGGCACTGGCGTAATTGCCGGCGGCGCGGTCCGCGCGGTCATGACCTCGGCGGGAATCCAGAACGTGCTGACCAAATCCATCGGTACCACCAACCCGCACAACGTAATCAAAGCCACGTTCAACGCGCTGTCCCGTCTGCGCGACCGTAAAGACGTGGCCAGCGCGCGCGGCAAGGCGGTCGAGGAGCTTTAATATGGCCCGGATTCGTAAGAAGGCAAAAACGGCAACGGCGGCAAAGGCGGGCGCGAAGCTCCAGCTCAAGTGGGTGCGTTCGGCAATTGCGGCCCCGGTCAAACACAAACTGGTGGTCAAGGGATTGGGTTTCACCCGGTTGAATCAGGTGGTGGAGCGTGAGGACACGCCTTCCATCCGTGGCATGGTGGCCAAAGTCCCGCACCTGGTGAAAGTTGTCAGTAGCCAGTAGCCAGTCGTCAGTTGTGGCAACTGGTAACTGGCAACTAGCAGCTGGAATATAGTCACCCTGATGGCGGATTTAAACTGACAACCGGCAACTGGCAACTGAAGGTAAACAATGAATCTCAGCAATTTACGTGCACCGCGAAAAGCTTCGGAGAACAAAAAGCGTGTCGGCCGCGGTATGGGCTCGGGCATGGGAAAGACTTCCACCCGGGGCCACAAAGGCCAGAGGTCACGTAGCGGTTCGCGCATGATGCGCGGCTTTGAAGGCGGCCAGATGCCGCTGCATCGCCGCCTGCCCAAGCGCGGCTTCACCAACATCTTTCGTGTCGAGTATGAAGTGGTCAACCTGGAACGGCTGGCAGGCTTGGGCGAGAGCGAGATCACGCCCGAATTGCTGCGCAAAGCGGGCGTTGTCAGTTCCAAAAAAACGCTGGTGAAGGTGCTGGGCCAGGGCGAGTTGTCCAAAGCGATCACCGTACACGCGCACAAGTTTTCCAAGTCGGCCCAGGAAAAGATCGAGAAAGCGGGCGGCACAATCAAAGTTGTCAGCAGTCAGTAGCCAGAACTGATAGTTGACTGGCAACTGACCACTGGCAACTGACAACTGGGGTTTTATGCTTGAGAAGTTGGCCAACGTATTTCGCGTTCCCGATCTGCGCAAGCGCATCTTGTTCACGCTTGGGCTGCTGGCGGTTTATCGCTTCGGCGGACACATTCCCACGCCTGGCATCAACGCCGATCTGCTGTCGCAGTTCTTCGACCAGAATCGCGGCACCTTCCTGGGCTTCGTCGATCTGTTTAGCGGCGGTCAGTTGCGCCGCCTGACGATCTTCGCCCTTGGCATCATGCCGTACATTACCGCGTCCATCATTTTGCAGTTGATGACAGTGGTGTACGAGCCGCTGGCCAAGCTGCAGAAGGAAGGCGAACTGGGGCGCAAGAAGATCACCCAGTGGACCCGTTACCTCACCCTGTTGCTGAGTGCGGTGCAGTCGCTGGGCATTGCCATCACGCTGGAGCGCCAGACGATAAGCGGAGGCACGGCCTTCGTCAACAACCCGGGCCCCGGCTTCGTGCTGATGACCATGTTGACCCTGACCACGGGCAGCGTCTTCATCATGTGGCTGGGCGAACAGATCACGGAGCGCGGTGTCGGCAACGGCATGTCCCTGCTGATCTTTGCCGGTATCGTGGTTGGCCTGCCGCGGGGCGTCATGGATTTGTACGAGAAAGCGGCATCCCAGGCTTGGGGTGCCTTCACCGTTCCTGCGCTGCTGCTGCTGGTCGTACTGATGGTTGCGGTAGTCGCTTTCATCGTGTTCGTCGAACGGAGTGAGCGCCGCATTCCTGTGCAGTACGCCAAGCGAGTGGTCGGCCGCAAGATCATGGGCGGGCAATCGACCCACTTGCCATTGCGCGTGAATTCCGGCGGCGTTATGCCGGTCATCTTTGCATCGTCGGTGCTGACCCTGCCGCAAACGGCGGGCGCAATGTTCAAGGGCAAGAGCGTTTTCCTCGATCGCATGCTGAGTCAGCTCGCCTGGGGCGAGCCGATGTACACCTTGCTCTACGCGGTCGGAATCGTCTTCTTTGCCTACTTCTACGTGTCTATTGTCTTCAACCCCACCGAGGTTGCCGACAACATGCGGAAGTACGGTGGATTCATTCCGGGCATCCGGCCCGGGGCCCGGACGGCCAACTACATCAACGATATTCTGACGCGCATCACCTTGGTAGGTGCGCTGTACCTGATCTTGATCTCCTTCATTCCTGAATGGATGATCACGGGCATTCACCTCAATCACCTGTTTGGTCCCATCGGAGCATTCTTCGAACGCTTGCCGACCTGGGTGACCAATGGACTGGGTGTGAACTTCTACTTTGGCGGGACCTCGCTGCTGATCGTCGTAGGCGTGGCCATGGACACGGTCAATCAGGTCGAGTCGCAATTGGTGATGCGTCATTATGAAGGTTTCACCCCGCGCAGCGGACGCATCCGCGGGCGCAGGGCGACGTGGTAAGAAATCAGGGGTTAGGGACTAGGTTCTAGGGGCTAGTGATGGTGGGAAACAGGGGTCGAGTCAGCCGAATAGTGGCGAGACGATCGCATGAAGAGCTAACCCCTAGCACCTGCCTTTGGAGGGTACGAGGTATGGATGTGCAGACATCCGCGGCAGTGGGCGTTAAGACAAACCAACAAATAGTCGGTCCCATTGTGCTGTTGGGTCCGCCAGGCGCGGGCAAGGGAACGCAGGCGAAGCTGATCGCTGAAACGTACGGCATCCCTCAGATCTCCACAGGAGATATCTTGCGGGACAACGTGGCCCGTAAGACGGAATTGGGCGTAAAGGCCAAGGAGATCATGGGGCGTGGCGACCTGGTTCCCGACGAACTGGTTTGCGGCATGGTTGCAGACCGGCTAACGCAGGCGGATTGCGTCCGCGGGTTTATTCTGGACGGGTTTCCGCGCACCGTGCGGCAGGCCGAGTGGCTGGACGCGCAGTTGGAAAAAATGCGGGCAGGCCAGGACGGCAAGCGGCAGCAGGCGTACGCGCCGCCGGTTGTGATCCGCTTGGTAGTAGAGTATAATCAACTACTGCAACGGCTTACCGGGCGTCGTTCGTGTCCCACCTGCGGACTGATTTACAACGTCTATTACCAGCCTCCCAAGGTCCAAGGCATCTGTGATGTCGATGGTACGCCCTTAGTGACGCGTCGGGACGATACAGAAGAAGTTATCGCCGAACGCCTGAAGGCCTATGAGCAGCTTACCCTGCCCCTGGTGGAATATTACGGTGCTCGGGGCCGATTGATCGAAGTGAACGGCGATCAGCCGGTGGAAGGGGTAATGGCGCAAACGTTTAGTGCGATAGAGAATGTCAATCGTTTGTAAGTCGGCCTCGGAAATTGACAAGATGCGCCGCAGTGGGCGCATCGTCCGTCAAGTGCTTGAGGCGGCGCGAGAAGCGGTTGCGCCCGGGGTCTCAACCATGGATCTGGAGCGCGTCGCCGAGCGCACGATCCGGGATTTGGGGGCCAAGCCGGCATTCAAGGGGTACTACGACTATCCCTGCGTGCTATGCACGTCGGTGAATGACGAGATCGTACATGGTATCCCGTCGCCGCGGCGGATGCTGAAGGCGGGAGACATTGTTTCCATCGATTGTGGCGTCGTGCTGGATGGGTACTACGGCGATTCGGCGATCACGGTCCCAGTGGGCGACACGATTACGCCGGAGTTGCAGAAATTGCTGGAAGTGACGCGCGCGTCTCTATTTCACGGAATAGACGCGGCGCGGGTGGGCAATACGGTCGGGGACGTGGGCGCAGCCGTGCAGCAACTGGTTGAGGCCAACGGCTTTAGCGTGGTACGGGAATTCGTCGGGCACGGCATCGGTACGAAGCTGCACGAAGACCCGCAGATTCCGAACTACGGAACCCCCGGGCACGGGGCGAAGTTGCGCGACGGCATGGTCCTGGCGATCGAGCCCATGGTGAACATCGGCGGGCCCGGAACGCGAGTGCTTGACGATAAGTGGACGGCAGTGACTGAAGACGGCAGTTACAGCGCGCACTTCGAACATTGCATCGCGGTGACCCGGAACGGACCGGTGATCCTAACGGAGTAGAGCAGTTGTCAGTAGCCGGTTGTGCAGCTATCAGCCGGGGTGATCTGGTACTGGCCACTGGAATAGTCGCTGGTTGTTAGCACGCAAGCTGTGCCAACTGGTAACTGAATACTGACAACTGACAACTGAAGCTCGGGGTTGAATGAGTAAGGAAGACGCGATTGAGGTAATGGCGGTGGTGGTTGAACCCCTGCCCAATGCCATGTTCAAGGTGGAATTGGAGAACAAGCACCAGGTGCTGGCGCACGTCTCGGGCAAGATGCGCAAGAACTTTATTCGCATTCTTCCCGGCGACCGGGTGGCGGTTGAGCTGTCGCCATACGACCTGACGCGCGGCCGCATTGTTTATCGATATAAGTAGGCATTAGCCAGTTGTCAGTCGCCAGTAACTGAGAACTGAAAACCGAGAACTGGCAACTGACAACAGAGGTTTTCATGAAGGTAAGGGCATCCGTCAAGAAGATTTGCGATAAATGCAAGGTGATTCGCCGTCACGGAGTGGTCCGCGTGATCTGCGAAAACGCGAAACACAAGCAACGGCAAGGATAATCAAGGGGTTATGGGCTAGGGATCAGGTGTTAGAACCTGCAAGCTAGCCGGCTGAAAGCAAAAAATTGGGAGAGTACGCTAGTGACTGACCCCTAGCCACTAGCCCCTAGCTACTGTTCTGGAGCAACTATGGCACGTATTGCAGGTGTGGATCTTCCGCGCAACAAGCACATCAGCATCGCTCTGACCTACATTTTCGGGATCGGGAATTCGCGCGCCAAGAGCATTCTCGGCTCTGCGAACGTGGAAACCGATAAGAAGGTCAGCGACCTCAACGAAGATGAAGTCAACCGCATTCGCCAGGTGATTGAAGAGGGCGGCAACGTCGAAGGTGATCTCCGCAAGGACGTCTCGATGCACATCAAGCGGCTCATCGAAATCGGCTCCTATCGTGGATACCGCCACCGCCGCAGCCTGCCGGTTCGCGGACAGCGCACTCACACCAATGCTCGCACCCGTAAGGGTCCGCGCAAGGGCACGGTGGCAAATAAGAAGAAAGCAGCAGGGAAGACATAGCACATGGCGAAACCAGCGGGGTCCGCCGCAGCGGACAAAAAAGGCAAGAGCAAGAAGTTCAAGAAGAAGGAGCGCAAGCACGTTCCCAACGGACTCGTGCATATTCAGGCCTCTTTCAATAACACGATCGTTACCATCACCGATCCGAACGGAAATACGGTGTCGTGGAAGAGTTCGGGCTCGCTCGGCTTCCGCGGGTCGCGTAAGGGCACGCCCTTCGCGGCGCAGCAGGCGGCCGCTAACGCCGCCAATCAGGCGCGGGACCACGGCATGCGCGTTGTGGATGTGCGGGTAAGCGGTCCGGGTTCGGGGCGCGAGTCGGCGGTGCGGGCTTTGTCTGCGTCCGGCTTGGACGTCCGTTCGATTAAGGACTCGACCCCGGTCCCGCACAACGGTTGCCGCCCGCCGAAGAGGCGCAGGGTATAGAAGAGAGTGGCTAGTGGTTAGTGACTAGTGGATAGGAAAGCAAACTAGTACATGCCGCGGCCGGAGATTTTGGGCAAGTGTCGAAATGGTTGGAGGAGACATCTAATCACTAACCACTAGCCACTAACAACTGATCGGGACGAAGGGACGCCAAGCGCCCGTAAACCGATCGCTACAAGGGCGGACAAGCTCTGCCCGATAAGGAGAACGTAACTTGGCAAGGTACAAGGACGCAGTATGCCGCCTTTGCCGCCGCGAGGGCATGAAACTGTTCCTCAAAGGCGCAAAGTGCTTCACCGACAAATGTCCGGTCGAGAAGCGCAACTTCGCTCCCGGCCAACACGGCAAAGACCGCAAGGCCAAGATCGTCGGCTACGGGTTGCAACTTCGCGAGAAACAGAAGGCGAAGCGCATCTACTTTACCCAGGAAAAGCAATTCCGCAACTACTTTGAACGCGCCGCCCGTACCCGCGGCGTCACTGGCGAAGTGCTGCTGCAACAACTGGAGCGCCGGCTCGACAATGTGGTCTATCGTCTCGGCTTTGCCGTAGCGCGGCGGCAGGCCCGTCAGTTGGTTCGTCACGGTCACGTGCAGATCAATGGCAAGAAGGTGGACATTCCTTCTTACCAGGTGAGTGCTGGCGAAGAAATCTCCGTGCGCGAGAAGAGCAATAAGCTCGGGCTGTTGGAGATTGCGAAGGATTTTGCCAGCCATCAGGCCCCGCCGGCATGGCTGGAAGTGGACCGCGACGGCTACAAGGGACGGGTGGTCTCATTGCCGACGCGGAACGACATCAACTTGCCCATCAACGAGCAGTTGATCGTGGAACTTTATAGCAAGTAGTACGCCCGTGACGCGGAGCGATCGGCGTCGCGTTCTCTACAATCTTCGAGCCAGATCAGCCGGTGTGCGCTTGCATGAGACGCCAACCGCGCAGCATGGCCGAACTGAACAGACAGGAGTTAGGAATGCTTTGGAAAGGATTTCAGAAGCCTAAACGGCTGGCTACCGACACCGAGACCTTGACCGACCAGTACGGTCACTTCTGGGCGCAGCCGTTTGAGCGCGGTTTCGGTACCACCATCGGCAACGCGTTGCGCCGCGTGTTGCTGTCGTCCATCGAGGGCGCCGCGGTCACCGCGGTCAAAATTGAAGGTGTGCTGCACGAGTTCCAGTCGATCCCAGGGGTGGTGGAGGATGCGACCGACATCATTCTCAACCTCAAAGAGATTCCCTTCCGCCTCAACGGGGACGCACCTAAGGCTATTTACTTGCGCGCCGATCAGCCGGGCGTAATCACTTCCGGCATGATCGACGCTGACGCTGACGTCGAGGTGCTCGACAAGGACGTTTACATCGCCACCGTCAGCGAAGGTGGCAAGATCGACATGGAAATGCGGCTGAAGCGGGGCCGGGGTTACGTTTCGGCAGACAAGAATTTCGACGAGGACCTGGGGTTGGGATTCATTCCCATCGACTCCGTGCACTCGCCGGTGCGCAAATGTAACTACTCGGTCGAAGCTGCTCGTTTGGGACAGATCACGGATTACGACAAGCTGGCCATTGAAATTTGGACGAACGGTTCGGTGACTCCGGCGGATTCGCTGGGATTGGCCGCTAAGTTGCTGAAGGACCATATGAACATCTTCATCAACTTTGAGGAAGAACTCGAGGCGCAGGCTGCCGGCCTGGGCGACAAGCCGGAGATTCGCAACGAGAACCTCAATCGCTCGGTGGAAGAGCTTGAGCTTTCCGTGCGCAGCTATAACTGCCTGAAGAATGCCAACATTCAGACCATCGGCGAGCTGGTGCAGAAGTCGGAAGCCGAGATGCTGAAGACGAAGAATTTCGGCCGCAAGTCGCTGAACGAGATCAAAGAAATTCTGGCTTCGATGGGCCTGGGGCTGGGCATGAAGATCGACGACCAGGGAAACGCCGTTCCCGGCAATCCGTCGGGAGCGTCGCAAGGCTATTCGCTGCCGTCGTCGGGCTACGGCAACGATCCGAATTTCTAACTACAGTTGCCAGTAGCCGGTTGTCAGTTGTCAGTTTCTAACTGCGCAATTACGACGGGCTGCTGATAACTGGCAACTGAATAGAACTGGTTGCACGTCAGATTTGTATCAGGGCACGACTTAGAGTCGTGCCGCACCGGTAACCTAAGGACATCGGCTTTAGCCGCTGCTGACAGGGGTTAAAGCCCGGCGGAGAAGCGTAGGTTTCGGCACGGCTGAAGCTATGCCCTGATACAAACCGCAGCTTATGCCGTTTATGAAGCCGGTTCTACTGGCAACTGACTACTGACTACTGATTTCGAAGGATCACAGAAATGCGTCATCGTAGAGCAGGATGGAAGTTAGGACGGAACACTGAGCATCGGCGCGCGTTACTGCGCAACCTGGTGACCTCGCTAATCGTGGACGAGCGTATTGAGACCACTGTCACGAAGGCCAAGGCCATGCGTCCTCATGTGGAGAAGATGATCACTCTGGGCAAACGCGGCGATGTGGCCGCGCGCCGGCAGGCGGCGTCGTATCTGATGACGCGGGATGCGGTGGACAAGCTGTTTAACACCATCTCACCTCGTTACGGGGATCGCGAAGGCGGTTACCTGCGCATCATACATGGCGGTTTCCGCCAGGGAGATGGCGGCGACATAGCCTTTGTCGAACTGCTCGGCAGCGAGAAGACCCTGGACGAGAAGCGCCAGAAACGCGCCGAACTCCGCGCCAAGCGTGCCGAAGAAACCCGCAAGGCCATGGAATCGGCCGAGGCCGAAAACAAGCAGATGGAAGCGCAGCAAGCCGCGAACGAAGACAAGAAAGAAGAGTAGAAGCAGGTCCGCCGGCTTACTTGCGTCGGAGAGGAATTCACAATAGAAGGCCCCGTTCTAGCGGAAGCTAGGGCGGGGCTTTTGCGGTTGATGCAACCACCACGAAAGCTATCGTGTGGACGAAAGCTCGGGCTGTACGACACGGGTGCGACGGCGATTGAAAGCTCGTAGCGATAGCATGTAAATGATTAGTTGAAGCACCGCCGCACCGCAAGAATCGAGCACCACATCCTGCCATGCTCCGGTGCGGGAGGGGATAAAGCTTTGGTGGATCTCGTCCGCCGCAGCGGTTACGACCGTCACCAGTATGCCGAGCAGGGCCCAATCCCAGCGCCAGAAATCGTGCCAGCATATCCTCCACGGCCTGCGCAAAAGCAGGCGGAGCCGATCGTAGTTGGTGTTCTTGAGCGCCAGAAAAACCAGGCCGCTGAGGATTCCATAACCGGCGAAATGTCCCGTCTTGCGCAGAATTTCGTCGAGCCGCGATACGAAGGACTCGTCCACGTGAGGAACTACCGCTGCAATCACCGTGTACAGCAAACTCGAAGTGTTGTTGGCGGATGCGAAGTCCGTGGATTCCAGCCGGATGACTCCCAGCCATACCAGGACGGGCCACCATCGGTGTGCCAGCGCGCGAAATGAGGGTTTCAGCAAACGGTCTCGCTTCGAGGGCTGCCGAGCCGGACTCACAGTGGTTGCCAAGCCAGGTCGGTTACTCAATGCGGTAATTGGGGGCTTCGCGAGTGATCATTACGTCGTGCACGTGGCTTTCGCGCAAGCCGGCTCCGCTGATACGTACGAAGCGCGCTTTCTGCTGCAGTTCGGCGATAGAGGAACAACCGGCGTAACCCATTCCGCTCTTAACTCCGCCCACGAGCTGGTACACGATCATGCCGACCGTGCCGCGATAGGGAACGCGTCCTTCGATGCCCTCAGGGACCAGCTTGGCGAGACGATTGCCATCCCTGCCCTCCTCCGACAAAACTGGAACCGAGGAATCCGCAGAGGAATCCGCATCAATGTTTTGGAAGTAGCGTTCGCTGGAGCCTTGGGCCATCGCCGCCAGCGATCCCATCCCGCGATAGGACTTGAAGGAGCGGCCCTGGTAAAGAATGGTTTCGCCCGGACTTTCTTCGGTGCCGGCGAGCAGCGAGCCAATCATGACGCAGTTTGCGCCTGCCGCGATCGCTTTGGTGATGTCTCCGGAGTACTTGATGCCGCCGTCCGCGATGATGGGAACATCGGTGTCCCGTAAGGCGCGGGCAGCCTCGGCGATGGCGGTGATCTGAGGAACTCCGGCGCCGGTCACGATGCGAGTGGTGCAGATCGATCCCGGGCCAATGCCCACCTTGATGGCATCGGCTCCGGCGCGCGCCAGCTCACAGGCGCCATCGAAGGTGCCGACGTTGCCCGCGATGACATCGACCCCGGGCAGGGCCGACTTGACGGACTGGATGGCCTCGATCACGCGGGTCGAATGTCCGTGGGCACTGTCGATGGCGAGCAGATCGACTTTGGCGCGCACCAACTCTTGGGCGCGTTCGAGGAAGTCCCCGGTGGCGCCGATGGCCGCTCCCACCCGCAGCCGACCATGATCGTCCTTGGCGGCGGTGGGATACTTCAGGCGCTTCTGAATGTCTTTGACCGTGATCAGGCCCTTGAGGTGGTAACGATCGTCCACCACCAGCAGCTTCTCGATGCGATGTTCATGCAGGATCGCTTCCGCATCGCTCAGGGTTGTGCCAACCGGGACCGTGATGAGGTTTTTCTTGGTCATCACTTCGCTGATGGGGACATCGGTCCGGGTTTCGAAGCGGAGATCGCGATTGGTGAGGATGCCGACCAGCTTTTTGTTCTTGGTCACGGGCACACCCGAGATGCGGTAGCGGCGCATGACCTCCAGCGCATCGGAGATTTTTTCGTCGGGCGACATGGTGATGGGATCGACAATCATGCCGCTTTCCGAGCGCTTGACCTTGTCCACTTCGCCGGTTTGCTGCTCGATGCTGAGGTTGCGATGGATGATGCCCAGCCCGCCTTGCTGCGCCATGGCAATGGCCATGCGCGATTCCGTGACGGTGTCCATGGCCGCACTGATCAGGGGGATGCGGAGTTCGATGTTGCGGGTCAGGCGGGTCGTCGTCGTTGCCAAGGCCGGAACGACATCGGACTTGGCAGGCAACAGCAACACGTCATCGAAGGTAAGCGCCTCAGGCACCGGAAAATGAATCATGGCTTTGGGTCCGCGGAAGGATAATCCCATATTGTAGAGTTGCGCTGGCGGTTAAGCAAACGCGGTGCGCCAGGAATACTTAGTTGGCAAGAGAGGAACGAGACGCCCCTCCCTGCCGTTGTAAGCTCTATTCACCGTGTGTTCATTGAATTTTCGGAGTCTTCGGCGTATAGTCAATGAGGTACTGTTGTGTTTTGAGGGTTCTGTCACCCCCTCCCGGCGTGACGGCGAGCCCGCTGCATAATCGGCGAAGCACATCGGTGGGCGAGAGCCCACTTTTTATTTCCACCCGTAATCCGCTGGTGCACGGCGAGTCCAGGCGGCAGCGATAGCCTGACGGGTAGTTTGTGCTTATTCGCAGGGGGGCCGTTTTTTGGACAGCAACATTTGGACAGGAACAGACGATGGCAGGCGGTTTGGAAAAAGTTCGAGAGATCGCGGAGCGGGTGGCGCAATCCAGCGGCCTGGAAGTGGTCGATATCGAACTGCTGGGCGGCGGTAAGGCGCGCATGCTGCGCATCTTTATCGACAAGCCGGATGGAGTTACGCACGAGGATTGTTCCAGCTTCAGCCGCGAAGCAGGCACCATCTTCGATGTTGAGGAGGCTGTGCCGGGCGCTTCGTACCGGTTGGAGGTTTCATCGCCGGGACTTGATCGCAAGTTGTCAAAGCCGGCCGACTACCAGCGTTTCACCGGTAGCCTGGTGAAGCTGATGACGCGGGACCCGGTGAACGGAAACCGGCATTTTGAAGGGCGGCTGAAAGCGTTTCACGATGGCCGGCTCAGTTTGGAATTGACCGGCAGGAAAAAGTCGAAGAAGCACCAGGCAGTGGAGCCGGGAACGGAAGTTGAAATCGAGCTGGCCAACGTCGAAAAGGCGAACCTGGTTCCCGAGTTCTGATCCGAAGGCAGCAAAGACCAAATGGAAGTAAGGTGGCAAACATTTTATGGCGAGTGAACTGTACAACGTAATCGACGCTCTGAGCCGGGAGAAAGGCATCGATCCGCAGATCGTCGTGAACGCGGTGGAGGATGCCATTGTTGTGGCCACCCGAAAGTACTACAAAAGCCAGGAGAACCTGCGCGCTGAACTCGACAAAGAGAGCGGCCAGATCCGTGCGTTCGCGGTGCGGACCATCGTCGAGGGCCTCGACCAGCTCGAAGATCCCCTCTCTCAGATTACGCTGGAGGACGCCAAGCGCATCGATCCGGCCGCCGAGGTGGGTGGCGAGTTGCGCACCTATAAACCGACGGACGTGCTAGGTCGCATTGCGGCCCAACTGGCCAAGCAGGTCATCTTCCAGAAGGTACGGGAGGCGGAACGGGACACCATCTACAACGAGTACATAGGCCGGGTCGGTGAAGTGATCAACGCGACGATTAAGCGCCAGGAGGGGCAGGACGTCATTGTGGACCTCGGCAAGGCCGAAGGACGCATGCCCAAGAAGGAGCAATCGCGACTGGAATCGTTCGCTCCCGGCGAGCGGGCGCGAGTGGTGCTTGTCCGCGTGGAGAAAGCTTCCAAGGGGCCGCAGGTGGTGGTCTCGCGCGCGGTGCCGGAGCTGGTATCGCATTTGTTTCAGACCGAGGTGCCTGAGATTTACGACAACACGGTGGTCATCCGCGCCATTGCCCGCGAGGCTGGTGAGCGCACCAAGATCGCGGTCATGTCGAAGGACAAGGATGTCGATCCGGTGGGCGCTTGTGTCGGAATGAAGGGCATGCGTGTGCAGTCCATCATCCGCGAATTGCGCGGCGAAAAGATTGACATTATCGAATACCACGAGGACCCAGTGACCTTTGCGGAAAAGGCGTTACAGCCGGCGAAGGTCAGCCGCGTCACCGTCCTCGAAGGCCAGGAGAAGCACCTGGAGGTAATCGTCGACGACAGCCAACTGTCGCTGGCAATCGGCAAGAAGGGACAGAACGTCCGCCTGGCCGCCAAACTACTGGGCTGGAAGATCGACATCAAGAGCGAAGAAGAAAAGCGTCAGGAAGTGGAAGATCGGATGAACGTGGTGTTGAACCAGCCGGCCACGCCGCTGGAAAGCGTCCCCGACCTGGAGCCCGGAATCATCGAGAAGCTGGTCGCTGCAGGCATAACGACGGTCGAAGCCGTCGCCGACATGACTCCCGAGCAGCTCGAAGAGGTGCCGGGTGTCGGCCCCAAGACGGTGGAGAAAATCAGTATCGCGGTCAATAATTATTTTTCCAGTTTGGACGCGGCGGCTGGCAGCGAAGAAGTTCCACTATCCGAAGACGAAGGGTCCACCGAATCAGAAGTAGCGACCGAATCAGAAGCGGCCACGGAAGAAGCTGCGCTTGCGGGAGATGAGGCGCCTACGGAAGGCGAAGCTCCCATGGAGGGCGGTGGCGAGGATAGCGCCACGGGACCTGACTCGGGTGGGCAGTCTGGCGACCTTACCGGCTTGGAGGAAGAGCCGGAAGCAGGACCGGACAGCGTGGAGGACCTAGTCGAGACCGGCCAATACTACGAGGCCGAGGTCGTCGAAGGGATCGAGGATGCGCCTCCGGCCGATGAAGCCGAAGTGACGACGCACGAGCGTCCGGCCGGGGAAAACGAAAACGTTCCTGATGAAGAAAAACCTGGCGAGCAGAGGTAAGAACACGGGCCTCAGTTGCTGCTGGGGCTCGGCAAGATTTAACGGTGAGGATGCTATGACGGCTTAACCGGGCGGGACAATACGGAGGCAATAGGGCGGAATGCAGAAGATTCGAATTAACGACCTGGCGAGAGAGCTCGAGGTAAAGAGCAAGATGATCCTCGATGCTCTCATCAAGGTTGGTGTAACCGAAAAGAAAACGCACTCCAGTTCCATCGAAGTGGACGAAGCGGAGCGGGTCAAGAAGTACTTTGCGCAGCACCCCGAGCCCGGCAGCAGTCGCGCCTCGTCGCGCGCAGCGGCAGACGAATTCAAGCGCAAGCTGGATCTTTCGCATATCTCCAAACCGGGCGATGTGCTGAAGGCGGTCACACAGCGGGCCGCCCAGCCTTCCGCGGCTGCGCGTCCGGCCACGCCTCCGACCCTTGCCACACCCGCCGGGCCTCGCCAAACGATTGCGCCGCCTTCCGCCGTTCGTCCTGCGACTTCGGTTACGAAACCGGTTGCACCGGTGGCGAACGCCACACCAGCAACTCCTGCGGAACCGCCCAAGCCAGCACCGCGTTTCATTACACCTCAGTCGGTCGCGCGCCCGCCCGCCGCTATCTTTATTCCGCCGAAGCCGCCGGTAGTGGCGCCTCCGGCGATGCCACCAGCGCACCTGTCATCCGCGACTGGGACGGCGCAACCTTCCGAGCCCGTGATCGAGGACCAGATAACGGCACTCGAAGAAAGTGAAGCCGTGCCGTCCACGTCCGAAATGATCGAGATTCCCACTGCTGCAGAAGGCGAAGTTCCGGCTGCGCTATTGGAAGCGCCGCCCGCCGCAGAAAAGCGCGCCGGCGTTACTCGCCCCGCTGTTCCGGGGCAGCCCGGCCAGGGCATCGGTCGTGCCGGGCTACCGACGCGTCCTGGACAGCCGGGGACCGCTGCGCACACGCCACGCCGTTTGATCGTTCCCCACACCGGACCACGTCCGGTGTATCTGGCTCCGCCGTTGGCCGCACCCCGTGCGGGCGCTAGCGCGCCTCCGCGAGGGGGAATGCCGGAACGTGGCAAACCCATTTTCCAGCGCCCGCGTCCGGGAGTGTTGCCGCCAGGACAGACGCGGCCACCCGTGCGCCCGGGAGAGCGCCGCGGCCCCCATCCAACCCGTTCCGGGGCGCCGGGAACTCGTCCGGGGTTCGGAGCTGGCGCAGGCGTCGCCCCGCCGCCGCCTACCGGACAGCGTCCCGCCGGCCGCCCGGCGCGTCCCGGACAGCGCTATGTTCCCCGAGGCGTGAAGGAAGGCCCGATGAAGGGCTTTGTTCCGCCGCCGCGGCTTTCGCTTTCCAGCGAGCCGCTGCCCATCACGCGGAGCATCACCATTCCGGAAGGCATCAGCGTAAAAGACCTGGCGGAGAAATTGGGAATTCGAGCCAAGGACCTTATCGCCCGCTTGCTGGCGCGAGGCGTTTTCGCCACGGTCAACCAAACGCTCGATTCCGACCTGGCCACCGACATGGCGCGTCACTTCGGCGCCGAGACGGCCGTCATTACCTTTGAGGAGCAGTTGGCCAAAGACACTGTGTCGGCGGAAGGTACGGGCGAAGAAGGAACAGCTCAGGGAGTTGTACGCCCGCCGGTGGTCACCATCATGGGGCACGTGGACCACGGCAAAACCAGCTTGCTCGACGCGATCCGCTCGACCAATGTTGCTGGAGGTGAGGCCGGTGGAATTACGCAGCACATCGGCGCCTACAAGGTCGCGATCACCGATCCCAACTCGCCGGCTCTTGGCCGCGAGATCGTCTTCCTGGACACGCCTGGTCACGAAGCTTTCACCCGCATGCGTGCGCGTGGATCGAAGGTGACCGACATCGTGGTGCTAGTCGTGGCTGCCGATGACGGTGTGATGCCGCAGACCTTGGAGGCGATCGATCATGCTAAAGCAGCGAACGTCCCGATGATCGTCGCGGTGAACAAGATCGACAAGCCGGAGGCGCTGCCCGAGCGGGTGAAGAAGCAACTCGCCGACCGTGGTCTGATGCCGGAAGACTGGGGCGGCAGCACGGTCTTCGTGGACGTGTCGGCGAAGCAGAAGACCAATCTCAATCTGTTGATGGAAATGATCTGCCTGGTTGCCGACCTGCAGGATTTGAAGGCGGTGCCTGACCGGCTGGCGCAGGGCACGGTGCTTGAAGCCAAGCTGGACCGCGGTCGTGGTCCCGTAGCGACGGTCTTGGTGCAGAACGGTACGCTGAGGACCGGCGACAATTTCGTGGTCGGTAACGTCTTCGGAAGGGTCCGCGCCATGTTCAACGATCGGGGCGCTGCCTTGGATGCCGCCACTCCCGCAACCCCGGTGGAGATTCTCGGCCTGGAAAGTTTGCCGCAGGCCGGCGATCAACTGGTGGCCGTGGCGGACCGCGAGAAGGCGCGTGGCATCTCCGAATATCGCGAAGGCAAGGCCCGCGAAGCTCAACTGGCCAAGAGTTCGCGAGTCTCGCTGGAAGGCTTGGCGGAACAGCTGAAGTCTGCCGGACAGAAAGAGCTGGACATCATTCTCAAGGGCGATGTTCAGGGCTCGGTTGAGGTACTGAGCGACGTACTGACCAAGCTGTCCAACGACAGGGTCAAGATCAAGATCCTGCTCAGCGGTGTGGGCGCCATTACTGAGACCGATGTGCTGCTCGCCTCGGCCTCGAATGCCGTTATCATCGGCTTCAACGTGCGCCCGGAACGCAAAGCGCAGGAACTGGCCGAGCAGGAGAAGGTTGACATTCGCCTGCACTCCATCATCTACGAGTTGGCGGACGAGATTAAGCGCGCCATGACGGGATTGCTCGAGCCAATCATCAAGGAAGTTTATCTTGGACGCGCCGATGTTCGCGACACCTTCCGTGTACCCAAGGTAGGTATGATTGCGGGTTGTTACGTCACCGATGGTGTCGTTAAACGCGACGCGGAAGCTCGCCTGCTGCGCGACAACGTGGTGATGTTCAAGGGCAAGATCGGCTCGGTGCGGCGCTTTAAGGAAGATGTCAGCGAAGTCCGCCATGGCATGGAATGCGGCCTCTCGATCGCCAACTATGGTGATATCAAAGTCGGAGATGTCATTGAAGTGTTCGTTACCGAGAGAGTGGCAGCCGAAGCTTTCGTGTAGAAACAGGGATTAGGGGCTAGGGGTTAGGGATTAGTGGGCCCCGTATCCGCGTGAGTTGCGACACGTAGCGGTCGGCCCACAAGCACCATGAGACCAACGACGTCCCGGGACTGAATCCTCCCATGAGAGGACCCACGGTGTCCGGGACGAGGTGCAATAGGACAGAAAATGATTGCGTATCTCACGCTCGAGATTCGCATTGAAGGCGCGCATTCGCTCAAAGACAAGCGGCAAGTCGTGCGCAGCGTGAAGGACGGGCTGCGGGCCCACTTCAACGTCTCCGTCGCCGAGCTTGACCCGAGCGAGGCTTGGCAGCGTGCCACCTTGGGCGTGGTCGGCATTTCGCACTCGCGCGATTACCTGGAAGGCCTGATGCGCAATGTGGAACGGCATGCAGTGCGCACAGCCAATAACAGCGGCGGCGAAGTCATCGATTCGTTTCTTGATTTCTTGAGTGAAGCAGAACTTGGCGGACGTGCGACCGAGGAACCGTGATCGTTATCACCGCCGGCTTGACAGGTTGGCGTATCCTCTAACGTTCCCCTATTTTCGGCTGGCAGAATAGAAGGCAATGGAGAACCGGGGACAGAAATACCATCGCGGCCGTATGGCAGAGGCCCTGCGGGAAGAAATCGTTGCCCTGGTGGAAGGGGAATTGGGCGATCCTCGCATTGGATTGGTCAGCGTCAGCGAGGTCCAACTGGGTCCCGATGGCAAGACCGCCCGCGTGTTGATTTCAGTCGCGGGAGACGAGGACGAAGTAGAGCAAAGCCTCAAAGGCTTGAACGCTGCGGGCGGCTACATTCGGCATGAACTGGTGGGCCGTCTTGCTATCCGGCAAGCCCCAGAGTTGATCTTCGCACTCGACCAGTCGGATCAATACGGGGGCAGGATCGAGCAGTTGTTGCAGCGTATTCAGAAAAGGAAGCGTTAGGTTCGAGATCGGGTCCATTAGGATGCTTGACGAAGTTCTGAATCAGATCGGCAGAAGGCAGAAATTCATGCTCACGTCGCACGCCCGGCCAGATGGCGATGCCGTCGGGTCGGCGCTGGCCTGCTGCCAGATTCTGCGCAGCATGGGCAAGCAGGCGAACGTCGTCCTCAGCGATGGCGTGCCGGGCATCTACCGCCCGTTGCCCTTCAGCGATTCAGTGCTGCAAACCACCGAGAACGCGCCCCAACCCGAGGCGGTCATCATCCTGGAATGCGATAGTGTGCAGCGGACGCGCCTGACTGGACTGGAGCAGCACTACCTCATCAACATCGATCACCATGCGACCGCCCGTCCTTTCGCGGACGTGAACTGGATCGATCCCAGTGCCTGCGCAACCGCGGAAATGATCTTCCGCCTGGCGCGCGAGGCCGGCGTCCAGATCTCACCCGAAGTAGCCACTTGTCTCTATACTGCGGTGCTCACCGACACAGGTTCGTTCCGCTTCAGCGGAACCAACGAGAGTACTTTCGCCCTGGCAAAGGAATTAGTGCGCTGTGGCGCTGACCCGGTCCGGATTGCCCATAACGTGTACTTCTCGAACCCGCTCTCCAAGATGCGTCTGCTGGGAGCCGCCCTCACCAGCCTTCAGCGGGACGGTAGTCTGGCCTGCATGCACGTAGACCGCGCTACCGTAGAATGCTGCCAGGCCAACGAAGAAGATTGCGAAGGGTTAGTCAACTACGCGCTGGCCATCGAAGGCATCGAAGTGGCATTGTTCTTTCGGGAACAGCCCGACGGCAGCTTCCGCGTGAGCCTGCGCAGCAAGGGTGCGGTCAATGTAGCCGCGGTGGCCGCGCAGTTCGGCGGTGGTGGTCACGAGTGCGCCAGCGGATGCGCGATGCCGGGCCCATTGTCGGCTGCCACCAGGCGTCTGCTGGCAGAATTTCAGATTCGCGGTTACCACGCGGTGGTGCACTAGCTTTCGCCAGGCGAACGGACCAAGCTTTGAAACAGAACCGCATCCTGGAGGAACGCACCCGCCGTTCCACCGACCTTCTCGCTCTTATCGCATTCTGCGGATTCCTGTTTTTCGCCGGCCTTCAGGTGATCGGCTTGGTCGGCGCTGACGAGCCCCGCTATGCGCAAATCGCGCGCGAAATGCTGCAACGCGGCGATTGGGTCACTCCGGTCCTGAATGGTCAGCCCTGGCTTGAAAAGCCGCCGCTTTATTACTGGGCCACCATGCTGGCATATAAGGCGAGCGGAGGGGTAAGCGATTGGGCGGCGCGCCTGCCATCCGCAGTCCTTTGCTCGCTGATGATCTTCTTCATCTACGTATGGGCCCGCCATTTTCGCAGGGGAATGCAGCTGGATGCTGCGTTGATCACCGCAGCCTCAGCCATTGTGATTGGGTTCGGGCGGAGCGCTTCTACCGACATGCCTCTGACGGCGATGTTCACCGCCGCAATGTTGTGTTGGTACGGGTGGCACTCCAACCAGAATCGGGGCTGGCTGCTGGCGTTCTACCTCTTTACCGGACTCGGAACCCTGGCTAAGGGTCCAGTTGCCGTTTTCCTTGCCGGGTTGATCATCGTGGTCTTTGCCGTCCTGCGACGCGATGGGCGATTGATTCTCCGCACTCTTTGGCCTGCCGGAATCGTGCTGTATCTCGCGGTGACCTTGCCTTGGTTTATAGCGGTGCAGCGCGCCAATCCCGAGTTCTTCCGCACCTTCTTTTTGCAGCACAACGTGGAACGCTTTAGCACCAACCTCTATCACCATGCCCAGCCCTTCTGGTATTACCTGCCGGTGGTGCTGCTGGCGTTGGTGCCTTGGACTGTCTTTGTCATCGTCGCGCTTGCAGATGCCATTCGCGACTGGCGTTTCTCGATGCAGCAGCCAGCCGGAGTGGAAGATTTGCGCACCTATCTTACGGTGTGGTTCTTGCTGCCGATAGCATTTTTCTCGCTGTCGCAGTCGAAGCTGCCGGGATATATTCTTCCCGCAATTCCAGCCGGTACGATTCTGCTGGCGAACTTTGTCTGGCGTCGCGAACAGGAGGCAGAGAAGCCGAGTGCGTGGTTGGGGATGCTGCATGCCCTGCTGTCAGCGGCCATGATGGTGGCAGCGCTCATCGTGCCGTTCAAACTATTGAAGCTGGTCCTGCCACGAAATGTCATTATCGTCGCGGCGGCGCTCGGCGTTACAGCGATCGTTGCTCTTTGGTTCAGCATGCGTCTGCAAGGCTACCGCGTGTTACGGTTCATCACACTGGTTCCGGTGGTCATCGCGTTTGCGCTGTTACTGCGCGGCACAGCGCCGATTGTCAATCTATTGCAATCGGCCCGCCCAGTGGAGGCGGCGATTCACCAGAGCGTGCTCGGACAAATCCCAAGCATTGCGGTCTACGATGTGCCTCCCAGTGTGAGATACGGCCTGGGGTTCTACCTTAACCAGCCGATCGCAAGCTACGAAAACAATGAAGTTCCACCCTTCGATCATTTGGTGGTAGCCGCCAGTGGCGTCCAGAAGGAATTGGAATATCGCCTACCCGGACGCAGTGTCACGCGCGTGGGCGGCTTCGCACCGCAGCACTTGGATTTTTACGTGGTGTTGGGAAAAGCGTCGGGCCAGGCGAAGCCCTGAGTCCGGGCGGTCCCAGGAGCGGTGGTTGCCGGTTTTGAAGCGTCTTCGGCAGCTCGCAACTCGAGGGACCGCCCTAAGCCGCGGTCCCGAAAATCCTCCTTTACCCTAGAAGCCGTGTGGCTCCTTAGACCTGCTTGGTGCGCTTTGATGCGGCGGAGCCTGGTGTTGCGCCGGCGGCTGGCTTACGTGGGGAGCCGGCTGGTTCTGGTGCGCCGGCGGCAGGCTTACGTGCGGAGCCGGCTGGTTCTGGTGTGCCGGCGGCTGGCTTACGTGCGGAGCCGGCTGGTTCTGATGCGCCGGCGGACGCGGAGCGTTGTTATTGTGAGGCGGCCCGCTCGCTGCGCTCGTGCCATGAGGAGCCGGTGCGCTCTGGTTCGTGTGAGCCGGAGCGGTAGGGTTGTTCGGGCGAGGGACGTTGTTGGCACGGTTCGTGTGCGCTGCTCCAGCACCATTGGGATTGGAAGCGTTCGCACGTTCGGGCGGGCGAGCGACATTGTTGTTGGCCGGTCGCGACGTCGTTGCGTTGCCCGCATTGTTTGTTCGTGGAGCATTCACCGCCGGATTGTTGGTCACCGGCGCATTACTCGCTCTGACCACGCCGGTGCCGTGGAAGGCCGCTGGTTTGGGAGTTGCTGCCACTTGCGGCCGGCCCTGGTTCACCGATGCCCATTGGGCGCGGTCGGAGCGCGCCATCTGCTCATGCCGGGTCTGCACCGTCGTGGGAGCGATGTGGCGCCCGCGCAAGGCGGTTTCCTGAGCAGCATTGGGGCGCGCGTTGATTCCGCCATTGCCACCGTTATAGGCGACGCGATTCACGGTGACATTGTTCACTACGGTCCTGCTGTAAACATTGTGAATGCTGGTTACGTTCACGCGATTGACGTTCTGGTTGTAATAAAAATTACGACCGCGCCAGTATCCGCCGTCGTAGCCATAACCGGTGTAACCGAAGCCGTAGTTGATGCCGCCATAGAAGCCTATCGTCGGGCCCCAGTATCCGACGTGCCAGATGAAGGCCGAACCTCCCCATCCCCAATAGCCTGGCGTCCACAGAAAGCCGACTTGGGGGGCCAGCACCCACGTTCCGGGCACCCAGAAATAGCCATCATCACCATACGCCCAGTAGCCTGGAGTCCAGATGTAGCCGGGCCCCGGGCACCAAGGCTGCTCGTACACCGGCAGCGGAGGCGGCGCGATCCCTACCGAGATGAACACTGCGGCAAATGACGATACGGGTACCGCAACAATCAGGAAAGCTAGCAAGAACAACCGACTGCAACGGAGGATGCGCATATTTCCCTTTCTTATTCGATTCCAGCGCCCGGCCAGTTGCGGGAGTCCACCGGCGAATTCCTTCGGACTTCGCCAAGATGAGTTCAAATCCTCGGTTCTTTTGTCTCTATAGATTGGAACCGAGCTAGCCAGGAATAGTTGCTAAAAAAACGATGGCCTCCACGCACAAGTTTTCCGGTCAGCGGATTCCGCAGGCAACCCCGCCCGTCCGTTTAAGGTTTGCTTCAGATGCCAACCCGCACTAGACTGACTCAGGTATGGCCGCAGCGCATAGAGCCGTTGATAATTACCGTCGGCCGCCTTGGCTGAGTACTGTGGAGATTCTCGACCTCAGGCACTTCTCATCTGACGACCTGCGTCCCCTGCTCGACCGCGAGGTCGAAGTCTGGGGTGGATTGCTCGCCTGGGACTATCGCGGTTCGGCGGACATGATCTTGCGTTACGTCGATGCCAAGATCCTGCCGGGGTATGCCGCCGTCGAGCGGGGAAGCATCGTCGGTTACTCGTTTTTCGTGTATGAAGGCAGCAAAGGCGTAGTGGGCGATCTCTTCGTCTCGCCACGCCGCCCCGATGCCCGCGCGATCGAGCTTCAGATGGTGGAACATATAATTGCAACCCTGCAGCAGTCGCCGGGCATTCTCCGCGTAGAAGCGCAGTTGCTGACCCATCAGGCGGGAGAGCTTGCTGTCAACTTTGTTTCTGCGGGATTTCATCGCTACCGGAGACTATTCCTCGCCTTGCATTTGAGGGGCGCCGATGCTCCGCCGATCCCGCCAGTAGGCATGCCGCGAGATATCCTGGTGCGCCGCTGGTCTGAACAGGACTATCAGCCGGCAGCCGGCGTCATCACCGCCGCCTATCGCGCCCATATTGACTCCGAAATTAACGACCAGTACCGCACTAACGCCGGTTCCAACCGCTTCCTGAATAACATTGTGCGATTTCCAGGCTGTGGCGTCTTCGACCTGGACTCTTCGTTTGTCGCCATTCATCGCCCCTCCAATACGCTGATCGGACTGATTCTTTGTTCCAGGGTGAAAGACGACGTGGGACACGTAACCCAGGTGTGCCTGATGCCGGAGTACCGGGGACAGGGCATTGGAGAAAGCCTAATTGCCACCACCTGTCACTCGCTGCGCAACCGCAATTTCAGCCTGCTGTCGCTGACCGTGACCGAAGCCAACCAACGCGCGGTAGATCTGTACAGGCGGCTGGGCTTCGTCGAGTTGCGGGTGTTTGATGCGTTTGTGTGGGAAGGGTGAAAAAGCAGTTGTCAGTTGCCGGTAACCAGCTGTGACTTTCGAACTGACTACTGGCAACTAGCTAGTGTTTGATCAGCCACATGGCCCAGGCCGCGACAATGACCCCGCCAACGAAAAGGGCAAAGCAGTAGGCGCCATAGCGGAACATGTCGCGCGGGGTGTTGCGTTGGGTGATGCCGAACACCGTGGAGGCACAGAGCGCAAACAGCAGGGCGGCGTTGAAGTGAGAGAGTTCGAAGGTCATGGTTTCTTGCCGATCGCAATGTGGTGAGCGTCAACCGCGGCAATCACATTCAGCAATCCTGCCACCACAATGTACTTGGTGCCGTAGTCAGCCACGGCGCGATGAATGTTGCCGATTCCCCAGTCCATGGTTCGGGCGACGAAGTAGAGAGCGCCCGCGCCCAAGTCGCCGACAAATCCCAGCATGTCGAGCAAGTCACCGGTGTTAAGCGAGTACACCTTGCCCTGCATGCCGAGCCCGGCGAAGAACATCACAAACACCGCTGACATCAGCAACAAGCCCCGAATCCAGCGGCGCTGAATGAAGTGCCCGAGGCCGGGAAAGAGCCATCCCGCGACCGGGGCAATGATGGCCATCGGATTGTCGCTCTTAGCGGAAGCTTTGTTAGGGCGCTGGGCCACCGTAGCGGTATTCTGCGGATTCGCCATCAGACCAGCACCAACTCGTTCTGCACGCGGCCGGTAACTTCGCCCTTCCCGTTGCGGATCATCATATTGATTTCGCTGCGTACGCCGAATTCCGGCAGGTAGATTCCAGGCTCGATTGAAAAGCAGGTGTTGGGCAGAATGTCACGATCGTCTTTGGTCTCGAGGTTGTCCAGGTTGGCGCCGTTGGCGTGAATGTCGCGGCCGATGGAATGTCCCGTGCGATGGATAAAGTACTTCCCGTAGCCCTTGCCGGCGATATAGCCGCGGACCGCTTCGTCCACTTCCCAGCCCTGGATTTTCTGCTTCGCCTCAAAGGCCTGTTTGACCTTGTCGATGCCGACGTTGCGAGCGTCGCGCACGATCTCGAATACTTCGCGCTGCTTGTCGCTGGGACTGCCAAGCACGCCCGTCCAGGTGATGTCGTAGTAGACGCTATCGGGACCGTTGGTCTTTGCCCACAGATCCAGCAGCACAAAGTCGCCTTCGCGAATCGGGGCGGACGTTGCTGCGGTAGGGTCGTAATGCGGGTCGCCACTGTGCGCGTTGACGCCGACAATGGGCGGATTGTCGGTCGTCAAGTTCTCTCGCTTGAAAGCTTCCATGACCCATTGCTGCATTTCGAATTCGTGCGTGCCGCCGTTGCGTACGCGCCGTCCCATCTCCGGGAAGAACGCGGCGGTGATCTGGTCCACCGCATCACGGGCCTTGAAGTGGGTCGCGATCTGCGCGTCAGTCAACGTGGCTTCGAAGCGCGCCACCAGGTTCGCCGAGCTGACAATCTCTTTGCCGAAGCTGCGCACCAGTTCCAGCATGCCGCCGTCCACCAGCGAGATGTAGGGAATCTGGTTGTTCGGCGAGTACTGCATCACCACCGTGCTGTAGGGCTTCAGCATCGACTCGAGGTTTTGCCACAACTCCTGCCATGCCGAATATTCCAGCTTCCTGCCGGGCAGCGAGTCGAGGTGATGGCTTTCGATGCGGTGCACCAGCTTTACCGGCTCGCCATTAGCAGGCACCACGTAAAACCAGCGGCGGGTGACCATCATTTTTGGCGGCAGACCCAATACGCTGTAGGCAATCGCATCGCGGTGATGGTGATCGTAGAAGAGCCAGCAATCGTTGTGGCTGTCGCGCAGCGCAGCCTGAATATCTGGGAGATTCATGCGTGTTCTATTGTAAATGAGAGCATCGGGTGCGGGGATGTTTTCAGCGCAGAGGCACGGAGGGCACAGAGATAGCACTTAGCATTTGGCAATTAGCACTTGGCTCAGAGGCCGGTGTTTGGGTGGCGCGAACTTTCAGAGCCTGCCCTGAGCCAGCCGAAGGGTCCGCGTGCAAGCTCTTTGTCTGTTGTCATCACGAGCGGTTTTTAGCCCGCGAGGGATCTGCTTTTCCCGATCTTTCGGCCCACGGTCGTACGGTCTTGCTGACTCTTAGTCACTAATTCTTTTCTTCTCTGTGTCTCTGTGATGAAAATTCAAATTCTTCCTGCCGCCGCTGGTTTCGCTTGGTTTCTGGCTAACACGCGCGCTCGCGCGGCGGCTGGCAGGGTCTCGCAGGCTGTTCGCAACACCAACCGCGGCATTCGGCCGCGAATCGTCATCAGATAGTCGACGGTCTGTTTTGGGTTCGCCTTAGCGACTTCGCGCAGCAGCCAGCCCAGGCCTTTCTGCACCATGTCGTCGTCGCTGGTCAACAGCATCTCGGTGATGCGCTGGATATCGCCGAAGTTCTTGTGCTGCCGAGTGCTGTGGATAAGGCCTACGGCCGCGGCGCGCTGATGCCAGCGCTTGTGTGCCTTGGCCCAGCGAGGCGGCCGCGACAAATATGCAGCGTCTGCGGCGATCATGGGGCCGATGAGGTAATGCACCAGTGCGTCGTGATCGGCCCATGTGCTGATGCGGTCCAGCCAGCGCTCGAACAGCTTGAACTCCACCTTGCCGAACTCCCCCACGATTCCCTGAAGCATGACGACGGCTAAAAGTTTTTCTTCCAAAATCTCGCCGCGAAAGAGCTGATCGGCAACTTGCAACAGGAAAGGCACACCGTTCTCCGCAACGATTGTCCGCCGAAATCGCACGGCAACTTTGCGCAGCTCGCCGGTGTACCAGCCGCGCGACTGGACCTCATGCTTGAAGAAGCGTTGAACGTCCTCCGTATGTGGCGCCGAGCCGCCGTTCTTGATTACGGTGCAGATGTGTTTGGCGATATAGGCTGGAGTCTTTTTCATCGGAGTTATCGGCTATAAAGAATCAACTTCACCCAAAGAGACGCCACAAAGCAGTGACGTGATCGTCTCGGGCGAAGCTGGTCGATCAACCGGCCGTTGCGTGCTTGGGATCTCCCGCTGGTTGTGGCAGCACGAACCTGTCATAAATCCACAGCAGAATTGCGGTGAGGACACCGACCCCCGTGATCACCCACCACATCATCGCGGGCTGGTGTTTCACCTCGCCAAAGTAGTGGATGAGAAATCCGCCGAACTCCCCGCCTATGAATGAGCCGATGCCCAAGGGCAGAAAAGCAAATCCCATGTAGGTCCCTTGCTGTCCGGAGGGCGCGAGCCGGGAAATGTATTCATAGTAGCGAGGCGATTGAATAATCTCGCCGAGCGCAACCGCAATCAGTGTAAGGACCACGCCCGTTACGGTTGGTCTGACGATCAGGATGATCCACGCCAGGGCGACCATCAATGTGCCGATGATGATGGCGCTGAAGGCGGGTATCTTCTGGGTCAGGATATTGATCGCCAGCGTGAGGGCAATCACCACCAGCGGGCCGGTCACGAGCAGGAGTTCGGTGTCGGTGCGAGGATTGATGTAGTCGTGAACATAAAGCGGCAGCGTAATGAACTCCTGCCAATAGACGATCCAGTAGCCGGTAAAGATCAACAGGAAGAGCATGAAGCGGGGATTGGTAGTGACGGTCCAGAAGTTTCTAGCGGCCTGCGAGAGACTGGTAGTTTGAACTTCCTCGGTGCGGCGCGGCTCACGGAAGAACAGCAAGACGCCCAGGAACATCAGGAACACGCTCAGCGCTGCCACGCGAAAGACATTCTCCACGCGCATACGCTGGTGCACGTACGACGCAACATATGGGCCGGCCGCTCCGCCGATATTTACCAGCGTGTAATAGATGGAGTATCCGATAGAGCGGACGTTTTCCTTCGAGGCGCGTGCGGTGGTCCCGACGACGCTGGGCTTTACCAGCGCAACTCCCAAGGCTGGGAGAGCCAACACAATAGCGACCAGCACAACCAGCGGCACCGAATCGCGCACTGGGGCGAGCCAGGGCGATCCCAGCGATCCCAGCAGGAAGTAGGCGCAGCTCAGGATCAGGTAAGCCAGCGAAAGCGCACGGCGAAAGCCCATGCGGTCGGCGAGAGTTCCGCCGAACACCGGCAGAAACCATACCAGCCCACCGAAGAATCCGGTGAGCGTGCCGGTCTGCTCGGTGGGAAACTTAAGGACTTCATGCAGATAGCGCGCCAGCGAGGCGAACGCCGCATAATAAGAAAGGCGCTCGAACAACTCGCTAATGTTAGCGACCCAGAAAGGACGTTCGAAGCCCACGCGAATGTCGCGCCAGCGCTGTGCAAAGCTCAAAATGCTCTCCTCAACCAGTTGTCAGTGATCAGTAGCCAGTTGCCAGTTGGCATCGGCGGTCTCAGTAACTGACTACTGGCTCCTGACTACTGGCTCCTTTCAGCCTGGCTTCGACCTGTGCGGCGGCGAACCCGCACACGCGAATGACTTTGTTTCGGCTGCTTTCCCCGGCGGCTATCGTAACCGACGAAGGCGGCACATTCAAAACTTCGGCCAGAAATTCAATGCAAGCCTGGTTAGCGCGGCCTTCCACTGGAGGTGCAGTCAAGGCCAGCTTCAGCGCGTCGCCAACCTCGCCGGTGATGGCGTTTTTCTTCGCTCGGGGATGCACCTTCACTTGAAAGGTTGCGCCGAGTGGAGTGTCGCGAACAGGAATCATGGCTTTGGGCGATCCCCAAAGATCGCGGTACCGATACGCACGCAGGTCGAGCCTTCCTCGATGGCAACTTCGAAGTCGTGGGACATGCCCATGGAGAGTACATCGAGCGTAAGCCCGGGCAGATTGCGAGCGGCAAGACGGTCCCGCAATTCGCGAAGCTGGCGAAAGTAGGAGCGCGCTCCCTCGGGATCTTCGGTGAATGGCGGCACCGTCATCAGCCCGCGAATGCGCAGATGCGTCCAAGTGGGGGCGCCGGCGAAGATGCTTTCGAGCTGCGGTGAGTTGTGGGCGAGACCGCTCTTGGCCTCTTCGCCTCCAACATTGATCTCGATGAGCACGTCGAGCGTTTTGCCCAGTTTCTCGGCCGCAGCATTCAGCCGTTCTGCCAACTTTGCCGAATCGAGAGAATCAACCGCGTGGAAGACTTCGGCCGCTTTCGGCGCTTTATTCGATTGCAGGTGGCCGATCATGTGAAAGTCGGCGTCGCGCAGGTTCGCAAGAGCCCCCACCTTTTCGGAGAATTCCTGCACCCGGTTTTCGCCGAACAGGCGCTGGCCGGCTTCGTAGGCCTCGATGATCTTGGCGGCGGGCTGGGTTTTTGAGACCGCCATCAGCGCGATGTCGTCAGCATCTCTTGCAGCGCGCTTAGCGGCGCGCGCGATGCGCTCGTGGACGGCGGACAGATTGGAGGCGATGGTCATCCGCGCACAAACAGCAGGTCCCTCGACTCGGTCGCCGCGGCGACCTCGCTCGGGATGACAGTGAGATAAATAATGGCGCCCTACATAATCGCGGTCGGAGGCGCCGGCTCATCCGGTCGGCCCGCATTGGCCAGCGGCACTCGAATCATGACCACGGCAAGAATCACCAGCACGATAAATCCAGAAACAACATTTGGGTGCTGGAAAATAACCGGCAGCCGCCACTGTTTATATCTGAAGACGGCTATGACAATCCCCATGAGTGCCTCGCCGGCAATAAATCCAGAAGCCGTCAGCACTCCGGCATTTTCCACGCGGGCCTTCTGGGCCTCGTTAAAGTTCCTGCTGTCCCGCATCTTGTCGGTGATCCAGCGAATCATCCCGCCCAGGAAAATGGCGAATGTCGTCTCCAGCGGCAGATACATGCCGACGGCGAACAGCATCGGACTTCTGACCTCAATCATGATCAAGGCAATTCCCATCAGGATACCGACAACGATCAGCGGCCATGCCATTTCGCCGCCGACGATACCGCGCGAGAGCATGGCCATCAGACCAGCTTGCGGAGCGGGGAGTTGAGGGTCTCCAAAACCGATGCCGCCGCTATTAATATTGGCCTGATTCAGCAGCAACAGAACCGGAAGGAGCGCGAAGCTGGCGACAGTCACGCCCATGAAGTCGCCAATCTGCATCTTTGCGGGAGTGCCGCCGAGGATGTGTCCCACCTTCAGGTCCTGAAGCATCTCGCCAGCCACCGCCGAGGAGATGCAGACGACAGCAGCCACGCCGAGCACGGCGGCGACGCCGTGAATTCCCGAGACGCCCATCAGCACCATCAGTAATGCCGCGATCACTAGGGCCGCCAGAGTCAGGCCGGAGATGGGGTTGTTCGACGACCCGATTAAGCCCACCAGGTTCCCCGAGACAGCCGCGAAGAAGAAGCCGACGATGATCATCACAATTGCTGCAACAATGCCGGGCCCCCACGAAGCGGCGTAGCTCTTGTACAAGAAGACCATGCTAATCAAAACGACCAGCAACCCGCTAAATACAAATTTTGCATTTAGGTCATGTTCCGTGCGGGCCGTGCCGGCGTGTGCCGCGGCAGACTTCTGCAAGTCAGAGACAGCGCGCGCCATGCCCGAGCCCAGGCTCTTACGCATCCGGAACAGCGTGTAACATGCGCCCACCAACATGCCTCCGACAGCGATAGGCCGCACGATGAAGCTCCACACCACCCCGGCCTGTCCTGCCCAGAATGCGTTATCGGGAAGCGTCGTGCCCGCAGGTGCGAACTGCGCGACCAGGGTTGGACCACCGAGGAACAAGATCAACGGAACCAACAGGCCCCACGCAATGACTCCGCCGGCGAAGTTCAGTGAAGCCAGACGCGGACCGATGATGTAGCCGACGCCGAGGTATGCCGGGCTGATGGCCGGCGCAGACATTGTTGTCACCGCCCCCGCGGGGAGCTTTGCCGCCGTAGCGCTGCGACCCATGCGGACAAAGCTGGTGCCAAGGGTTCCGACGTTGACGATGAAGTCCCGGCTCGCGCTGAACAGGCTGAACTGGCCGAGCAAGTAAACGATGCCGCCGAAACCCATGTTGCCGAACAGAATTTTGGCGGCGCGGCTGCCCTGTTGTCCGGCGATGTGAATCTGCGAGGCGGCTACCGACTCGGGGAAGGGAAGCTCGGGATCTTCTACCATCACGCGCCGCAGGAGAGTCACGAAAAGAATGCCGAGTGCGCCGCCCACTAACATCAAAATGGACGACTTCCAGTAAGCGTGCTCGAAGTCAAAAACCGGCCACGCGCCGGAAATGACGAACGCCGGGATGGTGAAGATCGCGCCCGCCGCCACCGACTCGCCGATCGAGCCCACTGTTCGTGCAATGTTCTCCTCCAGGATTGAACCCTTCATGATGCGCAGCACCGCCATGCCGATGACGGCAGCGGGATAGGTGGCGGCGATGGTCATGCCAGCGCGCAGGCCAAGATAGGCGTTGGCCGCACCCAGAATCACCGTCAGGACCAAGCCGAGGAGCACGGCCCGAAGGGTAAACTCCGGCATCGTGCTGTTATCGGGAACGTAGGAACGAAACTTCTTTTGTGGCGTGCTGATGGTAGTACTCATGTATGAAGACCTCGTGCGGCGCAGCAAAGGGGCAACGGCGCAAGGTAGCATGCCAGTGGTACTTGTTACAAGTGCGGCTGGCCGGGACTGCGGTTCAGGGCGCCGGATTGAATGCGACCAGTGATGAAATTTCCGTGAAATCCTTCGCCGGAACTTTCTCCGGCATTGCGCGTTGTGCATCGAAGCTCTTATACTGTGCTGTCACGGTGCTTCGGGACCGGATCAGGGTCCCCGACGAGTTCTCGCTCGTTGGGGTGATCGGACGAGCGTCAACCATCGCTCCTCTGGCACCCGGCACCGGCGACGGATCCTCGACGCGCGTCGAATGGGCGCGTGATCGGAAGGTTGGAGGGTCGTCTTCAGCAGTCGTGAGACGCTAAAGCGAGACCGGCGAAGTCAGCGCGCCCAGCAACGCGCCGTAGTTTTCGTGCCTTTGCAAGCCCTCCTGCGCAGCGTTTTTTCCGTCCTTTTCCCCTCCGATTGTAGGCTGTGCGACACGCCGCTCAATAACATCTCCCGGATTCCTGTCTGCCCGGAATGTCTTGCCGCCATCGCGCCGGTGCGCGAGCCGCAGTGCGTGGTTTGCGGCGATCGCCTGTTCAGCGCGCAGTTGCTGATGGGCGATGGCCGCTGCCAGAACTGCCGCGACTGTGAGCCGGAGTTCGCGCGTGCCGTCTCCTTCGGGGAATATGAAGGTGGCCTTCGTGGTCTGGTGCATCTACTTAAATACGAGAGCGTTCTTCCCGTCGCCCCCGTGCTGGGTGGAATGCTGGCCAGCGCCATCGCGGAACTTCTCCCCGGTTGCGGCGACGCGCCTCCGCTGATCGTCCCGGTTCCGCTGCACAAGAGCAAGCGCAGTGAGCGCGGGTTCAACCAGGCCGAGCTGATCGCTCATGCCGCGGTAAAGCGCTTACCGCAACCGATAGAGGTAGCGACCGAAGTATTGGTTCGTCAGCGCGCGACTATTTCGCAAGTGGGACTCAGCCGCGAGCAGCGTATCGCCAACGTGAGCGATGCCTTTCGGGTCCGGGACCGGCGTCGTGTTGAAGGTCGTACGGTGATCGTAGTGGACGACGTCATGACCACCGGGACCACGCTTTCGGAGTGCGCCCGAATGCTGAAGCAGGCGGGCGCAGAACGAGTTTGGGCGGCAACCGTGGCCCGTGCTTTTCAGGCGGCGGCTACACTGAAAGCTGTCAATCACGGGGATGAGGAGGAAATCGAAGCAGTGGCAGTCACGGCTTCGGTATAACCGGGCATGTCCATGTCGGCCCAGAGTGCAGCGTCGCGATACGGCAAGTCGCTTGCCGGATGTATGCAGCCCGCCCGTGTCGCCGGTGATGAGCCGCCGCAGTGGACGGCGATGCACGCACCCGTGCTGGTGCTCAATGCGTCCTACGAGCCCATCAATGTTTGTGCCGCACGTCGCGCCGTCATTCTTGTGCTGAAGGGTGTGGCCATGATGGAAGAAGCCAACGGACACTATCTGCACGCGGCGCGCATCGCCATGCACGTGCCCTCCGTCATCCGTCTGCTGGAATACCGGCGCATTCCGCACCAGACCCGGGCCCTCTCGCGCAAGAACATTTTGCTGCGCGACCGCAACACCTGCCAATATTGCGGGAAGATCCTGGCCGCCGGCGAGTTGACGCTGGATCACGTCATCCCGCGTTCGCGAGGTGGGGCTTCGACATGGGAAAACCTGGTGGCCTGCTGTCACTCCTGCAATCGCCGCAAGGGCAATCTGCTGCCTCACGAAGCCAGCATGAAACTCATGCGCGAGCCACGCGCTTTCAACTTGCATACCAGCCGCCACATCATGCGCATGATGGGGCGATCCGACTCGAAGTGGCGCAAGTACCTCTTCTACTGAGCCCCGCGGTCGAACTCGCGGCACGCCGCTGACGTTTCTGATGCGCGGGGCGCTCGTTGGGGACCCCGGCTACGGGACTCGTCAGTTTTTCCCAGACTTTACTCAGGACTTCCGCCCTGGGCTAAAAGCAATTCCGCCTCTGCGTGGCACGATTTTTCGCAATCCCTCCACCATGCCAACCTCAAAGCAAGTTCACACACGCGCTATTAAAAGGCATGAGTTGTCCACGCGATTTAGCGAACAGCGAACAGCGGCTCTACTGCTTCGGCGGTGGCGGCGTCTTGCTGGGCTGTTGCGTTCCCGACTGCGGCTGGTCCTTCGGGATTTCCTGGCCCTGGTAGATGATCTTCGACTTGGCGCCAAAGCGCTTGTAGTTGGTGTACTTCACTACCTGCCTTATATGAACGTCGCCGTTGGAGAAGTGAAGCTCGTCGTCGATCTTGGTGTAAACCGGAAACCAATATTGCCCGTCAATTTGCTGCCGCCAGGTGGTGAACTTGGGAAACAGGTTCTCGTTTTCCCCGTGATGCTTGCCAACGCCAATGTCGGGAACGTTCTTGCCGTAGGTCTTTACGATTTGGAAGTCGTGGTCATCGACCCAGATACGGCCCTGGAAATAACGTTTGTTCTTTTCGATTTGCTTGGGCGCAACATCGAAGACGTAGGTCCCGAGTTCGTCTTCCTTTTGTTTGCCGACGTAAAGAATCGAGTATTCCGGAATTTCGTCGCTGGTCAGCACAAAAGGCAGGCGATGCTGAATGTCGTCGAAGTCCTCACGGCTCATGGAAATGCGCTGCAAAGTTGACTGCGGGGCAAACACCACCTGCTCACTCCGGCGGCCCTGGTCGTCAAACAGGACATCCACCACCTGGCGGAATTCACCGTCCACGGTGTCGCCCTCGAGCGTTTCCACCATCACGTCTTGGCGATAGGTGTATTGCTCGCGCGCAATCTTGAACTGCTTTTCCTTGGCGGCAAATTGCTGGATGATCGCGTCCACCGTAATGCCAGTCGGCTGCGAAGGGTCGAGTGGGCCCTCGCCCCGGTCGGACGCCAGCGCCGGAATGGTCAGGCACAACGCGAGCAGCAATAGTGAGAACGTCAGGAAACGCGATGGGCCTGGCTGGAACTTCATTAGGATGGTCCTTTGCAACTATTGTATTCGATGCTGGTTGCCAGCCGCTGGTTCCGCGACATCCCTCTGGCAACCGCTGCGGACAAGAGGAGCAACGTTGAATAACCGACCTTACCTCAAGTTGCCGGACACGCGCGTCACACAAGAAAAAGAATAGGCGAAGCTGGAGCTTCGCCCATCCTGTTGCACCGCGATTGAACGCAGCGGATCGCCGCTACTGCGGCGGCTTCTTCTCCCCGGCTGGAGGCAGCTTCTTCGGAGCCGGCTTAGCCTGCTGCGGTGGCTGAGGAGCAGGACGTTGCTGCGGAGCTGGCTTAGCCTGCTGCGGTGGCTGAGGAGCAGGACGCTGCTGCGGGGCCGGCCTAGCCTGCTGCTGCGGCTGAGAGGCCGGACGCTGCTGCGGCGCGGGCCTAGCCTGCTGCTGTGGCTGTGCCTGTGGCCTTGGTTGAGGAGCAGGACGCTGCTGCGGCGCAGGTTTGGCTTGCTGCTGCGGTGGCTGAGGAGCAGGACGCTGCTGCGGAGCCGGCTTAGCCTGCTGCGGTGGCTGAGGAGCGGGGCGTTGCTGGGGAGCAGGTTTAGCCTGCTGCTGCGGCCGTGGCTGAGGAGCAGGGCGCTGCTGCGGCGCCGGCTTAGCCTGCTGCTGCGGTGGCTGAGGAGCGGGACGCTGCTGCGGAGCAGGTTTAGCCTGCTGCTGCGGCGGCTGAGGAACCGGACGCTGCTGCGGTGCGGGTTTAGCCTGCTGCTGCGGCGGCTGAGGAGCAGGACGAGTCTGCGGAGCAGGTTTAGCCTGCTGCTGTGGTT
>PLXE01000063.1 GCA_003151335.1 Acidobacteriaceae bacterium
ATAGATGATAATCAACCATAATATGCGCTCGCTTCTGATCTTTCCTCACATGTTGTTGAAGATGTTCGTGAAGTATGTGCCGAGAACACCCGTCCAGAGATCCTCAGGGGGTCCCAACGTCGGCGAGATATGCTCATCCAGTAACAGACCAATCACTCGGCAGCCCCATGCTTCCTCTGTATTACCAACCGCTTTCGCGGCCGTCCTGGTTTTTCACCAAAGCGAGCGAATAGCCGAGCATATGCAAAGTCCCGAGCACTGAGATTGGGGAAGTCTTCTGCGATCTCTTGTTCGGGCACGCCCTTCCGAAACAGCGATGCAACATGCTGGAGAGGAATGCGAGTTCCTCGAAAAACGGGCTCTCCTCCCAGGACTTCGGATGAGGAGACGACCCGTCGCCTACCCCAGCGATATGCCGCCAAATTCCTGGCTACCGTTTGCCGAAACGATTTGCACTCAACCAACATCTGCATTTCCCCTGAGCGATACACAAGATCAGCACCTTTCAGAGACCAGTGCGACGCTGTCCTGTTTCCGCGCGCCAAGACTTGCGCCAATGACTGCTTATCCTGCTTGCTCAAAGGAAAGGGAAATTCAGTTAGTACCTTCACATACAGAACATCGCCAGCGGAAAACTGATGACGCACTGCTTTGCCTGCCCGATGCCTGTGCGATGGCGTCACGGACTTCTTTTCCAGGGCAGTTCGAATCGTTTCAGGCGAAATCTCCGCGATTGCAGCGGCCTCGTTTACAGAGATAAGAAACCAGTCAGTGCATCCCGGCCCCGCAGCAGGCGGCTTTTCTATGCATCCGTTCGTGGCATTCGGCGCACAGCGTGATTAAATTTTGTTCCTCATCACTACCTGAGTGGCTGCGGAATTTTACGTGGTGTACCTGCAGATTTTGCATGCTCCCGCAGACCTGGCAGCGCCAGCCGTCACGTTCCAGCACCTGCCGATGCAGTTTGCCATAGCTCTCCGAATCAAGTCTCACCCGCGGGTTCTTGGCTGGGATCTTCTTCATGAGGCCTGCCCGGCGATCTCAGATCGAAAGACCTCCTGTTGTTCGCCTGGCAGAAACTTGTAGTAGCGGGAGATGGATTGCAGTAGGATTTCCGGATTGCCGCCGTCGATCGAAGCTCCGGCCAGAAAATCCGCACAGATCATCTCCAGGCAGTAGCCCCGGGACTTGTCCGTCCCCAGCATCAAGGCCGCGGCCTCGATCGCCCGCTCGATAACCGGCATCTGGCTCTTATAGACTTTGAAATAGATCAGCTCTGATGGCTCGCTGTCCTTGCCGGTCAGTTCCCTTTCCACTTCCCGCTGGAACTCCGCCTTGGGCATTTGTCGTGCTTTGTGCAACCAGGTTGCACAATCGAAACGCTGCCCGTCTCGGCGCGCCAGCTTGGCCAACTCCAGGCCCTTCGTCCATCCCACCTGTTTCAGCTCCCTCCTTACCTGGGGTGGGAGCTGTTCGTGAATCGACATCAGGTAGTAGGCTTTCCTTCTGGACTCCGGAAACCGCCGCACCAGAAACTCATCGAATGACTTCAGCTTCTCCAGCCGCCAGTACTGGCCAGCGCGCACTTCGCACAGGTACTTGCCCAGTTCCACAAACCTAGTATCGCGCTCGTTCTCATGCCGTGCCTCCCAGGCCAGGATCGCGTCGATCTTGCTCAGCACCTCCTGGGCACGACGACGATTCAGCTTGGGCGGCATGGGCGGATACTTAGTAACCAAGTTCGTCAAACAGACCAAGATCGACTCCCGGCTTGCGAATCAGCCCAGCCTCAACCAGGTCGCGCTGGTCGAGACAGAGCCCAACGAAAGGACAAGTGGTACACGGATTCTGGGGGAAGCGGATGCCGCTTCGCGGCAGGAACAGTCCGGACTCAATCCGACGGACCGTGTCGTCGACCAGGGTTTCGAACTCCTGCCGCTGTTGGTCCGAGATGGTGGCCCGCAGGTACTGGACTTCAACCATGCGCTTACGGACAAAGACGACCTGAGCGACTTCATTGATGCCGGTCATCCAGGAATAACAAACTAGCTGCGGATCCAAGGCCGCAATGCCGTCAGGCTCCTCGGGATAGCGGGCGGAGCTGGTCTTCCACTCCAGCACACAGGGTGTGCTATCCAGCTCGCCGACAGCATCGACGAAGGCGACAAAGCTGTTGCCAGAACTCAACGTGCGTGTGAATCGGACCTGTTGATGGCTGTGTGGCTGGTGAATCTGAACGCGGTCATCTTGGACGAAACGCTCGAGTAAGTGAATGCCTTGCTGAAGCATGTGGTCCCAGGTGTCGTTTCCGGAATAGGCCAGTCCCAGGTTCTTGCATGGCGCCCATTGCTCAAACAGGACTGCCGCTGGATCTTCGCGACGGAACAAAGCCGCCACCGCCTGTTCGAAGCAGCGGCCGAAAAGCATGGCGGCGCGGGTGTCTTTTTCCTGCCAGCCGTCCAGATAGCGATGGCGATAACGGCGAGGGCAGGTCAGGTACTGGGAAATCTGGGTGTAGCTGTAATTCATCGTGATGCCCTTCCCTTCTCCGTACCGTTACCGTTGCCAGCCGGCGGAACGCGGACGGCGGTGGCCAGCTCTTCCCACTGGCTGGCCGGGGCGAAGCCGTCAAAGTTCACCAGCGAGATGCCGTTGACCACGGTGTAGCTGATCTTCACGACGCCGACCAGGCCGCGCTCGTCGACCTCGTCCTGGCTCAACAGCTCGGGGTCATAGAGAAAATCCCGCAGGAACCAGCCCAGCTTCCACATCGCTTTTGGAGTGCAGTAGAGACGGCTGGCGATTGAGCGCCCGGCGAACGGCTTGGGTTCGAGGATGGAAAGCCGGAGCAGATAAAAGCGCTTCTGGGCTTGCCAGCGATGTTGCGCCCCATCAAGCCGGACGAGAAATATGCCGTCGGGAACCTCGGAGTGCGAATCACGCGCGGTCTCGGAGAGCCCGGGAACATGACGTTTCATCCCGCCACCTCCTGGCTTGGGGGTGCATAGCTGTTGAGCTGGCAGAGCAGGCCATCACGGTCCTTCTTCGCCGCTTCGGCAAGTTGCTGCACGAAGCTTTCGACCTGCTCACGAGTGGCGTCTTTGAGTGCTTTGGTACCGCAGAAGTCGACGGCATAGGCTTTTACCAGCTCGGGATTGAGCTTGTGCTGGCGGATGATCTGGCAGAGCCGGTCGCGGACCTTGTGACCGGCACCCCCATTGCCGTTCCCGTTTCCGTTGGTATTTTGGGGTGGAAATTTGCGTTGATCGCTGGAACCTGCCATCGGACCAGGATTCGGATCCGATCTCCTCGACCGAGCAGATCCCGATGCCATATGCCTTGCGCAGGGCACGATTGACCGCTCGGGTTTCCGCGATCCGCATTTCGGCGCCGCGGACCAGCAGCGAAACATTTGAGGGGTCAGCATCGCCGTAGCCGACGAAACCCGCGGAATCTTTGGATGGATACACCGTCGCCTTGAGGACAAAACGATTCGCCGCGGAATCACACAGTGAATCCACGGCCTCGACGTGGATACCGCGGCATCGCTTGCGACGCGCCAGGCGAACAAGTCCGGTGTGGGTTACAAACCAGCCATTCTCAAGGCTGGATCACATCTCCACTCGCAAAGGAGAAGCTGAATTGTTTGGTCAGCTCTTTTAGCGCTTGGATCCGTGCTCGGTTGATGTTCGGGTAAAGCTTCTTGACTAGGGAAGTGTTGTGGCGTATTAGCTGGAGGTTGTTCTTGTCGAGATTCTTGGAAGGCATAAGCACCTCGTTGATATATCTAAGTGATATCAAAACGCTATCTTTTCAGCAAGAGAAATTCTTGGTGATTTGCAAATGAACGAACCCCGAGTTCCCGTGCTTATCCGAATACGCGCCGACTTGAAAGCGAGGATCGCAGAACTCGCAAAACGGGAGCACCGCTCGACGAATCAACAAATCGAGTTCCTTCTCGAGCGCGCCTTGGCACAAATGGGGGAAGACACCGATCGCTCGCGGACGCCAAGCGAGAAACGCAAACAAAAAAGGGAAGGGACTTAACAAGCCTGGCAGAGCGCGATCGACGGCTCGGGTTTCCGCGAGTGCTGCCCTCCTTTTTCCGCTGACTTGCGAAACGAAGCCACCAAGTCTTTTGTTATGAGCAGCAGGAGGTGACCATCGACCATGCTTTGGATCGAAGAAGGTCCCAACAACGGTCGAGTGGTATCTCCCGCAGACTCTGTTGCCGGTGCCCGGCGTGAGTCTGAGGCCGTTTAAATGGGTCCGCAGGAAGCCGTGACTCAGGCAAGACGCAACTCAAAAATGGCACGTTGGTGCCATCAGCAGTGATAGCGTAGATGTGATTTTCTTCTCAATGATCTAGGAAATAAAATCAGTTTTCTTGCAGTCGTTTTTTATGGAGTTTTGTTGACAAAAGTGCTACTCTTCGCTACTAGAGAGCCGTACTAATTTGGAGGCTTCGAAATGAAAACTCGTTGCTTGATTTATTTTGTCTGCCTGCTTGCAATATCGGGTTTGCCAGCGCTGGCATTTGGGGCTTCTAATGATGTCGCAGTGATGAATTCCAGCGGTGCAGTGGCTCTCAATGGCGGTGTAACCCCGACAACCACAGCTCTCTTCAAAGGCGACAAAGTGGTGACGGCGGATGGCGCCGTTGTTACAATCTCTTCCCCAGGATCGACCGTTTTGATTCCGTCAAATTCTCAGATGGTCTTCAACGGCGGCGTTCTGGACTTAACCACGGGCACTGCGAGTATCAGCACTACGAAGGGTATGACGGCTCAGGCGGATAAGTACCTGATCGCGCCTGCGACTGGCGGCACCGCTAAATTTGAGATTAAGAAAACCGGAAGTTCCGTATTAATTCACGCCACCAGTGGAGTGTTGAATGTGAGTGCCCCAGGAAACACTTTCACCCTAGCGGAAGGTGCAACTGCGACCCTCGACTCGGGAACGGGGACATACAAGACTGCATCACACAATGCTGCGGCCCCGGGCGTGTATGGTGTTCAGTCAAACGCGTCATTCTTCAGTCTCGAAGGCGCTCTTTCTGACCCATCTGCCTCAGATCTCCCGTGGTGTAAGAATGTCAAATTGTGCTTTATTCCTCCTTCGGCTTCAGGTTATAAACCGTGCCGTTGCCGGAGGCTGTAGGCTCAAATCAGATTATTGCCTTGTGTCTTTACCAAGGTGCCTTACTCCTGAACGCACGACAGCCCAGCTAAAATTTGGCAATTTAGCTGGGCTGTGGCTTTTCTCTTCCGTCTGTCTAGAGTTTGATCGTGGCAGCAGGCCGGACTTAGCTTAACCACCTCAGACCCTTCACGCCGTCACCGGCAATAGAGCCTGTGAGCGATACCACTCGACCGTTTTGTTCAGACCTTCTTCGAACGTGGTTGCTGCATCAGAAGAAAGAAGCTTCGCCAAGATTTGCGACGCATTTCTACAAGCACCCAACTGTCGAAGATGCTGGAATCATACTCCCTCTCCGCCCGGCGACGATGCGTCGCCGCCTGACTGACTGCGAAATTTAAGGTGGTGCACCTGCAGATTTTGCATGCTACCGCAGACCTGACATCGCCAGCCGTCCCGCTCCAGCACCTGCCGATGCAGTTCGTGGTAGTTCGTCGAATCGAGTCTGAGCCGCGGATTTTTGACACGGATATTGTTCATGACGCTTGCCCGGCGACGCCAGACAAAAACGCCTCCTACAAGTTCCTGCCCAGCCCACTGATCAGATCAGTTCCACGGGGTTTCGCGCGTTTGGCACGGAGGCCGTGCAATTGGTGTTTCAGGCCACCACGCTCGGCTCCAATGGTGAGATCTACATGCTTGAATGGGGGATCCAGTCAAGATAACCACGTTGGCTCGACGATTGATCGAAATGTCTGGACTGCGTCCTGGTGAAGAGTTGCGGGACTCGGGTTGGTTCACCCCACGACACTGTGCCGAGCCCTGAGTCCAGCCAAAAACAAAAAGGGCGCTCGACGCGCTCGCAAGGTATATAGCGTGGAGCTGTTGGGAGCTAAAACGGAAATTCCGGCTAAATTCGATCCGTGAAATCTGTGGTTAACCGTGATTGGGCTTTTTTGGTAGTGGTGCAGTTTGATTTCCACAGGGCTTGAACGCCAGCGCGGACGGCGTAAGCTTGGAGGATGGCAAAGAGAAAACGCGAGCTGGTTTCCAGGCAAGCACTAAACGGAATGATCGCTTGCGAGTGCAAAGGGTGCCGGTGGATGGTTTCAACTCCCCACGTCACGGGCGAGGCAGCATGGCTGACAGCGGAAAAGGTGTTCAATCTTCATTACTGCGAAGATTATCCGATCCGCGAGGACGTGAACCAATCTGCCGTGGAGAAAGGCTAACCATGGCAAAGCGAAAACTTAAATTCGTGCGCGACCATCCCTTGCTCGGCATCTGCGGGTACTGCAACGTGCAATTTTCCTCCGGCTTGATGCCGATAGAAGCGGCCAGGGAAGACATTCAGGAGCGGTTCGATGTGCACAAATGCAAGCGCGGGGGCGTGAACCAAGCCGCTGCGCGGATCGTCAGGAAAACAACGAAAGACTAGCCCTCAAACGGCAGATATAGCGTATCAGCGTAGCGGGGCAGACCAGCCGCAGACCGCTTATTTCGATAACGTTAAAGCGACTATATGGAACGGCGACAAGGCGGAAAATCCTTTCACGTTTGATCTGTACGCTGGATTTTGTGACACCTTGGAGCATGTAGGTCTTGGGCTTTTGGGGCAGGTCGGGTTTCTCTCGCGCTTTAAGATCATCATGGATCACGCGAACAACTGCTTTGAGGTTTCTTAGCCCCTGGAACAGCTAAGTTTTCAAACTGTACCATTACCGCTTTTTTCACATGGTTGACATTCACTGCCACATTCTGCCCGGCATTGATGATGGCTCGGAGTCATGGGAGATGACGGCCGAGATGTGCCGCGTCGCCGCGGAAGACGGCGTTACGCACATCGTCGCCGCGCCGCACTGCAATAACGAGTTCACCTATGATCGCGACCGTTACACCAAAATGCTGGGGCAACTCCACGATGCCGGCGATGGGAAACTGACGTTCAGCCTGGGTTGCGACTTCCACTTCTCGTACGACAATATTCGGGATGCGCTTGCCCATCCCCAACGCTACACGATTGGCGGCTCGCACTACCTGCTGGTCGAGTTCAGCGACTACG
>PLXE01000098.1 GCA_003151335.1 Acidobacteriaceae bacterium
CGCGGCGGCAGCGGCCCGATTCAGGGCGGCACATTCCAAAACTTCCCCATTCCGCAAGAGGGTGGGTGCAACATTCCTACCACTGCCGCAGCGTACTCGTTAAATGTTTCCGTCGTGCCGCAAGGTACGCTGAGTTACTTGACCATCTGGCCCACGGGTGAAGGCCGTCCTTTAGTCGCCACGTTGAACTCGATTGATGGCCGTATCAAGGCCAACGCGGCGATCGTACCGGCAGGAACGAGCGGCGCCGTCAGTATTTACGTTACCAACACGACCAACGTGATCCTCGACATCAATGGCTACTTCGCGCCTGCATCCGGCTCAACCTTGGCGTTCTATCCGCTGACACCCTGCCGCGTCGCCGACACGCGCTACAGCAGCTATCCCCCGGGACTGGGACCGCCGTTTCTGACGGGCGGCCAGGAACGGGCCTTCCCAATACTGAATGCCTCGACCTGCAACATTCCCGCGAGCGGCGTCGTTGCATACTCGCTGAACTTCTCCGTCGTGCCCCACGGCTCGCTGTTTTACATGACGGTGTGGCCCACCGGTGAAACCCGGCCTACGGTTTCCACTTTGAACGATATCTCTGGTCGGATCATTCCCAACGCCGCCATCGTGGTTGCGGGCACCAGCGGCGAGGTCTCGGTTTACCCGACCAACGACACCGACTTGGTCATTGATATCAACGGCTACTTCGCGCCCGCCGGGACGGGCGGGCTGTCCCTCTATGCCGTCGCGCCTTGCCGGGTCATCGACACTCGCCACGTGGGCAGCGGTCAGCCCTTCAGCGGAACCCTGACGCCTCCCGTGGACGTGACGGGGAGTTTCTGTGGACCGCCCGCGACGGCGCAAGCGTATGTCTTCAATGCGACGGTTGTCCCGGTAGGCGCGCTGGGCTACCTGACGCTGTGGCCGGACGGCGCCGAACGGCCTACGGTCTCGACCCTGAATGCCTTGGATGGATCGATCACCAACAACATGGCAATTGTACCTACCACCAACGGCAAGGTCGATGCGTACGCGTCGGGGCTCACGCAACTGATCCTGGACATCTCCAGTTACTTTGCGCCCTAGAGTGCGATACCCTTTCCCACCCAAGCAAAGGAAGCTTGGGTGGGGCACCCGTGCCACCTAGAACTTTGCCTTCAGCCGTTGATACGTGGTTTCCAGCGACTCCGGCAACACGCGCGTCTCGCCGATGACGGTCATGAAGTTGGCGTCGGCCACCCAACGGGGCAGAACGTGCATGTGAATGTGCTCGGCGATACCGGCGCCCGCCGCTTTGCCAATATTCATTCCGACATTCACTCCATCCGGGCGATAGAGTTCGATGAGGGCCACTTCCAGGCGCTGCGACAAGGCCATCATTTCGGTTGCAGTCGGGGGCGCAAGCTTATGCAGTCGGTTGACATGCTCGTAGGGCACGATCATGGCGTGGCCGCAGGTGTAGGGAAAGGCGTTCAGGATGACGAAGTTATGTTCGCCGCGGTAAACAATCAGCGACTTTTGGTCGTCGCCGGCGCGCAGCAATTCGCAGAAGATACAGGCCGGCGCCTCGCCGGCACTGACGTAGGCATAACGCCACGGGGTCCAGAGATAATCCATATCACCAGCAGACTACCAAACGTCTTAGCGTTCCCCCAACGGTCTTATCGTTATCACACTGCCCGGTGCCGAGCGAACTTGACAGGCGCGTAAATAATCCTGAAAAAGCTTGTAAAATCAGTGCGAATATTGAACTTACGAGTTTGACACTGCTCGGCACGGTTGTTATATTCGAAGATGTTCCATGGCAGCGAAGCTCGCTTCGTGGGATTCGGCCGCTGGGTTGTCCAAACCCGCTATAGGCGGGCAATCACACCTGAAGATTCAAGCCAGCAGTCGGTTCTTATTTCTTATTAAGGCTCTCTGCGTGTTTTCAAAACGCGCGAGTGTACATACGCAACCACATGTCTTTCGAAGAAGTCTCCAACGCCCCGACCACCCAAACCGAAGACTCCGGCGCTCCTGAGCAGCCGCAAACCCAGCAGGCAACCGAGCCCAGCGCTCCTTCCGAGCAGCCTCACATCGAGCAACCCGCCGAGCCCAGCCCCATTGCCGAGCAGCCTCACATCGAGCAAGCCTCCGAGCCCAGCTCTCAACCTGCCGCGAGTACCGCTGCCGCCGCTCCTCGTTCCGAAAAAGAACCGTCGATGGAAGATTTTGCCACCGCCCTGGAAACCTTCGAACAGGAACAGGCCCAGACGGAAGCCGCGCTGAATGAAGAACAGATCGTTACCGGCACGGTGCTGAAGGTCACGGCGCAGTACGTGGTCGTTGACATTGGCTACAAATCCGAGGGCGTGGTGCAGGTCGCGGAATTTACCGACTCCGAAGGCAACGTCACCGTTAAACGCGGCGACGAGATCGCGGTCATGCGCGAGCCCGGCCACACTGAGGAAGGCTACATCCACCTCTCGCACCAGAAGGCGCAGCGGTTGCACGCGTGGGACGAGATTGAGAAGGCCTACACCGACAAGGCTTCGGTCAAGGCCCGCGTCATTGATCGCATCAAGGGAGGCCTGACGGTCGATATTCTGGGCGCTCACGCCTTCCTCCCGGGTTCGCAGGTCGATCTGCGTCCCGTGCGTAACCTCGACGGTCTGAAAGGCCAGGAGATCGAGGTCCGCATCATCAAGCTGAACAAGAAGCGCGGCAACATCGTCGCCTCCCGCAAACAGTTGCTGGAAGAAGAGCAGTCGGAGAAGCGCACCAAGACCCTGGATCAGTTGCATGAAGACGGCATTCTCACCGGCACGGTCAAGAACCTGACCGACTACGGCGCCTTCGTCGATCTGGGAGGCATTGACGGACTGCTGCACATCACCGATATGTCCTGGGGCCGCCTGACCCATCCGCGCGACCTGGTGCAGGTGGGCGACCAGATCCAGGTGAAGGTGCTGAAATTCGATCGCGAGAAACAGCGCGTGTCGTTGGGCTTCAAACAGCTCACGCCCGATCCCTGGCTGGACGCAGCCGAGCGCTATCCCATCGGTGCGCATGTACACGGCCGCGTCATCAGCGTGACCGATTACGGCGCCTTCGTCGAGCTGGAACAGGGCATCGAAGGGCTGGTGCATGTCAGCGAGATGACCTGGTCCAAGCGCATGAAGCACCCCTCCAAGCTGGTCAATGTGAACGACCAGGTTGAGGCCGTGGTGCTGAACGTAAATCCGCAGGAGCGCCGTATCAGCCTGGGTCTGAAGCAACTGGAATCGAATCCCTGGGAGAGTCTGCACGAGAAGTTCCCGGTGGGCGCGGTGGTGGAAGGCAAAGTCCGCAACTTGACCGACTTCGGGGCGTTCATCGAAATCGAAGACGGAATCGACGGACTGGTCCACGTCAGCAACCTGAGCTGGACCAAGCGGGTGAAGCATCCCTCCGAAGTGTTGAAGAAGGGCGACAAGGTGAAGGCCATCGTACTGGCCATTGAGCCGGACCAGCGCCGCCTGTCACTGGGCGTAAAGCAGCTTCAGCCCGATGTCTGGGACACCTTCTTCGAGCAGCATCACGTGGGCGATGTCATCCACGGCAAGGTGCTGCGCCTGGCTAGCTTCGGCGCGTTCGTCGAAATTGCCGATGGCATCGAAGGCCTATGCCACAACTCGGAAGCGGCGGACCCTCAGGGCCAGCCGATCAAGCTGGAATCCGGCCAGGAGTTCGAATTCAAGGTCATTAAGATGAACCCGGCCGAAAAGAAAGTGGGACTCAGCATTCGTGCCGTGGGTGGCGTAGAGGCCACGCGCCGCGATGTCGAGGCCTACAAGGCTCCGGCGGCCACCTCCTCCGGCACGGGCTCGACCATTGGCGAGTTCATGTCGTGGAAGCGCGCCAGCAACGAAAACAACTAGCTTGGGTTTCGCACACAGCGATAAGGCCGCCAGCGATGGCGGCCTTTGATTTTGCGCCCAGGCTGACAGCTCCCCCTACTTGATCCGTAAAATGATGTTGGCCTTCTGCCGGTCGTCGAACTGGCTCAAGGTTTTCGTGTCACTCTTTTTGCCCTCGCGCTGCGCATAGACCTCATAATCCACATTGGGCGAGAGCTCCGGGAAGCGATAGGCGCCGTCATTGCCGGCAATAACGGTTTTCACTGCTAGCGACTTCATGTTCTTCAGATAGACCACCGCATTGCTCACGGGAGCGTCGCTTTTGCCCAGCACCACGCCGGTAAGAGCGCGCGTGGTGACGCGAGTTTCCTTACGCCCGGTGTCGGAAGAAGACGATCCCCCTAGGGGCAGCGTCAATTGCCAGGCAAAACAATTCAGTGCAACCAGTAAAAACACGGCCGTGCCCAGCGTCTTCTTCATTCGCTTGCCTTTCGGCAGTCTCAATTTTGCAGAGTATCTGCTTGCTTAGACTTACTTAGATGCAGGCTGACCTCTGTTAGCTCAATATCGTGAATATGGACTGTGATGTCAACCACCGCCGTCGGCCTTACTGCCGGTAGTGAGCGCCCCCATGGCGGACGTCGGCGCCGCGCACCCAGAAAATCACGTCTTCGGCGATATTGGTAGCGTGGTCGGCGATGCGCTCCAGGTTGCGCGAGATGAGCAACACATTGAGCGCCGAACGCGTCACCGCGGGTTCGTTGTGCATCTTCTGGACGAGCACAATGAAGGCTTCGTCTTTCATGCGGTCGACAATGCCATCCATCTGCAGAACCGCCTCGGCCACCTCGGCTTTGCCGTCGAGGAAGGCCTCCAGCGCCCGTTGCACCATGGTGCTGACGCTGTCGGCCATGCGCGGAATATCCACCGGCAACTGCACCTCGGGTTCGCTGATCAGGTCGAGCACCCGTTGCGCAATGTTCACTGCCTGGTCGCCCACGCGCTCCAAATCGGCGTTGATCTTCAGCACCGCCAGGATAAAGCGCAGATCGACCGCCATAGGCTGCTGCATGGCCAGCAGGTCGAGCGAGAGTTCATCGATCTCGCGTTCGGCGTCGTTGATCGCGCTCTCCCCGGTCAGCACCATCTGGCAATACTTGCTGTCGCGGGTGCGATAGGCTTCGGTTGCACGATCGATGGCCTGCTCGGCAAGGCCTCCCATCCGCAACAGTTTCTCTTTCAGTTCGTCCAGTCCCTGCTGAAAGCGGCTGCGCATTATCCAAACCTGCCTGTAATGTAGTCTTCGGTCCGCTTGTCGGCGGGGGTGGTAAATATCTTCTCTGTCTTGTCGTACTCGATCAGGCTTCCCATCAGAAAAAATGCCGTAAACTCGGCCACGCGCGCGGCCTGCTGCATATTATGGGTCACGATGACCACGGTATAGTGCTGCTTCAACTGAAAAATCAATTCTTCGATCTTGCTGGTCGAGATGGGATCCAAGGCCGAGGCCGGCTCATCCATCAACAGCACTTCGGGCTCGACCGCCAGGGCGCGCGCGATGCACAGCCGTTGCTGTTGCCCGCCCGACAGGCTGGCCCCCGACTTCTTGTGCAAAGAGTCCTTCACTTCATCCCACAAAGCCGCCAGTTTCAGCGAACGCTCCACCAGTTCGTTCATTTGTTTGCGGTTGCGAAAGCCGTTCAGCTTCAGGCCGGCCGCAACATTATCGTAGATCGACATGCTGGGAAAGGGATTCGGCTTCTGGAAGACCATGCCAATGCGCCGCCGCACCTCAACCGGATCGGAGCCGCTGCCGTAAACATCCATCTCGCCGACCTTGACCGAGCCTTCGGCGCGGGCCTCCGGAATGGTCTCGTGCATGCGATTGAGGCAGCGCACGTAGGTGCTCTTGCCACATCCTGAGGGACCGATGACCGCGGTCACGTGGTTGGCGGCCACCGTCATGTCGATGGAGTTCAGCGACTGGTTCTTGCCATACCAGGCATTCAGTCCACGCACTTCGATTCCGACGCCCATAGGAGCCTTATGATCCCCCCTTCAACATTCCGCGGCTGGTGGTGATGCGGACGGCCGCCACCGCGCCCACGATCAAAACGATCAGGATCAGAGCTCCGGCCCACGCCTGCTTGTGCCAATCGTCATAGGGCGAAATGGCGTAGGTAAAAACCTGCAACGAGAGCGCCGCGGTGGGCTGATTCAATTTCAAGTTCCAAAACTGATTTCCAAAAGCGGTAAACAGCAGGGGGGCCGTTTCTCCCGCCACCCGGGCAAATGCCAGCATACAGCCGGTGATCACTCCAGCGGAAGCGGTGCGCAGCGAGATGGAGAGGGTGGTGCGCCACTTGGGGATGCCCAGTCCATAGGCGGCCTCACGGATCACGTTGGGCACCATCAGCAGCATTTCTTCCGTGGCGCGCGCGACCGTGGGAATCATCATGATTCCCAGGGCCACGCCCCCGGAAAATGCCGAGAAGTGCTTCTGCGGGACCACTACCAGCGAATAGGCGGCAATGCCGATAACGATCGACGGCACACCATTGAGCACGTCGGCGGTAAATCGCACCAGGTCACCAAAGCGATTGCGGCCATATTCCGCCAGGTAAATGCCCGAGCCGATGCCCAGGGGCACTCCGATGACGCTGGCCACCGCCAGGATGATTCCGGTGCCAATGATGGCATTGGCCATGCCGCCGCCCACCTCGCCCGGAGGTTTCGGCGTCTGCGTAAGGAAAGCCCAATTGACGGAGCCGATTCCCTTGATGACCAGGTAAGCGAAGATGGCCAGCAGCGGAACCAGCACCAGGATGGCGGCCGCAACCGCGAAGGTGGTCGCGCCTGCGTTGGTAAAACGGCGTACCAAGCCGACCTGCTGCGGAGCTGACTGGGCGGACAAATTAGGCACGCACCCTCGCAGTCCCGCCAGTGATGCTCCACACCAGCAGCCGGGCCAGGGCGTTGACGATGAGCGTCACGATAAACAGCGCCAGCCCGATCTCCACCAGCGCGCTCAGATACAAATCGCCGGTGGCCTCGGTGAATTCGTTGGCAATGACGCTGGCCATGGTGTAGCCCGGCGCGAACAGCGACTTGGCGATCTCGGGACGGTTGCCGATCACCATGGTAACCGCCATGGTTTCGCCCAGCGCGCGCCCCAGTCCGAGTATGATGCCGCCCACAATGCCAATGCGCGCATTGCGCAGAACGCCCATGCGGATCATTTCCCAGCGGGTGGCGCCCAGCGCCAGCACGGCTTCACGCTGGTTCTGCGGAACCGCGGTCATCACCTCGCGCGTAATCGAAGCAATCACCGGCACTACCATGATCGCCATGATGATGCCGGCCGCCAGCATACCCAAACCGTACATCGGGCCGGTGAACAGTCCGGTCCAGCCCAGGGTCCGCGCCAGAAATGGCTCGACGTATTCGCGTAGCAACGGAGCCAGCACGAAGATTCCCCACAATCCGTAGATCACGCTGGGAATCGCCGCCAGCAATTCCACCAGAAACGAGATGATGGCGCGCAGCCGCTGCGGGCACATCTCGGTGACGTACACGGCCACTCCAATCGACAGGGGCACAGCCATCAGCAACGCCAGGAACGACGAAACCAGCGTGCCGTAGATGAACGGCATCGCGCCGAAGCTGCCCGCCACCGGGTCCCAGTCGTGTCCGTAGAAGAAGCCGATCCCGAATTGGTGAAGCGACAAGCGCGACTTGTCGATCAACTCCCAAGCCACCAGCACCACAATCGCAAATACGGAAATCGCGCTGAGCAGAATAATCACGGCAAACACCGCGTCCGGAACGCGGCTGGCGCGCGGATGGCTGGTGCGAATCTTCTGCAGCACGGTGGAGGCTGCTGTCTTACGCTCCTTGCTGACCTGCGCCATGGACGGAATCGCGGTCGCGGGCTTCTGCAGCTTTCCCAGCGGTTCGGTCGAATTCATCGGGTCCACGCTATCAGACATGTGTTACAGGAGCGTTACAGGGCCGCGCTTGCGAGAACGCCAACTCCCGCTGAAAGCCGGGGGGAGTTGGCGGGTTTGGTATCAGGTAGATGAAGCGCTCAGGGCTTGATCTGTTTCGTGATGGCGGCCTTTTCCATCTCCACCACCTGCGCGGGCAGGGGAGCGTAAGACAGCGCCTGGGTCATGGTCTGGCCCTTGTCCAGCATCCAGAAGAGATACTCCTTCAGGATCTTCCCCTTGTTGGCATCCGTGGGACTGGTCGGAACCAGCAGCCAGGTGAAGCTGGCAATAGGATAAGCATCCTTGCCGGGTGGATTGGTGATCGACACCCGGAAGTCGGCCGGCATCTTCACTCCCACCGCGGCCGCCGTCGTCGAGTCCAGGCTGGCCTTGATGAAATTCTTCGACGAGTTCTGCACACTGCCGAACGGAATCTTGTTCTGCAGCGCGTAAATCAGTTCGATGTAGCCGATGGAGCCGGGCAACTGGCGTATGGAACCGGCCACGCCTTCGTTTCCTTTGCCGCCGATTCCTACCGGCCACTTCACCGAGGTACCTTTGCCGACATTGTTCTTCCAATCGGGACTAACTTTCGAAAGGTAATCGGTGAAGATGTAGGTGGTACCGCTGCCATCCGATCGGTGCGCCACCGTGATGCTCTGGTCGGGAAAATTCACCCCTGGATTCACTGACGTGATCGCCTTGTCGTTCCACTTGGTAATCTTGCCCAGAAAGATTCCGGCCAGGGCGTCAGGAGTAAACTTCACCTCGCCACTCACTCCGGGGATGTTGTAGGCAGGCACGACCGAACCGAGCACAGTGGGAACGTGCAGCACCTTGACCTTGGACTCCGCGATCTGCTGATCGGTCATGGGGCCATCGCTGGCGCCAAAATCGACGGTCCCGGCCTGAACCTGGCGGATGCCGCCGCCGCTACCGATCGACTGGTAATTGATCTCGATGTCCGAATGTTGGTTGTGATACTCGTTAAACCATTTGGAATAGATGGGGTAGGGAAAGGTGGCGCCGGCCCCGTTAAGCCTGGTCTGCGCAAAAGCGCAGCTCACCAACACAGCGATGCAGAGGAGCACCCTGAAAGAGCGAATCACGTAGTTTCCTCCTGGATTGGCCAGAGATGAGTTCCTCAGTTGGTTTTACCTACGGATTGTTACAACTCGGTTACATGGGGATAAATTTCGCGTGAAGACAGCCACTTACGGCACGAGGAGGCTAAAGAAATCAGGCCCAAGACCTCAACCGGCACAAGAAGGCATCGCAATCCTGATTTTCTGCTAGACCGCGTAGTACAAAAGCGGTCTAATTCTCCTCATGGAAACACTCGGGCTGTCCGGTTCGACTCCGCGGACCGAGGGGCGTCTCAAGAGCCTGTTCTGGCCTTCCATTCAAAACGGGACAGACGTTGATTATCTTGGCGTGCAAGGTTACTGGGTGTGCACGATCGTGGGCGTGTCCTCGTTAGTGTTTAACGCCTTATCAGGACAGACTATCGTCGGCATTTTCGTCCTGTTGTACTACTACCTTGGCGGGGTCGGCGTACGGGAGCGCAGCCGCTACGCGGCCGTCGCAGTGCTTGTGTTCTACGTGGTGGACATGCTGTCGGGGGTGGGAGTACTCAAGGTGCTTTTCGCCGCACTCTTGCTCTCGAATCTACGGGCCACCTGGATTGCTTCAGGTTGGCAATCGGAATCGGAAGAAGCCGCACTGCCGCCCCGCCTTAATGAAACTTGGGGCGACAAGTTTGCCGATCAACTTCCCATGTGGCTTTGGCCCAAGATCCGCTTGTTCTATTACATCTACTCCGTGTGTGTGCTCGTCCTGGTGGATATTGGGATCGCCGTGGGCTTTGCACACCGTGCCCGGTGAGGCTCCACACTCAGTAAACTCCACGTTATGGCTCGGTTCCGAGCTGTTGCTTCGCGCTCCCCTGACGCCGCTTCAGGTCTTCGATGAACATCTGCTCCATGGGCTTGTCGTAGGTGCGCAACACGTGGCGGACGCTGTGTCCGCTCACCAGATGGCAAACTTCCTCGGCGAGATTCTTGGCATGGTCGCCGCCCCGCTCCAGCGACTGGGTCATGAACAGCACGTGGAAGCTTTCCTGGCGGGGAGCGCCATCGTGATTTTCAATATGTCGCATAAAAATGAGGTTGCGCAGGCGATCCAGTTCTGCATCGGAACGCAGCACCGCCAGCGCGCGATTGAGATCGCGTTCCCGGAAAGCATCGTGCACATCGCCCAGCATTTTCTCCAGCCGCGATGCCATGACGGTGAGATCGCGGATGTCCTGCAGTTCGATACGGCTGCCCACTGCGGCGGCGCGATTGCTACAGTTCAGCAGCAGGTCGCCGATGCGCTCCAGGTCGATGATGAACTTGAGGCAGGCCAGCAGTTCGCGCGCATGTTCCTCGTCCACCTTGGTGATGATCGAGGTCACGCCCTGATCGATGAGGCGATCGAGCGTGTCGAGTTCCTTCTCGCGCTCGCGGACCCCGTCTGACAGGGAAGGCACGCCGGTGGCGATTCCTTCGGCGACAATGCCGGCTGCAATGCGGGCCACCTGACAAGCCTGCAAGGTCTGTTCCCGCAACTCTGCGCAAATCGTATCCGGGCTGGGCGAAACCAATTCTGGCGAACTCATGATGGGATGTTTCGAGCTACCACCCGGCACGTCCGCGCCAATCCGATCCTTCGCGGCATCAGCGGGTAAATGGCGAGCTATGGAAAGAAGACTAAATGGCGATTGTGAATTCTTGATGAAAGCTCCATGAAGTTCGCTTGAATTCACAGGCGGGCGTATTCCAATTGCATACGCCAGTAGCGCTACGCATTGACCGGCGCAGGCTGCCGAGGCAAAGTGAAATAAAAGGTGGAACCGTGATTCAGTTCACTCTCCACATAAATCGTCCCGGAGTGGGCGCGCACCACATGTTTGGCGATGGCCAAGCCCAGGCCGGTGCCTCCCGATTCGTGCGAACGCGCTTTGTCCACCCGGTAGAAGCGCTCAAATAGCCGCGGCAGATGTTCGCTGGAGATGCCGGAGCCAAAATCGCGAACGTAAAATTGCACGCCTTCCTCGGCCTCACACGCCCCCACCAGGACCTTCCCGCCCCCGTCACCGTACTTCAGCGCATTGTCAATCAGGTTGGAAAGCACCTGATGAATGGCATCGCGATCGACCGCGACGGCGGAAGTTGCCGTGTTCATCAACGACAGCTCGATGCCGCGGCTGGCCGCCCGGTCTTTAAAGGTCTCGACGGCATCCTCCAGCAACTCGCGCGGCGTGGCCGGTTGGAGATTGAGTTTCTGCTCCCCGGATTCGACCCGCGCCAGCACCAGCAAGTCCTCGGTGAGGCGGGCCATGCGCATGGCGTTCTTGCGGACAATCTCCAAGAAATCGCGCACGCCCTCGCCCAGATCGGGGTTGTCGAGGAGAGTTTCGGAATAACCCTGAATGGAAGTCAGTGGGGTGCGCAGCTCATGCGAGACGTTGGCAATGAAGTCGCGCCGGGTTTTCTCCACCCGCTCGACTTCCGTCTGATCATGCAGCACGGCAACCGCGCCACCTCCGGGCATAGGCGCGGCGGTAACGTTGAAGATACGTCCCGAGAAAATCTTGGCGGCATTGGCCACCGTTACTTCACGCCTGCCGAGCGCGGATTGCACCGCCGTCAGGATCTCAGGGTCGCGCAACGATTGCACCAGCGGCGCTCCCAGGCGCAGTCCGCCCGGCAGCAGGCGTTCCATGCGCTGGTTGGCCCACAACACGCGCCCGTCCTGGGCCACCGCAATCACCGCTTCCTGCATCGAGTTCAGCAGAGCTTCCAGCGTCTGGCGGCTGTTCTCCAGGGCGCGAAATCCGTCCTCTAATTTGCGCGCCGTCTTATCGAGCGCGGCGGCGACGTGCGCAATTTCGTCACTCGCCTCCTCCTGAATGCGCGCCGAAAGGTCGCCGGCGGCGATACGTTCGGCGAAGTCGGTGATCCGCACCAGCCTGCGGCTGATGGAATACGTCGCCACGATCGCCAACAACATGGCGATAAGCGCCGCCACCAGCGCCGCTTCCAGCAGATCACGCCCGATGTGGCGATTGGCCTCGCGGATCGCTGCTAGGGGATAGGCCAACCGCACGGCTCCGCCGGGAACCGGGGCCGCTACATACAGCAATTCCACTCCAATGGTGTGGCTCAAGCGGGTAGAGCTTCCCACCTGGCCATGCAAGGCGGCGATGAACTCCGGCCGCGTAACATGGTTCTCCATCGCGTCGGGATTGGCCTCGGAGTCGGCCAGCACCTTACCCGAGGAGTCAATGATAGTTACCCGCGCGTCGGCGGAGTCGGCGGCCTGCCTGGTAATTTGTCGGAGCGACGCCGGGGGAGCTTCCGCGACGCGGGAAGCAAACATCAGGGTCTTTTGCCGTAACGAAGTCTCAATCTGGCCGCGCAGCATTCCCACCCAGGCATGATGCAGGAGCACAGCCATGGTGAGGGTGCAGGCGACGATGATCAACAGCGCCGCCACATACAACTTCAGGAAAATCCTGTTCTTCACGAATGGCTCGTCACGACTTAGGAATCTCGAAGCGGTAGCCCGCTCCCCGTACTGTCCTAAGATAACGCGGCTCGTCCGGATTCTCTTCTATTTTCTCGCGGATGCGGCGCACATACACGTCCACCGAGCGCGGGGTAACGTAGTGGGTGTCGCGCCACACCGCGTCGAGCACTTGGTCGCGCGTGAATACCCGGCCGGGATGGCGGGCCAGATATTCCAGCAGCCGGAACTCGGTCGCCGTGCTCTGCGTCAGTTGCCCGCGCACGGTCAGAGTCATGGCGCCGCTGTCAATCTCAATATCGCCGGCTTTCACAATCGCGGGCGCCAGCGGACGTTCAAATCGACGCAGCACGGCCCGCACCCGCGCCACCAGTTCGCGGGGGCTGAAGGGTTTCAGAACATAGTCGTCGGCGCCCAGTTCGAGCCCCATCACCCGGTCGGCCTCGCTGGTCTTGGCGGTCAGGAAGATCACCGGGACCATGGCCAGCGACGAGGTCTGGCGAATGCGGCGGCAAAGCTCCAGTCCGTCTCCGCCGGGAACCATGATGTCCAGAAGGAAAAGCGCCGGGGCTTGTTTCTCGGCTTCGGCAATCACGCCCGCGGTTGCAGCAAACGTGCGCACCCCGTATCCGGCGGCCTCCAGGTGGTGGCTGACCAGCCGCGAAATGTCCTTGTCGTCTTCCACGGCAAAGATGGTTTGTTTCACGGCTGTATTGTAGCCGAGGGTGGGCGATAGACTGTCATGTGTCGGTATCACAGCAATACAGTACACATAACTGTGTTACAGGATGATGAAACCCGAGGCCGCGTATATCGGAGCGTATCTGCATCGGCACGGGCGCACAAGACGCAGAACGGCCCGTTCAATGGCCCGGATAGGTGGGCCACGCACGCGTCAGGTAGTCGGTCATAGTGAGCGAAAGCAACAGGAAAAGCCAGAACATGGCAGCGACGACGGTCGCCATGGTCAACTTCGGGCTGTAACGGAGATGCATGAAGAACAGGACCACCAGGGTGCCTTTGATAGTCGCGATGACCAGTGCCACCACCACGTTCATTGGCCCGATATCGACCAGCGATACCAGGACTGTGGTGAGCGTGAGCGCCGTCAAAATGGCCCAAATTGCCACGTACAGTTTCGCCGGTGCAATGTGGCCCACGGAGCCGGTTTCCTTGTGTTCTGCCATGTGCTTTCTCGTTAGCCGCCGTGTTTCTTGCTGATCAAGTAGAGCATCGGAAAAAGATAAATCCAGACCAAGTCAACAAAGTGCCAGTACAGTCCGACGTTTTCGACCGGGTTGTAATAGTGAGGCGTGTAAGCGCCCATCAAGCCCGCAATGACCAGCCACGCCACCAGACCTATTCCGATCACCATGTGCAATGCGTGCAATCCCGTCATGGCCCAGTACAGGGAGAAGTAGATCTCAGTATGCTGGGGATCGGTCGCGGGATGTGCCGGGTCACCGGTTTCGAAATGGAAGCTCGGTCCGGGAAATTCGTGATTCACCCAGTGCTCGTGGTACTCCACCGCCTTGATCCCAAGAAATCCAAAACCGAAGACGATGGTGATCAGGAGCAGGATAACCATGAGCTTGGGTTTGCCCATCTGCGCCGCCCGTACCCCGAGCGCCATGGTCAGCGAGCTGCAAATCAGCACCGCCGTGTTGGTCGCGCCCAGAGTGATGTTCATCTTCTGGCTGCCCTCGACGAACGCATGGTAATAGGAAGCGCGATACACCAGATACGCACAGAACAGCCCGCCGAAAAACATGATTTCGGTCAGCAGGAACATCCACATCCCGAAGGAAGCGGTGTCCCGCTGCTGCTCCATGTCGGCAAAGTGGTGTTGCAGCGCGCGCTCAGCGACTTGAATATCGCCTATATCGCTAGTGGCCAACGGTGATCTCCTCCTGCGGCTGATGTTCGTAGTCGTAAGCTTCCCAAGTCACAACCGGGGTCTCGTCAAAGTTGTGGGTCGGCGGAGGCGAGGAGGTCATCCACTCCAGTCCTGTCGCGTTCCAGGGATTCGGACCAGCGTCCTTTCCGTAACGGAGCGACCAAACGAAGTAGATCATGGGTAAGACGTAGCCCACGGCCAGGATTGAGGCGCCCGCCGTCGACAGCACGTTCAGCACCTGAAATTCCGGCGGATAAGCATGGTAGCGGCGCGGCGAGCCCATATATCCCAGAATGAACTGGGGGAAGAACGTCGTGTTGAAGCCCACGAAAACCAGCAGCGCCGACAACTTGGCCCAGGCCTCGGGATACATTTTGCCGGTCATCTTGGGCCACCAGAAGTGCAGCCCCGCCATGTAGGCCATCACCCCGCCACCCACCATCACATAATGGAAGTGCGCGATGACAAAGTAGGTATCATGGACGTGCACGTCGATGCCCAGCGAAGCCAGGAAAATGCCGGTCAGCCCTCCGACCGTGAACAAGCCGATGAACCCGAAGGCATAGAGCATCGGCGTGTTGTAGCTGATCGATCCCTTGTACATGGTCGCGGTCCAGTTAAAGACCTTGACCGCCGACGGGATGGCGACCAGGTAGCTCAACAGCGAGAACACCAGAGCGGCATAAACCGAGATTCCGGCGACGAACATGTGGTGTGCCCAGACCAGAAAGCCGAAGACGGCAATCGCGATCGAGGCCAGGGCTACGAACTCATAACCGAAGACGCGCTTGCGCGAGAAGCAGGCGACGATCTCGCTGATGACACCCATGCCCGGCAGAATCATGAGGTACACCGCCGGATGGGAATAGAACCAGAACAGATGCTGGAACAGGATCGGGTCCCCGCCAAGTCGAGGATCAAATATTCCGATGTGGAAGGCGCGCTCCAGCGCCACCAGCAGCAGCGTGATAGCGATGACCGGAGTGCCCAGCACCATGATGATAGCGGCGGCGTAGTTCGACCAGCAGAACAGTGGCAGCCGGCGCCATGTCAGGCCCGGCGCGCGCATACGATGAATGGTGACGATGAAGTTCAGCCCGGTCAGGATGGAGGAAAATCCGGCGATGAAAATACCGATGGCCGCTCCAATCACATGGGTGTTGGAGTACGTGGTGCTAAACGGCGTGTAAAAGGTCCAACCGGTGTCCACGCCGCCGGTGACCATGGCGGTCAGCGCCGTGATGGCTCCCGCCATATAGAGGTACCAGCTCAACAGGTTCACTCGGGGAAACGCCATATCTTTGGCGCCGACCATCAGGGGCACCACGAAGTTGCCAATCACCGCCGGCACCGCCGGAATCAGGAAGAAGAAAACCATGATGATTCCGTGCATGGTGAACAGCTTGTTGTAGGTGTCGGACGAGACCAGGTCACCCGCGGGCGTCAGCAGCTCCAGGCGGATCATCATGGCGAAGAATCCGCCCAGCCAGAACATCGCGGTGATCGAGATCAGGTACAGGACCGCGATCCGCTTATGATCGGTGGTCAGCAGCCACGACTTGATGCCGTAGTTGGAATTCAGGTAATTCTCGCGCTCGACAGTCTGTACAGCGGTTGCCATGTCACACCTTTAGGTCCAATGCCTCATTGCAGCTTCGACGTATTCGGAGCGGACGAACCATCGCCCGCCTCTCCCTTTGGCTGCGTTTGCGCCAGCGATTTGACGTAGGCCACCAGCGCCATCAGGTTCTCTTCCGAAACCTGCCCCTGGAAAGTGGGCATGATGGGCTTGAAACCCGAAACGATCTTGGCGCCCGGATTGAGAATGGATTCGCGAATGTAGTTCTCGTCGGCTATCACCGTGCGCCCGTCATCCAGCAGCACCGGCTTACCGGAGAGGCCAACCAGGTTGGGACCGCGCCCTTGCGTATCGGAGCGATGGCAGGTCGCGCATCCCAGTTGCTGGAAAAGCTGCTGCCCGTTGGCTGCCAGCGTCCCCGTGGAGCCACCAGCACCCCCGCTCATCCATGCCTGGTAGTCGGTGGGGTCCATTACTATCACCTGGCCGATCATGGCGGAGTGGTTGGTGCCGCAATATTGCGAGCAGAACAGGTGATAAGTTCCAACCTTGGTGGGACGGAACCAGGTGGTAGTAAATCGTCCGGGAAGCACGTCAGCCTTGATACGAAATGCCGGCACGAAGAAGCTGTGGATCGCGTCCTGCGAACTCATGATCATCTTGACGTCGCGGCCAACCGGCACGTGCAGCTGGTTGAGGTCTCGCTGTCCGTCCTCGTACTCGAACTTCCACATCCACTGTTTGGCTACGACGTAAACCTCCATCGCATCCTTCGGCGGGCGCGCCTCCTGGAAGTAGATCAGCGAGCCCCAGGCGAAGAGGATCATGCAGATTCCCAGAGGAATCAGCGTCCATGCCAGTTCCAGCGGCAGCGAGCCTTCAATCTGCACCGCATGAGGATGGACTGAACGGCGGTACTTGACCGCGAAGTAGAAGATCGCTGCAAAAATCAGCAGCGTGAAAAACGCCGATACTGCGATCAGCAGAAAATAAAGTCCGTCCACCTGCCATGCCAGTGCCGAGGCACGCTCCGGAAAAAGTGGGAGGTTCTTCCACATATCTATCGGGCCCGTCCTGTTCCGTTTTTGCTGCTGTGCGACTCCCGCCTGAACATCACGATGAGAAAGCCGCCGAGAATCAGCATGGTCGCGGCCCCTGCCAGCCGCATGATGTTGGTGACCACCGCGCCGTATCGCCCGGTTTTGGGATCGTAGTGGTAGCAGTACAGCGTCACCTGGTCGACCAGGGTGCCAATCTTGTCGCGCGAAGCCTCGATCAGGCCGAGGCGAATGTCTTTCGGAGAGAATTCAACTCCGTAGTAGTACTGGGCGATCTTGCCGGTCGGAGTCACGATCATGATGCCGGCGGCGTGAATGAACTGTCGGGTGAGCGGGTCGCGGCGGTAGTGGAAGCCCACCGCGTCCGCCAGTTGTTTGATCTCGGGCGGCTGACCGGTCAGGAAATGCCAGCCCTCGCCGTTGGTCTTGTGCTCCCGATGCTCGTTCATGCGCGCGATGTAGAGCTGCTTTTTCCCGGCCGCATCTTTGGGAGTCTCGTCTGGATTGAAGCTGACCGATACCACTTCGTACTCATTCCCCGGAGTAAATCGCAACACCCCAAGCGCGCTCGCCTCACCCGTTAATTCTTCACCGCACAGCATGGGGCAGGTGTAGTACACCAGGTTCAAAAGAACCGGCCGGCCCGACTTGAAGTAGTCGCCGAGCTGCACCGTCTTTCCCGTCTCGTCCTTAAACTGCAGATCGAGCGGCACCTGCTGGTCGAGCCGCTGCTCAATTCCAATGTTCGACAGGTCGGCTGGGGTGACCTGGGAAGCGGCACTCGAGCTCTTGTCCTGGAAAGAAGAAGGCGGCTGGGCAACGGCAAAGGCGCCCGCTGTCAGCAGAATGGCCAATCCCTTCGAGATTTCCTGCAACCAACGTTTCACAGCTTTAAATCCAATTCCTGCGCCGAGCGCATGTTACGAGAGCGATCGAAAATCTGTGCCGTCCCTCCACCACCCAAACAAGCCCGCCACGGCGGGGCGCTCGCTGGGGACCCCGGCTACGGGACGGTTTGCGTGTTGACCTCCGGCGGCGGCGAGTTGGGACGCACCGGCAAACCTCGCTCCTCGATGAGCTTCATGGCTTGCGAAATGGGGATGTGGACCGCCCCGCTCTGGTCCATGAACGGCTGATCCGGATTCAGGGTCTTCTGCTCCGAATAAAGGAACGTGTTCATATCAGCTGCATCGCCGGTTTGCAGCCGCGGTTCCGGAAAGATCATGACGTCTTCCGGCGGATTGTTCTGCAGCACGGACCGCGGAGCAGGCGCGGGCGCAAGCCTTTGCGCGCTCATCATCGGATTGGGTTGAGCTTGCGGAAACAGGACATCGCTCTTCGCCATAAAGCGGAACATTCCCCACAGAACCAGCTCGATAAAAACCCCGGCCACCAGGAGTCCCACCAGGAACAGCACGATTCCCCGCGCACTTAGGTCGGCGCGCTCGTAATCAACCCCCGGATTCCGCAAAGGACCGTACTTGGAATTTTCAGTGGCCATGGGTCCTCTGGTGCAACAGGCTCGGTATCTGCGGTTCATACAGCGGCAACAATGGCCGCTGCCGTAGGTTGTAGAAGAAGTAGGTTAGCCACAACCCGCCCACCGCAATGGGCGCGACGATGTACCAGGGGCTGAGGTAGAAGTGTCCGTGTTCGTGGGCAAAGTTCGGAACTACATACCAATAGATGTCCACCAGCCGCATGAAGATGAGAAAAATTGCCAGGCCAATCAGGCGACTGCCGGCGCGCTTGAGTTCCCGCGACAATAGCAGCGCGAAGGGCAGGGCAAAGTGAAACAGAATGATGATCAGTGCCACCACGCCCCATCCCCCGCGTATGCGGCGCAGATACCAGCCAATCTCGTCCGGCAGATTGCCCGCCCAGATGATGAGCCACTGCGAAAAGGAGAAGTAGGCGAACAACATCACGAACGTCAGCATCAATTTGCCGATATCGTGGAACTGCATCGGCTTGATGATTTCGCGGTACGAGCTATAGCGCGTAAAGACGGTCAGCATCACAACCCCAAACGCCAGTGCCGACAGGCCTTGCCCGGCGATGAAGATGAGCCCATAGATGGTCGAGCCCCAGTGGGGATCGAGCGACATGACCCAGTCCACCACGGCGAAAGACACCGTCAAGGAATACAGCACCAGCCCCAGGCCGCTTAGCCCCTGGAAGCGGAGCGAAACGCCCGGCGGCAGAGGGCGGTCCTGTTGATCGCCACGGCGAATCAGCGTGAAGGCAAACCATCCCCAAATGACGAAATAAAGGATCCAGCGGGCGATCCAGCCGCCCAAGCCCGAGGTGTGCAGGTACCAACCATTGCGCGCGGTGAGCGCCGGATCGGTCATCCACGCGTAAAGGTGGTGGCGCCCGAACAGGATCGGCAGAAACAACACGAACATCAGCGGAAGGCATTTGCAGGCGGCTTCGAATACCCGGCGCAGCACTAAGCCCCACAGTCCGCCGGAAAGGTACTGCACCATCAACAAAGCCAGGCAACCCAGGCTGAGTCCCAGCCAGAAAATGTAGGCGATCAGATAACCGCGCAGGACCTGGTCCAACTGATCTCGTGAGATAACTGCGCCGATGACGCACAAGGCAGCGCCCACCACGCCGACCATCAGCCAGCGCTTCTGCCACTGCGCCGCCTGCGCGGGAACGGCGTATTCGGCTTGTCCGATCTGGGGAATCTCTTGGCTCATGGTTTGGCTTCGCCTCCGTTGGCCGGAGCCGCATTCGGCTTTGCAGGAGCCGGCGCCGCGGTGGTGGCCCCTTGCGTATCGAAGGGCGGCGAAACGTTAACGCCGGGCGGCGGCTGTTGGGCAATCTGCTCACCGGGTAGAACATCAGACTCGGTGGCGTGCTGGCTCAACTGCAAGGCTCGAATGTACGCCGCGATCGCCCAGCGGTCCTGCGGCGGAACTTGTTCCGCGTAGTCGGGCATGGCGCCAAAACCATTGGTCATGACGTCAAAGAAATAGCCGATCGGGGCCTTGCGCAGACGCTCGGTGTTGTACGAAGGCGGGTGCTTAAAACCACGCTGCACGATCATGCCGTTGCCGTCGCCCAGTTCCGAGTGGCAGGGTGCGCAGTAGATGTTGAAGCGCTGTTGCCCGCGCGCCATCACCTCAGCCGTCACTGGAAAGGGCATGTAATCGCCATCGTTGCTGCCGATTTTGCCGGTGTAGAAGTAGGTGTCGGCCTCCAAATGCCCACGCGCCACGGTGCCCTGGATAATGGGCCGCGCCGAACGTTTATCGGCGTAGAAATCGTTCTCGCGCAGCGGGCGATAGTAGGGCTGGTTCTGCATGTCTTCGCGGCAGCCCGAGAGCAACAACAGTGCTGACGCCAGCAGGATGTAAACCGCTGCCTTGCGGGTGCGCCGCCTGTTGTTTCCAGAGTGCTGGCTCGCGGTCGATGCCCCGCTGTTAAATTGTGCTGACCAATTAATGGGGCACCTCCGAAATCGACAGCGGCTTCAGGCTCTCCATGAATCGCTGCGTGTCCACCACATCGAACTTGGGATCGGCGGCTTCCACGCACAGGAAAAACTTGTCGCGGGTGACGGCGGAAAAGCGGTCCACGTTGAACAGCGGGTGATACGGCATGGGCAGGCCGTTCAAGGCGAACATGCCCAAGACCCCCGAAAGTCCGGCGAACAGAATGGTCATTTCGAACGTCGGAACAATAAACGCCGGCCAGGAATCGTATGGCTTCCCGCCGATGTTGAGCGGATAGGAAATCACGTTGATCCAATACTGCAGGCCGAACCCCGAAAGCCCGCCCAGCAGTCCACCCAGCAACACGATCAGCGGCACGCGGCTCTTGTGGAAGCCGATGGCTTCGCTGGCCTCTTCAATGGGAAACGGGCTGTACGCGTCCATCTTGCGGTAACCGGCGGCATAGGCGGCCCTGGCCGCATAGACCAGATCGGTGGGCGAATCGAACTCGGCCAGAATACCGTAGATTGCCGGGGAGAGCGGTGCGTGACTCACTTTGCTTTCACCTCCGCCTCAGGCAGCAGCGTGCGCATTTCGAAGATGGAAATGGCCGGCATGATGCGAATGAAGATAAAGATGGCCGCGGTGAAGAATCCGATGGTGCCGAAAAAGATCGCGTAGTCCCAGCGCGTAGCCACGTAATGGCCCCACGACGAGGGCAGGAAGTCGCGACTCAGGCTGGTGATGATGATGATGAAACGCTCCAGCCACATGCCTACCAGAATCACCAATGAGATCAGGAAAAGCCATCTGGTGTTGGCGCGAATCTTCGGCGCCCAAAGGACCTGCGGTATGACCAGGTTGAAGAGAATCAGCGTCCAGTAAAACACTGCATAAGGGCCGAACCAGCGGTTCTGCATCATGAAGCGTTCGTAAGTCGAACCGCTGTAGAAAGCCATGAAGGCCTCGAAGAAGTAACCGTAGGCAACGATCAACCCGGTAGCCAGCATGATCTTGGCCGCGTTCTGCAAGTGGCGCATGGTGATCATGGACTCGAGGTGATAGTAGTGCCGGATGGGAATCGCCAGCACCAGCACCATGGCAAAGCCCGAATAAATTGCGCCTGCAACAAAGTAGGGCGGGAAGATGGTGGTATGCCAGCCGGGAACGATGGAAATGGCAAAATCGAAGCTGACCACGGTGTGAACCGAGAGCACTAGTGGAGTTGCGATTCCGGCCAGCAGAATGTACAGCGCCTCGTAACGCTTCCAATGGCGGGCCGAGCCGCGCCAGCCCAATCCCAGAATTCCGTAAACCTTCTTGGTGAAAGGATGGCTGGCCTTCTCGCGCATGGTCGCAAAGTCCGGAACCAGGCCGACGTACCAGAACACCGCTGAGATGGTGGCGTAGGTCGAAACTGCGAAGACGTCCCACACCAGCGGACTGCGGAATTGCGGCCAGACGCCCATGCTACTGGGGTAAGGGAACATCCAGTAAGCCAACCAGGGACGGCCCATGTGCAATAGGGGGAACATCCCGGCGCAGGCCACGGCAAACAGCGTCATGGCTTCGGCGAAACGGTTGATGGAATTCCGCCAGGTCTGCTTGAGAAGCAGCAGAATGGCGGAAATCAGCGTGCCAGCGTGGCCGATGCCGATCCACCAGACGAAGTTGATGATGGCGAAGCCCCAGCCCACGGGAATGTTGATGCCCCAGATTCCGACGCCAATCAGAAACAAGTAGGTGACCGCCGCCATCAGGATCGCGACCAAGCCCATGCCGATGGCCAGGCCCGCCAACCAACCCAAGCCGATTGGCCGGGTCAGCACGGCATCGGCAATGGTATCGGTCATCGAACCGAACGTCTGCCCCGGCCCTAATACCGGCGGCTCATCCGGCCAGGGCACGTCCATCAAAACCGTTTTTCCCTCTGGTCCCCGCTGCATCGCTAACTGGGCTCCGACTGCTCAAGATCAGGGTTCGGGTTCTGCACCACCGCCATGTACGAGGTGCGCGGACGCGTGTTCAGGTCTTCCAGCAGGTTGTAATTGCGCTGCTGCGCTTTCAGCTTCGACACGCGGCTGTCAGGATCGTTCAAATCTCCAAAAACGATGGCGCCCGCCGGGCAAGCCTGCTGGCAGGCGGTGATCACTTCGCCATCGCGGACCTTGCGGTTTTCCTTTTCCGCCGTGATGCGCCCGGCCGTGATGCGCTGCACGCAGTAGGTGCACTTCTCCATGACGCCGCGGCTGCGCACGCTGACTTCGGGATTGCGCATCATTTTGAATTGCGGAGTTTCAAAGTCCTGGAACAGCAGGAAGTTGAAGCGACGCACCTTGTACGGGCAGTTGTTGGAGCAATACCGGGTGCCGACGCAGCGGTTGTACACCATGTCGTTCAGGCCTTCGGTGCTATGGACCGTCGCGCCCACGGGGCAAACCACTTCGCAAGGAGCGTTCTCGCACTGCTGGCACGGAACCGGCTGGTAGTAAACCGCTGGATTTTCGGTGCCACCCTCGTAGTACACATCCACCCGCAACCATTGCATCTGCCGGCCGCGCATGGTCTGCTCCTTGCCGACGACGGGAATGTTGTTCTCCGCCTGGCAAGCTACGATGCAGGTTTTGCAGCCGATGCACGAGTTCATGTCGATGGTCATGCCCCACTTCAGCTCGGTGTACTGATAGTTGGTGTAGAGCGTCATCTCCGGCCCAGGCGACTCGATTCCTTCGTGCGCGAAGTTGGGGTTCTTGATGAAATCCTGCAAGGTCGCTTTGCGAATAATGTGACGGTTACTGAGCGGCTCGGTACCCTTGGGAAGGTCGGAATGGTCGATGTACTGGAAGCCCTGCGGGTGAGCGAAACCGTATCCCGCCCCGACTTTGCTGATTTTGGCGGTCGCCATCCAGGCCGCATCGCTGGTGCGAATTTGATAGAAGTCGAATCCCACGCCATTGCCGACGCGGCCCGCCTTGGTGCGTCCATAGCCGAGAAAAACCGTGATTGAGTTGTCGGGATGTCCGGGCTGCGGCCAGATCGGGCCCTTCTGCTTGCGTCCATTGACGTCGATCTCAATGATGTCGCCGGTCGCCAGCCCCTGCTTCTTGGCGGTGTTCGGGCTGATCAAAACAGCGTTGTCCCAACAGAGGTTCGTGATCGGCTTCGGGGTCTCCTGGAGCCAGCCATTGTTGGCCCGGCTGCCGTCATAGATCAGCGGATCGCGACGGAAGATGACCTCCATCGCTTCGCCATTGCCGTGGTTGTTGCTCGCAGGGATGTTTCCACCCTTGGCGGAGACGCTCTTCGCGGGCAGCGACGTGTTGGCCATGAAACCATCGTTCAGCGCCTTGCGCCACTGGGCGTCGAAGTCGCCGCCCGGCATCTTGCCTTGCCAGTACTTGCGCACGACGTCGTAGCCCGCGGTCTCCGGGGAACCGACCAGGGGAAAGATGAATTCGTACTCGCTCTTGCCGTTGTAAAGCGGGGCAATCAGCGGCTGCACGATGCTGTAGGTTCCGTCAAAGGCCCGGGCGTCTCCCCACTCTTCCAGATAATGCGTGCCGTTAATGTGCCAGCGCACGTGATCGCTGGTCTCGTCGCGATACAAGCTGTGCTGCACGCGCAGCGGGACCTTGTTCATGGCCGCGAGGAAATCGAAATCCGCGGGGGCGTCATAGACTGGATTCGCGCCCATGATGAGCAGCAGGTCCACCTTGCCGGAGTTCATTTCGCCGACCAGTTCTTTCAACGCCGCGGTCTGGTCTTGCGGCTTAACTTCGACAGGGTCGGTGTAGATCACGGTGTTGCCGGTCGCGCCCAGCGCCTGATTCATGGCGTGCGCCAGTGCATGCACCGCCGGCGGCTGGTTGTCGCCGGGAATCACTACCGCGGCGCCCCGGTGCGCCTGCATATCTTTGACCAGCGCGGCGACGAACTTCTGATGCTCAGGTTTCGCCGAAGCTCCGCCGCCCGCGCCGACTCCCGCGGCGATGGCCCGCGCCAGTTGCTCCACTTCCGAAGCGCGCACCGGCAGGCGATGATCGGCTTTGCCCGCGGTATTGGTGGGCGTGCTTTCAATCGCGTAGAAGCGCGCCATCTTTTCTTTCAAGTCGGGATTGCGTCGCGCTGCAAACGAGCGGGCGTAATAAAGAAATCCAGGGAATCCGCTGGAAAGGAAATCGCCGTCGAGGGTCAGAATGATGTCGGCCTTTTCCAGGTTGTAACGCGTTTCCACGTATTGGCCGAACGCCAGCTTCGCCCCGGCTCGAACGTTGTCGCGGTTCAGGGGCTCATACTGCACCCATTTCGACTCGGGGTACGCTGCCTGCACCTGGTCCATCAGCGAGGCCATGGTGGGAGAGCCGACGGTGTGGCTCAGAATCCGCAGGCCACTTCCCTTCACCGCCTTTTGCGAATTCAGCGCCCCCTTCAGAGTGGTGCTGAATCCGCTCCAGGTATTCATCTCGCCCAGGTAGGTGATGATCTGCGAGCGGTCGGGATCGTACATGTCGAGGATGGAAGCCTGCGCGAAAACATCGCTTCCTCCCAGACCGGCCGGATGCTCCGGATTTCCGTCCACCTTGGTCGGACGGCCTTCATGGCTCTCCACCAGCACCGGCGTCGCATACGCGCCAAACGGCATGGCGCTGGCGAAGAAGAGGGGCTTGCCCAGGACAATTTCTTCCGGCTGCCGCACGTAAGGCACGATGGGCTCCAGGGGCTGCTTCACGCACGCCGACAATCCCGCCAAGGCGAGCGAGGCGCTCATCAGCTTCATGAAGTCGCGGCGCGAGGCGCCCTCGGGCCAGACCGATGCCTGCCGCGGGAACTCCCGGTGCAACATCTCATAGAAGCCGTCGGTCTGGGCCAGCTCCTCCAGGCATCGCCAATACTGCGGACCGCTCTTGGCGCGAGCCAGCTTGTCTTGTATCTGGACAAGCTCCAGTTTGCTGGGACAGACTGCCTCAGACTTATTCGGGCTCTCTTTTTCCATCTTCTCGTCGGTTTCCGGAAAAGGTCGTTCGTCAAACTACCGCAGTCGGCTCCACGCGACTAGCGGTGACAGGTACTGCAACTGGTAATGCCTTCGATGCTGCGAATGTTGTAGCGGTGCTTCAACTCGTTGCCCAGGGCGATCTGGTCGGTGAAGACACTGCCATCGTCCAGCTTCACCTTATTTTGCGAGCTGGGCGGTTCGTAGCGCATGTTAAACACCTGGTCGCGCGGACGAAGAAATTTTTCCGGCGCGCGATGACAGTTCAAACACCATTCCATCTGCAGCGAGTTGGCCGCGTAGGTCAGCGGCATCTTGTCCACCGGCCCGTGGCAACTCGCACAGCCAACGCCTTTATTGATATGAATGCTGTGGTCGAAATAAACGAAGTCAGGAAGGTCGTTGACCCTGGTCCAGATCAGCGACTGGCCGGTCCGATAACTTTCGCGCACCGGTTCCAGCATGGGCGCGTTGGTCCAGATCTGCGAGTGACAATTCATGCAGGTCTTGGTAGGAGGAATACCCGCGAAACTCGAATTCTCGACCGAGGTGTGGCAGTAGCGGCAGTCGATACCGTCGCCGCCCACGTGGTGCTGGTGGCTGAACGGCACGGGTTGCGCCTGCGCCACGTTCTGGTAGGTGGCATACGGCGAGCGCTGCACCTCCAGCGCCGCCCACAGCAACACCGACACGACCACCACTACCCCGATGATCGACGCCCGTGCAATTGTGTTCGCGCTGCGATGAAAGACTTGGGCCATTATTTATGAAGCTTTCCAGTGTTGCGGGTTGGGGAGCCGATTACCCCTTCGGCGCCCAGATTCGTGCGGTCCTGCGAAGTGCGCGTCTGAGCCTGATGTGACGTGCATCACCCAAGCGAGTGATTATAACAAGGTGGGTTCCCCAATGTGCAAGTGGGACGCCAGAATCGGCGAAGAATCTTTCCTGGCGGGCGAATTCGACGAGAGTCACTTCCGATAAAAGAACGGCTCGGAGCCGCATAAAACAAGCATTCGCGTGCTTCCCGAATCGGGAATCGGAGGGCGATGGCTGCAAGAAAAAAGAGGACTGAATAATCCGGCTGCGAGATGACGGCGACAAGGCATTTGCTAAATGCTAAATGCTAATTGCTAGTTGCTTCTTGAACGTGCGCAGCAACAGCATGGCCAGCACATACGCTGCTGCGCCGCAGGCCAGCGTGACATTCAATCCGAACTGAATCGCAATCACCATCGCCAACACTGAACCCAGCACGCTCGACGCAGCATTCATGGCCCACGCCCATTCCACCGCGCCATGTTTGGCCATGGCACTCCGCTGGTTAGAATCCTGCGACGACAAGGCACGCAGGCCGCTGGGAAACGGCATTCCCATGGCGAAGCCCAGCGGAATCAGAAGTGCCGCGCTCAGCACCAGCTTCACTACGAAGGGAAGGCCCACCAGCGCCCCCAGCAGGTGTGGCAGAGTGAAAACATAGATCGCCAAGGCCGCCACGATGAACGCCATCGCCGAAGCGACCCGAGTGGGCTCGTGGAACCATCGCCGCGAGAGCACGCTGCCCAATCCGCTGGACAGCAGCATGAGGAATATCACTACTGTAAGAGCGTAGGTTGGATTCCCCAGAAACAATACAAAGCGCTGAATGAGCGCGATCTCCACCAGGATGTACCCCAAACCGATGGCAATGAAATACAGCAGGCGAACGCTGCGGCCACTTCGCGCCTGTGACGACAGCAGGAGCGGTAGCACAAGAAAACCGATGACGGCGGCGACGGAGATGACCAACACCAGTCCCAGGATCGCGATGCCAAGGTTCACCTTCCAATCGATGCCGCCGCGGTCCTGGCCGCGGAACACCTGCCCGGGCTTTAGGGTGAAAAAGAAGAACGGCGCGTTATCGGTGACCGGCGAAACATTAAACGCGTAATGTGCGGAGAAGCGACGAGCGTCCTGGCTGCGAATCAAATCCGCGAACGCGGGATGCGCCATGCCCGGCGTGGCAGCGGTGGCGGGCAGGTAAAGCACGTGCAGGTTCAGGTTCGAGTCTCCGGGCGTTTCCCCCTGGATGTGGTTCAGCACAGCCTGCTGCTCTGGCAAGGTGAAGGGCGACTTCTTCGCCAGCACCAGCACGGGACGCCCATCCACATTCAGCTCGCCGTCGCTGATCACGATGAAATTCTGCGTGCTGTCCGGGACGCCGAGTTGACGCAGCGCTTCCATGGCCTGCGAGACCACCCGCAGGGCCTCGCGAGGCTGGGTAAATTCCCAGCGCGTGATGGCGACCATGCCGTCGGGCTTCAGGTGCTCGAAGTACTCGCGGAAGGCCTCTACGGTGTACAGATTGTTTTCGCTGAGGGCAAACGCCCCGGCCGCGGTGGAAGCCCAGGTGTCAACCAGGGTCATCTGCACCACGTCGTAGCGATCGCGGCTGTTGCGCACGAAGGAGCGCCCATCGCTGACGTGCATGTGCACCTCGGGAATCTGGTAGAGGTGGTGAGCGTAGTCAGCGAACCCCCCGCGCATGATGTCGGTGGCAATAATGGGATTGATCTCGATGCCGGTGACGTTCGGGCTGCCGTTGGCGACGGCGCGCAGCACATCCACTCCGCCGCCCGGGCCGATGATGGCGAAGTCTCCGCGGGGACGCAGCACATTGGCGATCGAGGACGCCGCCGACATCAGATTGCGGCGGTAAGCCTCATCCCAATGATAGGGATCGGAGTTCATGATGTAGGTGCTGGCGTCGGCGTCGATGACAATCGCCTTGGCGTCTCCCCACCTGTCCACCTCCACGCGCGAGAGCGCATTCCACTTGGCGTAGAGCGGGGTCTCGCGTTTCATGCCCTTGGCATAAACGATATCAATCAGTTTGCCGCGAAAGTTTGCCGCGATCAGCACCAGCAACGCCAGCGCGAGGCCCGCTGGAATGCGACGGCTTCGCGAAGCGCCCCAAGCCGCGCCTGCCGAGGCGACTGCCACCGCCGCAAACAGGATGGTATTGGGGCCGCCGATAAAGTTCAGCAGCGGCACCAGCGCCAGGCAGGCCAGCGATCCCCCCAGCAGATCGGCCCCATAGAGCTGGGTAATCCGTGCCGGATGGCGCGCAAAGACAAGCGAAAACAATAGTCCCGTGACGAAAAAAGGAACGGCCGAAGCCAGGTAGAGCACCGAAAGGTGACGGAAGTTCGCCCAGTCGAGGTGCAGCGACACTTGGCTATGCAAAACGATCTCCAGCACGGCCAAGATGACCACTGCATTGGCCGCACACAACCATGCGCCGAGTTGTCCCACCCGCCAGCGCTCCAGCCACTCTCGCCGCAGATAAGCGAAAACGGCGCCTGCGCCCAGCCCGAGCAGCGCAATCGAGATAGCCAGGAAAGCGAAGTGATAGAAGAGCACGACGGAGAAGAGGCGAGTGAGGCCTAATTCCAACAGCAAGGCAGAAAAGCTCATCAGTCCGATGCCGAGTGCGGCGCCGCGAGGCGAGACCGCAGCCGCCGCTTCGGCCGGGATGGCTTGTTCAGTTGTTCCGATCATGAAGAATTGAGATTACTACGAATGGCCCGCTCATTCGTCGCCTAGAGGTGGGAGACCCTACGAAGAACCGATCAGGTAAAGGCAGGGGATCGCTTCCGTCTAACGCTTGCCTCCGCTTAACATTTGATCTTCATGTCACAGACAAATGCTGGCGCGTTGCGATAGACTTGGCAGGCAGCAAGATCTGTACCGATTCTGATGGCCCACGGAGGATGGCTCATGTCTTGTCGTATTGCAGTAGCGCCCCAACGAGTTCTTGCCATATTTCTCACAACGGCGTTCGTGGTGGTTTTACTGGCTGCCGGTGCCACGGCGCAAAACGCGTATCAGCCAAGAGATGAAATCTTCGGCGGATATTCCTGGTTAGCGCCGAATGGATGGGGTGATCTCGACTATAGGATCAACAACATTCCAAAAGGCTTCGACGCTTCCAACACCTATTACTTTTGTGCCACGTGTAATCTTGGCGTCGTGATAGATGGCAGCGGCCATTTTAGTGGAGCCACCACACCCGGGAATCCTTTTACTTCAAACGACAAAACTGGCGTCGGCTATGTCCTGGGCGGGCTCCAGTACAAGTACCACACAAACTCCTTGTCGCCATTTTTCCGTGGTTTCGTGGGAGTGGCAAATATATCTCCTGATTGCTGCCATGACACGGAGTGGAGTTTCGCGGCTGGCGGCGGCGGCGGACTCGATCTGAGGGTGAGCCCGCGGTTCTCGATTCGCCTGGTTCAGGCCGACTACATTTATTCACACTACAGTCACATATTCGCAAGCACCCACTCGACCCAATGGAACAGTGTCCGTTTGGCGACCGGCGTAGTCTTCAACCTTGGCAACTGCGGCGCACCAGCACCGCTTTCCTGTACCGCGTCAGCGGCGCCCACGGAAGTTTGGGTAGGCGAGCCGGTACAGCTCAACGCTACCGGCACGAACTTTAACCCGAAACACACACCAACCTACGGCTGGACCGCAGCCGGTGGCAAGCTTTCGGGCAATGCTGCCCAAACCGCCACAATTGATACGACCGGTATGGCGGCGGGCAGCTACACCGCCAAGGCGACCATCGCCGATCCGAAAATGAAGAAGAACGGCTCGGCCACGTGTACGGCATCTTTCAGCGTGAAGGAGCGGCCGCAGCCGCCGATGAATCCGCCCCAGGTGAGTTGCTCCGTCAGTCCGGCGAACGTGAAGGCCGGTGAGACCGTCACCATCGCAGCCACGGCGAGCAGCCCCGATAACGCGCAAATCACAGGCTACTCGTATCAAGCCACTGCCGGTAGCATCAACGGGAGCGGTGCGACGGCCACGCTGAACACCGCCGGGATTGCTTCTTCCGGCACCGTTACCATCTCCGTCGTTGCCACCGATGCCCGACAACTCACAGGCACAGGGACCTGTGCGGTTGAGGTCAATGTGGCGCCGCCGGTAACCGCCCGAACTCCCATCGAGTTCATACCGCGGCCGCATCAGCGGTACATACCGTGGCGGGTTGATAACGTGGCCAAGGCGATTCTCGACGACGACGCGAGCGCCCTGAAAAACGATCCTGGCGCGAAGCTGGTGATCGTTGGTTACGCTGACGACGAGAAGCCGCCTATGGTGGGCAAGGGCAAGAAGGCCGAGCCCATGAATCTGGCGGCACAACGCGCCGTAAATGCAAAGGCATACCTGGTAGCGGCTCCGCCCGATGGGCAGGGCATCGATCCCGGCCGTATCGAGGTGCGGACCGGCGCCGGCAAACAGCACCTAGCTGACATCTTCTGGGTGCCGCAAGGCGCGGACGTCAGCAGCTCGACTCTGCTGCAATCCACCGTGCCGGTGGACGAGACAAAGGTGAAGCCGAGCAACAACGCGTACCCGAAACCAAAATCGGCGGCGCACCAATAACCACCGGAACGAGAACAGACCGCATTATGCCGCGAAGGCGGCGTAATGCGGTCGCCGTTACACCTTTGGTTGAGAATCAGGAAGAACGAGCGGCGCCGCCGCTTGCCAGTCGGCATCGTTCGCGCCCAGTCTATGGCTCGGTCACCAGCTCTTCCTCCACAAATGCCTTATCTTCCACGGTGCGGCCGGCGAGAGCGAACGAGCGCGTCAGTTGGGCCTGGCCATTCTCGATGCTGGTAATGACGTAGGAGCAGCCCAACCAATACGCCTCCGCGAGGTCGGTTGGCGACCAGTACGCGGGATGATCGGGATGCGAGTGATAAAAGCCGATAATGTCGAGTCCGCGGATCCGCGCGTCACGCTGGATACGCACCGCCTCCGCCGGATCAATTTCATAGCGATCGCTTGCCGAGTCTGCCCGCATGTTGCGGCAACGCACCGTCGCGCTCACCATTCGAGTATCGCCTTCGACCCTGCCCAATAGCGCGCCGCAGCATTCGTACGGATACGTTTCTTCGCCGTGGCGGCGAATCTCGTCATAAATAAGCTGGCGGAGTTTCAACATGCGTCGCTGCCTTTTCTATCACGTCTACGGGCGATTTCCCGGAGAAAATGTTCTCCACTCGTGGCGCAACGACTGGTTAGGTTTGTGATTCCGGCCTCAACGCAGGTTGCCGTCTCCCCGTGCAGTGTGCGACAGTGTGAGTCTCTGCGATGCCGGCTCCAGTAAAGTGTGTTGGAAGCCGATGCAACATAAGTACGGTATTCCGGCATCGTAATCCATGGCCAAGACGGTCATGGCGACTCCCCTCTGACGGGGGCCGTTCGCGAAGGGTTATTGCGGAAGATGACCAAGAAGATCAAGGCGAAATCGTACGAAGACACGCTGGCGTGGTTTCGCAGTCATGAATTTGACATACTGGAAGCTCCGGGCACCAGTAACCGGGTATTTCTGAAGAAGCACCACTGCTCTGCCGCCATTGAGCGCACAGAGGATGGTGGGATCAAGCTATTCGCCTATCCCGGATACCTCCTCAATGGCGAGATCTCAAAGCTGGTCGATCACGGCTACCAGAAGGTCTTGAAGACCACCAAAGCCGAGTATCCTGCCACCGCCGACCACCTCAAAGCGTTGCACCAGTTCACTGAGGAGTTGAAGGAAGGGATTGGCGCCATCAGTCTCTACAATGAAGGCCTGGGTACGGTAAGCGAGTCGTATATGTACGATCGCATGCGCGGACGCGATCTGCCGGAAGCGGAACGTCCCCAACGCCCGTGGCAAACGGCACCCGGTAAGCGCCGCGCATAGCTTCTTCCTTCAATCCGCGATGTGTCCCGGCTTCGCCAGGTTGTAAGTGTCCCGCGAATAAACCACCTCTCGCTCGCGCAAACCCGTTAGGGAAATCCGCCATCCAAATACAGCGGTGGGCGCGGGCCCGCCGCTTTTGGTACTGATCTAATTCCGTGTTGCCGCTGAATCTCCGGGCCGCCCGCGATGGCAGCGACCCTCACCGATCACGTGTGGTCGCTGGCAGAACTGCTGTCCTAAAGGATAAGCCAGAGTAATATCTACGCAGACAAGAAGACCCGCCTGCAAACGGGTCTAACTCTGCGCGTCGGTGCGCGCTCGCTAAATGTCTGGACAGAAGTTTCGCGCACCCGCAGCCAAGAGTCAACGCTTAGTTTGCGTGCGGCGGAGGTGTGCGCGATGGGTCTTTGGGCGGCTCATTTTCACTGGACTGTACTGCTTCGGTGGGACGTATTGGGATGGAGCATCGGCATTCTCCTTGCGGTCGGGGGGTTAATGTTAACCTTCGACCAATACACCGGAGCGAATGTGTGTTTCGTGATTGTTGCCGCCCTTATCCTTACCAAGGCTACCGCCGCCACGATTGCTGCGCCTGATCCGCCATTAGGCAGAATTCTATTTACGTTCTTGATCTTTGGAATAGTTGGGGTTGGTATCGTGGAAACCGTTAGGGGCGTGAACCATTGGAGGTCAACCCGTCAAACCTCACAATCACAACCACCCCCAAGAAATATCTATCATGTGCCTTTGTCCGATAGAGTTGACGCTTCAGACGGGGTCAATGCAAAGAAGTCGAGAGCGCCGCAGCAATCCCTGACCGGCAAGAAGAATGGTCAGGTTGGCGGAGGCGTGACCGCTGGCCCGTGTAGCAATGTGCAAATCGGAGGAAGCAACAACCAGGCCACAACAAATTGCGTTCCCCCACCCCCGCCGGCCAGAACTCTAAGCAACACCGATTTAGAAAAATTACGAAAGGCGCTGACCGTAAATATTGTTCCGAAGCCGAAAGTAGCGGTGAAATCAGTCGGTGCAGACACTGACATGCCCGCGTTCCCGAACCAGGTCACGCAGGCATTTAGCGGTGGGGGTTGGGACGTTATACCTATATGGAGCGGAAGCAGCGGCGTCCTTGTTCTTAAAAACGGGAGCGCGATTGCACCATCGCAGGACGGTTTGCATTGTGCATTTCGTGACGCAGACGCAGACAGGCCGGAAGTGAAGCAGGTTCTACAAGCGTTCAAAAATGCGCACCTACCCTGTGAGCGAACTGATGACTCACCCGAAGGGGGTGCGCTGCTAATGGTCATTATCGGTCCCAAAATGTATCCGCATTAACGATCAGCATTCATATGCGAACCATCGGGCTTGGAGCCATTTGCGTTGTCGGTCTCGCCGTTGTCGCATGGCTTTTCTTTGGCGGCGGCAGATGGGCGTTGTTCTACCTCCAGGCAACCGCATCGAAAATACGGCGCGCAGTCTTCTCTGTCTTGTTGATCTGGGCGCTGGCCGACTCGGTTCTGACGTTCCGCGACTGGAAGGAACTCCCCCCGTTTTTCCGACTGTGCGGCTTCGTCGGGAGCTTTCTTCTGTCATTCCTGTTTATTGGACTGCTGGCACTCGCCTGGGACTGGATCGCTCATCGCTGGGGCAGGAGAGCAGCAACATGGAATTAGGTCAGTACCCCGCTTTTTTGTCTGCGCCGTGGATCTCGCGCGGGTGTAGAATTCATCCGGATACAGGCGGTATCCCCGCCAGGCCGGGGAACTGCACTGGAGGACATCGTGAGTATCACCACCGGCGACTTCCGCTCGAAGATTACTTCTTCCACCCTTCTCGAAAAAAAACAGCGTAAGGAAATCATTACTTGTCTGACCGCCTACGACTATCCCAGCGCGCGGCTGGTGGATGAGGCCGGCGTTGACATGGTCCTGGTCGGCGACTCTCTCGGCATGGTGATGCTGGGCTATGAAAATACCCTGCCGGTCACTATGCAGGAGATGCTGCACCACACGCGCGCAGTGAGGCGCGGCGTCAAACGGGCATTTCTGGTGGCCGACATGCCTTTCGCCTCGTTCCATGTCACACAGCGCGATGCTCTGCGCAATGCTGCTCGCTTTATCAAGGAGGCGGGCGCCGAAGCGGTGAAGATCGAGGGCGGCGAGAAGCGCTCCCGCCTGGTCGAACGCATGGTCGAGGCGGAGATTCCCGTGGTCGGCCACATCGGACTTACGCCGCAATCGTTGCACGCCATGGGCGGATACAAGGTCCAAGGCAAGACCCTGCAAGCAGTCGAGCAACTGATGCACGACGCGATCGCCCTGGAGCGCGCTGGCGCCTGTTGCATCGTTCTCGAAGGCATCCCGCGCGAGGTCGCCGGCATGATCACGCGCGAGCTGGAGGTCCCGACCATCGGTATCGGCGCCGGCCCCGAGTGCGATGGGCAGGTTCTGGTCTTCCACGATCTGCTGGGACTGACGTTTGCGCCGCCAGCCAAGTTCGTCCGCCGCTATGCGGACCTGGCATCCGTGATCGGCAATGCCGTGGTTGCTTTCAAGGACGACGTGAAGGCCGGGAGCTATCCGTCCGACGCCGAGTCCTATCACCTGCCCAAGGAGACGCTCTCCGCGTTAGCGGGAATTGCGCAACGCAAGCGAGCTGTGCAACTGTAGGAGACATGCGGCTGTTGCTGCGGGTTGTCATCTTGTCAGTCCTGGCGCTGGGCCTGCCCGCAGTTGCGGCCGGCCAGAAGCCTTCTACGCCTCCAGCGCCGCTCCGTAAGCCTGTTCCCAGAAAGCGTTACTGCCAGCCTGATGGCGGCTTCTGCTTCAAGTATCCGGGTTCCTGGACCATGCTGGGCAAGGTTTACGATGGCGATGGTGTGGTCGTAGCGCCTCCTCAAAAGCTGGACAAGGCACTGTGGGATGAAATCACGGTTGCGCTGATCACGCCACTGTCGGAAGGCGATGAAGAGGCGGTAAGCCTGGACGTGATGATCGAACAGGCGTCCAAGAGTATGCGCGAGGGCGGCCAGGCGTTCGAAACCTTGCAACGCCAGCAGCGCACGGTGGACCACAAACCGGCCCAGATGCTGAAGGTCCGCTATCACGAGAAGGCGACCGATCGCGATTGGGTCGAAGAGATAGTTTTTATTCAGGGCCCCGAGGGCGAGATATACTCCGTCGCCTTGAAATGTTCGCCGGAAAATCTGGCGCGTCTGGAACCGCTATTTACGGGGGTGCTGGAAAGCTGGATGCTGCCCGAGCCTGAACCTCCAGCAGGCGAGGAGGAGGATAAGCCCAAGCAGCCAACTCCACCTTCGAAAGCGGCGCCGCCCAGCCAGCCACACTGACGACATCATCCCGTGAAACGCATTGCAACCATCGCCGAGATGAAGGCGGCTTGCCGTCAAGTGACCCGTAACGGCAAGACCCTGGGATTGGTGCCCACCATGGGCGCGCTGCACGAAGGCCATCTTTCGCTGGTGCGCGCGTCGAAGGCACGCTGCGATGTGACCGCCGTTTCCATCTTCGTTAATCCGCTGCAATTCGGTCCGGCGGAAGATCTGGACAAGTATCCGCGCACCATGGAACGCGATACTGCGCTGCTGGAGCAACTGGGCGCCGACCTTCTGTTCACGCCTGCCGTGGAGGAAATGTATCCCCCAAGGGCGCAGACCTACGTGCTGGTCGAGGACCTGAGCAACAAGCTCGACGGCGCATCGCGCCCGGGACATTTCCGCGGCGTGGCGACCGTTGTGGCAAAGTTGTTCGAAATCGTCCGCCCCGATTTAGCCTTCTTCGGCCAGAAAGACGGTGCACAGGTAGCCGTGCTGCGCAAGTTAGTCAACGATCTCGATATGGACCTGGAGGTCGTCGTCTGTCCCATCGTGCGTGAAAAAGACGGATTGGCAATGAGTTCTCGCAACGCCTACCTGACGTCCGAGCAGCGGCAGCAGGCGACCGTGTTGTATCGGTCGCTGCTTCGGGTGCAGGCCGCCGTGGACCGTGGCGAGCGCGACTCCGCCAAGCTGATCGAGATTGGCAAGCAGGTGATAGCGCAAGAGGCTGGAGTGAAGCTGGACTACTTCGCCATCATCGATCTCGACACACTTGACCCAGTTGCAGATGTATCGCACTGCGCGCTGGTGGCCGTCGCGGCGTACATCGGCAGCACCAGGCTGATCGACAACATCCTGGTCACGCCTTCGTCACGGTAGCGCCTTTCTTCGTCTGATTCCTGATAACCATGCCCCGCCGAGAACCAGCACTACCGGGAAGCATTCCAACGTGTAGCGCGGCTCGGGGTTCTCCAGCGTGCCCAGGAACGCCGAGCGCAACAGCACCAACAACAACATGAGGGCGAGGTAGCGAGGCCGCGGCCCGCGCACCACTCCCATCGCTGCTGCGAACAGGAACAGCAGGTTGAGCACGCCCCAGAGTGTGGCTAGGACGCTGCTCTGAGTGTCGTTGGCGTACTCCCACCAGCGCGTGTTGAGCGGCAGCATCTCCGTGCGTGGGCGCAGCCACATGTCGGCGATGCGCAGCCCTGGCAACCAGACGTAATAGCGAAACGGCGCTTGCTTTATGCGCTCATTCGCCAACTCCGCAAAGCGAGCGTTCAGTTCGGGATCGACAAAATGCGTCTTGGCGTAATCGTTGAAGATCGCTTGCGTCGTCTCGCGCTGCTGCGCGCTGTCGAACGCCCGCGAGGGTAGGTTCTGCAAAGTAACGTCATCGCCCGGAACCTGCCAGTAAACTTCCTCGGTGGAAACGTAGTCCACGACCCAGGTTCGCACCCACTTGTCGAAACCAGACGGCACAAACTCGTCCGGATCGCTGGCGTAACGTGGGGCCAGGGGTTGGAAGCGGTGGAAGTCGCGCCAGTTTCTCGCCGTCCACGGCGCCAGGGGAGCCAGCGAAACCGCCAGTACCAACGCTCCTGCCCAGAACAGACGGGTTCGCTCCGCTGGTCTTTGCCACATCCGCCACAGGAGGAACAGGCCCAGCGCCACCAGCAAAATGCCACCGTCGGGGCGAAGCAAGATTCCCGCCGCAACGGCGAAGGCGCAGCCCATCCAGGCGGGCCAGCAGGTGAGCCCTTCTGCCGCGGCCTGGAACGCGGTGACCGCGCAATCGAGCGCCACCGCAGTGAAGAAGATGCTCAGCGTCTCAGCCAGCGGAGCCACGGTATAGTTGGCGGTAAAAGGACACAGCGCAGCCAGAAGAAATGCGAACCGCGCCGCTTGCGGCGACACCGTTCTACGCGCCAGGTCGGCGATGACGAAACAGCCCGCCACGTCGATGGCGATCTGCGCCAACAGGACGGCGTTATAATGCTCGCTTCCAAATAGCGCAAAGCAGACGGCCAGAAACGCGGGATAGCCGGGCAGGCGAATCCAGGTAGGCCGCGGCCCTTCGGCGTGGGTCAGGCCGTAGATGCCGTGCTGAAGCCAGTTCTTGGCGATGTCGCCGTAAACCAGCGAATCGCCGGTCACGTGCGGGAATCTAATGTAGAGGAAAATCCGCAGGGCAAAAGCCGCCAGTGTGACCAGCAGGAAGTACTTCCGAGACTCCCGCAGCATGTTCCAGAATGGTGGCAGCTCCGTTCTCCTCAGCGAATTGCGCTCCGGTTCCAGCACGTGGCGAATATAGCAGCTTGCAGGTAGCAATTAACCTTTGGCATTTGGCATTTGGCATTTAGCATTTGGCCGGAGTGCCTTAACTAAATGCCAAATGCCAACTGCTAAGCGCTAACTGCTGCTACGATAAATTGGCCCTGCATGCCTAAGTCGAAACCGATTTTCTTCGATCCCGACCGCAAGCGCTGGCGGCGTTTACGCTTGGTGCTCGATACCAGCGTGATCGTAGCCACGGTGCTGGTGGTGTTTTTTGTCGCGACCATCATTCGTGGATCGTCCGTTCCGGGCGTGCTCCTCCCTTTGGTGAAGAAGCCCTATCACGCACTCAAGGAAAGCCAGAAGCACAAGCCGCCACGCCGGCTGAACACCCACCGCAAAACCAAGCGGCCCGCGTCGCAGGTGGTCCTGAACTCCGACGAAGGCATTCGTGGGGCGTTCTATGTGCAGTGGGACGCGGCCAGCTTCGCCTCGCTGAAAGAGTACTACCCGCAGATCGACCTGCTATTCCCCGAGTGGATGCATGCGCTGACCGCGGACGGCCGGCTGCAAGCGGTCACTGAACTGAACACTCTGTACAACATGATGGACGACAAGGGCAAACCACGGTCGGTGGACGAAAGGGTGATGCCTTTTCTCAAGGGCGAGAAGGCGCAAACTGACGTCCTGCCTCTGGTCAACAACTTCGATCCCATCCGCAATGAGTGGCAACCCGACGTTACCGCGAAATTCATGGCCGATCCTGCGGCGCGGCAGCGCTTCCGCAGCGAGCTGATGAGTTTCCTGGCCACCGACCAGTACAAAGGCATCACGCTCGACATTGAGGCCTTCCCCGAAAGCTCACGTGGCGACTTCCGCGCGCTGGTGCAAGAACTCTACGCCGATCTCCACGCCAAGGGCCTGAAGCTATTTATCGCGGTCCCGGTCAACGACAAGACATTCGACTATCCCGCCATCGCGCAAGTCTCGGATGGCTTGATCCTGATGAACTATGACCAGCACTACCCCGGCGGCGGCTCCGGCCCAGTCGCCGGGCAGGACTGGTTCCTGAAGAACCTGCAGGACGCCCTCAAAGTCATTCCCAAGGAAAAAATCATTTGCGCGGTCGGCAATTACGGCTACGACTGGGCGATGAAAAAGGGCCAAAAGAAAGGCACGCCGCCCGCCGAGGTGCACACCGTCTCGGTCCAGGACGCGTGGCTGGAAGCCGAAGACGCCGAGACCGACGTGAATTTCGATGACGATGCCATGAATCCACACTTTGCCTATCTTGACGACAGCAATGTTCGCCACGACGTGTGGTTTCTCGACGGGGTGACCGTGCTCAACCAGATGCGGGCCGCTCATTCGTTAGGCATCCTCACCTTCGCATTATGGAGGCTGGGTTCGGAAGACCGCTCGCTGTGGGCGGTTTGGGACAAGCCATACGAGGCCAATGCGCCCGCCAAGCTAAGCACTGTCCCACCTGGTCAGGATGTGGACATTGAAGGGCAAGGCGAAGTCCTGCGCATCGCCTCGCGTCCGGCCTCCGGCGAACGCACGATCAAGGTCGACGCCAATACCAATCTGGTCAGCGACGAGGTCTTTAAGACCATGCCGTCGCCGTACGTAGTCGATATGTACGGCGGGACCTCGCAAAAGAAAGTTGCCATCACCTTCGACGACGGCCCCGACCCGACGTGGACTCCCAAGATTCTCGACGTGCTGAAAGAAAAAAACGTCAAGGCCACCTTCTTCCTCATTGGGCTGGAAGTTGAAAAGTATCCCAGCGTGGCCAAGCGCATCTACAAGGAAGGCCATGAAATCGGGAACCACACCTTCACCCACCCCGATATCAGCAACATCTCCAAGCGCTACTTCGAAGTCGAACTGAACCTCACCGAGCGGTTGTTCGAAGGCAAGCTGGGAGTCAAGCCGGTACTCTTCCGTCCGCCCTATTCGATTGACCAGGAGCCCGATACCGCCGACCAGGTGCGTCCCTTGGAACTCTCGCAGGACATGGGCTTCATCACCGTGGGAGACAAGATCGACCCCAACGACTGGCGCGATAATCCGCGGCGTTCCGCCGACGAAATCGTGGCCGACGTGTTCGCCAACCTGCCGCCCTGCCAGCCCGGCAATCTTAGCTGCGGGAACATCATCCTGTTGCACGATGGGGGCGGTAACCGCAGCCACACCGTCAAGGCGCTGGGCATGATGATCGACGGCCTGAAGGCCCGCGGCTACGAGATCGTTCCCGTCTCCGATTTGATGGGCAAGACACGCGCGGAAATCATGCCGCCCATTTCCACCAACGAACGCTGGGCCGCCTGGGTCGACGGCCTTAGCTTCGGTATGTTCGGATTCATCTCGTCGCTCATTATTTTCGTTTTCTTCGTCGGTGACGTGCTGATGAGCGGGCGTCTGGTGCTGGTCGGAACTCTGGCCATCTTCGACCGTTTCCATCGGCGCAAGAGCAACTTCGACCCCAACTACCAGCCCGCGGTGGCCGTGCTCATCCCCGCCTACAATGAGGCGAAGGTCATCGAGCGCACCGTCCGCTCGGTCCTGGATTCCAACTACAAGGACCTGCGAGTGATTGTCATCGACGATGGTTCCACGGACGCGACTCTGGAGGTCACGCGCGCCGCCTTCCAGAATGAGATCGCGGCCGGCCGGGTCACGGTGTTGACCAAGCCGAACTCCGGCAAAGCCGACGCGCTGAACTTCGGACTGGAGCAAGTGACGGAAGAGCTGTTTGTCGGCATCGACGCCGACACCCTGGTTGCGCCCGATGCGATCTCGAAATTGGTTCCGCACTTTAGCAATCCGCGGGTGGCAGCCATGGCGGGCAATGCCAAAGTCGGCAATCGGGTCAATCTGTGGACCCGCTGGCAGGCGTTGGAGTACATCACCAGCCAGAACTTTGAACGACGCGCGCTCAACACGCTCAACGCCGTGAGCGTGGTCCCCGGCGCCATTGGCGCATGGCGCACCGCTGCGGTTCGCGCCGCCGGCGGTTATCAGCACGACACCGTCGCCGAAGACGCCGATCTGACCATGGCGCTTCTCCAGGCCGGCTATTGGGTCAATTACGAGGACCGCGCGCTGGCCTACACCGAGGCGCCAACCAAGGCGCGCGGGCTGATGCGGCAACGCTTCCGCTGGTCCTTCGGCATCATGCAGTCGGTGTGGAAGCACCGCGCGGCGGTGAAGCAGAAAGGAGCTCTGGGCTGGGTCGCGATACCCAACATGGTCATCTTCCAGGTCCTGCTGCCGTTGGTTTCGCCGTTCATCGACATCATGTTCGTCGCCGGCACCGCCATCTACTTCGTTGACAAGTACCGGCATCCCGAGTCGGCCAATCCGGCCGATTTCCACAAGTTGGTAGTGTACTTCGCATTGTTCATGGTGATTGATTTCATCGCATCGGCCATAGCCTTCACGCTGGAACGGCAACAGCCCGGCGGAAAACGCGACTTCCTCTTGCTGGGCCATGTCTGGCTGCAACGCTTCGCCTATCGCCAACTGTTCTCCCTGGTACTCCTCAAGACGCTCAAGCGCGCCATGGAAGGGGGCAGCTTTGCCTGGGACAAGCTGGAGCGCACGGCCAGCGTGAGGCAGCCCGTTGCCGTACGCCGTGAAAGAGAGGCGCATTGATGGAGGCCAACTGGTGAGTCCTGCTCCGAAGCCCGCGCTGGATATGAGCGTCAACGTCGCGGGAATTACGCTCAAGAACCCGGTCATGGCCGCCAGTGGAAGTTTTGGCTATGGCGTGGAATTTGAGGACGTGGTCACGCTTGATCGGCTGGGCGGGTTCGTGGTGAAGGGACTTTCCCGCGAGCCGATGGCGGGCAATCCGCCGCCGCGGCTGTTTGAAACCGCTGCCGGCATGCTCAATGCCATCGGACTGCAGAATGTTGGGGTGCGGGCCTTTCTGGAAGAGAAGCTGCCGCTTCTGAACAACATCAAGAACATCGTTTTCTTCTGCAACGTCTTTGGGCATTCGCAGGAGGAGTACGAAGACGTGGTGCGTATGCTCAACGACGGCGCGGGCATCGCCGCTTACGAGCTGAATGTTTCCTGTCCCAACACCAAGTGCGGCGGAATCAGCTTTGGCAGTGACCCCAAAATGCTGTTTGACGTGGTCAGCGCAGTGAAAAAGATCGCCACCCGTCCGCTCATCGTGAAACTCTCGCCCAACGTCACCAGCATTCCGGAGGTGGCGCGGGCTGCTGAGGAAGCGGGCGCCGACGCCATCTCGCTGGTCAATACTTTTGTGGCCATGGCGATTGACGCCGAAACCCGCAAACCGCGCATCTCCAACGTCACTGCCGGACTGTCCGGCCCCGCCATCAAACCGATTGCCCTGCGCATGGTGTGGGAAGCGGCCAAAGCGGTGAAGATACCCGTCATCGGAATCGGCGGCATCAGCACCGCTGAAGATGTGGTTGAGTTCCTGCTGGCCGGCGCAACCGCCATCGAGGTCGGTACGGTGAATTTCTGGGACCCATGCGCCTGTGAGACGCTGGTCGATTCCCTGGAGAAATGGTGCCTGGAACACCGCATTGAGAAAATTAGCGATCTGACTGGCGGGTTGACGATCGAGTAAGTTGTCAGTTGCCAGTTGCCGGTTGCCAGTTGTCAGCTTCTACAGGTTGTCATCTCGACCGGAGCGAAGCGGAGTGGAGGGACCTGCTGTTTCCTTCCAATGCAAAAGCTTTGCCTCCTCTCTCTACACAACAACGGTGATCTCCGTCACTGACAGCTCGGTTGTTGCGGGGGACAATTCCATCGGCTTGCCACTTCAGCTTCACGGAGATCATCGGACAGACGGCGGTATCCCCCAGCTTGTGTGGGGCCGAATAGCCGCTTCTCGTCGGGGTGACTCCATCCCAAAAAGCTGATTGAGATCGGGAAATACCAATGCCAACCCATCGTCGCGCTCTTTCCGCGTTGATTCTTATTGTCAGCTTCGCCGCCCTATCGCTGCCCGTCTTCGCGCAACAAGTGATTGCGACCGTACCGGTAGGCTTAGAACCCGACAGTTCAGCGGTCAACACGGTCACCAATAAGATCTACGTAGCGAATCAGACCTGCCCTAGTTATCCCTGCCTAGGCAATGGGACGGTGACCGTCGTTGACGGTGCGACCAACAACACCCTCTCCGTCAATGTGGGATACTCCTCCTACGGCATGGCGGTCAACCCGGCGACCAACAAAATGTACGTGCCAAATAGCTGCGGTAACGATCCAAACTGCGCGAGCGGCGGTACGGTGTCGGTGATCGACGGCGCCAGCAATACTGTCATTGCCACAGTCACCGTCGAGAATCACCCCTGGGTTGCAGTGGTCAACTCCGCGACCAACAGAATCTACGTCCTGAACGCTTGCGGCACCGACCCTTCCTGCGGTACCTACAACGGCACGGTATCGGTGATCGATGGCGTGAGCAATACCGTTGTTGCCACCGTCCCCGTTGGGGTCAACGCTCACTGGCCGGTGGTCAACTCGGTCACCAACAAGATCTACGTTCCAAATGTGTGCGGCAACGATCCCTGCTTTCCCCCCTACGGTACCGGGACGGTGACGGTAATCGATGGCGCCACCAACAGTTCCACCTCCGTCAACGTGGGGATCCAGCCCTTCGCTTTAGACGTCAACACGGTGACGAACAAGATCTATGTCGCCAATCAATGCGGCGACGACCCCTACTGTAACAGGACCGCCACCATGACGGTGATTGACGGCGCCACCCTTGCCACCACCGATGTCCCCATCGGCGGATATTATCCTCAGGCGTTAGCGGTCAATTCAGTCACCAACAAGATTTATGTTCCCGACTATTGCGGCTACGATCCTTCCTGCCAATACGAGCTCAATGGGACGGTGTCGGTGATCGACGGTGGAACCCTTACTTACACCAGCATTCCTGTCGGGGTCGAGCCGGACACCATGGCGGTCAACTCGGTCACTAACAAAATGTATGTTGCCAACCGATGCGGCATCGATCCCTCCTGTCAGAGCAACGGGACAGTAACAATCATTGATGGCACTACCCTTATGTTCACCAACATTGGCGTCGGGCACGACCCCCAGGGCTTGAGCCTCAACTCCGTCACCAACAGAGTTTACGTCCCCAACTTTAACGACGACACCGTCTCGGTGATTGCCGACACTCCTCCTACCGCTCTGCAATTTGTCCCGCTGACCGCACCGTGTCGGGCAGTCGATACCCGGCCGGATCGCGGTGGCAATGGGCCGATTGTGGGTGGTACCTTCCAAAACTTCTCCATCCAGCAGGAGGGAGGCTGCAACATTCCCCCCGCCGCAGCCGCCTATTCCCTGAACGTCTCGGTGGTTCCGAACGGACCGCTGGGCTATCTAACGGTGTGGCCCACCGGACAGCCGCGGCCTTTGGCTTCCGCTTTGAACTCGCTGGATGGCCGCATCAAGGCCAATGCGGCGATTGTGCCGGCCGGCGCCAGCGGCGACGTCAGCGTGTACGCCACCAACACGACCAATGTGATTCTCGATGTCAACGGCTACTTCGCGCCGGTCTCTGGTTCCACGCTGGCCTTCTATCCTCTGACGCCCTGCCGCGTCGCGGACACGCGCAAGAGCACCTTTCCCCAAGGCCTGGGGCCGCCGTCCCTCACGGGCGGCCAGGAACGGCAATTCCCCATCCTGAATGCCACCACAACCTGCAACATTCCCGCGAGCGGCGTCGCCGCATACTCGCTGAACTTCTCGGTCGTGCCCCACGGCTCGCTGTTTTACCTGACGGTGTGGCCCACGGGTGAAACCCGGCCTACGGTTTCCACGTTGAACGATGTCCCGGGTCAGATCGTCGCCAATGCCGCTATCGTGACTGCGGGCACCAGCGGCGATGTCTCGGTCTATCCCACCAACGACACCGACTTGGTAATCGACATCAATGGCTACTTCGCGGCAGCGGGTCCAAGCGGACTTTCGCTGTATGGAGTATCGCCTTGCCGGGTCATCGACACGCGCAAGATTGGCAGCGGTCAGCCCTTCAATGGACTTCTGAGTCCGCCGGTCGATGTGGTAAACAGTCCATGCGAACCGCCGCCCACGGCGCAGGCCTATGTCTTCAACGCCAGCGTGGTGCCGATCGGCGCGCTGGGCTATCTCACGCTGTGGCCAGACGGTGCTACCCAGCCGCTGGTTTCGACGCTGAATGCACTGGACGGGTCGATCTCGTCCAACATGGCCATCGCGTGCCCAGCACCGACGGAACGGTCGACGCTTATGCGTCTGGGCTCACGCAACTGATCCTGGACATCTCCAGCTACTTCGCGCCGTAGATAGATTAAGCGGCGCTCCATAAAGCGCCGCCGCTCCACTCTATGCCTCAAGTGTGAACTGCTCTAAGCCGCCGCACGGAGACTTCACGCCGTTGCGCTCGCTGCCGTCGCATCGGCGTCCTGAAGCTTCTTTACGCTGGTAACCAGGTCGGGATCGATCGCCAGAATCGCCTTGGTGTGGGTGATCTCAAACAGGCGCTTCACTTGATCGCTGGGGCCGGCAACGCGGAAGTGCCCCCCTTGCTGACCAATCTCTCCAAAGATATGCATGATGATCCCGAGGCCGGCGCTGTCCACGAACTCGACGTGGGTGAGGTCAAGCACCAGTTTGCGCGCGCCTTGCTGAATCAGCGAATTGAACAGCGCTTCGGTTTCGCTGAGGCGCGTCCCCAGCGTGAAGCGGCCCGCGCAGGAGACCCCGGTGATATCCGGTTCGAATTGGAAGACCTCGGTTTCCAACATCATGGCTGCGTGGTTCCTTTGGCGAAGTTTGGGTTTCTAAAGTATCACGATGTCCTGACGAGGGCGAAGGAAAGCTAGATCGGCCTGCCGGTCGGGTAATTCCGTCGCCCTGAAGGGTCGAAGCGTCAATGTTACACTTTAGTTCTACAATTAAGGTTATGGTGTAAAACTTACGTGACAACCATATAGACCACCATTTGGCTATCATGATGGTCTCATAAAATACCATTTAAATGCGCTGGCGAGCCCGTAGGCAGCGTTTTGCGGTTGCGGACGGCCCGAAGTACCTCCGGATCGTCTGCGGTGGCTACAAACTCCTCTAAACGCGAAATCTGGAGTCGGCGCAATTCTGGCGCATTTCCCGATTTGGGCCGGATCGCAACTTCCGCTAGAGCCTGCGAAGCGCCTCACCCGACCTTTTTCAGCAGCTCCATAGTCTAGGGCGCCGAGAACAGCTCCCACTCGCCCTGCACGTAATTGAAGATGAAATCGACGAGGTTCGCGCCGCCGCACCGCTTGTTCTTGACCTGGGCCACCAAGATCGCCTGGCGCACGCCGTTGCGCACCGTCTCGCTGGCAGCGGTGCGAACCTTTTCCGAGCGGGTCAGCAGCTCGCGGTCCGAGCAGGCGCGCGAGCTGGCGTCTAGCTTGATGGGGGTGTCGATGCAGGAAGAGTCGAACAGCTTGCAGTAGAGGTCGCGGCGATGCGACAACTGCTCTTCGACCTCGGCTCGGCTCACCGGCTTGGCTTGCGGGCCAACGTGAAGCCCTTCCTCGGGCACGTAGGACAAGAACTTCCTGGCGTTCCCTTGGCGAAGGGCGGCGAAGAAATCGCGCTGCAGGGCCGCGGTTTGCGGCGTGATCGAAGCGTGTGGCGCCTTCGATGCACCTGGCGGGGAAGCTGACTGGGCTGCGGCGGAGGTCGTCTGCGTCGTCAGCATGGACGAAAGCATCGCGCTGAAAATGACGGCACCACGCAGGCCAGCTCTCCACTTCATCTTCATCTACGCCGGCCCGCCTTCGTACTCTTGGTTTTGGCCGCCAACTTGGTTTTGACGGCTGACTTCCGCGATGCAGGCTTTGGTTTGCGAACTGCCGGTCGCTTTGCGCCTGCCGCTGCGCCGCTCTCCAACTCAACCCGCCTCTTCATCGGCAGGCGCTCCCACACCAGTCGATAGGATTCTGAGATCATTTCGCGCAGCTCCGCATCGGGCAGTGCGTTCAGCCGTTCCAGGCTGACCCACTGCGCGCGCGCCATGTAGGGTGCAGGAATGATTTCAGGACGCTCGCACAGCTCGGCAAAGTTCTCGGGCGTGCACTTGAAAGAAATCCGTTGCGGCACCATCTCCATCGCCGCCACTACGAACAGCTTGCCATCCACTTTGAAGCACAGGTCGGCTCCCCACTGCACGATTTCAGTGGTGTGCGGGAATTGGAGGCAATACTTGCGAATCGCTTCAATGTCCACCGTCTCCTCCATGGCGCGACAATGCTTCCACGCATTCCGACAATTGCCACCAGCGGAGCCAGTTCGAGATAAGCCGGCTACGCGGCCACTAGATGCCGACGATAAATTCCGAATGGCCAACCGGAGCTATGGCGTGGGACGTCCGGCCGCTGTGTGCCGAAGTTGGGTCACCGCACGCGGGCGCTGCCTTTGCTTTGCGACCAAACGCTATCATTCGTGCTCGCAAATCTCAGCTTCGTGGATAGCGTGGTTGAGATGCTCGATCGCTTTCTCGCGATGGCCATGAAAATTGCCCTGAGCCTGCTGCAGATGTTCCCTGGCGTTTCGCATCGCTTCTATCGCCTCGTGTATGCGGGGGCGTCTATAGTCTTGGGTCGTGGCAGCAGCCGCGGGGCTGGCGGGGCTAGCCACGGGAGCCGCCAGCGCCTTTGGACCGGTTGCCGCCGCCGGAAAGGCCAGGGTTAATAGAAGAGTTGCCGTGATCAACAGAGTCAGGAATACAAGCTTCTTCATGTGCTTCTCCTTGTCCGAATTTCGGCGCCCGTAGCCGGCGAAGCAATGGCTATTCCCATGTCGCCCGATGGACGCCCGCAATAACCGACAGACGTTAGCACATGCCGGAAGCCAGCGGCAACCGGGGCAAAGCGGGACAGTGCGCAAGTTTCCGGGTGGTCCCCATGAGCTTCCTTATTCGATGCGCAACGCCTCCACAGGCTCAACGCTGGCTGCCCGTCGCGCCGGGAGGAAGCCCGCCAATGCTGCCGCCAGCGACTAGTGCCCGCCCAGCACGGACGGCGATTGACCGGGCAAGAAAGCAGAAATCGCAAGAGTGTTCGCTTGACCCAAAGGTAGAAAGGGAGCTTTGAAGCTGTGCCTGCCAGCGGAGCTTTTTCTCGCTCGACAATCAGCGCAGCGCTGTTAAGCCAACCGTGACCGCCGTGACTGATAGCGATGGTGGGAGCGCGTCCTTCGTCGAGGCCCCGCGCTTCCACCATCCCCGCCTTGCTGCGCAGCCTAAGCGGCATTGTTGGTACTATCGGCCATCGTCGGCCAGTCCTTTAGTGGCGCCTTGATACCGCTTCCCACCCGGATCTGGATCCAAGTGCTTGAGAAGCCCACCATGTGGTAACCGGCCACGACTGCCATGTGGTACCTTTTTTAGCCATGCCATCGGTTCCGACTTTATCGCTTGAAGGACGGGTCGCCTTAATCACGGGAGGCTCGCGCGGCATTGGCGCGGCGACTGTCCGCCTGTTCGTTCGCGCCGGGGCTAGGGTCGTCTTCAATTACAAAAGCGCGCAATCTGAAGCACAACGTCTGGTCGAGGAATGCGGCGTCGATCACTGCCATGCCGTGCAGGCCGATCTCACGGGAACCGCGAACGCCGCAGCTCTGGTGCGCGCGGCGGTCGAGCACTTCGGATCGCTCGATGCGCTGGTCGTCAACCACGGTATCTGGCTATCGGAGGAAGTTGACATCGACCAGATGACGGACGGGCAGTGGCGCACCACGCTGGCCATCAACCTCGACAGCACATTCGCCTTAGTGAAACACGCGGTGGCGCAAATAAAGCGGCAGGCGCGCAGCGGGCACGTCGTGCTCGTCAGCTCCACCGCAGGGCAGCGCGGTGAGGCCGGCCACGTCGATTACGCGGCCACCAAGGGCGCAATCATCAGCATGACCAAGGGGCTCTCCACCGAGCTCGCCCCGCATGGCATTTACGTCAACTGCGTTGCGCCGGGATGGGTTGACACGGACATGACGGCCGGCGCTCTCTCTGATCCTGCCCGGCGCGAGAGAGTCTTCGCTGCGATTCCGCTGGGGCGGGTGGCGACGCCGGAAGAGATTGCCGCGCCCATCCTGTTTCTCTGCACCCGGCACGCGGGGTTCATCACCGGCGAGGTCTTCAACGTAAATGGGGGCGCGGTGCTGGTGGGGTGAGTTCTGGCGTAAGGTGAGCGCTACTTGTCGCTAGGCGATTCGGCGAAGCCCATTTCTGCCAGCTGAGATTCCGGAATGTCCACCAAGGCTTCGGTGGTGCGCCCGCTGGCGCGGAGTTCCCCCAGCATGGCCTCGACCTCACTCTCGGGTAGCGCCCAACTGTGGCGCAGAAACTCATCGAGACCAGGGGCGTCGAAAACCCGCACCCACGAATTCGCGCCGATGTTGATGTTCGCCTGGTATTGCGGTGGATCGGGTTTCAGGCGAAAGATGTGCAAGGTTCCGGGCATGTGCTTTCCGAGGAAAACTCAGGCTTCCATGCTTGACGCTTCAGGAAAGCGCAGCTTGGATTTCGACAACGATTTGTTGAGCAGGTCCTCGACCTCCGCCTCTGCCCGGTTCTTCGACATCGCCAACTCGCTCACCAGCAGGTAGCGGGCCCGCTCCAGCATCTTCTTTTCCCGGAAGCTGAGCGGTTTGGATTGGGCCAGAACCAGCAGGCCTTTGAGGACCACGGCAACGTCAAGCAGCGAACCAGTGCGCATCTTATCGGAGTTTTCCTTGAACCGGTATTTCCAATCGGCGTGGTTTTCGCACTTTCCGTCGTTGAGGAAATCGAGAATCTTCTGCACCTCGCCGTTGCGCACCACTTTTCGCAGCCCAACAGTGCCGACGTTGTGAAAGGGCACCATGACCTTTAAACTGCTGGCCTTGATCTTTAGCAGGTAGAATTTTTCGACTTGAGTACCGATGGTGCGGCTGCTGATCTGCTCGATTACGCCCACCCCGTGGTTCGGGTAAACGACCTTGTCTCCGATGCTGAAACTTAGGTTATGCATGAGGGCCGGAGTACTACACCCAGAGACTGGACCTGGGTTTTACGGGGAAGAGCGGCTCTTTCGCTGCTAGTAGTATATCCCGATTTCTCCGAAGGGGTCAATTGACGCGGTGTTAGGGGAATTGCCCGTCCGGCGCTATGTCCCGAAGCAACCCAGGACGGACCAAGCTACTCGCCATTTCACGTCTTAGCGTGCTGCCAGGCCACCTCCGTTCACGTGGCGGAATGCTCCCTCGTCGTATAATGATGCAATGCTTTCGGGAGGCGTCCCGTCGGCCCGAAGCCATCAAACCCGAAGTATGCCTGAACACATCAAGAAGAAGCTGTCGGCAGAGATTACGGTTCTCGAGCACGAGCTCAATCACGAGCTGCCCAAAGAGCTGAAGAAGGCGGTAGCCATGGGCGATCTCAGCGAGAACGCCGAGTACCACATGGCCAAGCAGCGGCAGGAGTTTGTCCGCGCCCGCCTGGGTCAACTCAAGCAGCGCATGGCTGACCTCTCGATGATCAATATGGCGAACATTCCCCGCGATCGCGCCGCCATTGGCTCGACCTTGTTGGTCTATGACTCCACCAAAGAGGAAAAAATCGAGTACAAGCTGGTGACCAGCGAAGAATCGGACGTGACCAAGGGGTTGATCTCTACCACTTCCCCGATCGGCCGCGCCCTCATGGGGAAGAAAGTAGGCGACGTCAGCGAGGTCGTCACCCCGGCCGGCAAGCGCGAACTAGAGGTGCTGAAACTGACTACCATTCACGATGAAGGATGATGACGCGCAATGACCTGGACGAGCGCAGTCGGGCGGTCCTGCAATTGGCTCTTGTACAAGATTGTCCACGGCCTTGCGCTGACCCGAATTTCGCCTAACGCGCTCACCTTCATTGGTTTGCTGATCAACGTGGTGGCTGGCATCCTGTTCGGCTATGCCCATGCCGAGAACCAGCGCCGCATGTTCCTCTACGCCGGCTTGGTGATTATTGGGGCCGGCATTTTCGATATGGTGGATGGCCGGGTGGCCCGCGCCACCAACCAGGTCACGCAATTCGGCGGCTTCTTCGATTCCATCATCGATCGCTATAGCGATGCCGCCCTGTTTTTCGGGCTGCTGGTGTATTACGCCCGCGCCAACCGGTTCTTCTACGTGGTGATGGTGGCGCTCGTCATGATCAGCTCGGTGATGGTGAGCTACGCCCGCGCCCGCGCCGAGTCGCTCATCCCCAGTTGCAAGGTCGGCTTCATGGAACGGCCCGAGCGCATCGTGCTGATCATCATCGGAGCGCTGTTCAATCGCATGGGCCCGGTGCTGTGGGTCATCGCCGTGCTTAGCACGATCACGGTCATTCACCGCATCAGCCACACCTATCAGGTCCTGAAAGTGATTGAACCGCCCCCCAACCCCGTGCCGCCCGATCCCCTGAAATTCGAAGAGATGGTGGGCTAGCAGGCGTTATTCATGAACATTATGAATTGTCATCCTGAGCGAGCGTAGCGAGTCGAAGGACCCCTATAGCTGCGAGAAATCACGGTGTAGCCGCGTGGTCGAGGGGATTGCTGGCGACCAAAGGGTTCCTTCGACTCCTCGGTCGCCACGGCGACCTCGTCGCTCAGGATGACACCCAAGAAAATTACCTGCGCTCATGGATAATCCAGGCTAACGCTCGTAGGTTTCCGCCAATTGCCTTAGCCGTGCGCTTATCGCCCCCGTCAGATCCTCCTGGCGGAAGCGCCAGCGCCAGTTTCCCGAGGAGGTGCCCGGCAGGTTCATCCGGCCTTCGCTGCCAACACCCAACACATCCTGCAACGGAAACAGCACGGTGTCGGCGACCGATGCCATTAGAGTTCGAATCATTACCCAGTTAATTTCGTGGCCGTCGGTGTGCAAGTAGCGCCGCGCATACTCCATCTCTTCCGCGACGTCGGCGGAGGTGCGAATACTCCCGCCTCCCGCGGTGCCCGTCCACCAGCCCACGGCGGTGTCGTTGTCGTGCGTGCCCGTGTAGGCCACCAGATGATGCGGGTAGTTGTGGGGCTTGAAGTCCGGAGCTTGCGGATCCTTGCCAAAGGCGAACTGCAGAATCGCCATACCCGGAAATCCGAAGCGTTCGCGCAGCGCTTCGACTTCCGGCGTGATCACGCCCAAATTTTCCGCCACGATGGGCAGCCTGCCCAGCGCGTTCTCCAGCGCCTCAAATAGCGCGGCCCCGGGTCCTTTGACCCACGCACCGTTAACCGCCGTCATCTCGCCCCCGGGAATTTCGTAGTACGCCTCAAATCCGCGGAAGTGGTCGAGGCGAATCAGGTCGAGCATTTCCAGGGAACGGCGCAGGCGGGCGATCCACCAGGTATATCCGGTCTTAGCGTGGGCTTCCCAGCGGTAGATGGGGTTGCCCCACAGTTGGCCGGTGGCGCTGAAATAGTCAGGCGGCACGCCGGAGACGACTCTTGGCCGGCCCGACCCGTCCAGTTCAAACAACTCACGGTTGGCCCATACGTCCGCGCTATCGAGAGCGACATAGATGGGCACGTCACCCATGATGCGTATATCGTTGCGCCCGCAATGCGCCTTCAGATCGTGCCACTGCCGCTCGAATTCAAACTGGATGAACTTATGGCATTCAATCTGGTCGCGCAACTGGTTGCGTGCACGCTCAATGGCATCCGGCTTATGCAGCGCCAGATCGGCATCCCAGAGCGTCCACGCAACATTATCGTGAGTTTCTTTGAGCGCCATGAACACGGCAAATTCGTCGAGCCAGCCGGAGTGCCTTTCGCAGAAAGCCGCGAAGGCTTCGCGCTCGGCCGGCGAACTGCGTTGAAACGACCGGAAAGCATGGCGCAGCAAGGGGACCTTCCATGCGATTACGGCGCCGAAATCCACTTGGCCGGCGGAAAATTCCGGGCGCGAGTCCAGCTGTCGAGAATCGAGATAACCGCGCTCCACCAACGTGTCGAGGCTGATCAAGAGAGGATTGCCGGCGAAGGCGGAGAAACACTGATAGGGAGAGTCGCCGTATCCGGTCGGCCCCAGCGGCAGGACTTGCCAGATTCGCTGGCCGGCATCGCGCAGGAAATCGGCGAAGCCATGCGCCTCAGCCCCTAGCTCGCCGATGCCGTACGCCGACGGAAGAGAAGTTGGATGTAACAGGATGCCACTGGATCGTGGAAAGCTCATGCCGTGATGTTAGATCGCAATCGCTGGTGCGACGTTGGTCGAAGGCACCGCGCAACCGAGCGGAAAAAGCAGGTCCCTCGACCCGCCCGTCGCGGCGGGTTCGCTCGGGACGACAGCAATAAACGAGACAACAGCAACAGAGAGATTACGCCCTCAAAACGGAATATCTTCGTCCGTGATCTCCGCGCCGGATGGCGCCTGCGAATGTTCCGGCTCGGGGGTGCGCTGGTCCATGCCGCTGGACTTGCCCTCGCGTCCGCCGCCGGCATCGCCGCCGGCATCGCGTCCCCCCAGCAGCACCAAATCGTTGATGATGATCTCGGTCTTGTACTTCTTCTGGCCAGTCTCCTTATCGTCCCAGGAGTCGCTGTGCAGACGGCCTTCGACATAGACCGAGCGCCCCTTCTTGAGGTACTCGGCGGCGATCTCGGCAGTGCGCTGGAAGGCCACCAGGTTGTGCCACTCGGTGCGGTCCTGCCAGTTGCCGTCCTTGTCCTTGAAGCGCTCGTTGGTGGCCAGCGAGAAGCGCGCTACGGCCATGCCGGTTTGGGTGTATTTCACTTCCGGATCTTTTCCGAGATTGCCGATGAGAATGACTTTATTGACGCTCTTAGCCATGAGGACCGCTCCTGTGCTTAAGGAATGGGGGTAATCAAAAGCCAAATATAGCAGAAGGCCGGGCGGAAGCCGCTTCCTTTTACTTTACTTGCTTTTCGTTCTCACTTTTCGCCCGGCGCCGTTACCCTTCGCCGCCGGTTCGGCCTGTTTCTTCTTGCGGGCTGCGGCCCGTGCCATCTTCTTCAATTCTTCCGGAGAGTACATGCTCCCCCGGCAACTTTTGCTGCCGCAGGAACAGGGCGCCTCGTCGTCGCCATCGTAGAGGCAATAGTCGTAGGTAAGTTCTTCGCCGGCGGCAATGTCGCGAATGGCGGCGATGTAAACCCGTCCCGCTTCTTCGTCGGTCTCGCAGTTGGGATCGCAAGAATGGTTCACAAACATCGCCATCCCGTGGCCGTCGATCACCACCTCGCCGTCGCCCAGGCCGAACAGATAGGTGAACGGGCGGCCTTCATAGCGGATGTCGCCTTCGGCCTTGGTAATGCGCTCTCCCGTGTATTCCAGGATGCGCGTGCGCTTGGGGATATTTTCGAGGGCGAAACAGCCAGCAGCGTGAATGTCGGAGGAACGAATGATGAGGCGCGGCAAGAAGAAGTGCTCCCGGTGAATTTGGTTTGCAGTATAACCCAGTGGAGGTTGCGAAGGAGCGCTTCATGGCGCGCGCACCTTCAGCACCCAATCGCTTCGCTGTCAACACCCTTCGTCACAGAGATCGGTTGCATTTCCGGGTTCACATTTGGCTGGAGATTTCGTATCTTGGAGGAGACGATTCGATTGGGAGGCGCTCTCATGGTGCATGTGCTGGTCCGCCACAAGGTGGCGGATTACAACCGCTGGAAGCAAGCGTTCGATTCTCACCTCAATACCCGCAAGCAAGCAGGCGAAACCGCGTTCCGCATTTTTCATAGCGTTGACGATCCCCGCGAAGTGGTCCTGTTCTTCGATTGGGAGAGCGTGGAGCAGGCGCGCAAGTTTATGAACTCCGAGGACCTGCGTAAGGCAATGCAGCAGGCCGGAGTCGAGGGCCCTGCCGATGTGCAGTACATCGAGGACGCCCGTACGGTCCATCGCACAGCGGCCGACTAATCCGTCTGTGGTCCTGGTTTCGAAAATGTTTTCGCTGGGTCTTGACACCAGGCGAAGTTTGGTTGCCAAATTATCGCCTGGTTGCAGCCCCCGAACCCCGCTGGAGGTTTCTCATGGCTGACCTCGGATTGCTTCCAAAGCCGCGAGGCACAAGGGTTCCGCGAGATCTGGCACTCTGTCAAGAAATTTTTCGCAGATTTTTCCCGGGACGCCGCAACTAATTTTCATCAGACATTGACAAACCAGAAGGGGGATTTAGAATACCCGACGACTTCTCCGATTCGATTTGCGCCGCCGTGACAGAATCAGCTCAAATTTCCGACGTTCTCTTGCACACCGATTTTTCCGGGCTCGAGCTCTATGCCAGCGGAAAAGTCCGCGACCTTTACCAGATTGGCAGCGAGCATTTGCTCTTCGTAGCCACCGATCGCCTCTCCGCCTTCGACTACGTGCTGGCGACCGGCATACCGCAAAAGGGACGAGTGCTGACACAGCTCTCGCTTTTCTGGTTCGAGTTCCTGAAGCGCATCGTCCTCAATCATCTGGTCACCGCCGATGTGCGCAAGTACCCGCCGGAGCTGCAGAAATACTCCGCCCAGTTGCATGGCCGCTCCATGCTGGTGGTGCGGGCCGACATGATCGGCATCGAGTGCGTAGTGCGTGGCTATCTTTCCGGCTCGGGCTGGAAGGAGTACAAGGCCAGCGGCTCGGTCTGCGGCATCAAGCTGCCCGCGGGGTTGCGCGAATCGGACAAACTGCCGGAGCCGATTTTCACCCCCGCCGTCAAGGCCAGCAGCGGTCACGACGAAAACATCTCGTTCGATCGCATGGTGACCATGGCGGGCCGCGAACTCAGCCAGCAGTTGCGCGAGTTGAGCGTGCAGATTTACCAGACGGCTGCGGATTACGCGGAGACGCGCGGCATCATCATCGCCGATACCAAGTTTGAATTCGGCCGTACCGCTGCCGGACTGGTGCTGGCGGATGAGGTGCTCACCCCGGACTCGTCGCGCTTCTGGCCCAAGGACAAGTATCAGCCCGGTGGGCCACAGGACTCGTACGACAAGCAATATGTGCGCGACTATCTGGAAGCTATCAGGTGGAACAAACAGCCGCCCGCCCCGGCGTTACCTCCGGAGGTGGCGGCCCGAACGAGTGAGAAGTATGTGGAGGCTTACACCCGATTGACCGGGCATCCGCTGCCGGCCTAGGAAAAGCCGAATGATGGGCGTCTCTATCCTCGACTGGGTCATTCTGCTCATCATTGTGTTGTCGGTGTTACAGGCCAGCGCACAGGGATTCTTTTACGAATTCTTTTCGCTGGCGGGCGTGATCGTCGGATATTTGCTGGCTGCATGGGAGTACCCGCGGGTGGCCGCATGGTTTGCGCCTCACGTGAACTCCCAGTGGGCGGCGGATATCGCTGGGTTCTTTACCATATTCGTGGTCGTCGTGGTGCTGGCGGGAGTGCTGGGACGGATTGCGCGCTGGGCGGTGCATGGCGTCGGACTGCGCTGGTTTGACCGTCTTCTGGGCGCGGCATTTGGGTTTCTGCGCGGCGCGGTGGTCAGCACGGTCGTGGTGCTGGCGCTGGCCGCTTTCGCGCCGCAGTGGGGACGGTTGCAGCAGTCTCGGATCGCGCCTTTCCTGCTGGTCAGCGGCCGCGCCTTGATCTGGGCGGCGCCGGCGGAATTGCGGCAGCGCTTTCGCCAAGGCTGGGAGCTGTTACGGACCGTTCCCCAGCACGTATCCGGGCACGGCGACGGCAGTGATCGTTACCCGTGAAGCTGTGGTCCATTTGCGGCCTTACCGAAGCAAAAGAGAGAGGCGTTGTGAAAGATCAATTGGAAGCTTTGATCCTGCAGATGTACAAAAACGGCATAACTTATTCCGAGGGCGTGTGTGAATTCAAGAAGCGATTCATTCTCGCGGTGCTGCAGGAATGCAAGGGCAATCAGTGCAAGGCCGCGCGCCAACTGGGTATGCACCGCAACACCCTGAGCCGTGCCATCGCCGAACTTAAGCTGGATGCCAAAGGCCTGCGTCACGGTACGCGCCGGCCGCCGCGCAGTGCCCATGCGGTCGCGGTGGACAGGAAAGTCGCCCGTTAGACCTGCTCCAGCCTGCTGTGCGCTATCCAGAACGGCCAATTCAGGTTCGCTGGCACTGCCTGACCTCCAAGCTGTCTAAAATATCAATGGCTTCGTTCCGCCGAGACACCTGGAAGTCGGTTTTTTCAGCAGGCTCGTCGACCGCTGAGGTAACGCATTTACCTTTTCCAAGTCTTTCAGTAGCCTGTAAGCTTGCTGCCGTTCGTACCGGGTTCTAATCGTTCGCGCGGCCTGCAGAGGAGAGACGAGCCATGCCATTACCGGAATTCAAGCAGCTGGTCGACGAAGCCAGCTCGCAGATCAGCGAAATCGGTCCCAATGATCTCAGACGCATGCAGCAATCGGGCGAAGACTTCACCCTCGTCGACGTGCGAGAGCGCGACGAACAGGCCAAGGGAATCATCCCTGGGGCGGTCAGCCTGCCGCGCGGCATTCTGGAAGTGAACATCGACAAGATCACAACCGACAAGGACCGCAAGCTGGTTTTGTATTGCGGCGGAGGCAGCCGTTCGGCGCTCGCCGCCCTCAATCTCAAGAAGATGGGCTTTCGTAATGTGTTCTCGCTCGCCGGCGGCTATCACGACTGGCGCGAAGGTGACACATACTAGAGCTTCGTCACACGGTTTTCCGCTCCGCAATCGAGGTGAACCATGGACCTGCAAGGAAACCGCATTACGTGGCTGGGCCATGCCACATTCCGTATTGCAACCAAAGATGGCGTCGTCGTGTACGTGGATCCCTGGGTGATGGGCAATCCGGCATGTCCGGAAATCGAGAAGCAGGTGAAAAAGGCCGACGTACTGATCTGTACCCACGGTCACATGGACCACATCGGCGACGCCGTGCAGATTGCCAAACAGCACAACCCCATCGTGGTCGGGATCTTTGAGCTCTGCACCTGGATGGGTAAGAAGGGCGCCCAGCAGATCGCCCCCATGAACAAGGGCGGGACGCAGACCGTCGCCGGCATCAAGGTTACAATGACGCACGCCGTGCACTCCTGCGGCATTCAGGACGACGATGGCAGCATCGTGTACGGCGGCGAGGCCTGCGGCTATGTTCTCGAGTTGCCCGGCGGAGTGAGGCTCTATCACGCCGGCGACACCGCCGTGTTCGGCGATATGCAGATCATCCACGATCTCTATTCGCCCGAGATCGCAATGCTACCCATCGGCGATCACTTCACCATGGGCCCGCGCGAGGCGGCCTACGCATGCAAGCTGCTGCAGCCCAAAACCGTCATCCCCATGCACTTCGCGACGTTTCCCATGTTGACCGGTCGGCCTGATGATCTGAAGAAATTGCTGGGGACGGGCGGTCCGGAGGTGGTCGAAATGAAACCCGGACAGACGTTGAGCTGAGGAGTGAATACCCCCGATGAAGAGCTTTACCGATGAACGCGTCGAGAACTATCTCTACGCTATGCTTCCCGAGCGCGAACCCGTCTTGCAGGAGATGGAACACGAGGCGAAGGCGCGCGACATCCCCATCGTGGGGCCCGCGGTCGGCCGCCTGTTCTATCAATATGCGCGGCTGATCAACGCCAAGACGGTGTTCGAGTTGGGCTCAGCGATCGGCTATTCCACCATCTGGTGGGCCAAGGCGGTGGGTGAAGGCGGCAAGGTCCATTACACCGATGGCAGCCGCAAGAATGCCGACGAAGCGCGTGGCTACTTCGAGCAGGCGGGCGTCGCTGATCGCATCCAGATCCATGTTGGCGATGCGCTGGAAGTTCTGTCGGAGCGCAAAGAGGAGTTCGACATCGTATTCAACGACGTGGACAAGCATGACTATCCCCGTGTCTTCAATATGGCGGCGGCGCGCGTGCGCAAGGGCGGGCTCTTCATCACCGACAATGCCTTGTGGAGCGGCAATGTAGCGTACGCAGCTGGCAATCCAGAGTTGGCAAACAGCGCCGAGCCTGACAAGTACGCCAAGGGCGTGGTGGAGTTCAATCGGTTGCTCTACTCGTCGAAGGATTGGTTTACCACGATCGTTCCGCTACGCGACGGTGTCGCCGTGGCGATGCGGCTGTAGCCCTTTATGCCTGACGAGCCACACTGCGACATCCTGGCCATCGCCGCCCATCGCGACGACGTCGAGCAGACTTGCGGCGGCACGCTGCTCAAGATGGCGCAGCGCGGACACCGCACCGCCATCCTCGACCTCACGCAGGGCGAGATGGGCACGCGCGGCAGCGTTGACGACCGGGCACGTGAGGCCGCCGAGGCGGCGCGCATCCTCAAAGTCAGTTGGCGACGAGCGCTCGACATTCCCGACGGCCGCGTCGAGAACATCTTTAGCAATCGGATCAAGGTCGCAAGCGTCATTCGTGAGCTGCGCCCGCGCGTGCTGATTCTTCCCTATTGGCAGGCGCGGCATCCCGACCACGCCACCGCGTCAGCGCTCGGCTATGAAGCCGCGTTCCTCGCGGGATTAGCGAAACTCGGCCACAGCGGCGCGACCGCGAACATTCCGCCCGAGGAGTTGAAGGCGCTGTGCTCTTTTCCGCCCCACCGCCCTTACAAGATCGTCTATGCCAGCCTCTACGCCGACGCGCGCCCGTCCTTCGTTGTGGACATCTCCGAGCAGTTTGAGACACGCTTCGCTGCTCTGATGGCCTACCACTCGCAGTACCAGGACCAGCCGGCGGGAAGCGGACTCTTCCCGCGCCAGACGGAAATCCGCGAGCGACTCGCCGCCATGGCCGCCTTCTACGGCCTGCTCGCGGGCGTCCAATACGCCGAGCCCTTCGTCCAGAAAGAAGTCGGGCTGGTGGAGGATCTACTGGCCATACCAGTGCAGTCGCTGTAGCTGACGGCACAGTCGCTTGAGGATATACACTCCTTTACATTATGTTAGAATGTAAAGCGATGGCGGAAGCAACCCTCTCAGCGAAGAACCAGATTGTGATCCCACGCGAAGCACGCGCAGCCCTTGGTCTGAAGCCCGGCGACAAGATACTCGTGGTGCTTCGTGGCGAACGGGTGCTCATCTTGCAAAAGCCTAAGGCCCATCATGTGGCCATTCGAGGCTTGGCTCGCCGCGCCTATCCCAGCGGCCATCTGCAAAAGGAACGCCAGAGTTGGGATTAGAGCATCTGCGCGCCTTCCTGCGGCGTCATCGCCGGATCGCTTTGGATACCAGCATCTTCATTTACCAACTCGAAGCCAACCCACGTTATGCAGCCCTTACCGATCATATTTTTTCCTGGTTGGAGCACCCAGGCAGCAGTGGAGTCACCTCAACTATCACTATGACGGAGTTGCTGGTCCAGCCTTATCGTGATTCTGACGAGCAGCGAGTGGATGAGTTCTACGGCCTGCTGTCCACCTGTCCCAACTTGGAGTGGATCGCTCCCAACCTGGAAATTGCCGACCTCGCGGCGCGGATTCGCGCCATCCACCGCCTGCGAACTCCCGATGCGCTGCAGGCCGCCACCGCCGTGCAGGCAGAGGCTACCGGCCTTATCACGAACGATCCGGTCTTCGAAAGGGTGAAAGACTTTGAGACGCTGCTACTGGACCGGCTTCTCTGAGCAATTGTCCAGTAAGGCTATTCGGAGAGGGCAGGCCACCTGCCGCTCACTTCTTCCTCTCCACCAGAAACCTTGCGATCTCGCGAAGGGTGGCGGCGCGATCGCCGAATTGGTCGAGCGCAGCCTCGGCGGCGGCGACCAGATCGTCCGCCTGCTTCAGCGAAGCGTCGATACCGAACAGCGCGGGATACGTCGCCTTGTCGTGCGCGGTGTCTTTGCCTGCGGTCTTGCCCAACTGCTCCGAAGTCTGGGTCACATCCAGAACATCGTCCACAATCTGAAACGCCAGCCCGATGTTCCGGCCAAAGTCGCGCAGGCTCTGGAGCTGCGACGCATTCGCGCCCGCATACAGGCCGCCGGTGACGACGCTCGCCGTCAGCAGAGCGCCCGTCTTGGAGCGATGGATGTATTCCAGCGTCTTTGCGTCGGGATGAACGTGCTCGGCCTCGAGGTCCATCACCTGGCCGCCGATCATGCCGCCGATGGTGCCGGTGGCGTGCGCAATCTCGGCGATGATGGCGACCCGCGCCTCCGCCGGACACTGCAACTTAGCCAACACTTCGTAGGCATAGGTCTGCAGGGCGTCGCCGGCAAGGATGGCCGTGGCCTCGCCAAATGCCTTGTGGCACGTGGGACGCCCGCGGCGCAGGTCATCGTTGTCGAGCGCGGGAAGGTCGTCGTGGATGAGCGAGTAGGTGTGCAGCATCTCCAGCGCCGCGCCCAACTCCTCGACGCCCTGGGGAATACGGCCCTGAATCATCTGCGCGGCTTCCATGCAGAGGATCGGCCGCAGGCGCTTGCCTCCGGCAAAGACGCTGTGCCGCATCGCCTGATGAATCGACCCGGGATATTGCGAACCTGGCGGGAGCAGGCGCTCCAGCGTTTTGTCGGTGACGGTCCGGCCTTGTTGCAGCGTGTCCTTGAGCATGAAAGGGCAGTATAACAATCGCAACTACTTCGTTACCCGCTCCGCAATCCAGTGCGCGCACTCGCGCGTGCCTAGCAGGCCTCCCACATCCACGGTCGTCTTCCGCTCGCGGACCGCATCCAGCACCGCGTTCTCGATCTTCTGCGCTTCGGCGTTCAGGCCCAGGTGCGCCAGCATCATGGCCGCGGTCAGAATTGAGCCCATGGGGTTGGCAATGTTCTTTCCCGCTATCGTGGGGGCCGAGCCATGCACCGGCTCGAACATCGAAGTGCGGCCGGGATGGATGTTGCCGCTGGCAGCCATGCCGAGCCCGCCTTGCAGCGCGGCCGCCAGGTCGGTGACGATGTCGCCGAACATGTTGTTGGTGACGACGACATCGAGCGAGCGCGGCTCGCGCACCATCTGCAGGCAGAGCGCGTCCACGTACATGTGCTGCGTCTGGATATCGGAATATTCTCTGGCCACTTCCTTGAAAACGCGCTGCCACAGGCCGCCGGCGTAGGTCATCACGTTTGACTTGTCGGACATCATGACCTTCTTGCGGCCGTTGGCGCGCGCGTATTCGAAGGCGAAACGAATGACGCGCTCGACACCCTTGCGCGTGTTGATGTCCTCCTGCGTGGCGACTTCATCGGGTGTGCCAACCTTGAAGCTGCCGCCCATATCCATGTAAACGCCTTCGGTATTCTCGCGAATCACGGTGAAGTTGATGTCGTCAGACGTGGCGTTTTTCAGCGGGCACAACGAGGCATCGAGCAGGCGCACCGGACGCACATTGGCGTAAAGGTCCATCTTGAAGCGCATGCCCAACAGAATTTCCTTGGCGTGGATATTGCTGGGCACGCGCGGATCGCCCAGCGCTCCGACCAGGATTGCGTCGAAATCACGCGCCAGCATCGCAAAGCCGTCTGGCGGGACCGTGGTGCCGTCGAGCAGGTAGCGGTCGGCGCCCCAGTCAAAGCTGGTGAACTCGACCGCCGCCCCGCTGGCGCGAACTACTTGGAGAGCGTTGGGAATAACTTCTTTGCCGATGCCGTCTCCGGGAACCACTGCGATGCGTTTGGTGGTAGGCACGGGAAAATAGTAGCACTCAGCAGTTCGCTGTCAGCTATCAGCCATCAGCTGTCAGTGTTCGATGTCGGAAGGGCGAACTCAAATCGGCACATCTGGCAAAGCTGGCCGCTAATGGCTGATGGCTGACAGCTGAGTGCTGACTGCTGAATGCTCCTTCCCTTCCTTCGCTATAATCAAAGATTCGGTATGAGTGTTACCACCTTTCAAGAGAAGCTTGCCGCCGGCGGCGCGCGCCTAGGCATGTACCGCGGCGCGGAAACCCCGGCGGATTTCGGCGATTCCGCGACTGAATTTCAAGCGCTGCTGCAGGGCTGCGCCCTCCTCGACATGAGCTGGCAGGCCAAGCTGGTGCTGGCCGGAGAGGACCGCGTGCGCTGGATGAATGGCATGGTCACCAACAATGTCCGCGACCTGGCACCGGGGCATGGCGTGTACAGCTTCGTCCTAAGCGCGCAGGGGCGCATTCAGGGAGATCTGGTTGCCTACAACCGCGGCGACTACCTGCTGGTCACCACCGACCGCGAGCAAGCGCCTACGATAGCTGAGATCTTCGATCGCTACATCATCATGGACGATGTCGAGGTCGCCGACATCAGCGACAAGCTGGCCGCGATTGGCGTGGTTGGCCCAATATCAAAGTCGCGCGAGATTTTGGCGGCGGCTAGTCTCGACGTCTCGCAGCTCGAACCCGGGCAGGTGATCGACGCAGTGTGGCGCGGAGTTGGCGTCTCGGTTGCGCGCAGCGCGCAGCCGCAGATGGATGGATTCGAGATCTGGTTCGCTTCCGAGAACATGGACGTAATCTGGGACGCGCTGGTCGCGGCCGGCCTCACGCCCGTCGGCAGCAATGCCCTCGAACTCTATCGCATCGTCAGAGGAATACCGCGCTTCGGAGTTGATCTTCGGGAACGCGATTTGCCGCAGGAGACGGGACAGCAGCACGCCTTGAACTTCACCAAGGGCTGCTACATCGGGCAGGAGATTGTGGAGCGGATTCGCTCGCGCGGCAACGTGCATCGCGTGTTCACCGGCTTCGAAGTGCAAGGGCATCCGGCTGCCGAGCTTCCTGCGCCGGGAACCAAGGTCCGTGCGAACGACAAGGATGTGGGAGAGATAACCAGCGCGGCGCGGATTCCATTTCCGAGTGGCGAGCGGACGCTGGCGCTCGGCTATGCGCGGCGCGAAGCCGCGCCTCCCGGCGCTACGGTGCAGATCGGCGAGCAGAGTGCCGCCGTCCGGAACCTTCCATTTAGCGAGTAAACAACTTATGGCCGACAAAGAGAAGAAGCCTGAATTCGTAGTCACCGATCGCCGCTTATTCAGCACCGATGGCGAGTTGCGCCAGGACGTGGTGGAAGACGAAGAACGCCGCTCCGAACGCGAACGCGAGAAAAGTGAAGCGCAGCGAGTGGTCAACGAGGAGCGCGCCGCACAACAACAACCTGCGCCACCAAGCGCCGCGCAAACCTCCTCCATTGTGACCGAGGAAGCCGCTCCCGAAGGGCCCAGCGCTCAGGAACAACACGACTCGGCCGCGGCCTACCGGGAATCGACACGCGAGATCGACGAAAGCATCGAGAAGGAGATGCGCAAGCAGGGACAGCCACACCGCGCGCAAGACTTCGAGATGACCTTCGACAAGTTTGTCGCCTCGCTTTACATGAGTTCGCTGATGCAGCTTGGTCTGGCGGCGCCGCAAGGCGCTAAGCCGCAGGTGGACCTGTTGGGCGCCCGGCAAACTATCGACACGCTGGCCATCCTGCAAGACAAGACCAAGGGCAACTTGACGCCGGCGGAGCAGAATATGCTGCAGAACTGCCTCTACGAATTGCGCATGGCCTACCTTGAGGTCACCAACCTGCTCACGCATCCGCCGCAGGGTGGACCGGCGGGTGATGGCACGGCCTGATGAAAGCCGTGCTCACGGTTTTGGGCAGCGGGACCTCGATGGGTGTGCCCACCATCGGCTGCGACTGCCGAGTGTGCACGTCGGCCGATCCGCACGACCGCCGCACGCGTCCCTCGGTCATGGTGCAGTGGGATGGCCGCACCGTTCTCATCGACACCACGCCCGACTTCCGCGAGCAGGCCCTCCGCGAAGGCATTCGTAAAATTGACGCCGTGCTTTACACCCACGGCCATGCCGATCACATTCTTGGACTCGACGACGTGAGGCCGCTCAGCTTCCCTCGCGTGACCGGCGGCGGCAAAATTCCGCTTTATGCCAGCGAGGCCACGACGCAGACCCTGCGTAGCGTTTTCCGCTACATCTTCGAGGCGGATTACAAGTACGGCAGCCTGGCGCAAGTCGAGTTGCGCGCGATCAATGGGCCGGTGGACCTGTTTGGAGCAATCTTCACCCCGCTGGAGGTGCGCCACGGAGATGTCCCTATCGAAGCCTATCGCTTCGGCTCGGCCGCGTATCTCACGGACTTCAGCAGCATCCCGGAGCAGTCGCTGGAACAGTTGCAAGGGCTCGACATCCTGTTTCTCGATGCCCTGCGGCACCATCCTCATCCCACCCACTCGACGGTGGAGAATTCTCTGAAGCTGGTAGAGCGGCTGCAGCCGAAGCGCGCGTACTTCACGCACATCTCGCATGACCTGCCGCATGAAGAGACCAATGCGGCGCTGCCCGACAACGTGCGCCTGGCGCACGACGGCCTGAAACTCGAGTTTGACTTGTAGGACACCAGCTCCCATGCAAGTATTCCGCAGCCTCGAAGAAGTTCCGTCACAGCTTGGTCCCACGGTGGCTAGCGTGGGCAACTTTGACGGGGTTCACCGCGCCCATCAGGAGGTGGTGCGGCTGATGGCGGACCGCGCCCACGCGCTCGGCGGGCAAGCGGTGGTGGTGACCTTCGAGCCCCATCCCTACCGCATTCTGCGTCCCGATGTCGCGCCCAGGCTGCTGACCCCTTTGCCTGTCAAGCTGCGCCTGCTGCAACAGACCCGCGTGGATGCCGTGCTGGTGTTGCCCTTCACTCGTGACCTCTCGCTGATGCCGGCGCACGACTTCGCCAAGAGCGTGCTGGTGGAAACGCTCCATGCACGTGAGGTACACGAGGGTTACAACTTCCACTTCGGCCACAAGGCGCAAGGCAACGTGAACACGCTGGCCGATCTGGGCAGAGAGTTTGGTTTCGCTGCCACCATCTATCCCGAGCAGGTATTGCGGGGTCATCACGTCTCCAGCACGGAGATCCGTAAACTGATCGCCGAAGGAAAAATGACGAAGGCGCGCGCCCTGCTCGGCCGCCCCTTCAGCATCTTCTCGAATCCAGGGCGCGGACGCGGCTATGGGCACAAATACACGGTGCCGACGGTGAACCTGGCGCGCTACGACGAATTGGTTCCCGCCATCGGGGTGTACGTCACGTGGCTGCGCGTCGGAGGCGAATGTTTCGAGGCGGTGACCAACGTGGGAAACCGGCCAACTTTCGGGGCAGACTCCTTCGCCATCGAGAGCCACCTGCTGAATTTCCATCCCATCGAGTTGCTGCCGGAGACGGAGCTGGAACTAATTTTCTTGCAGCGGCTGCGGCCCGAGATCAAGTTCCCGTCGGTGGAAGCGCTGCGCGAGCAGATCGCCAGGGACGTGCATAAGGCGCGACGCTATTTTCGGCTGCTGAAGACGATCGCTCCGTAAATTGACTTTGCCGCTGCCTGGTTTCCTGGCCCTCGCCATGGGTGGTTTGCGTGATTGAACCGAAACCTGATAGCTTTTGCCATTGCTCTTAAGAACACAATGAACAAAGCCATTCGTCTTGCCCTGTTCTGCTGCCTTGCCGGTGTGCCCTTGCTGGCGCAACTTCCTACCGACAGCCCGGTTGACGTGCTTCGTCATCCCGGCTGGAACAAGGGTGTGTTCGTCGGGGGCGGCACCTCCGTCGCCAGTTCCCCCAGCGGGCAGTCATTCCTAATCGGCTTTCGTCTCGGTCGCGTGCTGACCAACGAACATGGCGGCGGTTTCCTTCGCGGCACCTTCGAGATGGCAGGGGACATCATTCCGGTGGACGAGTATTGGATCCACGGCGCTCAGTACGCTGCCGCAATCAATCCGTTTATAGCCAAGTGGAACTTCACCAGCCCCGGCAAAGTTGCACCCTACATCGCGGCGGTGGGAGGCGTGCTCTTCAGTACCCACAATCTGCCGCCGGGCGACACCGCGAACGTGAACTTCACCAGCGGGGCCGAAGTGGGCGCGCAGATATTCCGCAAAGAGCGCAACTCGTGGGACGTGGCAGTCAAGGCCTATCACCTCTCCAACGCTTCTCTGGGTAAACACAATCCCGGCATCAATGCGTCCCTGCAATTCATGCTGGGATACACGTGGCATTAGGGTGGTACGCGAGCGGCATGGTCTGAGCGACGCTCATCCGATTTCCGCTGCTACACTGATGCCGTGCGCAGGCTCATCGTCAATGCCGACGACTTCGGTTTGACCGCGGGGGTGAACCGTGCCATCGTCGAAGCGCAAGAGCGCGGGATTGTGACCTCATCCACGCTGATGGCGAATGCGGGAGCTTTCGACGAAGCGGCCAGCATGGCGCGCGCGCTGGCGGCAAGCAACGCGCGTTTCAGCGCAGGCTGTCATGTGGTGCTGCTCGATGGCGAACCGGTATTGCCGGCGGACCGCGTAAGCAGCCTGCTGCAACCAGGCGCACAGAACGGTAGCCGCCAATTTCGCGTCAAGCTCAATGACTTTGTCATAGCTTCTTTCCGCAACCAGCTCGACCCTGCCGAAATCGAAGCCGAGGCCAGCGCCCAGATCGAGCGCCTGCAATCTGCGGGGGTGCGGCCCTCTCATTTCGACACCCACAAGCATGCCCACATGTTTCCCGCGGTGCTGCGGCCACTGCTGCGAGCGGCGCGCGAGTGCGGCGTTCCGGCGGTGCGCAATCCATTTGGCCGGGTGTGGCCATTGCCAATCGTAGATCTGCTGCGAAAGCGCGCGTTGTGGCTGCGTTTCGCCGAACTGAACGTGTTGCGCAACTTTGCCGCCAGGTTCCGCCGCGAGGTGGAGGCCCACGGCCTGCGCACGACCGACGGATCGCTTGCCGTGCTGGTCACCGGATGTCTCGACTTGAAACTCTTTACCGCGATCGCCGACAGCATTCCGGAAGGGACATGGGAGTTCGTCTGTCACCCCGGCTACAACGACGCTGATCTCGACAAGGTTGACACCCGATTGCGGCAATCGCGGGTGCAGGAACTCGCCCTGCTGACCTCGCCGGAAGCGAAAGAGGTCCTGCAGCGCCGGGGGATTGAGTTGATCACGTATCACGATCTGTAACCGTTTCAATCGCTCGTCGCGCTACAATAGCTGTCCCGCCTAATCGGCCCGAACCGCTTCGGACACGTTGCCCATGAATCCACTTGTACTCTCCGACGCCGACTACAAAACAGCCTTCGAGCGCATCAGCCAGCTCGCGTTGGAGTACGTCGCGTCCGTCAGTGAACGGCCCACATTCCCCAAGATAACTGGAACGGAGACCGAAGCTCTATTTGCTAAACCGCTGCCCGAGCAAGGGCTGGGAAGCGGCGCTCTCGACGACCTTGGCGAAGTGATGGCGTCCGTACGGGTCACAGGACCGCGTTTTTTCGGCTATGTGCTGGGCTCCGGGGAGCCCATCGGCGCTGCCGCGGATCTGCTCGTCAGTGTGCTGAACCAGAACGTGACCGCATGGCGCTCGTCGCCCTCGGCAGTGACCATCGAGCGCGTAGTGGTGAACTGGCTGGCGGAGGCGATCGGATGCACTGGGTTCACGGGAAGCTTGACCGGAGGCGGTTCGTCGGCAAATCTGATGGGACTTGCCATGGCCCGCGAAGCGCGCTTGCCCGCCAACGAGTGCGGTGCGCGGCCCGGAACCATCTATGCGTCAGAACAAATCCACATGTCGATTCCCAAAGCCATCGCGTTGCTGGGCATCGGACGGGAGAATCTGCGGCTCATTCCGTGCGACGACAATTTTCGGATTCGCGTCGATTTTTTGCGCGCCAGCATGGAGCGCGACGTCCGTGCTGGACTGACGCCGATCGCGATTGTGGGTTCTGCGGGAACGGTTTCTACCGGGAGCATCGATCCGCTGGTCGAGCTGGCGGAAATCGCGCGTGAATCTGGCGCCTGGTTCCACGTGGACGGGGCCTACGGCGCGCTGGCCGCCATCGCCGAACCGGCGAAATTTGCCGGGCTGGACCGAGCTGATTCGCTGTCGCTCGATCCCCACAAATGGCTGTATCAGCCGCTTGATTGCGGATGCTTGCTCTACCGCGATGCTGAGGCTGCGCGTCGCGCGTTCTCGCACACGGGAGACTACGCCAAGTCGCTGGTGAACGATCCGGTCGAGGGCTTCGCGTTCTTCGAGGAGAGCATGGAGCTGTCGCGACGCTTTCGCGCGCTGAAGCTTTGGCTGTCGCTGCGCTACCACGGACTGGCGAACTTTCGGGAGGCGATCCGCAACGATTTAGCGCACGCGCAACTGCTGGCCGGGCTGATTACGAAGCAGCCCGAACTCGCACTGCTGGCTCCCGTCCCACTCAGCGCAGTCTGCTTCCGCTATCGAGCGCGGGGCGATGCTGACTCCGATTGCGACGCGCTGAACCAAGAGATTTTGCAGCGCGTGGTCCGTCGAGGAAAGGTATTCTTGTCCAACGCGACGATTCATGGCCGCTTCGCCTTGCGCGCCTGTATTGTGAATCATCGCACTACGCCCGATGACATCGCACAGGTGGTGAGCGAGGTGCTGGCGGTTGGCAGGGAGTGCCTCGCGTGAACCGCGCCGAGATTGTTACCACAGCACCATGCCGCGCCGATCTGGCCGGCGGGACCCTCGACATCTGGCCGCTGTACCTTTTCCATCCCGGCGCGGTGAGCGTAAACGTTGCTCTCAACATCCTGACCAGTTGCAAAATCACTCCGCGCCGCGGACGGGAAATCGTTTTGCGATCACAGGACACGGGGCAACACGAGCGCTTTGCCGGGCTCGACGAATTGTTGGCGGCGAAGACCTATCAACATCCGTTAGCGGCCCATCTGGTCCGCTTCTTTAAGCCGTCTGCCGGATTCATGCTGGAGACAAATTCGGAATCTCCTGCGGGCGCAGGCATCTCCGGTTCCTCAGCGCTGATGATCGCCGCCACCGCGGCACTGGCGCGCTTTGTGGGACGCGAGATTGATCTGGAGCAGATTCGCGTCCTGGCACAGAATATCGAAGCGCAACTGATCCGCGTGCCTACCGGCTGCCAGGATTATTATCCGGCGATGTATGGCGGTGTGAGCGCGGTGCATCTTGAGCCTGACGGCGTCCGCTGGGAGGCGGTCCCGATTTCCCTCGACGAAATCGATCAGCGCTTCGTTCTCCTCTACACCGGAGTGCCGCGGCGGTCGGGCATCAACAACTGGGAGGTGTTCAAGCAGCACATCGATGGCAACAAGCGCGTCCTACACAACTTCGCGGAAATCTCGCGCATTGCCCAGGCCATGCACCGCGCCCTGGCCGAAGCACGATGGGACGACGTGCAGCGCCTGATGCGGGAGGAGTGGAAGCTGCGGCGAAGCAACGCTCCCGGTATCACCACCCCATTGATCGACAAGCTGATTGGCGTGGCCCGGCGGAACGGTGCGCGGGCCGCCAAAGTTTGCGGCGCTGGAGGCGGCGGTTGCGTGATTGTCTTCATTGAACCGGGCTCACGCCAGCGAGTCGAGGACGCGGTTCGCAACGTTATTCGCAAACATGGCGGCGAACTGCTGGATTTCTCTGTCGCACGCCACGGATTGGCATTTCACTCGGCGCCGCAGCGGAAGACGGCCAAGGTTTAGCTATGTTCACCACCAGCACGGGACGTCTTCATCCGGTGTGGGCGTTCGTGGTGTCAGCCTTGCTTTCAGTGCTGGCATTTCTGGCTGCGGGTTACGCGGCTGGGGCGATAGCCGGCGATCGCGTCCTGCTCTTCGAGGCGATCTTTCGTCCTCTGTTGGCGTTGCTACTGATCGCCCTGTTCGTCTGGATGCTGACCGCCGCCGACCACGTCGAAGGTCATCATCTCGCCGCCCTCGGATTGCCACGTGCCAAAGGCTGGCTCAAGCAATTCACATTCGGCTGCCTCCTCGCATTCGGACTGGCGGTCCTGGCGATTGTTCCAATCGAGATTTGGGGACATACCCGCACCAGATTTCTCCTCAGCGTGCACACCTTGCCGAGGTTCGGGACTGTACTGTTGGTTCTTCTCATGGGCGCGCTCGCCGAGGAGTTGATGTTTCGCGGCTATCCCTTCCAACACTTGGAACAGGGCATCGGGGCAATCGGCGCGATCACCGTCTTCTCGGTGATGTTTGGGGCGGTGCACCTGGCGAATCCCGGCGCCAGCCTCTGGGGGCTGATCAATACCATCCTGATCGGCGTGCTTCTCTCCATTTCCTACCTGCGGACCCGAGCTTTGTGGTTGCCATGGGGCATCCACTTCGGCTGGAATTTCGCTCTCGGAGTCCTCTTTGGCCTGCCGGTGAGCGGCCTTCGGCTGTTCAACGTTGTGGTCCGGACCGCCGTGAGCGGGCCGAATTGGGTCACGGGCGGGAGCTACGGAGTAGAGGCCAGCGCTACGGCTGTGGTCATCATCCTGGCGGGAATCGTGATGGCTTGGAAGCTGCCGTTGGCGCCTCTTGCGCAACCGGGACTGCCTTTGCCGGAGACCGAACACCGCGACAGCTCTTCGAGCATCCAACCCTAGTGTGTATCCCGGACGGGATCAGCATATAATTCGAAACAATCCGGGTGTTTTAATGAGCCGCAATTGTTTCCCTCTATTCGCTACGGCGCTTCTGCTGCCGGCGATGTTCGCATTTGCCGATGACGCCAAAGCGCCGGCCAAACTTCCGACGGAAAAAATGACGCCGCAAACGGGCATGCTGGTCATCCGCGATCTGACGGCCGAGCCCGTTTTTGCGCGCCGCTTGTTCCCCATGGGTGAAAAGGGGTTGCAGATCAAGAATGGAGTGGTGACTCCGGGCGACAAGCAGGTTACGCAATTGATCGCCGAACACGGGCTTGCAGCCCGGCCGGGCGACCGGGTCGTCATTTCTAACGTGGTCATCAAGGACAGCGCAATCGTCTTCGAGATTAACGGCGGACCGAAGAAGCGTGGGAAGTGGTATCAGCACCTTCAAGTAGGCGTCGGAAGCGCAACGACCACGGTGGGCGGGGCCCCAAAGAGCCTGGAGGCCAAAGGCTCGCAGGTGACACTCGCATTCGATAAGTACGTCCCCGAGCTGACTGGCGATCAAGTCCGTGACTTGCTGTCGCCGGTCTTCGATTTCAAGGCGCTCAATCAGGCTGAGGCTTACGAGAAGACTTTGCCGCCCAAGGTGCAGGAAGCCATCAAGGACCACAAGGTCCTGGTAGGCATGGACCGCGATATGGTGATCTATGCCAAAGGGCGGCCGCCCAAGAAGGTCCGCGACAAGGACGACAAGGGCCAGGACTACGAGGAATGGATCTACGGCGATCCGCCCGAGGAGGTGGAGTTTGTGCGCTTCCAAGGCGCCGTGGTTGCGCGATTAGAGATTATGACTGTGGGCGGCGAGAAGATTGTGCGCACGGAAAAAGAAGTGGACCTCAAGGCAGCCGATACGGAGGTTGCCCAGAAGAAGCCGGCCGAAAAACCGGCGAACGCTCCCACCTTGCGCCGTCCGGGAGAGCAACCGGAATATCCGCAAGGCAGCGGCTCCAGCCCCGCTCCGCCTTATCCTGCTCCCGGTACCACCGGGCCCGATAACACTCCGAGTATGCCGCCACACTCTGTGATAGGCGCCGCATGATGTCCTCAATTATGGGTCCTCAATTTGGCGCGCCTGCGGGTGCGCCTTTACACTGTTAAGGTGAGGATTGCACTCGGCCAAATTAACCCTACCGTCGGTGATTTTCCGGGCAATTCCGCAAAGATCATCGCCTATGCGCGACGGGCCAGGGGCGCCGGCGTCGATCTCATTCTGTTTCCGGAGTTGAGCGTCTGCGGCTATCCCCCGCGCGATCTGGTGGAGCGCCCCTGGTTTGTGGAGCGCAACCGGCAAGCCGCGGAAGCGATCGCAGCCGCGACCCAGGGCATTGCCGTGATCTGCGGTCTGGTTACTCCGGCCGGTTCCGCTACCGGCAAGTCCGTGATGAATTCGGCGGCGCTGCTGCGTGATGGAAAGATCGGCGCCATCCACTCCAAACGCCTGCTGCCCAGCTACGACGTGTTTGACGAGATGCGCAACTTCGCGCCCGCCGATCGCCAGCAACTGCTGGCCTTTGACGGCAAGCAGCTCGCGCTCACGGTTTGCGAGGACGCCTGGAACGACAAGAATTTCTGGGACCGTCAGTTGTACGGGGTTGATCCTGTGCAAGACTTGATCGGCGCGGGTGGACAAATCCTGCTGAACATTTCCGCCTCTCCGTTTTATCTTCGCAAACGCGAACTGCGGCTCGACATGCTGGCCGCCATCGCCCGGCACTACCGCATTCCGGTTGCACTGGTGAACCAGGTTGGGGGAAACGACAGCCTGGTGTTTGACGGATCGAGTTTCGCGCTGGGGCCTGATGGGCGGGTGATCGCGCAAGCCAAATCGTTCGAAGAGGACCTCGTCTGCTTTGACAGCGAGTCGCTTACCGGCGACCTGCACCTGGCGGAGGAGGGACTGGAGGCAAGCGCTTATTCCGCGCTGGTATTGGGCACCCGCGATTACGTGCACAAGTGCGGCTTCCGCCAGGCGGTGCTGGGACTAAGCGGCGGTATCGATTCGGCGATCACCGCCTGCATTGCGGTGGACGCGCTGGGCCGCGAGAACGTCATCGGGGTGGGCATGCCGGGGCCGTATTCTTCCCCCGGCAGCATCGAAGATTCTGCGACGTTGGCCCGGAACCTCGGCATTTCGTTTGAACTGGTACCGATTGTTGACATCTTTGACTCGTATCGAAAAGCGCTGCAGCCCATGTTCGCCGGCCGCCCGCAGGATGTGACCGAAGAAAATATTCAGGCGCGTATTCGCGGCTCGTTGTTGATGGCGGTGTCCAACAAGTTCGGCGCACTGCTGCTGACCACCGGAAACAAGTCGGAGATTGGGGTGGGCTACTGCACTCTCTACGGAGACATGTGCGGCGGACTGGCGGTGATCTCCGACGTGCCCAAAACGCTGGTCTACCGCCTGGCGCGCTACGTGAATTCGCGGTCGCCGATGATTCCCGCGTCCACCATAGAAAAACCTCCTTCCGCGGAGTTGCGCCCGGACCAGAAGGACAGCGACTCGCTGCCGCCCTACGAAGTTCTGGATACCATCCTGGAAGACTACGTGGAGGACAACCTGTCTCCCGATGCAATTGCAGCACAGCACAGCTACGATCCAGAGCTGGTGCGAAAAGTGGCTCGCATGGTGGACAAGAGCGAATACAAGCGCCAGCAAGCCGCTCCCGGCTTGAAGATTTCGGAGAAGGCATTCGGCTTTGGGCGCCGCTATCCCATCGCCGCCAAGGCGGAGATGTAACCCTACCCTTGCACATTAGATTTGCACATTGGATTTGCACATTTGCTTTAGACAAGAGAAAGGAACCATGAACCGTTGCACTGTCGTATTGATGACCACCGCTCTGGCCTTGGCCAGCCTCTGCGCCACCGCGCAGCAACCGCCCGCGACCACGTTGAAGCCTCCCGCCAAGACCATGGCTGGCGCACCCGCCAACGCGCAGGGACCGCTTCCCAGCGAAGCCACCTTCAACGAATTTCTCAAGCACATGTTCGGCTGGAACCAGAACCTCACCTGGAAGGTGGTGGAGATTAAACCCTCGGAGGCGGCCGGCCTTTCCGAAGCCGTGGTGATCTTCAACACGCCGCAGGGCCAGCAGGCGACGCGAATCCATGTAACCGCCGATCAGAAACATGCCTTTACCGGCGACCTGGTGCCGTTCGGGGCCGATCCGTTTGCCGAGGACCGCGAGCTGTTGAAGGGCGCCAATGGCCCCTCGGCAGGGCCGAAGGATGCAGTCATAACCATTGTGGAGTTCGGCGATCTGGAGTGTCCGGCGTGCAAGGCCGCGCAGCCGAACATTACCAAGCTGATGCAAGAGGAGCCCAAGGTCCGGCTGGTGTTTCAGAACTTTCCCCTGGCGCAGATTCACAAGTGGGCGCTGCCGGGGGCCAAGTACGTGGAATGCGTGGGGCAGGCGAATAACGACGCTGTGTGGAAGTTCATCGCTGCGGTTTACGACCACCAGACGGAAGTGAATGAGCAGAATGTTGACCAGATGCTGAAGGGATATGTGAAGGATGCGGGCGGAGATCCGGATGCGGTTGCGGCTTGCGTCGCCAAGCCGGAGACCGCGAAGCGGGTGGCGGATTCACTGGCGCTGGGCGAAAAACTTAATCTCACCAGCACGCCGACGTTCTTCATCAACGGACGCAGGCTCACGGGATTCAGTTCCAATATTCCCTACGACACGGTGAAGTCGATGGTGGACTTCGAAATCGCCCATGCGGGAAAGTAGCGCCTAGCTTTCCGTCAAACCGGCTTCGCGAGCGCGGAATTTCCAGTAGTCTCCGGCGGTCTCGCTGAGGTCGCCGGCGGGTTTCTCGCCGCGAAACACGCGCGACACGCCACGCACCACGCGCCGCATCGGCAGTTCGCCGTCGTCGGCAAGAAACAATTCGCCGACTTTGATGGTGCGGTAGTGCCAGCGCTTCAGTAGCGCCAGGTGCTCCATCCACTCCAGCGCGCTGCGCAGCTTGGGGGCTTCCACGGGTGCCAGCGCCTCGGCGATACGCGACTCCATGGATTGGGATTGGGACTGCGGCTTAGAGACGATCTGCGCGGCGCCTGCTGGCTGGCCGACGTTGAGGGCGACGGAAGCGCAGATGCGCCCGGCTGCAATTTTGAACAGCGCCACCGATTCGCGGTCCGCCGAGGGCTGCACCAGCACGCCGTTCAGGTCGTCGAGACGGCGCACGATGGACGGCAATTGCGCGGCCGCGGCCTTCACCTTCTCCAGCCGGGTATGCAAAGCCGCGGCGGCCTCGAAATCGAGATTGGTGGAGGCGTCGTCGCGCTGCCGCTCAATCTCGCGCACCAGCGAGTGCCCGCCGCTTTCGAAAAACTGTTGCACACGCCCCACTTCGGCCGCGTATTCCTCGTCGCTGCATCCCTTGAAGCAGGGCGCCAGGCACATTTTCATCTCGGAATAAATGCAGCCGGGGAATTGCGGGTCGGGATGGAGGTCGTCAACGCAGCGGCGCATCTTGAACAGGTCGAGCGCATCGTTGGCAAACCTCTCGGCGGCGACGCGGGTGGCGAACGGCCCAAAATATTGCGCGTTGCTCTTCACGCCCCCGCTGCCCTTCAGTCCCCCGCCCTTCAGTCCGGAGATGCGCGTGGTGACTGTCGCCCGCGGATAAGGATTGTCGAGGATCAGCTTGACCAATGGCGCAAAACGCAGGCGCAGACGTTTGTCGTAGGCCTTGGGGAATTCACGGCGGAGGGTTTGGTAAAGCAGGAACGAAGCTTCGAAGTCGGAGCCGGTGGCCGTCCACTCGACCCAGCGCACGCGCTCGCGCAGGTTCAGCTTGCGGGTTTGTCCATCGACGGGGCCGAGCAACCGTTGCAGGCGGCGGCGCAGGTTCGAAGTCTTGCTGACGTACGGCTCGCCGGTCTCGTCCTCGCCACGCAGCAGAAACACCGCCGCACTCGCCGGCACGGCGGCGAACAGATCGGAGTCACGGTCGGGAACAAAGTCGAGGCGGTGGGAGAGCACGAAGAAATTCTAGTCCACCACAGAGAAACAGTGGTTAGTGGCTAGGGGCTAGTGGTTAGTTAAGGCGTGCCGCGCTTGCTACTGCGTAGCGTCACCCGCGAGGGCGACTCGTGCCGTCGAAATTGCGCTTGTTTGGAATGCTCGCGAAAGTCGAGGCCATCGATCTCAACCTTCTTGCACATCTCGTGCAGACGTGAGCGCATGCGCTCGCCGATGCGATCACCCAGGGTCTCGCGGCGGGCGGCGCGATCGGCAGCCGAGCGGCTGCTCAGATTGTCAATCTCCGCCTTATCCTGCTCCGGTTTGTCGGGAAAGTTGGTGGTGATGATGGTGGTCTTGTTGTCGTTGTAGCGGCTGTTGAGAACGTAGTTGACGGTGTCGAAGACCCACTCGGTGCTGCGCACCGCGCCGAGTTCGTCGAGCACTAGCACCTCGGCTTCGAAGACCGGCCGCAGGATTTCCATTTCGGTGGCCTGCACCGATGGGTTGTAGGAATTCTGGATCGACTTCAGCAGCTCGCGATAATCGCAGAACAGGCAGTGGATGCCCTTCTCGCGGATCAAGTCCTTCATGATGCCGACCGCCAAGTGCGTTTTGCCGACGCCGACCGATCCGACAAACAGCAGGCCGGTCTTGTCGGTTGGATACTCCTCCACGAATCGTCCGGCCAGGAAGCGCGCGTCGCGGATGCTTTTCTGCCCTTTGTCGTCAGGATCGCATTGGAAGTTAGAAAGCTCGCAATGCTGGTAGCGCGCCGGGATGTGCGCGGCGGCCAGCAGACGCTCGCCGCGATCTCGCACGCGGCATTCACAGCGCACCGCTTCGCGCTCTTTGCCGCGCTCAATGGTCTGCCATCCGGTGCCGCCGCAGATGGGGCAGGTCTCGCTCGGTGTCATCATCATCTGAACCCGAATCCAAATCTACTTTGTTCAACAATGACTGTGCAATGTCTGCAACGTGCGTGTGAAGAAACATGTGTGGAACGCCGGTGCAAATCCGGTAATGGCTGTGGAAGAAGCGAGAAAAACGCGAACTAGGCCGCTTCGTTGTAGGGGCGGATTCTTGCCACCTGACTGCGCAGTGCGGCGGTCGCTTTTGCGAGCTCGTAGGCGGACTGCAGATTCATCCAGAACTCCGAGCTCGTGCCAAAGAACCGTCCCAGGCGTAAAGCTATTTCAGCGCTGATGCCGCGCTTGCGCAGAACAATATCGTTCACCGTCTGGCAGTTCACGCCAATTGCCTTGGCCAGCCTGTAGCCGGAGATCTCCATCGGCTTCAGAAACTCTTCATTCAGAATCTCGCCGGGATGCACCGCCCAGCCCGCGCCTTTGCGTCTCTCGAACGACATGGTTATCTCTGTCTCAATGGTAGTCGGTGATTTCAACCTCATACACGTCCCCGTCGCGCCAAACGAAGCAGATCCGAAACTGATCGTTGATGCGGATTGCGTGTTGGCCCTGCCGATTGCCCGTCAGCGGGTGCAGCTTATTATGCGGCGGCAAGCGCAATTCTTCGAGGCTTACCGCAGCATCGAGGAGCTGCAGCTTGCGTTTTGCGACATTTCGCAGGTTCGCGGGAGGCCATCGGGCTGACTTTCCCGTTTCCCAGAACCTCCGCGTCTCTTCGTCTGCGAATGACTTGATCACCTGTCAGGCTTAACAGTATGCGCCAGGCTTTGTTCATGTCAAGCATGAATTCATGCTAGACATGCATATGGCAAGCGGCCCCACCTCCAGACCCTGAACTATGGCATCGGTAAACGCTAGAGGCCGGAGTTGCCCACGATGCCCAACCCAGACTGCGAGCTGCTCCTTCCCGCCGGGAAAATGTCGTAAACATAATCATGAACGGCCAAAGCAGCGGGTTTTATGGCGCCGTCCTCCAGCTGCTTCACGATTTCCTGGCGCGAAACATCGAAAATGGCTGCCAGGATTTGCGCTCGCTCCTCAGCGGTGGCCTGCGCCAGCAGGAACAGCACACGCGCGCTGTGCTGTATGTATTTCGGCGAAAGCAGTTGCCGCTTCAGCAGCTCCATGATGAGCGGCGCTTTCGTCCGGTCAAAGCGTCCCGGATCGCCACGCCGGTCCAGTTCGGCGAAGAACTCCGCGGTCCATTCATTGTGATAATCCCACACCTTCTGGAACAGCTCCCTGGTGAAGCGGGTCCCCGCCTTGACCGGCTCGGTGCTGGGCGCCAGCACCACGCCGTCTTCGGTGAGCGCCCACCGCTGAAAATATCCATCCTTGGTGATGACCGCCTGATGAGCAGCCAGCGTCCACAGCCAGGAAACGTCGATGCGGTAGGTGGCCAAATCGTTCATGAAGCGCTGCTTCAGTTCGTAGTCGTCGATGGCGGCGGCGAAGTTGCCGTTCAGGATCTGGAAACCGTAGTTGGCGGCCATGTAGAACGCGTGCTGGATGTGCTCGATGGTGATGTCGCCTTTGGGCACGCTGTAGATGTCATCCCACCGTTCCTGCGACAAGAGCTTCTGCGGGGTGTCCAACGCGTCCTTGCTGAGGATGCTGGGTGTGATCTTGCCCTGCGGGTTCAGCAAGCCGCGGGATTCCAGCAGCGCCCGCTCTGCGTCCACCAGGCCACTGGCAACGGTGGGCACCGCTTTGCCGTTGGCGTCCACCGTCGCGCGCGGCGCATCCAGCACCGCCTGCAATTCCGCTAGCGGCACGCGCAGCGGCCCATTGCCCGCGGCCACGTATGCGGTCTCCGGACTGGCAACCCAGCTTTGGCGATACGCGTCGTACAGCCGCCCCTTGACGCGTCCGGCAAGGACATCTTCGAGCGTAACCTGCTGGCCTGCGGGGATAGGCTCGTCAGCCACGAACATCAGTCCCAGGAGCCGCTCGCGGAGCTTGTCGATGGTGACCGCGCGCAACGCCACCGGGTTATAGCGCGAGCGGCCATAGACATCGCTGGGGTGATAGATCATCACCGCCGCCATGCCGCCGATGGGCGCACCCTGCGTGAGTTCGCCATGTTTCATGCCTGCCATGAGCATCGTGAGCGCGTTGTAGCGCTGGTAGGCGATCATGTTCGGCGAAGCCATGCCGATGCTTTGCGGATCGGGAAACACGCCGTTGGGGTCGTCTTTCCACATCTCGATGAGGCTGCCGAGATAGTCCCAGCGGCCGACATTGGTCCCCAGCAGCCGCCGCCGGAAGACCCAGGCGATGGCCGGCAGATAACGGCCGCCATTGCCCTCCTCGTAGAGAATCTTGATCTTGAAGGTGCCCGCCGGGACCCCGATGATTGCTTCCACTCGCGCCAGCAACTTCTCCACGATGAGCGCTTCCCGGGGCGTCTGCATCTTCGGGATGTAAAAATACACGCCGGTGCCGGCGCTCTTCAAAGCCTCGTAGTTGTTCAACACCCAGAGAACGACCACCGCAATCAGGCCGGGGGCGGGTTGGCCATCGACGGTGACATGGTCGTAGAGCACGTGAATGCTGGGCGGACGGACCAGGCGCGTGGGCCACTTCTGGGGCGGCGGGTTGATTCGGTAAGAGCGCTTGTTGTCCTTCTTCAGCACTTCGTATGGCTTACCGGTCCAGCGGCCTTGGAAAATGTCTTTGGCGTTCTGCAAGGCGGCAAACATTCCCACCGGCTGGCCCTTGGGTGCGCCCTGAGGCTGGAAGTGCGATGGTGAGGCGTCTTCAAAATCGGGCATGTTCATGGGCGCGGCGCTATTCAAAGCGTTGAACGCCATGTCCAGCGGGTGCCAGGGACCGGTAAGCTCCAATCCGGGGTTGTTCAACGGATGCACGTCGGCGGGGATGGGTACTTCGTCGTTGAGCCGCCAGCGCCATTCGCTTTCGCGGCCCAGAAAGTTGTCGATCATGCCTTGCACAATCTGGCGAAATGTCCAAGCACGTCCCGTGACCGGGTCGTCGAACGCCTCCTCCCACGCCGGCCAACCGTACTTGGTTCGCACCGGTTCGGCACTCTGGAGCAGCGCTCGCCGGGCGTTTAGGGCCTGGGCAATGGCAGGACGCAGTTCGCGGGTGAGCGTCGTAATTGTCTCTTCGACGCTGACCTCGCGACCATTGATGTTCTTGCTTCCGAACAACTCGGGGAATTGCTGCAGAATATCTTCACGGATCATGGGCCCGCCTCCCGCGTGGTTTTACAGCCAGTGTAGTGCGCGCCTTCAGTCCGGTCAAAGTACCGCAGGGCGCGTGCAAGATGGCGGAGACGACGATCAGAACTTCTTCAACCTGGAGCCTCGACTGGTGGCCTGACTTGGGGAAAAAGCGCGTAGTTTAACGGTTTTTCTTGACATTCGACCGGTTTCGCACGTAAATACTGTCGCCACAGGTTCTGACCTGGCGAGGAGCGAGCATGAACAAAGGGGATCTGGTTGAAAAAATCGCAGCCGCCCAAGGGATCAGCAAAACCGCCTCGGGGGGCGCCATCGACACAATAATTGATGCGGTCACGGCCGCCCTGAAAAAGGGCGATCGGGTGACCCTGGTAGGATTCGGCACCTTCTCCGTCTCCCAGCGTAAGGCGCGCAACGGACGCAACCCGCAGACCGGCGGCGTCATTAAAATTGCGGCCCGGAAAGTTGCCAAGTTTACTCCCGGCGTCGATCTGAAGAAGGCGGTCAACAAGAAGTAGGCTAAATCTGGTTCAACCGGGTTTGCAGTGCTGCGGCGGAGGGAAAGCTCCGCCGCGTCATTCTTTTGTCGCGAGGCCGAGCAGAAACGCCCGCACGTCCGCAAGACGAAGTCCGGGCCAGGCGCGCCTCGCCGAATCGTTTTCTACCAGTTCGAATCAAATTGCTTGAAGGTTGGCCACCGCTGGAGCGCGGCGATTGCCGCTATTGGCCAATTTCCGCTAGAATAAGAGTTTGCCACCAAGAACTTCCCCGCCCTAGCCAAAACCAGGCTAGAACGGGGCACCCAGTGAGGGAGTTCCTATGAAAGCAGCCATCCATCCGGCTTATGACGAGGTACGCGTGCACTGCGCATGCGGCAACGCCTTTATGACCCGTTCGACCCACAAGGGCGACATCAACGTGGAAATCTGTTCCGCGTGCCACCCATTCTTCACCGGCAAACAGAAGCTGGTGGACACCGCCGGCCGGGTCGAGCGCTTCCGCCGCAAGTACGCGAAGAGCGATGCCGGCAAGGCAGCAGCGGCCAAGGCCGAGGCGGCGAAAGTTGAAGCGGCGAAGAACTAACGTCTGCAAGGGTTGGAGCGAGAGCCTCCGCTGCGGCGGAGGCTTTGCTTTGTTCATCCTTTTGTAGCACAGCGTTCAATTACAATCGAAGTGTGCACAAGTATTTCGACATTCCGGCTGAGCGCAGCGCGCCGGCTGATGCCCGCGTGCCCGCGTCGGTGTCGTTGGGGGGCGTCGAAATCTGGCCCGCGACCGTGCTGGCGCCCATGGCGGGCATCACCGACACGGTCTTCCGCCGCTTCATCCGCAACCTGGGCGGCTGCGGCCTGATGATGACTGAGTTCACCTCGGCCGACGGCATCATCCGCCGCAAGGACAAAAAGGCCAAGCAATACCTGACGTTCTACGGAAACGAGCACCCCATCTCGGCGCAACTGTTCGGCAGCGACCCGGCGACACTGGCCGAGGCGGCACGCGTCGTCGAGGCCCTGGGCTTCGATTTGGTGGACCTCAACCTCGGCTGCCCGGCCAAGAAAGTGGTGAAGTGTAATGGTGGCTCAGGACTGCTGCGCGATCTGCCGCTCATCAAGAACATCTTCGAGTCGGTGCGCGCGGCGGTGAAGATTCCCTTCACCGTGAAGTTCCGCGCGGGTTGGAGCGACAAGGAAATCGTGCACATCAACCTGGCGAAGATGGCCGAGGACTGCGGGCTGGCCGCGGTCGCACTGCACGCCCGCACGCGCGAGCAGGGCTATAGCGGGCCGGCGCAGTGGGAGTGGATTGCAGCGGTGAAGGACGCAGTCAAGATTCCGGTGATCGGCAACGGCGACGTGCGCTCGCCCGAGGACGCCGCCGCCATGGTGGCGCAGACTGGTTGCGACGCGGTGATGATCGGGCGCAGCGCGGCTTCGAATCCGTGGATCTTCCGCCAGATCGAGCAATTCACTCGCACCGGATCGTACGAGCTGCCCAGCGACGCCGACCGCTACCAGATGATCCGCACCTACTTCAGCATGCTGGTGGAGGAGAAGGTTGGCGGCGCCGAAGGCAAGATGAAGCAGTTCGCGGCGTGGTTCACCCACGGCGTGCCGCATGGCGCGCAGTTGCGCAAGGCGGTGTATGAGTCGAAGCGCGAGATCGAGATTCTCGACGCGGTGGACCGATTCTTCGAAACGCTCCTCAGCGGGAAAGTCCCGAGCGCAGCGCAGAGCGTTGAGGACGAGATAAACTACGCGGCGCTTCCCGTGTAAGACGTGACCCGCCAGCAGGACTGCGGATTCTATACAATTCCGGAACCTCATTCGGTACGCGAACGTACTACCTGGTGATTCCTGGAGGACATCCTGCGCAAAAAGTGGAAAGAAGTGGGCCTCGGCTCGCTAAACCTGGTGGCCGTCGCTGTGGTTATCACCTTGGTCCAGCCCGTGCTGCGGGAGTACACCCCTGCGGCGGGAACGGCCGTGCTTGCGCTGCTCTGCCTGGCCACTTACATTCTGGCTTCGCGACTGATCGAGCGGCGCACTCCCACTGAGCTGGCCGTCAATCGTGCTTTGCCGGAAGGCGCAGCCGGAATCGTCATCGGCTTTCTGCTGTTCGCTGTCGTGATGGCAATCCTGCTGGCCGTGGGCGTCTATCATCCGGCAGGTTGGGGCACGACCAGCGGGCTGGCCAACGGATTCTCCTTCGCGGTGATGGCGGCCATAACGGAAGAGATCCTGTTTCGCGGGCTGCTCTTCCGCTTGAGTTCGAAGCTGGTTGGGACCTGGGGCGCGTTGATCGTTACATCCGGACTATTCGGTCTGGCGCACAAGGCCAATCCCGGCGCCACCCTCGCCAGTTCGGTGGCGATCGCGCTGGAAGCCGGCGTTCTGCTGGGTGCGGCCTATGCCGCGACGCAACGGCTGTGGCTGCCCATCGGGCTGCACATTGGCTGGAACTTTACCGAAGGCCCGCTGTTCGGCATGACGCTGTCTGGTAATAAGATGACCGAGGGCGTGCTGCGCGGATCGCTGAGCGGGCCGGGAATAATGACGGGTGGTGTGTTCGGCCCGGAAGCCTCGATTGTGGCGGTCATGGTCTGCCTGGTAGCGGCGCTCTATTTCCTGTGGAGGATCGTGAAGCTGCATCGCGCCGAGCCCGCGATGTGGGACAAGCTGGCGGGGCAAAAGCGCGGAACGGAAATGATATGTTAACGACGGGAGAGGCAAATCGTGGCGAGCAACTTTACGGCGCACAACATCCGGCTTGACGACGGGTCTTTGACCAAGCCGGAGCAGCCCTGGCAGATGGAACATGTCCCGCTGCTCAGGTTCACCAAGCAATTCCTGCGGATGCTCTTTCCGGATGGCTTCGCTGGCAAACGGGTTGTCGATCTAGGGTGCCTCGAGGGCGGCTATACCGTCGAACTCGCGCGTGCCGGATTCGATGCGCTGGGCATCGAGGTCCGGCAAAGCAATTTTGAGAATTGTCAGCGAGTCAAAGCGGGGACCAATCTGCCCAACCTGACTTTCGCTTGTGATGATGTCCACAACTTGGCGAAGTATGGTGTCTTCGATGTGATTTTCTGCTGTGGCCTCCTTTACCACCTGGATGAGCCGCGCAAGTTCGTCGATCTGATGGCGCAAGTGTGCCGCCGGGTCGTCATTATCGATACTCACGTCGCCGAGACCCGGCGCAACGGCAAGTTTCGTCTTTCCTGGGTTACCGAGAATGAAGGTTGGGCAGGACGCTGGTATCCCGAGGGCAACAGTGACAGGTGGCGCTATGAAGCTAAGTGGTCGGCCTGGAGCAATCGCAAGTCATTCTGGCCGATGAAGCGCGACCTCATGCAAGGTTTGCAACAGGCGGGTTTCACCATGGTTCTGGAATGTCCCATCTTCGACCCCGACCGCGAACTCGCCCATAGGGTGACCATCGTGGGCGTGAAAGATTGACAGTCTGCGGCGCTGATTTGCCCTCCCGCGAGATGACAAGCCCCTGCCTCCGGTAGCATCCTTGAATAGGCACTCATGACGCTGCAGCGCAAACCGGCCGGTGGTTCGATGGCCCGTGTTGTTTTTCTCGTGGGAATGTTTCTTTGCGCCCTGAGCCCGGCGATGCCGGGGCAATCGATTCCGCTGACCTCCGGGCCGGTGTTGCCGTTGTATCGGGCGCTGCGCAGTGTCGAACTCGACCCCCAACGGGTGTTCCAGATCCGCGAGGCGGAGATCAATCGCGAAGATATTCATATCTGGCTGAACGACGGCACGATCGCGTTTACCCAGTCCGTCGATGGCAAGGTGACGGGCGCCTTCTTTGAAGGAGAAGGCGAGGTGCTGGTGCGTCCTCCCGACCGCATGGAGCGCGCGTCGCTGGGCCGCTTCATCGGCGCCGGCGTATTGGAAGAGCGGTTTTCGACCGCGTATCTGCGCTTCAACGACAACACGGCGAAGGACCTGGAGCCGTATCTGCGCCCGCCCACCGATGCCGCAGCTTTCCTAACGCGGGCTGATCCTCCGGCACGCGCGCTGGCGCAGGTCGATGCCATGCGGCTCTGCATTTCGTTCACCGGCGCACCGCCCGCGCCTGCGGCGGGCGAAGCCGCTCCCGCGGCGGACCGTTTTCTGCATGCTCGCATCGCGGGTGAGCACTACGGAGTGTTCGACGTCTATTTCGACACCCTGAGTCCAGAGCAGATCGTGGTAGGCAATACTTCCTCGCAGAACCAGCAAATCTATTACGACCTGTGGATGACCTTCCCCATGCGCTCGCAGCGCAAGACCCCGCTTTCCAACCTCCGCTTCGAGGGACCCAACGGACCGGCGTGGACGCGGGACGTTCTGACCGTCAGCAAATACACCATTAGCGGAAAGCTCGACCCGCCGCGAGACCTGGCGGCAGAGGCAACGCTCGACGTGGAGGTGAAACAAAGCGGCGCGCGCATGGTGCTCTTCGAACTGTCCCGCTACCTGCAACTGAAGCAGGTCGACGCCGACGGCCAGCCGCTGGAGTACATCCAGAACGAAGCCGTGGAAGGCAGCGAGATGTCGCGGCGTGGCAACGACGTGGTCGCAGTCGTCTTTCCCCAGCCCTTGCAGGCGGGAGCGCATTTTCCCCTGCGCTTCAGCTATGCCGGTTCGGTGCTGTCGGATGCGGGCGGCGGGCTGCTTTACGCGGGCGCGCGCGGGACCTGGTATCCCAACCGCGGCATCGCCATGACCAATTACGATGTCACCTTCCGCTTTCCCGGGCCTTGGACGGTGGTGGCTACCGGGAAACTGGTTTCGCTGCAGCGACAGGGCGGCGACTTCCTGGCCCACTGGGTCACCGAGAAACCCATTCCCATCGCCGGATTCAACATGGGCGTGTACGTCCGCAGTGCGGCAAAGTCCGGTGATGTGGAGGTGAACGCCTACTCGGCGCGCGGCGGCATCATCAAAATCATGCCTCCGTCCGGCATGGTCGCCACCTCGCCCGGGCCGGAATCGTTGCTCGCTTCCCGGACCTCGGGGATGAAGCCCGAGCCCTTCCCCAGCGCCGCTAGCCGGGGACAATCGCTGGCCGACAGCGCCGCGGAAACCCTGACTGCACTTTCGCAAATGCTGGGAGCGTATCCCTTCAGCACCCTCTCGCTGGCGGAAAATCCAAGTACCGACAGCCAGGGATGGCCGGGACTGGTTTTCCTTTCCAGCTACGTTTACCTCAGCCCGGAGCAGCGCGCCGCCTTGAACCTTCCGCCGGCTGACCAGATCATCTATGGCGATGTCATGATGCCGCATGAACTCGCCCACCAGTGGTTCGGGGACAAAGTGTCGTGGGCCAGCTATCACGAGCAATGGTTGATGGAAGGACTGGCAAACTACTGTTCGCTGATGCTGCTGGAACGCACTCGCCTGGCGGACGTGAAGCTGACCCTGCAGACCTATCGAAATTGGCTGGCGTCCAAGTCGAAAGAGGGCCGGCCCAACGTGGAAGCCGGACCGGTAACGCTGGGCATACGCCTGTCCTCGTCGCACTTTCCCAATGGCTACGAAATCATTACCTATGGCCGCGGCACCTGGCTCATTCACATGTTGCGCTGCCTGTTGCGCGACGCCTCGCGGACCGCGGAAAAGCCGGATGGCGACGACACCGCTTTTCTTGCTTTGTTGCGCAACATTGTGGACCGCTATCAAGGGAAAGAAATCACCAACACGGATTTCCAGCAGGCCATCGAGGCGGTGCTGCCGCGCGCCTTGTGGTTTGAGGACCGCAAATCGCTGGATTGGTTTTTTGATGGATGGGTGAACGGCACCGCATTTCCGCAACTCGAAGTTGCCGAGGTAAAGATGGCGCGCAACGCCGGAACGGTGAAGGTCAGCGGAGTCCTCCGGCAGAAGTTGGCGCCCCCGGACCTGGTGACCAGCGTTCCGGTCTACGGCGTGACGGGAGAGCAACCAATCTATCTGGGCCGCGTCTTCGCAGAAGGCGACGAAACCCGATTCAGCCTGTCCGCCCCCGCAGAGGTGAAGCAGTTGGTGCTCGATCCCTACCAGACCGTGCTGACCGCGCCGCAGTGAGCGGCGACGGGATAGGAAGGCGCGATGCGAATTGCGGGTAGGGGTTGAAATTCAGCCACTACCGAATTGCGCTGAGGCTGCTGCACAATCGCAGTCGGCTGCTATAATCAGAAAGCTCGAAGCAGCAGCGCCCGCCACAGCGGGCATACGCCCTAGCCGGAGAGGTGGCCGAGTGGCTGAAGGCGGCGGTTTGCTAAACCGTTATACGGTCAAAAGCTGTATCGGGGGTTCGAATCCCCCCCTCTCCGCCATAAATTTATAACCTGTAATAGACTCAATAACTTGAAATCAGTAGTACACTCGTGGTGTCTGTTATAGAGCAGTAAACAGACACCAAGAGGTGCTATATGGCAGTAAAGAAAACCGTTCGGATCATCAAGAAGATCCGCGAGGACGGTGGACAGTGGCGCTTCGTTTCTCTGCGCCGAGCCGGTACTCGTTACGCTTGGGACAAGCGGCCAGGCCATTATTTTGTGGAGTGGTGGGAAGGGCGCAGCCGGCGGCGCCAGACTGCAGGGCAGACGCCAAGTGAGGCCATGGAGGCCCAACGGCGGAAACGCAACGAGCTTGTCGGCGAACGGGTGCTCGGCACGAAAGGCGAGCTACCGACGCAGGCGGACACACCCCTGACGCTCCTATCCGATGCCATTGATATGTATTTGCAGCATGTGAGCGTGCACTCGACGGATAAGCCGCGCACCGTCAGGCGGTACGCGGCGGTCCTAGACCACGTGAAGCGAATCT
>PLXE01000050.1 GCA_003151335.1 Acidobacteriaceae bacterium
TTCTTCAGCAGGTTCTACACCGTGATTTCAACGCGGCCCAAATTGCAGAAGTTGTCGCCGCCTAGAGGTATCCAGAAACTTCAGCTTGGAAGCGCGCGTGCTGATGGTGCCGAAGCCGTGGTAGAGTTGACCGGCACAGATGCCCGTGAGGTTGGTTTGAAAGCGAGATCGCTGAATCCTACCGCCACCACAAAGCGCAGGGTCTTTGCGCGACTCTCGATTGCTGTCGGCAACGCCCTGCAGATCGGCGGGATTCTGGCTGCATATTTTGCATTGAGAACGTCCCGCTTGGCACACTCCTCAGCGACTGCTGTCATTACCATGTTTCTGGCATGGGTCCTTCTTTATTTCTCCTCGCACGCGATTGCTCACTGGCTCGTTGGGCGGGTTGTGGGCATTCGTTTTCTGTTCTACACAGTTGGAGGGACAGCGAATCCTCAAGGCTGGCCGCCGGGACTTCGTTGGGTCTTCGAGCGTCTCCCTTTCTTGGGCGTGCAGACGGAGAAGGTCTCGATGCAAAAGGTCAGTCCTGGAGCCAAAGCCCTTATGTGGTCTGCCGGTGTAACCTCCTCGGCTATCATTCCGACCTTAAGTGCGTTCTGGGCTTGGCGCTCCGGCGTTCCCGGGAGTAAGTTGTTTTTTCTGTTTGCTCTGTTTTGGGCGGCTGGAGCCTTGGCGAGCAACTGGACAAGTCGTACTGGCGACTACCCCAAGGCGCGACGCGCTCTTGGGTGCGCCCTTTGAAAACAGTCGCACTCCGGGCATTTTTCGGTAGTGGGTCAGTTTGACTTCCACAGGGGTCAAAAGCCGAGTGCTGCAACTGCGGACTCATCGAAGTCTCGCGTCTGCTTCCAAGAAACTTTATTCGCGGTCAACGCTTCCAAAGTGGAAGCTTGGACAACCCCGGTCAATCAGCGTACGATTAATATTAAGAGAGATTTTCTACCTCTCATTCAGACCCCCTGAACTAGGTCAGCCGTTCTGGAGTTTTCTCCTCTTAGTTGTGGCAGTCCAGGAGTTGAAGTGTCTACTTCCAAAAGTCCAAGTTAGCCAGAAATCTGACCCTTCCAAACAGCCAAAACCCTTCAAGAAAGATTCACCGGGTACCTTCTCAGAAGACGAGATACGAACCCGCGCTTACCTAATCTACGAGTCTCGCGGAACCGATAACCATGCTGACGAGGATTGGAGTCAAGCAGAGACCGAACTAATGGAACTCGTGGGCGGCAAATAGCCCGAAGAGCGTTACGATCGGAGCTTAGTCTCCACGGTTGTCATCCCGAGCGGAGTGAGCGCAGCGACCCCAGTAGGTCAAGCAGAACTAGCGGTTACGGGCACGTTTCATTCTTACGCAAAAAGGAGAAAAACATGGCCATCCCAATAATAGGAACCTCGGAACCGACTGCAGCCCCTGCAGAGACGAAAGTAAACTCTAAACAGCATGTTTCTCAAGAGCGCTCCGCCGATAAACGTGCGGAGGCCGCAAGAGCCAAAAAGAAGAAAAAACGCGACACACACAGAGTTGCTTTGAGAAGGTCGCACACGAAGGGCTAATCGCAGGTTGGCCTGAGGAGCGCTGGATGCTCTTCCAGGATCACGCGAGAACGGAATCACTCAAGCCGGTTCATGCCTGCGAGTGTCGCCGGTTCCGGGCCGACAACATGCGAGGTTGCATGCCGAACACGATCCAAGCCGCCACCATACTGGTCAAGCAATCAAAGCTTCTGCAGTCGCTCGGAGTAGAAAGCGAACCGTACTGTCGGAATTGGCGCTCGTTAGGGATTCTCGAGAGCTCAGGCCTCGATCAGAAAGTTCGGGCTGCCGGATGGCATTTGTTCTTCATGGCTGGCGAGCTGAGAGCGGTAGTGCCCGCATGGGGCGGACAGAACACTATACGCCGAGGTGTGAAGCGCCTCCTGGCTAAAACTCGGCTACAACATTTCAACTGCCTGGAACTGAGCCACATACTCAGAAAACACTTCCTCGGCATTCCGTATGTGTCCATAGCCGCACATCCCCGCCACATTCAGGAAGGTTGTCAGATTCACTCGATCGAGCAGCGCGCCCAAGATGCTGTGCCGATGCACGGGGAGCCAAGGGATAAATAGCAGTAATTCACTAAGGAGACACAAATGAATTGGGAACAGGTAGAAAGCAGCTGGAAGCAATTGATGGGTTCTGCAAAGGAAAACTGGAGCAAGCTTACGGATGATGATCTCAATCAGATATCCGGCAAGCGAGAGCAACTTGCAGGTAAGATCCAGGAAACATATGGAATCACAAGACGAGAAGCCGAAAAGCAAGTATGGGACTGGGGTAAGAGCGTGGAGCGAACTCAGAAGAAAATTGTGTAAGTATTTCTGCATCCCCTCGAATGAAGCTGTATGTACCCAAAAGGCGAATGGTCTAGACGTGGAAATCACTGATCTCACCGCGGTCCAAACATTGTCCGTGCCGTGTCCGACTTGTGCAGCTGCACCACGAGAACGGTGCTGCGAGATTGTTCGCCCGTTTGTTGTCTGCCGCAGGACAAGGGGCTTCATCACGTCAGCACAAGCCCGCTACCGATGTGCTTCCCGATGTCTATCAGCGGTAGGCTATGGCGTACCCGGCGAAACACAGACGCCGAACCATCAGACTGCTAGCGGCGGCAGGAATTTCGCTCGCCGCCATGCAACTTCGGGGGCTCACAGCTAATAATTCCTGTTTATGTTGAGGCAGTACTATCCAAGCCCATGTAGGACGAGTTGCTTGGTTGTTGGACCGAGTCTATCAAAAGCCAAATGGGTCACGGTCCCGCTGCAACAACACGGCAAGCTAGAACATAGGTAGTTAGGAACATGCTGGCACGCCGTGCTAGCATCGTTCAGTTCTGATTTCAGCACTCCAATCGAAGTAGCCGCTTCAAATCAACAAAGCACCCTTTTCTCCACGCAGGA
>PLXE01000120.1 GCA_003151335.1 Acidobacteriaceae bacterium
GGCCCATCGGCCGCCGATACCACCAGAATGGCGCCATCCATCTGCGCCGCCCCGGTGATCATGTTCTTGATGTAGTCGGCATGGCCCGGACAGTCCACGTGCGCGTAGTGCCGCTGCGGGCTCTCGTACTCCACGTGCGCCGTGGCAATGGTGATGCCGCGCTCGCGCTCTTCCGGCGCGTTGTCGATCGAGTCGAAGCTGCGGAACACGATCTTGGGATTGTGCTTCTGCAATACCTTGGTGATGGCCGCCGTCAACGTGGTCTTGCCATGATCGATGTGCCCGATCGTGCCCACGTTCACGTGCGGCTTGCTGCGATCAAATTTCTCTTTCGCCATTGGAGCTCCGTATCTCTTGTAAATCGAACAGCAGATCCCTCGCAGGCTAAAGCCTGCTCGTGATGACAATAATTAAGACTCGTTACGGCGCAGCTAAAGCTGCACCCCTTCCAAACTTACTTCGTACCTGCGGGACTTCTCCCCTGCACCTTGGCCACGATCTCCTCGGCCACCGCACGCGGCGCTTCTTCATAGCGCGAGAAGTGCATGGAGAAGGTCGCGCGGCCTTGCGTGTTCGAGCGCATGTTGGTGGCGTAGCCGAACATCTCGGCCAGCGGCACCATTGCCTTAATCACCTGCGATCCAGCGCGATGCTCGATGCCCTCGATGCGGCCGCGACGGCTGCTCAAGTCGCCGATGATGGTACCCATGTACTCCTCGGGCACTACCACTTCCACCGACATCACCGGCTCCAGCAGCACCGGGCTGGCCCTGCGCGCAGCTTCCTTGAACGCCATTGAGCCAGCGATCTTGAAGGCCATTTCGTTGGAATCAACGTCGTGATAGCTGCCGTCGTAGAGCGTGGCCTTCACATCCACCATTTCGTAGCCGGCGAGCACGCCGCCTTCCATGGCTTCCTTGATCCCCTGATCCACCGGCTTGATAAATTCCTTGGGGATCACGCCGCCCACAACTTCGTTAACAAATTCGTAGCCCTTGCCCGGCAGGTTCGGCTCCAGCCGAATGCGCACGTGGCCGTACTGGCCGCTGCCCCCGGTCTGGCGAATGTACTTGCCCTCCGCCTGCGCCGGCTTGCGGATGGTTTCGCGATAGGCGACCTGCGGCTTGCCCACGTTGGCCTGCACGTTGAACTCGCGCATCATGCGGTCCACAAGGATTTCCAGGTGCAGCTCGCCCATGCCGCTGATGATGGTCTGGCCACTGTCAGGATCAGTGTTGACCTTGAAAGTCGGATCCTCTTGCGCCAGCTTGCCCAGCGCGACGCCCATCTTTTCCTGGTCTGTCTTGGTCTTCGGCTCGACGGCTACTGAGATCACCGGCGCCGGAAACTCGATGGATTCCAGCACGACCGGATGGTCCTCGTTGCAAATCGTATCGCCCGTGGTGATGTTTCTCAGTCCGACGCAGGCGCAGATGTCGCCCGCGTAGATTTCAGTGATGTCCTCACGCTTATTGGCGTGCATCTTCAGCAGACGGCCAATGCGCTCCGTGCGCGAACGACCGCTGATTAACACGCTGTCGCCCTGCTTCAGATGTCCGGAGTACACGCGGATGAACGTAAGCTGACCGACGAACGGGTCGGTCATGATCTTGAAAGCCAGGGCCGAAAACGGCGCGTTGTCGTCGGCGGGGCGCTCAACTTCCTTCCCCGTGTTGGGGTCGATCCCGGTGACGGGCGGAACATCGAGTGGCGAAGGCAAGTAGTCGATGACGGCGTCGAGCATGGGCTGCACGCCCTTGTTCTTGAAGGCGGTCCCGCAGATAACCGGGAAAACTTTCATCTTGAGGGTGGCGCGGCGCAATGCGGCCTTCAGTTCGGCCTCGCCGATGGTCTCGCCCTCGATGTACTTGTGCATCAATTCGTCCTGATCGTCGTTTTCGACAACGGTCTCGATCAGGATCTGATGGTAGGCGGCCGCTTTCTTCTTCAGCTCTGCTGGAATTTCCTCGACCTCATACTCGGCGCCCAGGCTCTCGTCATTCCAGATGATCGCCTTCATGGCCATCAGATCGATAACGCCCTTGAACTTGTCTTCCTGGCCAATGGGCAACTGAATGGCAACGGGGCGCGCATTGAGGCGCTTGCGGATGGTATCGATCGCGTGTTCGAAGTCGGCGCCCATCTTGTCCATCTTGTTGATGAAGCAAATGCGCGGCACGCCGTACTTGTCGGCCTGACGCCAAACGGTCTCGGACTGCGGCTCCACTCCGTGTACGGCATCGAACACGGCGCAGGCGCCGTCGAGTACGCGCAGCGAGCGCTCCACCTCGGCGGTGAAGTCCACGTGGCCGGGCGTGTCGATGATGTTGATCCGGATATCTTTCCAGACGCAGGTGGTCGCCGCAGACGTGATGGTGATGCCGCGCTCTTGCTCCTGCGCCATCCAGTCCATCGTCGCGGTGCCTTCATGGACCTCACCAATGCGGTGCGTGCGTCCCGTATAGAACAGGATGCGCTCCGTGGTAGTGGTCTTACCGGCATCGATGTGGGCCATGATGCCGATATTCCTGCAACGATCTAATGGAACCTGTCTGGGCACAGTCTTTTCCGTTTCCTGCTATGCGAAGCCTTGGCTGCTCTACCAGCGATAGTGAGCGAAGGCTTTGTTGGCCTCGGCCATGCGGTGCACGTCTTCCTTCTTCTTGATGGCCGCGCCACGGCCATTGGCCGCGTCGAGCAACTCATTCGCCAATTTGTCGATCATGCCCTTCTCGCCGCGGCCGCGGCTGTAGGTCAGAATCCAGCGGATGGCGAGCGACGTACGGCGGTCGGCATTGACCTCAACCGGGACCTGATAGTTGGCGCCGCCCACGCGACGGGTCTTTACTTCCAGCACCGGCTTGGCGTTCTCCACGGCCTTCTTGAACAGCTTGATGGCCTCGTCCCCGCCTTTGTCTTCCAGCTTCTTCATGGCGCGGTAAAAGATGTTCTGGGCGGTGCTCTTCTTGCCGTCCCACATCATGGAGTTAACGAACTTGTTGACCAGCGTGGACTGATAGACCGGGTCCGCCAGGGTTTCACGCTTCGCGATATGTCCTTTTCTCGGCATAAATCCTCTAAGCCTTCGGCCTCTTGGCTCCGTACTTGGAGCGACTCTGCTTGCGGTTGGCGACGCCTACAGAATCCAGCGTGCCGCGCACTACGTGATAGCGGACCCCCGGCAGGTCCTTCACGCGGCCGCCGCGGATCAGCACAATCGAGTGCTCCTGCAGGTTGTGGCCGACGCCGGGAATATAGGTCGTGACTTCAATGCCGTTGGTCAGCCTCACGCGCGCAACCTTGCGCAGAGCGGAATTCGGCTTCTTCGGCGTTTGGGTGTACACCCGAGTGCAGACGCCGCGCTTCTGCGGACAGGACTGCAGAGCAGGACTTGCCGTCTTGTACTTCGGCGCGGTTCGACCCTTGCGCACCAATTGATTAAATGTAGGCACTCTTTGCCGCTCCTTAAACTGTCTTCACGCCAACTGACTAGCCTTACGGCTTAACGCCGCAGCCAAACTCTCCGCAGCAACCCGGCCGCACTTTTGCGTTCGTGCCGTCAGCAGCCTATTAGGCGCTCATTACGGCACAAGATTCATCCCAGCGATTGGGACTGGGCAGCCTTTACGCGTGGCCTTTGCGGACCGCTCTGCCCATGCTTCCCCTCACACAACAACGGGGGACATTGGTTTCCGATCAGGTTAGGCGTACGACGGTGGCGCCGTGGTCGTTGCGCAAACCAGCCCAAAAGCTGGTGCGGAGAGAACGAGGGCACTCCGTTTCGTTGCCTCGGTCTGCATACCCACTGGAAAGCTCCAGCGGAAGCGCAGACACGTTTCAGCGAGGACACCCTGCAACCTAAATTCTACAGGATGGAGATCGATGCAGCACAGCCAGACACTACAGGCAGGCCAAAGTATGACTCGCAGAACCCACTTAATATATCAAGTCGCGCACCCTCCGTCAACCAAACCGGGACAAAATTGGGACAAAATTTCGCAGATGGCAGATCTCCCACGAACCCCAAGCACAACTCAATCCGGTTGCGCGGGTTTGAGAAATCGTTGCGCCTGCGGTCGACACCACCGGCAGCAAAGACTGAGGAATCAGAATCGCTTGCCGAAACGGGAAGCAGTCTCTAAACTGGGAGTTTTAGGTTTAGGTTAGAGATTATTTCGCCTTCGCGGGTCCGCCAGGCTTTGGTTCGGCGGGGAGGATACATGCAGCAGTTTTCCGTGGTTCGTGTCCTGGCCGCACTCTTAACGGCCATCTGTCTTTCGCTTCTCGCCGCTTGCGGAGGAGGCAAAGCCACAACCAACCCTGTTCCGGCCCAAATCGTTCTCTCGCCAACGACGGTTTCGTTGAATGAAGGGGACGTGACCACGATTTCGGCGGTCGCGGAAAACTCGTCTGGCGGTATTATCGCAGCCGATATCACCTTCACCAGCAGCAATCCCAAAATCGCTACGATCTCGACGGGCGGATCGATCTGCGGCGGCGTGTGGGATTCCAGTTTCATCGTTTGCAACGCCACCATTGGACAGGGAGGGGTCGGCCAGGTCACCATTACCGCCTCTTCTGGCGGCGTGAATGCCACGCTTACGGTCTATGTACACGAAAAAGTGGACCGTGTGGTCGTCACTCCACCGAGTGGGTGCGTCACCATGGGCCAGGTGGTGACTACATCTGCCTCCGCCTTTAATACCTCGGACCCGGGGTGCTCGCCGACTGCACCCTGCGACATCACTTCCACAGTGGGGCCGATCGCTATTAGTTCAAACGACCCTACCATCGTTGCCAACTCAGCTGGAATAGAGCCGACTTACTCTTCGGCGACTAACACCCCAACCTATACATCGGGCGGGACGATCACTGGTTCATCAGGCCAAACTTGCAATCTATCGAACTTTACCGCCGGGAATGCCTCCGGAATCGACCCAACTTACTCGTTGGCCACTAATAGCCCAACCTACACGTCGGGAGGGGCGATCACCGGTAATGCAGGCCAAACCTGCAGCTTATCTAACTTCAACGGCGTCACGGGCGCCACGGCAACCGTAGCGCTGACCGGTACGAATACGATTGCCAGCGGAAGCCATCTGACCATCACGTCGGAGGGGTCCGGTGGCATAACACCACCGACGACGGCCACGCTCGGCAATGGCACAGCCACTTGTAGCGGTACGGCCAATGTCATAACCGCGCTAAACACCAATATTGGTCTTGGTTTTTCTGTCGTGGGCGCCGCCGCAAACGTAACTTTGACCGGAGCGAACACGATTGCCGCCGGAACACATCTGAACGTCACGGCCTCCGGGTACGGCGCAACTACGCCACCCACGACCGCCACGCTAAGCAATGGCACAGCCACCTGCAGCGGTATCGCAAATGTCATAACCGCGCTAACCAGCGCTGGCGTCTTTACGGCGCAAAATCCAGGCTCGACGACGGTCTTTGGCAGTGTCTCGGGAGTGAACAGCGTTGCCGTTCCGTACCTTACCTGCCCGGTTGCATCCATTATGGTGCACGACGCAAACTCCTCTAATACATCCTTTACCCTGACTGTAGGCGGTACGCAGCCGCTCACGGCCGACGTGTTCGACACCAAAGGTCAATACATCAAACCGTCCATCACCTGGGGCTCGTCCGCTATCGCAAGCGTCAAGGTCGCTACAGGAACTACCGGCGACAATCCGGCAACCCTCACGGGCGTCGCCCCGGGAACGGCGTACATTACCGCGAGTTGCAGCGACCCGGATTGCAACAAGAATGTCGGTGCGCAGTACAGTCTGAACGTAGCCACGGCGGCGGTTTCCGGCGGCACCACGACCACCGTCTATGCTGCCAGCTCAAATTCCCTGAGCCTCGTCCCGATCAGTACTTCCACCAACACGACGGGCACCCCGATCACCCTGCCCTTCCCGCCGACCTCGATCGTGGTTGACCCGACCGGCACTACGGTTTATCTGGGGTCTGCCAGCTCGGGGTTGATGGCCGTCAACATAAGTACAGGCGTAGTCACCACCTATTCAGTGTTCGGGACAATTGAGGCGATTTCGCCAGACGCGAACTATCTGTTGGTGTCGTACCCACCGTTGAATAGCCTCTACTACTTTAACGCCAGTACCCAAACCACCACGTTCACACAGGCTGGCGAGACGACCAACTCGAGCGCTTTCACTCCCGACAGTAAGCTGAACGAGTGGCTAAATGGGAGCCAGCTTGGCGTTGTCATTCCCGCCATATCCACTTTTAGCGCGACCCCGCTCGGATATACCGGCAATGCCCTCGACATCAGCGGGCAGGGCGGACTGACCTATATCACTGCGGCTACTCCCAACGGGATTGACGTGCGCTCCACCTGCGACCGGAGCGAAGTGCTGACCTTCTCCGCCAACAGTCCGACCTTGATTAAAGCGATTCCCAACGGAACGGGTGCGGTGGCGGCCGATTCACCCGCGATCGATGTGGTTACGACAGGGACAGTTCAGGCGGGCTGTCCGGCAGCCGCACCGAATTCCGTCGCCAGCTTTGACCTGGGCGCTGGACCATTCAACGCCCGGCAGATTTTCTTTAGCTCCAACAGCACGGGGGCGTGGATCGTCAGCGACTTGCCGGAACTGTTACTCTTCGACCTTACGAACTCAACTCCATACACCATCCCGTATGCCGGCGGCGCCACAGCTTACAGCGGGGGCAGCACGCTTGATGGCGCTCAGGTTTACGTTGGCACCAGCGACGGCACTGTGCACCGCATCGATGTCGCCAGCCACACGGACGCACAGCAGATCATCGTTGGCCTTAAGGACGGCAACGGCAATCCAGTGACGCCGAATCTGGTGTATGTGGTGCCCTAGCAAGCTGCTGCAAATCGCCGCTGGAACCCGGTTGGACCACGCCTCACTCGGGCGTGGAATCACTCTGCCCGCTTCTTGCCTTCTGCCAGTTCGCGGGCCACGCTGTCGAGTACGCCGTTGATGAAGTGCACGGACTCGGGAGTGGAAAAACGCCGCGCAATCTCCAAGGCCTCATTGATCACAACCGCAGGCGGAGTTTCCGGAAATCCCAAGAACTCAGCCACTCCAGCGCGCAGAAGATTGCGATCCACGGCTGCCATGCGATCCATCCGCCAATGCTCCGCATTGCGCTCGATCAACTGGTCAATTTCCGCTCCGCGTTCGGCAGCGATACCGAACAGGTCGTCGGCAAAGCTTCGCACCTTGTCATCGAGGTCCTGACGTTCACTCCAGAACGATCGCCGCACCTGGTCCGGGTTTTGCTTCCCCATTTCCATTTGAAATAACATCTGCAGGGCCAATTCGCGCGACTTCCTGCGTGTGCCGGCCTTGCTCATCGCTTTCCGTCCGCTGCGCTGGCCACATGCTCGGCGACTTGCTGTCGCAATGACGCCATTTCGACCGCCGCCAGAGCAGCTTCGAATCCCTTGTTGCCCGCCTTCAATCCCGCCCGGTCGATGGCCTGCTCCAGGGTGTCACACGTTAGCACCCCGAAGGCGTGCGGCACTCCGGTATCCTGCGCCGATTGGCCCACTCCGCGTGTCACTTCGTTGGCAATCACCTCATAGTGCAAGGTGCCGCCCCGCAAAAGACAGCCGATGCAGACGATTGCATGGTAGCCGCCCGTCTGCGCAAGCTGCCGTGCTGCAGCAGGAATCTCGAAGGCTCCCGGGACGTGAACGACGGCGATGTCTTTCGGATTCGCTCCGCACTGCCGCAACGCCAGCAGTGCGCCATCCAGCAGACGCTCGGTGATGAAAGAGTTGAAGCGGCTCACCACAATGGCGAATTGCTTGCCCGCCGCGTTCAGGGAAGCTTCCAGCCCGCGATGTTCTCCTGCTTTCTTCGCGTAGGTCAGGAATCCGACGCGAAGCCCACCCACTTCCACTTCGAAAAGGCGCGCGCCGTAAGGCGTGTCGGCAATCTCACGGCGGATGGTCACACCAAGCTTTTTGGCGATCTGCCAGGCGCCGTCGGCATCGGAGACCTCCACCATGGCATCGACGCTGGGCGCATCCGCGGCGGCAAGGAACTCGATGCCACCGCTTGGAGCCAGCATCTCGATTCCGTAGTTTCCGCCCTCATGCCACTCATTGCCCGGTGCGAAACCCAGGGCGCGGAACAACTCCAGCGCGGGCTGCAACTCCTCCAGCGATTTGCCGGCAACGCGAGGGAAAACAATCGATCGGATCATAAGCTCAGGTCTCTATTCTAACCGGGAGTGGGGCAGAGGGTTGATTTCCCGAGCGACCGAACCGAAGCTGACGTAGTCATACGCGAAAAAAGTCGGAGTGTCGTCCCGAGTGTCAAATGGCATACGGCCCTCCATAGAAATGAAAATTAACCACGGAGGCACGGCGATCACGGAGGAAACTCTATGAAAATCAAAACTCCGTGCCCTCTGTGTCGGAGCCTGCCCTGAGAGAAGCCGAAGCGTGGTAATGATTTTCGACGGAGCGACGAGCTGCCCTACTCGTAGCGCAGCGCTTCGATGGGATCGAGCCGCGACGCTTTGATGGCGGGTAGCATTCCGCTCACCAGACCCACCAGGGCCAAAATAACAGTGGCGATGAGGACGATCTTGGGATCGATAATCAGCCGGATATCGGCGGCTTCGGCATTCTTGGCAACCGCGCTGTAGAAGGTGAGGCGGCCCACGCCAATGGAAATCGCATAGGCCATGGCGATGCCGGCAATGCCGCCGGCAAAGGTGATCGCCAGGGCTTCGGCCAGGAACTGAACGAGGATGTCGCGCCGCCGGCCGCCCAGGGCCTTTTCCACGCCGATCTCGCGCGTGCGCTGGGTCACCGATACCAGCATGATGTTCATCAGTCCGACACCGCCAATGCCCAGGGTCAGCGTCCCGATGAAGGCCAGCAGGACTTGCAAGCCCGCGGTGATGATCTGAAACTGCTTCAACTGCTTCATCATGTTGAAGACAAATATGGCGCGCTTGTCGTCGGTCTTGAAGTTGTACTGCTGGGCGAGAACGGCGCGCACCTGGTGCTCCACCAGTTCGTATTCATTGCCTTCGTAGTCGAGCCAGATGCCGTCCAGGTAGTGCGTGTCCTTGAAATCGCTCATGGTGCTGAAAGGGACGTAGATCACCTTGTTGATGCTGTCGTCCCCCTCTTGCATATGCGGCGAGAGAACGCCGACGACCCGGTAACTGATACCGTCGATGCGTACGTACTGGCCCAAAGCGGGTTGGCCGGAAAACAGCTTGCTCTTGGCCTCGGAGCCAATGACCGCTGTCCGCGCGCGCGACAACTCGTCGTCCTCGTCCATCAAGCGGCCCTCGCCCAGGTTCAAAGCTTGGATCTTGAACATGCTGGGATAAACGCCATTGATGGGAAGGGTGTAGGTACGAACATCCTGTTGCACGACACAGTCCTTCGCCACCATCGGGGTGATGCGATGCACCAGCGGGGCGGCATTCACAATGCGATCGATGTCATCGAAGGTGAACCTGATCTTGGCACCGGCCTTTTGCCCGCCGGCTTGCTGGGACGTGCGCCCGGGAAAGACGCCGATAATGCGCGTGCCCCAGTTGGCAAAGATGGTCTCGATGGCGCGGCCGAATCCTGCGCCGTAGGCCAGCAGCAGGACCACCGTCGCAATACCCCAAGCCATTCCCAGCATGGTCAGCGCGGTGCGGCGCCGATCGTGGCGCATGGCGCCGTAAGCCTGCGTCATCAGATCTTTGACCATGACTACTCCTGCCTCAGTGCGTCTACCGGCTGCAACAGCGCGGCCTTGCGCGCGGGATAGAGGCCGGCAAAAATTCCGGCCAGTGCCAGCGTTCCAATGGCGACCGTCGCCGACATGTACGACATAGTCGGTGGATCGAAACCTGGCACCTGTCCCATGCCGCTCATCAGGTGCATGAGCAGCGCAGCGCCACCCATGCCGATGACTCCGCTCATCAGGGTGAGGAAGGCGCCTTCCAGAAAGAACTGCAACAGGATGCTGTGGTTGGTTGCACCCAGCGCTTTGCGCAAGCCGATCTCGCGGGTACGCTCGCTCACCGCCACCAGCATGATGTTGACGATGCCAATCGCGCCCAGAGTCAACGTGACCAGTCCAACTCCGCCCAGGAAAATATCCATCACGTCGAAGATCTTGCCCACCGTCTCCGCATTCTTGACCGTGTCCCAATCTTCGAAGGCATCGTCGTTACGCCAATCGAAGCCATGATTGCGGGCGACGATCTTTCGCACTTCCTGATGGGCGATATCGTGCTCGTCGCGCACCCGCGGACGATAATTCAAGAACGAGACGGCGTCCTGCTGCTGTTCCCCGGCCAAGGGAAAGAACTGGTGCATCATCGTGTAGGTAAGGAAAACGCGGTTGTTAGTGGAGTTGTCATCGCCGTGGCCTACCCGCTGTACCACTCCCACGACCTCGAAGCGAATGCCATTCAGCAGGATCGCGCTGCCCACTGCAGTTCTGCCGCCGGGAAACAGGTTCTTCACCATCTCGTCCCCAACCACGCACACGAACCGCTTTTGGGTATCGTCGGCGTCATTAATCCAGCGGCCGCTGTCAAGCGGCAAGTAACGAATGGTGTTGAAGTGCGGAGGAACTCCGACAACCTCGCCGTTGGTGTTGCCGTAGTCACTGACTTCGCGAATGTCCTGCCTTCGCAACACGGGCGCAATCGCACGCACGTGCGGGGCTTCGCGCTGAACGTCAAGATAGTCCTTAAATGTGAGGCGATACTCGCGACCGGAGCTCATGTTGCCCGCGACCGCCGGGGCCCGTCCGGGAAACATGAACATGATGTCTTCGCCGAGCGAGTTCAGCTCGCGCCGGTTGCCCGAGCGAAATCCCTCTCCCAGTCCCACCAGCAGCAAAAGAGAGCCCACTCCCCAGGCGATGCCAAACATCGTGAGGAACGAGCGTAGCTTGTGCGCCCACAAGGTTCGCAACATCTGTCGCAGGATCTCGAAAAATAGCATCGCGGTGAACCGGGACTCCGCCCTACTTTAGTTATACGCAAGCCCAGGAGGCTTGGTTCCTGAATCGTCGAGCTGCCAACTTCATATTGGACAACAAAGGACCTTGCAACGATAGCAATCTGTGATCAGTAACAGAATGTTCATCGTGAGTTGCACAAAGTTGTGGAAAAAGGTACCTGGGCTCTCCTCAAGGCTGCGGATTCGTTTATAGTTGAAGCTGTAGTGATCGGCCGCGACTGTTCGTAGAGCGCGGACCGGCTGCAAATTTCATGGTCCAGGAGTCAAGTACGATGCCGAAAGCAACACGAGCCAATGATGGCACCACGCCGAAAAAACGGAGCCGCAAACCTACTCCCGAGGTTGGGAATGGTAATCAGCCTGAGAACAGAACTGCTGCTCAGGCAGCGCAGCCGGTGACGACGAAGCCCGAATTCGCTCACGCGTCTCAAGCCTCGCCGGTTGTAGAGGAGAAGATCCGCACACGCGCCTATGAGCTGTACTTGCAGCGCGGAGGTGTGGGCGGCTCGCCCGAGCAGGACTGGTTGCGAGCCAAGGAAGAGGTTTGCGGTCAGCAGCGTACCGCTTAGCGCCTTGAGGTGGTCGGCAGTCATTCTTGGGTTTTTGGTGAGCCAGATCTCCGGGAAGAGTTTCGGGAGATGGATTCTTGAACCAAGTCCTCCTCGTTGACGACAATCCTGTGCAACTGAGTGTCCGCGAAGCAGTCCTGCGGAAGGCTGGTTTCCAGGTGTCCATCGCTAATACCGCCGAAAGTGCCTTGGCCACGCTCCGCATCTTTCCCAATCGCATCGGAGTGATTGTCACCGATCACCTGATGCCGGGCTGTAGTGGGCCGGAATTGGTCCGCCGAATCCGCGCGGAAAACGATTGGATTGCGGTCGTCGTGCTCAGTGGCCTGCCCGACGCCAACTCCGAGTACGCGGGGCTGGAGGTCGTCTTCCGGGTCAAACCCTTGCCGCCGCCCGAACTGATCGAACTGGTTCACTCAAGCCTGGCCGAGGCGAATCGCCATCGCGGCGCGGCTTAAGCGTCCCCCGCAAACCAGTGCCGGCTTTGTCTTCGCGCCTTATGGCAAAGTCAACGGACGATGTGATCTGAATCACATGGCGCTGTGCGCTCAAAAGCGTTATCCTTAAGCACATCGGGAAGGAAACCCTACGGATGCCATGACGCTTCCACCGTCAGGCGTTCAACACTCAGAGGATTTAGTTAATGTCAGATCAGGGACGCAGGTACGCGCGCTTCGGCGCAGTGATCGTCATAATCATCGTGGCGCTCGGCTATCTCGCCTACACCGGCGTGCAGGACAGCAAGAGCTACTACGTCACCATCAAGGAACTGAACGGCATGGGCAACGGCGCCTACAGCAAACGGCTGCGCGTGGCCGGTAACGTTCAGCCCGGGTCGATCAAGCGCCAGGGGACCCATCTGGAATTTCTGCTGGTCGAGCAGGACCGTACCCTGCCGGTGGTTTACAACGGCAGCGAAGCGCCGCCTGACACCTTCAAAGATAACGCACAGGCCCTGGCGGAAGGAAAGTTTGGACGCGATGGCGTCTTCCGCGCCACCAACATTCAAGCCAAGTGCGCCTCGAAGTACGCTCCCAAACAGCCAGGGCAACCGGGCGCGGCTCCGGCCGCCAACGGAAATGCGCAGAAAGCCGATCTAGCGGGACAGCCGGGCACGCCGGGCCAGTAATTCCCGGCTGGAAGCGAGAGTCACGGAAACGCACAGCATGACGGGCACCAGCGATCTCTCTTCTCCGCCTGTCATTGTTCTCGATAATCTGGTGAAATTTTTTGGCCGGTTTGCCGCCATCCGCGGTATCTCGGCCAGCTTTGCGCCTGGGCGCCTGTATGTGGTGCTGGGTGATAACGGCGCCGGCAAGAGCACTCTGCTGCGCATGGTCGCCGGACTGATGGAGCCCAGCCAGGGCAACTTCACGCTGCTGGGAACAAGAGATCATCGCGAGGTCGCGCATCGCGTGGGATACATGGGACATGCCCCGCTGCTCTATGACGAGTTAAGCGGAATGGAAAACCTGCGCTACTTCGCCGGCTTGTACGGTCTCGACGACGACGCTGTTTGTCGCAAGGCGATGCAGATGGTCGGGCTCGACCCGGAACTGTCTCGCCGCATCGGCCAGTATTCGCAAGGTATGCGCCAGCGGCTGTCTTTGGCTCGCGCCATGTTCCACGATCCGGACTTGATTCTACTCGACGAGCCGTTCTCCAACGTCGATGTGCATTCGGCGCGCGAGATGGCCGCCGTGCTGGGAAGGGTCCGCGACAAGGGCAAGACCGTCTTCGTGGTGACGCACCAGGCTGCACTGATGGAAGGTGTGGCCGACGAATTCGTGCACATGGCTGCCGGACAAATCGTGGCTCGCGAAGAAGCAGTCCGCAACGCAGCGATCCCGAATGCGGAGTGGACACCGCGATGACCACCATTGGCGTGACGCGCACGACCCTGTTGAAAGATCTGCGCATGGAGTGGCGCTCCAAGGACGCAATCAACTCCATGCTGTTTTTCGCGTTGCTGGTGGTGGTGATCTTCAGCTTCGCCTTCAATCCCACGGCGGAGGAATCGCGCCGCATCGCGGGCGGCCTGATCTGGGTGGCTTTCCTGTTCGCGGCAGTGGTGGCACTGAACCAGACTTGGGCGCGCGAGCTGCGCAATCAAGTACTCGATGCCTACCGGGTGTCACCAGCGCCGCCGAATGCGTTGTTCCTGGCCAAAGCGATCGGCAATTTTTTCTTCGTGGTGGTGCTGGAAGCGCTGATGGCTCCGCTGTTTGTGGTTTTCTACGACTTGCGCTCGGTCGGGCCCGTCTGGCAGTTAATCGTGGTGGCGCTGCTGGGGACCTGGGCGCTGGTCGTCAATGGCACTTTTTTTGCGGCGCTTTCGATTCGAACGCGCAGCCGCGAGATCATGCTGCCCCTCATTCTGTTCCCAATCTCGATACCAGCGTTGCTCGCCATGGTGGATGCGACCACTTCCATCCTGACGGGGGAAGCTTCACCGGATTTCTGGATCAAGATGCTGGCGGTTTACGATGTGGTATTCACGGCCGTCTGTCTTCTTCTGTTCGAAAGTGTGTTAAACGCGGAATGAAAAATCTATTCATCGCCTTCGTTGTGTTCACCCTCGCGCTGCTGGCCTTCAGCACCTACCAGGCATTGTTCGTTGCTCCCACCGAGCAGACCATGGGCGAGGTTCAGCGGATCTTCTACTATCACGTCCCCTCGGCATGGACGGCTGGAGTGTGCTTCTTCGTCAACTTTCTGGCGTCAGTGGCGTACCTGTGGAAACGCAATCTTGCCAGCGACGGTGTAGCCGCGGCTTCCGCTGAGGTTGGGGTGACGTTCTGCACCATTGTCCTGATTACGGGTCCGATCTGGGCGCGCCCGGTGTGGGGCATCTGGTGGACTTGGGATGCGCGGCTCACGACCACGCTGGTGCTGTGGCTGATCTATGTAAGCTATCTGGTGCTGCGACGTTTTTCGGCAGGAGGACAGACACAAGTCCTGGCGGCGGCGCTGGCCATCTTCGGATTCGTGGATGTGCCGATCGTTTACATGTCGATACGCTGGTTTCGTACCCAGCATCCTTCCCCCGTGATGGGAGGCGGTGAAAATTCGGGCCTCGATCCGGCCATGCTGCACGCCTTCTTCTGGAACCTGGCGGCGTTTACCTGCGTGGGAATTGTGCTGATGGTGGTCCGTTACCGCTTGCAGATGCTGGAAGAAAAAGTGGAAGCCACGCACGCCGCGGCGGCCCTACAAGGAGGCTCGCGATGACCGGCCCAGTCGCACTGAAAACCGCCTATATCGTTACCTGGGTGATACTGCTCGGCTATCTGGGATCACTGCTCCGACGCTTCCGCCGCGTCCGCGAAGAGATGAAGGACTTCAAGCGCGGGGGATGAGACGAAGCACCACGGAGACACAGAGGGACAGAGAAACTACTTCAAGAAATAGTTGAAGGCTTACTGAGGAACTAATTCCTTGGTTGAAACTGGAATTGTTCAGACTTTGGTTTTAGTTATGCATTCCTCTGTGTCTCTGTGGTGAACATGATTTTCATGGTGTGCGCTTGAACAGCGAAAAACACGGCCTTCTGGTGTTTCTCGGAGTTGCCAATCTCATCCTGTGCACCCTGTCCGTTATTTTGAGCCTCCCTTTTTTCTGGCGGCAGTATCAAGTGTTGCAAACCTGGCCCGAGACCAAAGCTCAAGTCCTTCGCAGCGAGGTGGTGACGCAGCCGGCGCCCCCGCACGAGCAGCTTTACGCCGCCAAGTTGCAGGTGCTCTACACCGTTGACGGCGGACCGATCACAGCAGAGCTGATCAGCTTCCAGAGCCAGAACTATCAGCAAACCGCCGAGCGGGCGGCACAGTTCCCTGTTGGCAGCCGTCATCCTATCCGTTACGATCCGCGGGCGCCCACGCAAGCGCGAATCGGCGCCGGATGGAATCTGCGCTTTTTCCTGGTGCCTCTGGTGATGTTTGGAATGGGCGCGATCTTCGGCGCAATTGCAGCCGTCTTGCTGATATCGGCAGAGTTTCTTCGATCGCGAAAGATGCGCGCTAGCGGCTCAGCGTCCGCGTAGACGGTGCGTGTGACGAACCAGTGTTAGACTCTGGGACTGCGTAACGCCAGCCAAGCCGGCATCAGGTGAGAGGAGTAGAGATATGTTTCGTTCAAGGCGCGAATTTCTGGCAGGTGCGGCAGGAACGGCAGCGGCAATTGGGATAACGCCAATGGGACTCCCCGCGATGGCCGAAGGAAAAGAGCAGGCCTCTCCGCAAGTAATTTTGTCACTCTTCAAATCGCTGCCGGGAGATGTGGCCATCAAGATTCACGCGCCCGCGAGCAACGGCAAACCAGAGTTTCTGGTGGAATCCAACTCCTCGAAACAGATGTTTGTGGGGAGCGCCATCAAGACTTTTGTCCTCTGCGAAGCCTTGCGCCAGGCCGACTCACCTCAGGTGGTTAAGACCATAACGGCACAGCAACTGGCGCTCGACGCCAGCGTCTGGTCACTGGATAGCGCGACGTTTAATCCCCCTAATCTGATCGGCAAGGTCTCGGAGCGTACCGCGCTGGAAGCCATGATCCTGCACAGCGACAACACTGGAACAGATATGTGCCTAAAGCACGTTGGCCCAGACAAGGTGCGCGAGTTCATCGCTTCGGCGGGATTGAGGAGCGTCATGGTCCCCGAAAGCACGCGCGTGTTCTTCGGCTATCTCTTGGGTGCAAAGAATTACAAGGCATTCACGTGGGATGAAATAGGAGCGGCGGCCAACCTGCCGATTGTCAATTCGCCCATGAACAGAGTCGAGTCCCTGGCGGCTTCGGCAGACGATTTCGTGTCCTACTATGCGCGGGCCTTGCAGGGCCAATTCTTCCACAACCAAGAGACGCTGTATGAGTTCAGACGGATCCTGTCGATGGGCGACGCCATCTGGCTGGTGCCTCTACCGCTGGGTGTGAGCGCGTTCGTGAAAGGCGGGAGTATCGACGTGCCTGGCTATCATGCTTTGTGCGTGCCTGGAGCGATGCTCTTCGACGACCGCTGGGTCTATTTTTGCCTGACCATCAATTGGTATGCGGCGGCGGAAACCGATCCGAAGACGGTCGGCGCCTTTGCCGCAGCCGCGAGTCGCGCACTTGCGCTGGTGAAGGACGCGCTCTCCGCCTAGTGATCGGCGCCTGAAGCAGATCCTACTTGAACGGGTTTACGATGCGTATCCCGTCGATCTCTCGCGCTTCCTGCAAGTCTTCCGACAAAAGTACGCTACATCCAGCCTGTTTGGCAGCGCGAACGACCAAAGCATCCCAGAAAGAAAACCCGTGAAGCCGATGGAGGTCGATGGCGGCAAGGATGTCGGCAACTTCGGGAGTGGCAACATCGAACTCGGCGAGCAATTCGACTTTCCTGCGGGCAATGTACGCATCAACGCGCAGTTTTCGCGTGATAGTGACGAAATACTCTTGCAGTACTTGGAGCGAAACCACGCCGGTTCCGCTACGTCGGTGTTCCGCCAAGAGATCGAGGGCGCGTCGCTGCTTCGCCGGTGACGCCTTGTCGTCCGAGTAAACGAGTACATTAGTGTCGAAGAAGCTACGGGCGCTCATGAATCTCGTTTCGATCGAAGCGCCAACCTCGAGAATGACCCCTACCTGAGAGATGTTGGAACTCCTGGATGCTCTGCTCGGGATCATCGCCACCGGCCAGTTTTTGAAGGTAATCACGGATAAGCTGATTGAGGCTCTTGCCGAGGGCGTCAGCCTTCTTTCGAGCGCGTGCGACAAGCTGCTCATCAATAGACAAAGTCACGTTCATGGACACAGTATATGTGCGCATGTATCATGTGTCAAATTGGAGATGATCACTTCGGGTACGCCCTCTCCCCTGCTACACTGTCTTCCCGTGTACGTAGCCAGCCATCCTTCGAACGTGCGCCTCATCGGCTTCACTTGAACTCCTTCCCTCTAATCGCGGGCCGATTTCCCATTCGAAATTAACCATCGAGAGCAGGAGATTCGTTATGAAGCCACGCCTTTTGTCGTCGCTGCTACTGGCCTGCATTGCAGTGTCGCTTGCATGTGCGCAATCCGCGGCAGAGAAGCCGAAATTCAGCCAACCCGTACGCAAGTTTCGCTTTGCGTATTCCTTCACCGTCAAAGATATCCCGCCGGGAACAAAAGTGGTGCGCGTGTGGGCTCCGGTGGCGCACACCGATAAGCACCAAACCGTGCGCCTGGTGAATGTCAAGGCCCCGGTGCGAACGAAGATGACGCAGGAAGCGGAGTACGGCAACCGCATGATGTACGCGGAGGTGCGCAATCCGGTGCAGAGTACGGCCGAGTTCACACTGGAGTACGAAGTGACCCGCCGCGAGTACTCGCTGGGCGACTTTGCGCAACTCGAGCGCAAGGATAGCAAGCCCGGTGTCGTGCCGGCGTCGATGACCCGATTGGTCGAGCCTGACAAGCTTATTCCTGTCGATGGCAAGATCAAGACCCTGGCCCAAGAGGTGGCGGGCAACCAGGTTGGGACCGTTGCCAAAGCCAAAGCGGTCTACGACTACCTGTTCACGACCATGCGCTACGACAAAACCGGAACCGGCTGGGGCCGCGGAGATGCGCTGTGGGCCTGCGACGCCAAGCACGGCAATTGCACCGATTTCCATTCGCCGTTCATCGGGATGCTGCGCGCCGTAGATATTCCTGCGAAGTTCGACATCGGGTTTCCTCTGCCTGAGAACAAAGACAACGGAGACATTGCCGGCTATCACTGCTGGGCGGAGTTCTACGCCTCCAAGATCGGCTGGATTCCGGTTGATATCTCCGAGGCATGGAAAGCCAAAGAGAAAAAGGACTATTTCTTCGGCAGCCTCGACGCCAACCGGGTCCGGTTCTCCAGCGGCCGCGACATAACCCTTTCGCCCAAGCAGGACGGCCCTCCGTTGAACTATTTCGTCTATCCTTACGTCGAGGTTGACGGCAAGCCGTATGAGGCTGTGGGCAAGCAATTCAGCTTTGAAGAACTGAAGGCCGGCGAGCGAAAGGCGTCCGGGTCGCAAACCGCGGCGGCTTCATCGGGGAAGTAACTTTGTAGCAACGACGGAGTTGGGCGGTTGTCTGGAGGTGGTCCTTGGAGTTATTCATATTCGCCCGTTTTCACGCCAGCGCGGGCAATGAGAGTGCTGTCGCGGTGGCGTTGGATGCTGTGGTACGTCCTACCCGTGAGGAACCCGGCTGCCTGAGCATTCACGCTTTTCGCTCGATCCGAGATCCGGGACTGTTCTACATTCACTCCCGCTGGACAAACGAAGAGGCATTCGATTATCACGCCAGTTTGCCGCATACGGTGCGATTCATCGAACGCGTGGCGCCATTGATCGATCATCCTCTGGATGTGACGCGAGCGGAGCTGATTAGCTGAGTATCTCGCTTCACTTCCGACCTGCGGAAGAGTCGTCGCACGGAGGGAAATCGCTGACTAATAGCGCCTTTTTCCCCTTCACGGTGTTTCTGTATTGGTAAGCCCGCCAGGGCATACGATAAAGAATCCTAACTTTTCGGAACTTTCCGTTTCGGCCAGGGGAAATACTGACGGAAACGATATCGGGTTCACCCCTCGAGGTGGAGTTGCTGACCGAGCGAACCGACGAACAGCTGCTTGCGCAAGCGCTGGCCGGAAACGAAGATGCCTTCACCGCGCTCTACCGCCGGCGGCAGGCTCCCATCTTTCGCTTCGCCTTGCACATGAGCGGCTCGCGACTGATCGCCGAAGAGGTAACCCAGGACGTTTTTGTGTTCCTGATCCAGCGGGGCCGCGATTTCGATCCGTCCCGCGCCGCCCTGGGAGCTTACCTGTTCGGGGTGGCCCGCAACTACGTGCGGCGGGCGCTGGAACGTAATTATTCGGAGACGGGGTTAAGCAGTCCGCTGGATGACGAAGCGCAGTCTTTGACCGTCAGCAGCGATCCCGGTGAAGGAATCGCCCGGCAACAGACTTCGACAGCGGTGTGGAAGGCTGTACTTTCACTGCCGGAACATTATCGCGAGGCGGTGGTGCTCTGCGATCTCCAGGAGTTGACTTATGCAGATGCGGCGGAAGCGCTTGGCTGTGCGCTGGGCACCATCCGTTCGCGGCTGCACCGGGCGCACGACATGCTCAGCCGGAAGCTGCAACATTCGGCTGCCGCTGTACCCGGGATATCGGGCATTACGGCGAGGTGCGTGTCATGACATGCCGTGAATTCGAACATCGTACTATCGCTATGACTTTGTGGGAGATGGCGCAGGCGCAGGACCAGCAGATCCTGGACCATGCGGGCGGGTGCCAGAAATGCGCAGCCTGGTTGCAACAGCAGCGAATGCTGGCAGCTACGATGCAAACCTTGCAGGCGCGAACCGCCGCCTGCGCCGCGGGCCCCGATGTGGAACGGGCGCTGCTCCGGGTATTCCGGCAAGGCAGCTCCCAGCCTGTGCAGCCGGAGATGGCGCACCGTTTCACTCCAATCGCCATGCGGCTCAGCCGGTTCTTCGAAGTCGGAGCGTATGTGGCGATCGCAGCAGCCATCGTGGTGGCACTTTTCCTGGGGGTGCGGCTCTTGGAGCAGCGCTCCATAAACGTGCCGGTAAAGAGCCAAGTGGAACAGCCAAGCGTCATTGTGCCAAGCGTTATTGCCGACAAATCTGAGTCCCAGCCGCATCCGCAGCAACCCGCAGTGTCGCGGAGCAAAGTTAATCGGCCCCCAACACGGCGCGTTCAGTCTGCAAGCAAGTCGAGTCCGGATACGACTGAGCCATCGCAGGCCAACATCGACGCAGACTATGTTGCGCTCATGTTCTGCGACCCGCTGAGCTGCTCTGGCGATGCCCAGGTCGTGCGAATGGAGTTGCCTGCACAAAGCAATGCGCAGCCGCAGATGGCTGACGTGGTAGTAGGGTTCGACGGGGTGGTACGGGCCGTGCGGATCGTGAATTGAAGTTACAACCGTAGCCACGAATTCAAGGATGAGGATGAAGCTATGACTCTCAAGAAGGCTGTACAAGCTCATGCCCTTTCCATGGGCCTGTTGATTGGGTGGCTGCTCACCGGACTTTCCACGCTGGCGGCCGCCCAGGAAGGACCCATGCCTCCACCTCCGCCGCCAGTTGGGGGGATGGTAACCATGCAAGTAGGGCCCGGCTTCGCCGGTGGATCTTTCCACGAGGAGGTGGGCGAAGGCAGGGTGGTCAAGGGCGCACCGATGACCGCGAACGTAACCATGACCCGCGACACTACGCTAGCGGATGGCAACAGCATCCACACGGAAAATCAGACTACGATTTATCGCGATTCGCAAGGCCGCGTCCGCCGCGAAATCGGATTCGAACTGAACACCCCCACCACCGGCGCCACCAAAGGCACCATGATCGCGATCCTCGATCCGGTTTCCGGTAATCGCTATATGCTCAATCCACGAAATAAGACGGCACATCAGATGTCATTCCCTCCTCCCATGCGGGCAAGGGTCTCCGGGGGCGACGGCGAGGATCCGTCCTGGATCTCCTCGAAGGCTAACCAAGAGAACGTCAGCACCGAGCAGTTGGGCACCAAGACCATCCTGGGGCTGTCAGCGATGGGCACGCGCGTGACCCGCACCATTGCCGCCGGCGAGATCGGCAACGCCAAGCCCATCGAGGTGGTCACCGAGCGTTGGTTCTCTACCGACTTGCAGATTCCCCTGATGACGACCCACAAAGACCCCCTGATAGGTACTATGACGAGCAAGGTCACCAATGTCAGCCGCGGTGAGCCCGATGCCTCCCTGTTCCAGATTCCCTCCGATTACAAGCTGGAAACTGGGAAGGGGAGAAATTCCTTCTATATGCGTACGAATCCCTAGGCAAAACCCTCGATACTCGGCGGACGTCCGGAACGGGCCTCCGCCTTTTTCCTTCCTGGCTGAGTCGCGCCTTTCTGCCTGCGCTGACGCAGCCTATTCTCCACAAAACTTTGACATTGTTCTTGTGCGAATTGCGCCACAATCCATCCCACTTACCCCGGAGTTAAGGAGGCAGTATGGTCCGGTCGAAATCAGCGCTTCGGGTTCTATGGTTTTGGTTGTTTGTCGCCTTGGTCGCATTCGCCCAACGCGGATCACGGTCGCTACCGAATCAAGTTGAGACCCAAGTCCAGGTCACTTACCTCAATGAACGGCCCGCGCCCCAACTGTTGCGAGTCGAATTGCTGAACTCCTCCGGCGTGTCGGCGATGGAGACTCTCACCAACGATTTAGGACAGGCGCATTTTCGCATCACGGGGCAGGGCAATTTTCGAGTGAAGGTCTCAGGAATGGGCATCGAGGACGCGGTTTCCGACGACGTGCAGATCGCCGAGGATGACCGCAACCCTACGGGTTTACCGCGACGGACAGCGAATTTCCCAGTATCGTGGAAGCGGCTGAGAAACCCAGCCTCGACGACATCGCCTGGGCCATGGTCTATCCCGACCTGTCGCGCATCCTTTTGCCCTACCTCAAAACCGAAAAGGACAAACTCATTGATCGCGGATGGGCGCTGGAGGAAGGGTAGTGCAGCCGGGGACCGATCACCGCCAACTTGAACGAATGGCGCCAGGGAGTTCAACAAGGATGGCGACCGGCAGTCATCTTCAATGCTACCTTGGTGGAAAGCGGAGAACCGTTACTGCTGGCCACCACCAACCTCCTTCAGAAAAACCAGATTGAGGGCCCGCAGCGAAAAACCTTTGCCCAGTTGTTTCCCAACAACGACATTCCGGTGGTCACCGCGGTGCGGCTGGCGGCTACATTTCCTTTTGCAACGCCCGCAGCCAGGGCCGTCGCAGACGGCCCTCAGTACCACGTCGTGGATGGTGGATACTACGACAACTACGGTGTTAATAGCCTTTTGGAATGGCTGAACGAGGCCTTTTCCTCCACTCCTCCGGAAAAAAGACCGGACATACTGATTATTCAGATTCGGTCATTTCCGGCGGGCGCCAGCAACCCGAGTGCCGGCAACAAAGGCTGGTTTTACCAAGCTGAGGCGCCAGTGTCGGCTTTGCGGCACGTCCGGAATACCGGGCAGTTGGTTCGCGACCGCGAAGCCGTTTCAAGTTTTGCGGCTCAATGGTCAGACAAGAGCACACCGATCCGTCTGGCCACCTTTGAATTTCAAGGCAACGATCCTCCCTTGTCCTGGCAGATGAATCCCGCCCAGATCAAGGCCATTCAAGACCAATGGCATGATCGGATCTCTGGACCAAACAATCAGGATTGGCTGGAAGTTAATTGTTTCCACAACCGGGGAAGAAAGGCCCCTGGTAGAAGCCCCTGGGCGCGCAGAGACCGGGCGAATCCTCCCAATGCAAAGCGCCACGCCCCTTTGGCTAAGAGAGAACGTGGCGCTTGTTGGTTTTGCGGCAGACTTTCTCTACCTTACCCCAATGTTGTATCTGGGCGACGCAATGCCATTGGCAACTACCTCCAGGTAGGTCTGTCCGGTTTCCATGTTGGACGGTATATCAACATGGGTGTAGGCAGGTCCGGGATAGGCAACCGCCATGGTGCTGTGGTCGTGCGTGCGGCAGTAGAAAACGTGCCCCGTGCTCGCATTGGTGAGGCGCACAATCGGATAGTTCGTCGCGGCCTGCGCATCATCTCCGTAGGCAACCGCCTGCGAATAACCGTTGAACTTCCTACCGCTGAGCATGATGGTGCTGCCCCGGCTAATGATGGGCGAGCTTATGCTGAGGACCGCCGAGGGCGCCCAGTTAGGATTGGCAGTTCCGGCCGGGGTGTAGATTTCGACATCACGGCTGCCATCGGTGTAGAGGACTTGACCGGTCGGAAGCACCAGCATCCGTCCGTACCAAGACGAATTGCCTGGGGAGTTGGGTGTAGCCGGAACCGAATTCAGGTTTGAGCCGTCCCACTCGAAGAAGACCGTGCCATTTTGGAATATCCCCGGGCTCGCACTCACCAACACGTTGCCGTCGGGCAGCAATGCCGCCGGACCATCAGCAATGTCCAAATTGCCTGGGAAATCGGGACCAGGCGTCCAGGTTCCCGTGCTGGAGTTGTAAATGGAGGTGTGACCTGCGCCGGCGCCGTTCGCACCGGTCGCAAAGACAGTGCCGTCGGGCCGCAACATCGCAGGACCAACTTCATAGGAGCCGTGGGAATCCCAGAGTTGCACGATCGTGCTGCCCGCGCTCGTCCATGAGCCCGTTGTGGGATTATAGATTTCCGAGTTCTTGCCATTGGGGTCCCCGATATTAACGTAGGCATCCACCGTCAGCACCTTCCCGCCGGGGAACAAGGTCCATCCTTCCTCGTCGTTCTCGTCGAACTTGCCGGAACCGGTGGCGGTCCACGTCAGGGTCGATGCGTTCAGCAGGGCCGCCTGAGCACTGCAGCAATTGGCTACCATGAATGTCCCGTTGCTCAGGACCACGCTCTGGGCATCGCCAATGCTGCTCCAGCCGCTGGGCGGATTCATCGGCGTCCATACATTGTGTGTCGGGTCATAGATTGCGCCCTTGTTAGTCCAAACATATTGCGCAAAATTCTGTTCTCCGCCCTCCACGATGACTCGGCCGTCGGGCAGCACCGCTGAAGCAAAAAATAGCGGACCATAGTCCGACGCCAGGGAGGCAAGCTGGGTCCACGTTCCGTTCACGTAGCTGCCGTTAATGTCTGGAGTTAACTTCCACCAATCCGAAAAGCCGTCGTTCGGGTCTTCGTGATGCACCATAACGGTGCCATCGGTGAGCAGAAGAACGTGACCAGCGGTAAAACTGGGTTGGTGCGCTAAGGGCTGCCACGATTGTGCGCTGGCCATGCCTGCGGCAGCCAAAAGCACTCCTGTAGCGAATCCGAGCATTCGCAAAAGCTTCATTTTTCTCCCCAAGTGTTTTTCGATGGAATGGGCGGGTTCCGATGCGGACCTCTGACATCTCGAATGTGCAGGTGGTCAACTACATCTCGACTCAAGTAAGGGCGTTGAAAATGTATCCTGAACTGCCGGAGATGTCAATCCGCCAAAGCGATGGCGGCAACCGGCAGCGAACAACGACCCAAGGCCGCATGGACCCTGCTCTCGGGACCTTTCTGGGAAGTTGATGGCCTGAAGAAAGCAGGGATTCTCCACAAGGCTGCAAGAAGTTGCGCACCCTGTTGTCCCCAATTGAAACGACTCCCGCGCAGCACGATTCCATCAGCACTCCCATCTAGGGAAAGCCTTGTCCAGCAAGGGTTTTAGAGGCACATGGAGGATCATTCACCAGGGTAGGTGTGCCTTCTGCCAATGGCTGCAAGTCGCCATCTGTGGCAACCGGAATGCACTATAACAGGGCTTCCTGAGTTTCCCCCGTCAACGAAAGAGGCGCAGAGCGAGGCGGGAGAAACTCGCATGCGGGTTACCCTGGTCAAGCAACATCGCCGTTCGCACAGGCTGCTCCGGAAGGCCCTGAAAACCGTCCTACTAATTGCCTTCTCTGGGTTGCCACTGGCTGCGCTCCTGTTCGGCATTCGGAACTCCTCAAGTCAATCATTGATTGCTGAAATGGCGAGGCACGGCTTTCGGGCGGCGATGAATGGACTTGAGCTGACCCCGGACTATCGAAGTAGACGCCAGATGTTTCCCTACTCGGTAGTGCCGGGCGGATTGCGGAATCTGCGGGATGCCGAGGACTCAATCGATTCCGACCCGGTGGTGGCGCTGCACTACCGCGATCTCCACATCGAGAATCTAGTGCTGCGACGAACTGCGGCAGCCATGGATGTGTTCCTTTCCTACCGCGTGCAGAATGCAGTCTATTGGACGAACCACAGGATCCACATGGCCAAGGGAGAGCTGGTATTGGTGGACGGCACGAACGTGATCCGTGCCCGTTGCGGTAACCGCATTGCGTTCGAACTTCCTCCCGAGGCGCCAAAGGCGCCTCCCCTTGAGCCGCCGCCGGAGGTCTTCGAATACGGACTGCCACCGTCGTTCAGCCCCGGCAGGCCAGCGCTTACGCCCGGCCAAGCGCCGCCAGAACCGGTGCCCGACTCCTGGCCTCCGGTATTTGCGCCTGTGCCATGTTGTGCAGGGTACGTTGGTACGCCCATCAATCCAATCGTCTCTACTCCCGAACCATCCACGCTCTTGCTTGTGGGGGCGGGGATTTCGGTGTTGGCGATGCGCATGAAGTTCAGGAAGAGACAATGATGCTGAATCCGGTGATTTTTCTTGGCATCCCCGATTTGAACTCGTGCCACCCTCCCGGGAGTCCCGCAACGACTTGATGACAGGAATAACCCACCGCGCGGGCGAAAGTAATAATATATCTAATGCAGCGGTCGGCACGTCATTGCCGAGGCGACGATCGGGAGCAGGCGGAAACGGCAAAGAGCACAGTCCGCGGTGGTGAGGTGCGACCTGAGACTCATCAGGAGATCATCGCGCAGTTCTGGAGGGAAGATTCCGGCTCCTGACTGGTTGTCGCGGAGTAGGATGCGGGTTCTTGCTCTTAGTGTCGTAACTTGTATGGTGGGACGGGTTGTTCAGGGCCACACAAGGTCCTAGTTTTGATTTCTTGGGTTTCAGCGAAAGAGGGGATGGGCAGGCCTTATGAGCGACTGGTCGGATTACGCGATGGCTAGGTTGCAGCAGAAGCGCGAAGATCAACGAAAGAAAGACGAAAAGTTGCTTGAGCAGCAGCGCATCAAAAAGGCTTTTGGCTTGGGTTTATGGCGCGAAGTCAGGCAAATGGCGATCCAAAACTGCAGGGCTTTTAACACTAAAGTAAACAAGGAAATGCTGGTATTTGACCCGACGGAAGACATTGAATTGAGCATTCGCTCGAACGTTGACGGCGAGGTTCGGCGGCTACATGCCTCATTCGATGATGCCATCAGCAGGATGTCGTGGGAATGCGCCACCAAGAGTGGACAGTGGGATGTCGCCGCCACCGATGAGGGCGGCGTTCGCTTCGAGTGGGGATCGACCGCTACCACTCCAGCATCCATCGCTGAGCAGATGTTGGATGCGCTGCTTTTTGGGTGAATGTGGGCCCTCACGAAGTACATCGAAGGGGCGCGTCCTCACTGCGAGGGGACGGTCTCTCGTGGCGGTCCTCAACCACCCAGCCAAGGTCCCCACGCGCGTAGACGGGAACGCCGAAATCGTGATCGGTTGCTGTCCGCGCGCAATCGGCTTACTTAGGTTGACTTCAGGATCGCTGAACGCTAAGCCACCGGAATATCTTCACTGCCGGAAGCAAGCTCTGTAACTCACTGAAAGATTTGGCGTCCCCGACGGGATTTGAACCCGTGTTACCGCCGTGAAAGGGCGATGTCCTAGGCCGGGCTAGACGACGGGGACGCTTGCGTGGAGGGAACTTTGCGTCTGAACAGGTCGATACTAGCAGCCGCTTAGAAGCAGTGTCAAAACGAGCCCCGCAGCATTTCGCTGCCAATCTCCATTGCGGATAGACTTCCATAGGAGCCGACATGCGCTCTGTGATGCCGGTGCGCAGGTCACGCCCTGTTGCATCCGCTACGAACTGGATGATGGCGCCGTCGAGCGGGAAGTCTGCTGGTGGGGCGATATGGCATTGCTTCCCCACGTTCTCAATCTGCTGGCCAAGAAGACGATTCGCGCAACCATCGTGTTCGGTGATCCCATGCCTGCAACCGGCGATCGCCAGCAGCTCAGCCAGACTCTGCATCGCGAGGTACTTCGCTTGCACCAACAGCTTCACTCCAGCGGGAAAACCGGCTTGGTCGATTCCGCAGCGGTTCCGCCGCATTCAGAATAATTTAGGGAATGCTGAGGGCTCACACCTTTGCGCTGCTCGCCGCCTCGTCGCTCGTAACCGGCAGCCCGGACTCTTCTTCCTCGCCATCGTGCCAATCCGGCGCTTGCAGCTCGAAGGGAATTTTGTCCAGCTGTTCGATCTCCGGCAACAACTGCGCCGGCAGCGAATGATCGAGTTCAGGAAATTTTCGCGCAACAGGAAACACGCGGCGCTCCATGGAACGCACCATCTCGTCGTAGGATTTCACGGCGCCACCCAGCTTCTTGCCCATCTCGTGCATGTGCCCCGTCATGGTGCAGAGCCGCTTGTAGAGGTCTTTTCCCGCTTCGCTAATTTTGCGCGCGCTCTCCGCCAGGTTCTTCTGGTTCCAGCCGTAAGCGACAGCTTTCAAGAGTGCAATCAGTGTCGTTGGTGAAGCCACGATGACTTTCCGGCTGACGCCGTACTCGATCAACTCCGCATCCGAATCCATGGCCGCCCGGAAGAACACCTCGCCGGGCAGAAACAGGACGACGAACTCCGGCGTACAGGTCAGTTGCGCCCAGTAGGATTTGCCGCCCAGGGCATCGATATGCTGCCTGATCTGGCGCGCGTGGTCGGCAAGGCGGGCGGTACGAGTGGCTTCGTCGGGCGCTTCGAGCGCCGCCAGGTAAGCCGCTAAAGGGGCCTTGGAATCCACTACGATTTGCTTGTCGCCCGGCAAGTTAACAATTACGTCAGGACGGAATCGCCGCTCATCATTGCTGATGGACTCCTGCTCCTTGAAGTCGCAATGCTCCAGCATCCCAGCCAATTCAAGAACGCGGCGTAGTTGCAACTCGCCCCAACGTCCACGCGCCTGCGGCTCGCGCAGCGCTTTCACCAGATTGCCGGTCTCCGCTTGCAGAGCTTTCTGGGTGTCGAGCAGCGACGCCACCTGCGTCGTGAGAGTGCCGTACGCCTGGCTGCGCGCCTGCTCTAACCCATGTATCTGCTGACTCATCTCCGCCAGCGATTGCGCAATAGGATCGACCAGGTTCTTGACCGCCTGCTCCTTTTGGGCCAATTCGCCGGCGGCGTGGGTCTGGTAATTTTGCAGCGTCGTCGTCGCGAGCTGAAGGAAATTCGAGTTGTTGCTTTCCAGGGCCGCAGCCGCCAGCACCTTAAACTGCGTCTTCAACTCTTCGCTGGCTTCGGCAAGAAGGCGCAGCTTTTCTTCCGCGTTGCGGCGTTCGCTCTCTAAAGTGGCGTTCAAAGCCGCCCTGGCTTCGGAAAGCAACTTGATATCGGCGGTCTGCTGCTCGACAGTGTTCCTGGTGTTCGAGAGTTCTTGCTCAAGGGTGTTTCGCCGTTCGGCCAGAGCGGCGACCTTGGAGCGCGCCAGCAGCGCGGCGAATGCGCCACCCAACAATGCACCGGCGATAACGGCCAGAATCACGGCAAGATTAGTCATAAACAGGTCCCAAAGAAGCGATGCCGTATTGTATGTTGACGGCAACAGGAACGGAAATCGGGGTTACCTATTAGTGTAACTGGATTGACAGCGAGGGCAGGTCGAGATAAGTTTCTCAGACTCAGGAATCCAAGAAGTCACTTTCGATGCTCTCAAGGAGGAAGCCGTGGCAATCGCCATGCTACTGCTACAAGGGTCCGATCTGATGCCAAAGGATTGGACCGGCATTATCCAAGCTGCCTCAAAGAGCCCTTTGGGCATTCTCGCGCTCATGATTCTGTTCCTTGGTGTTCTTGGATATGTCTTCTTCAAGGATGCCGACGCGAAGATCAAAGCTGTGATGTACCTTGCCATGCTGGGTGGCGTCATCGGCTACGGGGCGGCAATCTCGAAGGCCACGTCGAACGTGAGCAGCGAGTCGTACCGCGTCAGGGTCATCGTGGTGGACGGGCATCAGACGCCGGTGAGCGACGCCAAAGTCTGGTCTTCGATTGGCGGGGAGCCCATGAAGGTCGAAGGCGGCTGGCTGTTTGTCATCGCCAAGGACACCAAGCCCCTCGACGGCAAGGTGACCTTCTACGCCTCGAAGGATGCGGCGTTTCTGAAGGGCCAGATGCCGCTTCAGTTGACCGAAGACCACAATCCTAGTGTGACGGTACCGCTGCAGAACGACCGCGCAGCCAAAGTCTTCGGCATCATTGAAGATGACAAGCAAAACGCTATTACGGGCGCCACCGTGAGCGTGATCGGGTACGATTCCGAGGCCCAGGTGACCAAGGCGTCTGGTAATTTTTCCCTGCCGGCGCATGCGACCGACGGACAGCAAGTGCAGTTGCATGCCGAAAAAGCCGGATACCACGCGGCCAATTCATGGTGTCCGGCGGGAGACCCGCCGTGCACAATTTTGTTGCAACGCGACTAACTTCGTCTGGAAAGAATTAGGGCGAAAGAGAAAGAAGCCCCAATGCACGTCGATGGATTCGCCTATCGCTGGCGGGCTGGCTTGCTGCTTATTGTTTTCTTGCTCGTGACCTGCACCATGCTGGCCGAAGAAGGTGTCCTGGTGCTGGTGGTGATGGACACCGAGCAACATCCTTTTGCCAATGTCCGAATCGGGGCGGCAGGAGATGGCGGGTCTCCACAGTTCACCGACCAGAACGGCAAGGCCAGGCTTAAGCTCACGCCCAACACCAAGCCGGCCGCCTGGGTCACGCTGCAGCTGATGGGCGCGCCGAATGGCCTCGACCTGGCGTTCATCTCTCCTTACGACGGGCGCATCCGGGTCCCGCCCTTCGATAATGAGCAAGACAACTACGATCCCGTCGTGCTAGCGAAACACGGCGACAAGGCCATGCTGGAGAGTGGCTCCGGCATGCTGGCCATACACGCCAACGTCAATCATTCCGTGGCGGCCCAGAAAAAAAAGGCGTCTCCGCCCACATCCCGAAATCGCTGGGATTACCCTTCCCCTCTCGATTACGGAAGTCCGCGCCTGCTGACCGTTGCATGGAACATCGTTAGTCCACCAGCGCATTCCCCCGCTGCGTCACCGACCAATGAGGAATTGCAAAGGGCCGCTTTAGCCGCTGCCGCGCAGAAGTTTGGATTATCCGTTGCGGAAGTCAAGGCAGCCATTGCGAGCTGGGGAGGCGACCCTCTGGTATGGAAGTTGATCCTGCTTACTGCCACCCTCGAGGCCGGAGGGACCGACCCATTCCCGGCCATTCACGCGACCTCCAACGACATGTATTTTGGCGCCGGGGGTTGGAGTCTAAGCGAATGCAGCCTGCAGCCGCTACTGTTGAAATTTCAAAAGCGCGACCAGAAACGTTTTGCCGAAATTTTCGGCGCTGACACGCCGTGGCTGAGCAAGACCATCAGCGGGCCGTGTGAGGTATCTTCCCCAGCCATTCTGAAGCGCATACTTGACGACTCCGGACACCTGCAACCAACCTGGAGAGACCGCTTCCGGAAGCTGGGATACGAGCACTCGTTTCAGCGGGTGCAGGTCGACCAGATGATGCCGTGGATGGCCTCGGCGCAAAACGCGGCCAATGAGCTCGGACTGCAGTCAGAACAGGCGCTGGCATTTTGCTACGACGTGGCCGAAGCCCACGGAGCCAACACCATCATCCGCCAGCGGCAGAATTTATTGATGGACGTTGCGGCCTTTCAACAGCGGATCGGACGCCAGCCTGACGAGCAGGAAAAATTGCTGATGCTGGCGAACCGCTTTATTCAACGAGATAAAGAGAGCGGCCGCAATCCGATGTCCACGGCTTCGTCCATTGCACGGACGACCCTGCTTTCCCAGGGCCAGGGTGTGGTCTTTGGAACCCACTACGACGTCGAGGACTTCGGTATTGGAATGCAAGACACGCAAACCGGCGCCGACTTGCCGCTCAATAACGATCCCACCGTTCTGCAGCAGCTTCAGGATGGCTGGATTCCGAGCGAAGGACCGCCTCCAGCGCCTCGTGCTTCTCAGGCGAGACCACCTTATACCTCCATTGGGGAACCCCCGGGGCCGTTTGATCCCGCCGGTGAGAAACAAGTCGTGGAGCTGATCAATCAGGAACGAACCAAACAAAGACTTCAGCCGCTGGCCGTGGATCCGCGTCTGACCCACGCCGCCTGCAAACATACGGGGCTACTGGCCGCACATAAGACTGTCTCCCACCAGTTCGAGGGAGAACCCCCTGTCGACATTCGCTTCGCCAATGAGAACCTGGCTGTCGACCAAGGAGGGGAGAACACTGCCGTCGGCAAGGATGTGCCCTCGGCTCATAAAGGGCTCATGGATGATCGTGATCATCATGACAACATCCTGAATCCCAATTACAACGCGGTCGGAGTGTGTGTTATCAGAAGCGGCGGTCAATTGTACGTGACCGAGGATTTCGCCCACCTGTCAAACTGAGTGATGGCTTCTTGCACAGGAGTAGCTTTTGTAGGAAGCGAGTTTTGCATCGCAGAAGTAGCTAGCGCTGTCCCCACTTTAATTTGGCGCGCAGCGCCTCGAAGAAGGTCTTCCGCATGCGCAGCAGCTTTACGCTGTGACCGGCGCGGGCGCAAATCAGCCGATCACCGCGCTGTACCGGCAAGCCGACTTGTCCATCAATGCTGAGGAATGCGTCCTCTTCATCCCCGGTCTCAACTCGCAACTCGATCTGGGCTTTGTCGGTTACGACCAGCGGACGATGGGTGAGGGAATGGGGACAAACCGGCGTCACCACGAACGACTCGACCGACGGCATCAGGATGGGACCGCCCGCCGCCAGGGAATAGGCGGTGGAACCGGTGGGAGTGGCGATGATCACGCCATCGGCCTTGTAGTTGAACACGAATTCCCCATCAATAAGCAGATCGAAGTCAATCAGGCGGGAGATCGCGCTCTTGTTCACCACCGCGTCGTTCAAGGCGAAGTGGTGAGCCAGACACGCTCCACCGCGAAACAGGCTGCAATCGAGCACCGAGCGCTCTTCCCTGGGGCAGAGGCCCGAGTCCACGGCCTCGAGCGTGAGGTACATCTCGCTCAGTGGGACTTCGGTGAGAAATCCCAGCGAGCCCAGATTGACCGCCAGGATGGGTACTCCCTCGTGCGCGACGGAACGCGCCGCCGAGAGCAAAGTGCCATCCCCGCCCAGCACCAGGACAAAATTGGGATGCTTCGCGCCGATTTGCTCACGCGGAACAATCTCTTCGCCGTTGGTGTACTGTGCGGTTTCCTGGTCAAAGTACAGTTGATAACCATGGCTGCGAAACCAACCCAGTAGCTCTGGCAGAATGCCGGCCAACTCGGTCTTGGACGGCTTCGAGATGATGGCGGCGGACTTCATGTCTTCGGTGTCAACAGCGTCAGTGTAGCGCGGCAGGCCATTTTGCTGGAAGGGGGAGGAAGCAGGCGTGCAGCAGGAATTCGCGGTTTCCTTCGGCCCCGAGAATCGGGGAGTCGATCACCTCGATGTCCGTCCCGCCCAGTTCTTCCACCGCGCCCGTGACCCTGGTGACCGCCGTCTGCTGTGCCTGGGGATCGCGCACGATTCCACCTTTGCCGACTTGACCCCGGCCAACTTCAAACTGCGGCTTCACCAGCAGGACCAACTCGAATGCGTTGCCCAATGCACTGGCGCGTGCACAGCGCACTACGACCGGGAGAACGAGTGTAGCAGAGATGAAGGAAACATCCATGGCGATGAAGCTGATGGGTTCCCGCTTATCGGCGCCATCCCAGATCTGCTCCGGCGTGAGATAGCGCGCGTTGGTCTTCTCCAGCAAATGCACCCGGGGATCACTGCGCAGCTTCAGATCCATCTGCCCGTATCCGGTATCCACCGCGATCACCCGCGATGCCCCATTTTGCAGCAGACAATCGGTGAAGCCCCCGGTGGATGCGCCAATATCCATGCAGCACTGGTTTCGCACGTCAACGCGCCAGTGTTCCAGCGCCCGCGCCAGTTTCAATCCGCCACGACTGACAAACGGCTGGTCGTCGCCAAGAATGCGGATGGTCGCGTCCTCTTCGACGTTCGCCCCTGCCTTCTCAACCTTCTGCTCGTTGACCAACACTCGGCCGGCAAGGATGAGCGCCTGGCCGCGCTCCCGCGAGGGCGCGAGCCCGCGTTGCAAGAGCAGTTTGTCGAGCCGCGATTTCACCGCGCCAGACTAGCACGATGGCAACCTCAGATCGAAACGGTGGTCACGACGATCATCGACCGCGCGAAAGTTGGAACGCAGTTTCCTGACCGTGACGTTCCTTTATTCCGCACTTCGTTCGGTGCATTGTGGTGAAGATTTCGGAATTGAGACAACTTAGCTGCGAGGCCATCGTTGTTTTCCACAGCGTTATGCACACTGGTGTTGAAAACTTTCACACTGCGTTCATCAAACCGAAGCGAGTATTGCGATTTTCACCACCGCAGATAAGTTAAGACGTACTCCGCACGTCCATGCCGAAACTATCTGCGCTACAATGGCGCAACCTCGGAAACTAATCAAATGGTAACGAAGAGAAAGAACCGATCTAAAGCGTCCAGCCGTGGCAAGACAACGGCGAAAAGGCCGCTGCCATCCCCTTCAGCTCTGCCTGCTAGTGGCAATGGATCTTCTCCATCGAACCTCGACATGCTGCGCCGGATGTACTCTGCGATGTTGAAGTGCCGCATGATGGAAGAGCGAGTACGCAATGGCAACGCTGTGCTTGTCTGCGATCTCGCCGCAGGCCATGAAGCCATTGTGATCGGCGCGTCTGTCGACCTGAAGCCGGAAGATACCATTGCCGCTTCCCATCGCAACTTCGCTGCTCATGTCGCCTTGGGAACACCGCTGAAGTATCTGTTGAAGAAGAGTGGCGCAAATATTTCCAATGAAAGCGGAGCGTCGCTCTTTTCCTGCCGATGTGCTCTGCCCGGCCCAATCTCTTCCGCGGCTTTCCTCGCCGACCCATTCAATCTGGCAACCGGTCTTGCTCTGTCTCATAAGCTGGAGAAAAAAACTAACGTGGTGGTCGCCTTCTGGGACGAAGATGCGGCTGCGCTCGTGGCCAGCCACGAAGCCTTGAAGTTCGCCGGCATTCACAAGCTGCCGATCATCTATGTGACTAGGAGCGCCGGACTGGACGATCCCGGGCTCAGAAAACATAGTGCGCTTGAGGAATTCAGCTTTCTGGCAAAGGATTATGGATTTCCCAGCATCCTGGTGGACGGGAAAGACGTGGTCGCGGTGTGGCGCGCGGCGCAAGAGTCTATCCACCGCGCGCGCAACGGAAGTGGACCGACGCTCATCGAGTGCCAGACCGAGCCGGCAAATTTCAAGGACCCACTGGCGCACATGCAACACTACATGACCAGGCGGGGCGCTTGGGATGATGGGTGGAAGCGGCAAATCGTCGATCAGATCAACGCCGAGACCAAGCAAGCGATGCGGCTGCGTTGAAACGTCTTCCTTGGCAGCATCCATCAACGGTCGGTGTTCTACAGCTTCTCGTAAAACTCGCAGACCGAGCATGCGATGTACATGCCGCCCGGAATGTCTTTCTCGCGATCTTTGACGCGCTTGACCACCCGGGTGGGCTTGCCGCACTGCGGGCAGTCCGTGCTCTTGGTGGTGTCCATGATCTTCTTACGGTCCGCAGTCTTTGCGATCTTCGCCATTCTTTTCTCCTGAAACGTAACCAGATTTTGCCCGCAGACGGCTGCGGCGCCGGTGTCTACTTTTGGCCGGGGTAAAACGCAGATGGGAAGCGGAGGGGCGCGTCAGCGCCCGCCACGGCGGGCACATGTCATCAGCCCACGCTCCCATACCACATGGAGCGGCTTCGACTGCAGGCGGGCGCCCGTGGGCGCCACTCTCTACTCGCCGGGTAGCAAAGCTATTTTACATGAGCGAGAGCGCGGTGTCCTTCGCCGAGCAGGGAGTAGCCGCAGCGATCGTGCCTGCCGGCAAGCCCGGAAGCAGGGCCCTCGGGAAGCTCAAGTCGATTTCGATCAGCCTGCAAGCGAGAAAAAATGCCGCGCGCCAGGATATGCGCTGTGCCTGTTTCTCATTTGATGTATCTTGCCAATCAGGAAAACGCGGGATTCCAGCCAACGGGCTACGGCCCAAAATTGAGGATAACCATGTCGAAATCGCGCAGACAATTCTTAACCCATGCGCCTCTCGCTTTGTTGGGAGCGGCGGTCGCCTCGTACGGCCAAGATCAGAAGCCCGCAGAGCTGCCTCCCGGAGCCCCACCCGCATTTGGCACCGCGCCAGCTGTTGGCCCGCAGGTATCACCTGCCACATTTGCCGAGGCGGAGAAGCTGGTGGAGGTGGAGTTCAGCAGCGAGGACCTTGCCGAGGCAGCCAGCAACTGGCGCAGCGCGATGGCTCCGCTCTACGAGAGAAGGGTAGGACCGCGCAAAGTGGCGATGCCAACGACCCTTGCGCCGTGGTCGCGGTGGGACCCTGTACTGCCGGGCCAGCAGGAATTGCCGCAGCACAATCAATTTGTCCGCAGCAAGACCGATCCAGGTCCGTTGCCCGCCAGCGACGAAGACATCGCCTTCGCCCCGGTGACCCAGCTCTCGCGCTGGATCGAAAGCAGAAAACTCACGTCGCAGCGCCTTACGAACATCTACCTAGCGCGCCTGGAGAAGTTCAACCCCAAGCTGCGTTGCGTCATCACCCTCACGCGCCAGTTGGCGCTCGAACAAGCGCGGAAGGCCGACCTGGAGACTGCCGCAGGCAAGTATCGTGGGCCGTTACACGGTATTCCCTGGGGCGCGAAGGACCTCTTGGACACTGCGGGCATTCCAACTACCTACGGCGCCGAGCCCTTCCGCGACCGTCTGCCCACGAAGGACGCGGTTGTCGTCCAACGACTCAACGATGCCGGAGCGGTGCTGGTCGCCAAGTTAAGTTTGGGTGCGCTGGCGCTGAACGATATCTGGTTTGGCGGACAGACGATGAACCCGTGGCTGCTGGAGGAGGGATCGTCAGGCTCAAGCGCCGGGCCAGGCGCCGCTACAGCGGCGGGACTGGTGGGATTCGCCATCGGCAGCGAGACCGACGGCAGTATTGTCAGTCCCTCCATGCGATGTGGCGTGACCGGGTTGCGGCCAACCTACGGTCGCGTAGCGCGCACCGGGGCCATGACCCTGTGCTGGTCGCTCGACAAGCTGGGTCCCATGGCCCGCAGTGTCGAAGACACCATGCTGGTGCTGAACGTCATTTCCGGTCCTGACGCTGGTGACGGGAACAGCAGGCCCAGTAAGCTTGATTTCAACGCCCGCGTCGGCGTTCCGAAGCTGCGTGTCGGCTACTTCCCTGCTTGGATGAAGGAGAACCCGGCCACCGCCGTGGATCGCGCGGCGCTGCAAGCTGTCAAGAAGGTGGGGATGGTTGCGGTGGAGGTGGCCATTCCGGATTGGCCTTATGATGCGCTCGATCTGATCCTGTTCGCCGAAGCCGCTGCCGCGTTCGAGGAGTTGACGCTCAGCGGCGGCTTGAACCAGCTCAAGATGCAGGTGCCCGACGCGTGGCCCAACACCTTCCGCCAGTCGCGCTTTCTCTCCGCCGTGGACTTTGTGCAGTCCGATCGTTTCCGGCGCAAAGTAGCCGACGAAATGGGCCGCATCTTCTCCCAGGTGGACCTGCTCCTCGTGCCTTCGCTGCGCGACGAAATGCTGACCATTACCAACTTCACCGGTCATCCCTCGCTTACGTTGCGGGCGGGCTTTGTCGAGGTGTCCGAGGCCCGCAGCGACTGGGCGCCTGATCCCGCCCATCCGCTGCCCAAGTTCTCCCCGCCGCGCCGCGTACCCCATGGTGTTACCCTGATCGGGCGGCTCTTTGACGAGGGAACTTTGGGGGAAGCTGGCCTTGCGCTGGAGCGCATCTTCAACGTGGCCAGCGAGCGGCCGCCAGGATTTTGACGATCGGCGCACCTCGCGCCCGCGTCCAAGGTTGCTTTACTGCGGCCGACTTGATGCCGTCTATGCGGCATTTCTGATTGAGCGCGTCGTCGCCAAGACCGAGGGCAATGGCACGTGCAAAACGAACAGCAGTGGCGCCCTGGGTGCGTTTGACCCCGCTCTTCGCCGCCTGATACCTTCAACTGTTTGTCCTACCGCGAAATCTTCCACAAGCGGGAGAGTGCATGGCAATCAAGTTCAAAGGCGTGGATTTCATCGAGTTCGACACGTTGCTCAACGACGACGAACGGCTGGTCCGCGACAACACCCGCAAGTTCATCGAAGAGAACCTCATCCCCATCATCGAGCTGTGCAACCGCGAAGGCCGTTTTCCCAAGGAGCTGATCAAGCCCATGGGCGAGCTGGGCTTCTACGGCGCCAGCCTCAAAGGGTATGGCTGCGCCGGTATGTCGGCCGTCGAGTACGGCCTGATGACCCAGGAACTGGAGCGCGGCGACAGCGGGGTGCGCTCGTTCGTCAGCGTGCAGTCGGCGCTGTGCATGTATCCCATCCACACTTTTGGCAGCCAGGAACAGAAGCAGAAGTATCTGCCCAGGATGGCGCTTGGCGAAACCCTGGGATGCTTCGGTTTAACCGAGCCCGACGCCGGCTCCAACCCGGGCGCCATGCGCACGCGCGCGCGCAAGGATGGCGACAGCTACGTGCTGAACGGCGAGAAGATGTGGATTACCTCCGGATCGATCGCCGACATCGCCATCATTTGGGCCAAGGTTGAAAATGAAGGCAACCTCATTCGTGGTTTCATCGTGGAAACCTACCGCCCGGGATTCAAGGCGACTGACGTTCATGGGAAGCTTTCCCTGCGGGCCTCGGTTACTTCAAGTCTTTCTTTACAGGATGTCCGTATCCCATCGGAAAATTTACTGCCTGAATCGAAAGGCCTAAAATCGCCGTTAAGCTGCCTGGACCAGGCCCGCTACGGTATCGCTTGGGGAGCCATTGGGGCGGCGATGGCCTGCTATGACTGCGCGCTGCAGTACGCTCAGTTCCGCAAACAGTTCCGCGACCAGCCCATCGCCTCGCATCAACTGGTGCAGGAGAAGCTGGTGTGGATGATCAGCGAGATCACCAAGGCGCAACTGCTGGCATTGCAGGTGGGCCGCCTGAAGGACCGGGGCAAGGCCAAGCCGTGGCATATCTCGATGGCCAAGCGCAACAACGTCTGGATGGCCCTGGAGTGTGCGCGCATGGCCCGCGACATCCTCGGCGCCAATGGAATTGCCGATGAGTACCCCATCTTCCGCCACATGGCGAATTTGGAGTCGGTGAAAACCTACGAGGGAACCCACGACATTCATGCGCTGATCATCGGGGAGCACATCACGGGACTGGCGGCGTTTTAGAGCATGGGTTAGGGCTAGTGGTCAGGGGCTAGTAGTCAGGGGCTAGGGGGCAGGCGCTAGGGGTTACGTTCCGCTCTGTTCTGAAATTCGATGGCAAGACGCTCGCCGTAGCGGTATGCTTACCGTTTGCCGGATACCAGGCCCGCGGAAGCGCGCCTGATTCGTCTTTCTACATATGCAGTATGCCCGCGGACTTGCGCTGAACAGCACTCCTATTCCGGCGCCGCAAGCCGCGGCATCCCGGAGGCCATATGGCAACCAAAGTTCAAACTGAAGAACCTATCGTGGAACACTCTCCTACTGCCAACTTGGAAACCGATCTCGCGCTGGAGTTCCTGCGGGTCGTGGAAGAGGCGGCCATCGCCTGTGGCAAGACCATGGGACAAGGCGACCGCAAACATGCCGATCAAGTGGCCACGGAGTCTATGCGCGGGGTCATGGACTCAGTACCGATGGATGGGACCATCGTTATCGGCGAGGGCGAACGCGATGAAGCCCCCATGCTTTACATCGGCGAGAAAGTTGGCAAGCGGGATGGCGGCAGCTATCCCGCAGTGGACATCGCGGTTGACCCGCTGGAAGGTACCAACCTGTGCGCCACTGGGTCGCCCGGCGCCATTACCGTGCTGGCAGCCTCGGAGCATGGCGGCCTGCTGCATGCGCCCGACTGTTACATGGAGAAGATCGTCGTCGGTCCCTCCTGCAAAGGCGTGGTCGATCTCGAGGCGCCCGTGTCGCACAACCTGCATGTCATTGCGAAGGTCTTGGACCGGGACGTCGAAGACCTGGTGATCATCATCCTCGACCGCCCACGGCATGAAAGCTTGATCAACGAGATTCGCAAAGCCGGGGCACGCATTCGGCTCATCTCCGACGGCGATCTTTCGCCCGGCGTGGCGGCCGCAATGTTGGGCTCAGGCGTCCATGCGGTGATGGGAACCGGCGGGGCGCCCGAGGGAGTGATTACCGCGGCTGCCATTCGCTGCCTGAACGGCTACATGGTCGGACGCCTGGTCGGTTACACGCCGGAACAGGGTGAGCGCATGAAGGACATGGGCATCTCCGATCCCAAGCGCATCTATACAGCCGACGATTTGGCGCCCGGCAAGAACATCCTCTTTGCTGCAACCGGCGTTACCGATGGGCCGCTGCTCAAGGGTGTGCGTTTCTTTGGCGACGGCGTGCGCACCTCGTCGCTGGTGATGAAGCTGAACAAGAGCAAGGTCAGGTTCATCGAAACCGTGCACGTGGACCGGCGTCCGGACGTGAAGGTCCGTATTCCGGAGAGATAAAACCCGCATACCGGATCGACAGGCCAGGCCTTCCCCGCGGAAGGCCTTTGTCTTCGATTACGGAGGCCACTTTAGATTACCGCTCGAATGGACCAACTTTTGAACCTGCCTACAAGGTGACTCACCCTCTGAAGGCCAGCACCGACCCGTCGTCTGTTTCTTGGGCGCCTCTTTTGCTGGTTTAGGGGACATTTCTGTTCATCCCACCCAGGCGATGCAACTTATTATTTTCCGCTTGCTTCTGTAGGAAGAGGAGTAAAATTGCATTAAAGGAATGTAGCTGCGGATGGGAATCGCTCCCTCCGGAGAGGCCTTTGCATGAACGTGCATTTCAGCTACAAGATTTCGAAAACTTCCGACCTCGAAAAACTAATCAACCAACAAGTGGAAAAGCTGGGCCGATACCTCCGGGTGTTCCGTCCCGACCTCGTGCACCTGAAAGGGCTTATCGAAGACAGCTCTGCACGCGAAGGCGTGGTGGTGTCGCTCAACCTGCGACTGCCGTCGGGCCAGATGGCGGCGCAGGAGCACAGCCCAACCGCAACGGCTGCCATCAAAGCCGCCTTCGATTCCCTTGCCGAGCAGGTCAAGAAGCATAAGGAGTTGCTGCGCAACCATCACAAGTTCGGGCGCCGTCGCGGTCCGGAGCGGGTTGTGGTTCAGACCGTGCCCTTCGCAGACACGCTGGCGGCGATGAAGCCGGAGCGAATTTCCGCCGATGATATCTCCGGCTATGTCAACGTCAATCTGCCGCGTCTGCAACGCTTCATTCAACGAGAGATCGACTACCGCGAGAGCCAGGGGCAACTCGAGCCCGGCCAGCTTGCGGTGGAGGATGTGGTGGGGGAAGCGATTGCAAACGCCCTCAGCGAGCAGGGCGAGAGTCCAGAACGCATGAAGCTGGAGCCCTGGGTGCATCGGCTGGCGAAGCAGGCGATTGACCAGCTGGCGTCGGAGAACCGCGAGGACGGGCACGTCCCGCTGGAACGCTCGCACGGCCAGCAGAACGTGCATGCCAGCGATGAGGACAAGCTGCAATTCCATCAGCCCGACGAGCAGTTGTCGGAAGAGAATGTCATTCCCGACCCCACCGCCAACAATCCGGAAGAGCTGGCAGCGCGAGACGAACTGATGACCCTGGTAGAGACGACCCTGCGCGATGCCGGGCACGACCAGGCCGAAGCTTTCATCCTGTACACGCTCGAAGGCTTCACCCTGGAAGAGATCGCCGATATCACCAGCCGCGGTGCGGAGGAGGTGCGCATGTCCATTCGCAAGGCCCGCGAACATTTGCAACGCGCCTTGCCTATCAAAGATCCGCTCAAAGAAAAGCTCGTGGAGTATTCCAAGAGCGCCTGACAATCATGGGACTGCCCGGCAGTTCCCCGCTTTTATGATGCAAGAGATCATCCATGAGGAGAAGCGGAATGATCACACGAGATGACATCCGAGAACTGGCTAATTTTCACTCGCCGGAAACTTGCGCGGTTACTTTTTACTACCAGCCCACGACACCCCTGAATAAGTCGCACCGCGAAGAATCGATCCTGGTCAAGGACCTGGTTCGCAATGCGCTGCGCGACGCGGAGAAGCACGGCAGAAATGGCTGTGCCCGCCCCGATCTGGATCGCATCCAGGGCATGGCCGAAGGTCTGCGCGGAAATGGCGGCAAAGCCAAGGCAATTTTTGCCTGCAGCAAACAAGGTCTGTGGCGCGAGTTTGACATTCCCGCGCAATTACTCAAGACCAACCTTTTCGTGAGCCACCGCTTTCATCTGAAGCCCCTGGCCGCGGTGCTGGACGGGGTGCAACATGCCTGCGTGGTACTGGTGGACCGCACCAAGGCCCGCATCTTTGAACTGGTAAACGACGAAATCGTGGAGAAGCAGGACTTCGTCAATGAACTCACCCGGCGCGGCAAGAGCGATGGCTGGCGCGGCTATGATGCCGGCCATGTCGAGCGCAAGCAGATGAACGAAGCTCTGCAGCACTTCAAGACGGTGGCGGATTGCATTGAGCCCTATTTCGAGCGCAAGAGTTGCGATCGATTGCTGATCGGCTGCCATGATGACGTTTGGCCCGAGATCCATCGCGAACTACACTCGAACTCCAAGCAGCGCTTGGTGGGACATTTCCGCATTGACCCAAAGGTCGCGACCCCCGACCAGACCAAGCAGATGGCGACAGAGCAGCTCACGCAATACAACTCCCGCTTACAACAGGGCCTGATCCACGAGGTGATCGGCGAAGCCCATCGCAATGGCCGCGGCGCGATTGGTTTGCGACGGGTTTTACGTTCGTTGGAGACCGGCGAAGTGCAAACCCTTCTGCTGGGATCGAACTTCCAGGCGTCGGGAGTGAAGTGCCACCACTGCGGTCACATGGACCTGCATGATGCGCCGGTGTGCGCGGTTTGCGGGAAAGAGAACACGCAACTGGAAGACATCGGCGATGCCATCGTAGGATATGCGATTCGGAATGGCATCGATATTGTGTACATCGCCGACGACGAGCAGTTCGATCAGATCGGACGAATCGCGGCCCTGCTGCGCTTCCGCGCCGACCAGAACACCTCGGTGAAAGCGGCCAGCTAAGCCGCAATCGGCTACCACTGTCCAAGGCACAGCCACGCGCTGTGCCTTATTCATTGCGGGCGACGTTGCTCGCCCCCGCTGATGTGTTCGCCATGCTATTCTGCTTCACCGTCATGAATTCACAGGGAGAGCTCTTATGAAATTTTCGCGCCGCGATTTTATTGCCACGACGGCTATCGGCTCCGCATCGCTCGCGCTCGATCTGCAGGGACAAACCAAGCCAGCCGCAAGTGCTGCGCCATCGGTCCATCCACCCAAGAAACCAGTCATCATCTGCGCCGCCAACGGCTACAACTACCTCGAACGCGGCTACGGGGTGTTGAGCGGCGGAGGCGACACGCTCGACGCAGTGATGCAGGTCATCACCGGGCCCGAGGACGATCCCAACGACGACAGCGTCGGTCTCGGCGGACTTCCTAACGAGGACTGCGTGGTGGAGCTCGACGCCTGCTGCATGCATGGACCAACGCGTATGGCAGGTTCCGTTGCCGGCGTGCGCGACATCAAGAACGTCTCCTTGCTGGCGAAGACCGTCATGGAGCATACCGGCCACGTGATGCTGGTAGGCGAGGGCGCCCAGAAGTTCGGATTCATGATGGGCTTCCCCAAGGAGAACCTGTTGACCGAGCGCTCGCGCAAGACCTGGCAACTTTGGCGCGAGAGCATGTCTAACGACGATTGGTGGGGGCCGGGGCTGGCCAGTCCTAAATTCAAGTTTCCCGATACTGCCGGCAATGTTTCCGAGTACTACGACGAGCGCATCAAGCGCATGGAAAAGCTGGCGGAGAGGATTGGCATCGAGCCGGAATTTCGCATGGCTGCCATCGAACGCGTTCTGAATCCGCCGTCCGGCACGATTCACTGCTCCGCGGTAAACGAGAAGGGCGAGATGTCCGGCGCGACCACCACCAGCGGGCTGGCGTGGAAACTTGCCGGGCGCGCGGGTGATTCGCCGATTATCGGCGCTGGCAGTTACACCGACCAGGATGTTGGTTCGGCTGGGGCCACAGGCAACGGCGAGGAGAACATCAAGGTCTGCGGCGCGCACACCATCGTGGAGAACATGCGGCGCGGCATGTCTCCGCAGGAAGCGGGCATGGATGTGTTGAAGCGCATCGCGCGCAACTATGAAGGCCATCCGGAAAAGCTGCAATATGTGGACATGAGCTATTACATTCTGCGCAAAGATGGGGCCTACGCGGGAGTCTGCATGTGGAGCGGACCGCCCGAGCATCTGCGGCGCTTTGCGGTAAACGACGGCAACGGCAAGCGCTATGAGAACGCAGTGGCGCTGTACCAGGGACAGTCGCTGGGCTGGCCGCCGATGCCGGGCAGGAAACACTTGGCGCCGGAGCAGAAGAAATAGGGCGTTTCGATATCACACCGCGACCGTCACCGTCGTCTCCGTGCGCGTCACTGGCCGGTAGAGCGTGTCGCGCTCGAAGGGGACGCGGCCGGCTTCCGTGATAAGGCGAATCAAATCCTGGCGGCGTAGCATTTGCGGCGTCGTGGCTCCGGCGTCATGATAGATCTTCTCCTCCACCACAGTTCCGTCAATGTCGTCGGCGCCGAAGCGCAGCGTGATCTGCGCCATCTTGGGCGTCACCATCTGCCAGTACGACTTGATGTGCGGGAAGTTGTCGAGCACCAGCCGCGACACCGCGATCTGTTTCAGGTCGAGCATGCCGGTGGTTTTGGGCAGATGCTGCAGCGGTGTGTTGTCGGGATGAAACGCCAGCGGGATGAATGTCTGGAAGCCATGCGTGTCGTCCTGTAGCGCGCGCAGCTTCAGCAGATGATCGACGCAATCCTCATCGTTCTCGACGTGCCCGTAGAGCATGGTCGCGTTTGACTTCAGGCCGACTTCATGCGCGGTACGCGCCAGTTGAAGCCAGTCGTAGCCATCGATCTTGTGGTCGCAGATGATGTGCCGGATGCGGTCGGAAAAAATCTCGGCGCCGCCGCCGGGCATGGAGTCGAGCCCCGCTTCTTTAAATTTGACCAGCACCTGGCGCGGCGTCATCTTGCCAATCTTCGAAAAGAATGCGATCTCGACCATGGTGAACGCCTTGAGATGCACCTGCGGAAATCGCTCCTTCAAGCCCGCGATCAGATCGACGTAGTACTGGAATGGCAGGTCGGCGTGCAGGCCGCCGACAATGTGAAACTCCGTAATCGCTTCGCTGTAGCCGGAAGCAGCGGTGTTCCAGACTTCTTCCAGTGCCATGGTGTAGGCACCGGGGGAGTCCTTCTTGCGGCCAAATGCGCACAGGCGGCAGGCGGCCACGCAGACATTGGTGTAGTTAATGTGGCGGTTGACGTTGAAATAGGCGATGTCACCGTGCATCCGTTCGCGAACGTGATTCGCCAGCCAGCCGATCGCCAGGATGTCACCGGAGCGGTAGAGCGCCAGCGCGTCGTCGGCCGACAGGCGTTCCTGTGCCATCACTTTGTCGTGAATTGGCGCCAGGCAAGGGTCGTCGGTCTGAAAGGGATGGAGCTTCTTGGCGCTAGTCATCTGCGAGGCGGTGGACATCTTCTTAATGATATCGCAGGGAGCCGTTGAAATCACAGAGCGATGTGATTGACCTCCGACGCACCTACCTCACCGTGCCAGCATCCGGTCTCCGGCAATGAAGAACAGGAATGCCATCGATACCAGGCCGTTCATGGTGAAGAAGGCGGCGTTCACCCCGCTGAGGTCGTCGTGCTTTACCAACGAGTGCTCATAGATCAACAGCAGAACGACGAACACCACGCCAGCCGACGCAATCTTCCCCAACCCAAACGCCACCACCATCCACGTCAGCAGCAGAACAGTGATTACGTGGAAGAGCCTGGCGATGTTCAGAGAAGTACGAATACCGAAGGCCTTGGGAACTGAGTAGACGTCGGCGGAGCGGTCGAAGTCGAAATCCTGGCAGCTATAGAGGATGTCGAAGCCGGCGCCCCAAAACACCACGGCGGCGGCCAGGATCAGGATGCGGGGATCGAGCGAACCGCGGACCGCGATCCAGGCAGCGGCCGGAGCGGTGCCCATCGCGAGTCCAAGCACAATGTGCGCCCAGCGCGTGAATCGTTTACTGAAGGAGTACAGCAAGATGATGGCGAGTGCGACCGGAGAAAGGTAAAACGCCAGCGGATTCAGTTGATAGGCAGCGAAGATCAGGATGGCCGATGCGACTACGACGAACCAGCTCACAAACGACTTGCTCAACTTGCCGGACGGAAGCGCGCGAACGCGAGTGCGTGGATTGGCCGCATCGATGCTTGCATCTACCAGCCGATTGAAGGCCATGGCCGCCGAGCGCCCCGCCACCAACGCGACAATGATCCAAATCGACGTGTGCAGGCTGGGAATGCCACGTGCCGCCAGCACGGCGCCGGTCAAACCAAACGGGAGCGTGAGCACGGAGTGCTCCCACTTGATCATCTCCAGGGTGGTGCCAACGCTGCGCAACAGGGCCACGGTTCGATTTTAACTTGCAGACAAGGTTTCAGTGCAGGTCAGGCTGGCTCATGCTCATGCCCTGCGGCAATGGACGACGCGACCACTGGCGCTCCCAGGCGGGCACGGTGACGCGCTCAGCGACCAATGCGGGCTTACGCGCCCAGCAAACCACGCGCGTGCCGAAGGGCAGGTTGATATAGCGAATCAGATGGCGTTCGCAATCGAGTAGCATGACCATGGCGGCATTGGCGAACCGGGAGCCGCCTTCGGACGGGCGTCGAGGCATTACCGATTTCCGGAACAGGTCCTTGAAGGTGCGTTCCGCGACTGACGGCAGGAAACCCGTTGCTACCAGGTAGGAGACGCGCGAAATCTCGAAGCCACAGTTGTTGAGTTTGCGCCGCAACTCGGTGGCGGTATAACGCCGCTGATGCTCGCGCGCTTCGTCCTCCTCGCCCCAGAGGAACGGATAGGCGGGCACAGTAAGGCACAGCAGGCCGCCATCCTTCAACACGCGACGCAACTCGCGCAGCGCCAGCCGGTCGTCGGGAACCAACTGCAGGAAGTCACCGGCCACGATCGCGTCAAACGAGTTCGAGACGAATCCCAAATCCTCAGGACGGGTACAAACCAGGTTTTGCGAACCTTCGATCTGGCGAAACGCCAGCGCGGGCAGCGAACTGTGAGCATTAAGAACGCGAAGGGAACTATCTTGGGCGCAATCCAATTGCGCCGCACAGCCGAGGTCCAGAACGCGGGCGTCGCGTTTGCCATGCACAGCCTGGGCGACGGCCTCGCGCAACAACTTGCGCCGCGCCGTATGCCACCATGAGGAACTTTCGTGGCGGAGCGCCTCGAATTCCGGTTGAGCGTCCATCAAGCTGACCTGTTCGCTTCCCTGCCCTACATTTTACGGGATATCGGCGCTGTGGCCTCGACTTTCCGGCTACCTACGAAAAGTCTTGGAATTCTTTAGAATCTGGGTTATAGCTTCTAGTGTTTGAATTTGAGGTTCTCCTGCGGTGGAGGCCGACTGGGGATCTGCATTGGCGGAACCTGACCTAAAAGATCTTACATCAACCTCGTTCGGTTACGTGATTGCGTTTCTCTTGCCGGGACTGGTGTTCTTCTATGGATTGGGCTTATGGTATCCAACCGTGTTTCCGTTCTTGCGGTCAAATGGTAATACCGAGGTGACCATTGGTCCATCAGTCATCTTTCTCCTGGCGTGTCTTGCTGCAGGACTCCTCATAGCTGCAATCCGATGGTTCATTTACGAGCGTATTGTCTGCCGTCGCCAGAAATTCGGTGACAACCATTTCATGCGGCTGAGCCAATCCGATAAATTGCCGTTATTCAAAGCCGTTGTCGACGAACACTACCGATATCACCAGTTCTACGGGAGTATGAGCATCGCGCTAATACCAGTTTTCGTTTATTTGATTCTCTCAGCGGCTCGGTCTCAATCGTACGTGAGGGTTTGGATCACTGCGCTCGCCATTCTGCTTGCCGAAGGTTTTTTGGGGTTCACCGCGAGGGATTGTTATTGCAAATACATTGACCGGGGGAACAAGATTATTAGCGGAGTGCCGGAGGATACACCTCAAAATGTCTAACGGGTGGAAGGGCAGGGGTATAAAGAAAACAAGAGCATCTGGTAGCTCTTATCGCGTAGCGAAGAAGTCCGGAATCAAGGTAACCAAAAAACACGCTAAGAAGACGACGAAGAAGACCGCCAAGAAATCAAAAAAGAGGTGACGAACCATGACAAACGGCTGGAAAGATAGTCCTTCACCCGATCCTTTTCGCAAGAGTGGACCTCCGCCACCGCCAAAACCGAAACCAAATCCACCCCCACCTCCGCCGAAGAAGAAGTGAGGCCCGCAGCCGCTTTCAAGAGATCAATTCCAGGAAGTCCCCAAGGACCAGGACGTTATTTGGAAAGCCTCAGACACTTGCCGAGAGGAAGGGCGGCATCGCTGCCGCCCTCTGACAACTGGCTACTGACAACTGGTTCTACGTTCCTTCGCTCCAGCTCGCCAGGTACTCTTCCTGCTCCGGAGTGAGGCGGTCGATCTTGATGCCCATCGATTCCAGCTTGAGTTTCGCGACCCGCTTGTCGAGCTCCTCCGGAACTTTGTACACCTGCTTTTCGAGCGACGCGTGGTTCTTCACCAGGTACTCCAGCGAAAGCGCCTGGTCGGCAAAGCTCATGTCCATCACCGACGCGGGATGTCCCTCCGCCGCAGCCAGGTTGATCAGGCGGCCTTCGCCCAGCAGATTGATCTTGCGGCCGTCCTTCAGCGAGTACTCCTCGACGAAATTGCGCGTGGTGCGCTTCGACGACGACATCTTCTCCAGCGCGGGAATGTCGATCTCGACATTGAAGTGGCCGGAATTGGCAACGATGGCTCCGTCCTTCATGGCGTCGAAGTGTTCCTTGCGCAGCACGCTCTTGTTGCCGGTGACGGTGCAGAAGACGTCGCCGATCTTGGCGGCTTCGTCCATGCTCATCACGCGGTAACCGTCCATGACGGCTTCGATGGCCTTCGTGGGATCGATTTCGGTGACGATGACCTCAGCTCCCAAACCGCGCGCGCGGCTGGCCAGCCCGCGTCCGCACCAGCCGTAGCCGGCAACCACGAACTTGGAACCGGCAAGCAAGAAGTTGGTTGAGCGCACGATGCCGTCGATGGTGGACTGCCCAGTGCCGTAGCGGTTGTCGAACAGATGCTTGGTGTCGGCATCGTTCACCGCGATGATGGGATAGCGCAATACGCCCTGCTTCGCCATGGCGCGCAAGCGAATGATGCCAGTCGTGGTCTCTTCCGTACCGCCAATCACGCCGTCCAGCACATCGGTGCGCTTGGTAAGCGCAATGGTCACCAGATCGGCGCCGTCATCCATGGTGATGTGCGGTCTGTGATCGAGCGCCGACATGATGTGCGAGTAGTAGGTGTCGTTGTCCTCGCCCTTGATGGCGTAGACCGGAACGTTGTAGTCGCGCACCAGGCAGGCGGCAACATCGTCCTGCGTGGACAGCGGATTGGAGGCGCAGAGGACGACGTCGGCGCCGCCATCGCGCAAGGTGATCGCCAGGTTGGCGGTCTCGGCGGTGACGTGCAGGCAGGCGGAAATCCGGATGCCTTGCAATGGCTGGTTCTTGATGAAGTCCTTGCGAATGATCTGCAAGACCTTCATGGACTGGTTGGCCCAATCAATGCGCTTCTTGCCCATATCGGCAAGTGCGAGGTTGGCGACATCGCCGGCGACGCGTGTGGATGTAGTTGACATAAGCTCCTGGTGCAGTTTCGAGTTTCGAGTTTCAAGTTTCGAGTGAGGGGCGGGCAGAAAACGTTCTTTACCCGACTAGTGCCCACAAATCATAAGCTGCGACTTGTATCAGGGCACGGCTTTCAGCCGTGCCGAAAAGTCAGCTTTTCACGTGGGCTTTAGCCCTTGCAGCGGCTAAAGCCGTGGTTGTGCACCGCATCTGCGGCACGACTCGAAGTCGTGCCCTGATACACAACTCTATTTCGTCACTGCTGCCGTCTTCTGATGATGCGCGGTCTTTGCCGTCAAGCCGGCCTGCTCGCGCAGCGCCGCGGCTTTGTCCGTCGCTTCCCAGGTAAAGTCGGGGTCCTGACGGCCGAAATGTCCGTAGGCCGCCGTTTTCCGGTAAATCGGACGACGCAAATTCAGCGACTCGATAATGCCTTTCGGGGTCAACTTGAAATTGGCGCGCACCAGATCGGCAATCTTGCCTTCGTCAATCTTCGCGGTGCCGAATGTATCGACCAAGACGCTAACCGGCTCCGCAACGCCAATCGCATAGGCAAGCTGTACCTCGCAGCGATCGGCCAATCCAGCAGCAACAATGTTCTTGGCGATGTGGCGCGCCATGTAACAGGCCGAGCGATCCACCTTGGTCGGGTCTTTGCCGCTGAACGCGCCACCGCCGTGACGCCCCATGCCGCCGTAGGTGTCCACGATGATCTTGCGGCCAGTCAGTCCGGTATCGCCCATCGGTCCGCCGATTACGAAGCGCCCCGTGGGGTTGATGTGATACTTGGTGTTCTCGTCCAGCATCTGCTCGGGCAGCGCCGCCTGAATCACGTACTTCAGGATGTCAGCGCGCAACTCCTCGGTCGAAATCGTCTCCGAGTGCTGGCTGGAGATGACCACCGCATCAATCCGGACTGGCTTGTGGTTTTCGTCGTACTCGACTGTGACCTGGGATTTGCCGTCGGGCCGAAGGTAAGGAAGGGTGCCATTCTTGCGGACTGCGGTGAGCTGCTGGCACAGCTTGTGGGCCAGCGAAATTGCCGTCGGCATGTAATCGGCGTTTTCGTTGGTCGCGTAGCCAAACATCATGCCCTGGTCGCCAGCGCCGCCGGTGTCCACGCCCATAGCGATGTCACCCGACTGCTTGTTGATGCTGGAGATGACCGCGCAGGTGTTGGAATCGAAGCCGTAAAGGGCATTGTCATAGCCGATGGAGGCGACCACGCCGCGCACCAGCGACTGGAAATCCACATAAGCTTTGGTGGTGATTTCGCCGGCGATGACTACCAGGCCGGTGGCCGTCAGGGTCTCGCAAGCCACGCGGCTGTAAGGGTCTTCCTTGATGCAGGCATCGAGAATGGCGTCAGAAATTTGATCGGCCATCTTGTCCGGGTGCCCTTCGGTCACCGACTCGGACGTAAACAGATAGGTCTTCTTGGACAAAGCGAAACTCCTTCTCCTGCCCCGCAATGGCGGGCCACTCAGAGTACTTCGATTGGGCAAACTTGTGCCGGGGGTCTCTGCGGTCTATCTGTAAGGATAGCAACCAGCCGGGCTACTCTCAATATTTTAAAGCCGAAGGGCTGCTTTCGGCCAGTTAAAGGTACAAATATGCATTGAATAACGGCAACGTAGCGAGGAGCCAGCCTGTGAGAAAAGGACTTGCTCGGAGCTACCGAGATGCGGTGAGCTCTGGGTTCGACACCGCGTCCGGTGTTACCAATCCAGCATCAACCGCCGAAATCACATCCCCCGCCTTTAGAACGTTCGTAGCGACCTGGCGGTATATGTGTTTCATTGCAGTGAGGAACTCGTCAAAAGCCGATCCGGAGATTTCCATTATCTCACGTGCGCGAACACGACGAGGCCTACTCTTCAAGACAAGTTGCCCCCGACGTCCGATTTTCAAATCGTGACTCGATTGATCGTGAACTAGCTTGTTACGCAGTTCAAAGGTGCGCCGAAGAGAATCTATAGTTACTTTAGATAATGCGATGCCAGCTTTGAAATGCCGGTTCAGGAATTCCAGTTGGTTCGCCAGTGACTCAAACCCAAGTTCTCTAACCCTACGCTGGATTACCTGTGCGATCACCTCTTCTCGCGAGGTCGAATGTAACAGCATTTCAAACGGGACTTTTGAATCCCGCCCCATGGTTTCCGGGAAGCGAAGTAATAATAATGTTAGCGTATCCGCAATGAAGGTATCGAAGATGGCGCAGCCGAACACAAGGGCGGAGCTTGCTTGGATAGTTCGGACTTGGCTTGACGACGAGGTTGCCGCCTTTGCCGACTGCAGGAAGTATTCCTGAAGCTTCGTCGGCAAACGGTTCAGCAAGTCTTTTCGCTTACGGACCTGTTGATGCAATACCCAAGCCATCTCATTATGGATTGAAGAGTGGTTTAGCGCCAGCAAACGTTCGAGCGACCCAATATACAGCTCAGAGTATTGGCGAGCTCCCAGGTACGATCTGGCTTCATTTGTCTTTAAAGTAGCCATAGAGTTAAGTCTGACCTCTCTGAGGTCTAAATGCTAAGGCTTGGTGAACAGCAATCAGCTCGTCAAGCGCTTCCGGCAGCAACTTCAGATCGAGCGCGTTGGGGCCGTCGGACTTGGCCTCTGCCGGATTGTCGTGTACCTCGACGAAGACGCCGTCCACGCCTGCGGCCACAGCCGCGCGCGCCAGCAGCGGGATGAACTCGGGCTGGCCGCCGCTCACCGCAACTGATTCGTCGCCGTTGGCTGCAGCCGCCGAGGGAAGTTGCACAGAGTGGGTCGCGTCGAAGACCACGGGCGCGAACTTGCGCATAATTGCCAGCGACCGCATATCCACCACCAGGTTGTTGTAGCCGAACGATGCGCCGCGCTCCGTAAGAAAGACGCGCTCCCCGCCGGCCTCGCGCACCTTCTCCACCGCGTGCCGCATGTCCCACGGCGAAACAAACTGCCCCTTCTTGATATTCACCGCGCAGCCGCTCTTCCCGGCGGCAATCAGCAGGTCAGTTTGCCGACACAGAAATGCTGGGATCTGCAGCACATCCACGGCTTCGGCCACTCGCGGCACGTCGGCGGCTTGGTGAACGTCGGTCAGCACAGGAACCTTCACGGTCTCGCCTATCTTGCGCAGAATGCGCAGGCCTTCCTCCAGTCCGGGGCCGCGAAAGCTGCGAATCGAGGTGCGATTGGCCTTGTCGTAGGAGGCCTTGAAGATGTAGGGCAGTTTCTTCGTGCGCGCGATTGACGCGATGGCTTCCGCCATCCTGAGCGCATGTTTTTCGCTCTCGATGACGCATGGCCCGGCAATCAGGAACAGTTGTCCTCCGCCGATGGTCACGTCGCCGACTTGGAAGGTATGGTTCACTCCCGCTTTCAGTGTTTCACCTTTTCCGGTCGATGAAACATCTCCACGGAAACCTCTTCGCGCTGATGTCGGCGGCGCAAACGGTTCTCATAGGACGCTTTCACAAAGGCAGCGAACAGGGGATGCGGCTCCAGCGGCTTGGACTTGAACTCCGGATGGAACTGGCAGCCCAGGAAAAACGGATGATCGGCAATTTCAACGATCTCGACATAGGTCCCGTCGGGGGTTGAGCCGCTGATACGCAGTCCGCCAGCGGTCAGCGTGCCTTCGTACTCGCGGTTGAATTCATAACGGTGACGATGCCGCTCGCTGATCTCATTTTGGCCATAAGCTTGGTGCGCCAGCGTACCCGGCTCCAGCTTGCACGTCCACGCGCCCAGACGCATCGTGCCGCCCAACTCTTCCACGCCCCGCAACTCGCGCAGCTTGTAAATGACGCGGTGCGGCGTTGCCGGATCGAATTCGCTGGAGTTGGCCTGCTTCAGTCCGCAGACATGGCGGGCAAATTCAATGCACGCCGTCTGCATGCCCAAACAGATCCCGAAGAACGGCACCTTGTTTTCGCGCGCGTGCTGAATGCCTTTCAACATGCCTTCAATACCGCGCTTGCCAAAACCGCCCGGCACCAGGATCCCATCCACATGCTCAAGCTGCGCCTGCACGCTCTGATCTTTCTGCTCCAGTCCTTCGGCTTCAATCCAGTTCACGTTCAGCTTCAGGTTATAGGCCAGCGCACCGTGTACCAGCGCCTCTTTTAGCGACTTGTAGGAATCCTCGTATTCGACATATTTGCCGACGATGCCAATCGTGACTTCATCCTTAGGGTTGTACACCCGGTGAATCAACTCCTCCCAGCGGCCCAAATCGGGCTCTTTGGCTTCGAGGCGAAGATATCGTAACGCCAGGCGGTCCACTTTCTCGTGCGCGAACACCAGCGGGACCTCGTAGATGGAGGCCACGTCTTTGGCCGTAATGACGGCCTCGTCTTCCACGTTGCAGAACAGCGCAATCTTCGACTTGATGTCCTTCGACAGGAAGCGGTCGGTGCGGCACAGCAGAATGTCGGGCTGAATCCCGACACTGAGCAGCTCCTTCACCGAGTGTTGCGTGGGCTTGGTCTTTAACTCGCCGGCGGCGGCGATGTAAGGCACCAGCGTGACGTGGACGAACAGCGTATTCTCGCGGCCCAGCTCCTGGCGCATCTGGCGGATGGCTTCAATGAAGGGCAACGATTCGATGTCGCCCACGGTACCGCCAATTTCAATGATGGTGATGTCCACGTCCTGCGCCACTTTCTTCATCGCGCTCTTGATCTCGTTGGTGACGTGCGGGATCACCTGCACGGTCTTGCCGAGATAGTCGCCACGGCGCTCTTTGGCGATGATGGTCTCGTAGATGCGACCGGTGGTCCAGTTATTGTCGCGGCTCAGCTTGGCGTGGGTGAAGCGCTCGTAGTGTCCGAGGTCCAGGTCGGTTTCAGCGCCGTCATCGGTGACAAAGACTTCGCCATGCTGAAACGGCGACATGGTGCCGGGATCCACGTTCAAGTAGGGATCGAACTTTTGCAGCGTGACTTTGAGTCCGCGGCTTTCCATCAGACAGCCAATCGAAGCGGCGGCCAGCCCCTTGCCAAGCGAAGACACCACACCACCGGTCACAAAGATGTACTTTGCCGACATCGGTCCCTCTGTTTTGGAGAATTATGCACCCGGTGAGACCGCTTCCCTTTCTCCCCCGTTTTAAGGGGAGCCCTGTCCGCCAGCGTACGAGCGCGGTCAGGGTGGAGCGCGTAGGGGTGCACGATCAATTATGGCTGGAATTGTCCCCGGTGGCAAGACGAAGTTATCGGATAAACGGCGCAATGTTGCTGTTGCCGTAGCAATGAAAAAAGGGCCGCTCATCCGAACGGCCCTGTGAATTTGAAACTGAAGGAGGAGGTCCTAACGCTTTCCTGATGCTGCAGCCTAACTCAATAGCTTGCGCCTCCACAGCCCAACCAGTCCTGTACCCAGCAGCAACAACGTGCCGGGCTCGGGAGTACTACTCTGCAATCTCGGATCGATGGTCAAAAACTCCTGCGGATGGTTGAGATTGGGGTCGTACTGGTCAAGAGGAGTAATGATGAAGACGTCATTGAAAGGCACCCCGGGGAAGCCCTTTGCCATTTCAGTTTGAGCCGCGTTCAACCAAGCTTGAGCACCCGGATCAAGCGGTACGGCAGGGTCGAAGATATGCCACACCGCGTAGTTCATGTCCTGATACGCGCTCGACGGCGTGACCAGTGTCTGCAACAAGATCCATCCCGCTTCTCGGTAGAAAGCCAAGCCCAAGGCGGCCTCTTCGTGGCCGAAACGGGTCAGGGTCAAGTTGTTGCTTCCCAGGTTCGTAATATTGGCTTGCCACGATTCTCCAATTGAACCGCCGTGCGTATAGTCATCGCACATTGCATCGATCGGGTTCGTAATTCCGGACATGCCAAGGGTGTAAGGGTAGCCGTTCTGCCACAGGCCTCCGGGGAAGCTTAGGAGGGTGACCGATATAGGATTGGTGGAACCCAAGCCAGGGATTGGACTTGCATAAGTGCACGCAGCGGCAAGCAACATCCCGATAAGTACGGCGAACCTTTTCATACGTCCTCCACCTGGCCCTGCCTGCGAGCCCAAACTGCGGCAAGCGCCATCACGCGTCCTGCCACCCCAACCAAGAACGGCTCACGCTAGTCGGGCCTCCCTGAGGTGCAAATCCGAAGCCCACCGCTACGGGGAGGAAACGCCGTGCAACATGTCGAGGGAAACCTCTCCGCCGCAGCGGGAACGTGTACCCTCCGGCCAGACACTCGTAAGCTATTGATAACCTGCAATCGGAGTTCCGTGAGTTTCCGTTGCAAATCACTACTTTTTCATATGGTAAGTGCAAAACTTTGCGACAATGTCCTTAGAATTTTCCACTCTGAAACCTTTCGCGTACCCGCCGGATGCCTCTTCCGACGCGGCCGTGGGGAACTCAAACGCCAAAGGGAAATGGGCAGAATCGCCGCTGCCACCATCCCTCCAGAATGCATTTACCAAGGCGGGCTAATCTCCGAGATTGGGTTTGACGGACGCTCCTCATCTCCTGTCGTAAACCGACGTGAATTGCGATTCTCCCTGAGGCGTCTTCGTGGTCCCCTTCAAAGTCAGGGTACGACCGTCCGGTGAAACGCTACTCGACCCCGTTTCTATAATTGCTCCTGTCTCATCCTTGACCACCCAGCTCGTTACAGAATTGGCTCTGATGTAGGCCACAGTGCTGGGATTCCGAGCACCCTTTATGGGGTGATAGGCTCCGTCGGTGGGTCCATCGTACTCCTGGTGATAGCCCTTGCCGTCCGCGTCCGCGCCGGTCAAGCTCCATTTCAGGCCGGTCTCATCATCCTTCGAGACTCGCAACCTCTCCATCTTCGGTGCGGGCATATTCTGAAAATGCGACTTCGTTGGATTCAGCATCCAGCTGCCCACCGCGGACTTGCCCGAGTTTGCATCGGCAGCGAACGTGCTCGCAGCCATTACTAGCAGCAGACACACAGCCACGCGTGCCACCGCGGCAATTCTCCTTTGCATCGTCGTTTCCTCCATAATTTGAAAAGTACCGAACCGGTGGATGACAGGGAATCGTGACGCAGCCATCCATCATGTTGTCAATGGTACAAGAACCGATTAAGGGCCGCTGACCGCGCTCTTCTTGGCTTCGCGAAACACCGCCTCGAACATTGCAGCGCTCAGCTTTCCCGTTGCGGTGTTCTGGTTAGAAGGGTGGTACGACGCCAGCAGCGTTATGCCATTCGGCACAGAATACCGTGCGGCATGCGCGAAGGCATATCCCGCCTTGCTCCGCAAGATGTCGTTCCGCTTCAGGTAATTGAGATAGGCATCGAAGCCAATCTTGCCCAGCGCAACCACAACTTTGACGTTCTTCAGTATGCGCAGTTCGCGATCGAGGAAAGGCGCGCAGTTGGCGAGTTCCGAGGGCAGCGGCTTGTTGTCGGGCGGCGCACAGCGAACGGCCGCGGTGATGTAGCAGTCCACCAACTTCAATCCGTCGTCGCGACACTCGGCATTGGCCTGCGATGCGAAGCCAACCTTGTGCAGAATGGGATACATGAATTTCCCCGACGCATCCCCGGTAAACGGCCGGCCGGTACGGTTGGAACCGTGGGCCCCGGGCGCCAGTCCCAACACCAGTACGCGGGCCTGGGGATCGCCGAAACCCGGTACTGGCCGCGCCCAATACTCGCACTCGCGATAGGCACGGCGCCTCTCACGGCCAACCTGCTCGCGATAGGCCACCAGACGCGGACATTGGGTGCAGATCACAACTTCTTTGTTCAGCACGGCGAGAGCGGAAGCCATTCTTCTCATTGTAGTGCTCGAGAAGCGGACGACCGTCTCCAGGAAAACGCGGCGCCATTAACCGCCTGCTTGCTTGCGTAGATCTCGGCGAGCATCGAACCGCCAGGCTGAATCTATACTGCCAGCTCTTGTGGCGTTTGACCCCCTTGCGCGGCTCTCATACACTTAGGCTTAGTAGCAATTAGCGAAAAAGCGCTGGTTGCGGCCCGGGCGGAAGGTACTCGCACTGCGGGCACGGATCGCGTTCCGCGCACCCATCGCCGGTTGCATTCCCGGGCCGGACCCGGCCACATTCACTGCTGAAGGCAATCCCTTTGACGATTGAATCGAATACGAGCGAAACAAACACGGCGGACGCCGCCTCTTCCGAACCGTCGAATCCCTGCAAGCGCGAAATCACTGTCGAGATTCCAGCCGACTTGGTCAAAGCTGAATCCGAGACCGTTGTGAATCGCTACCAGAAGCTGGCGCGAATCCCCGGTTTCCGCAAGGGCAAGGTCCCGGCTTCCATTGTTCGCCAGCGTTTTGCCGAAGAGATCAAGAACGAAATCGTTGAGGCCCTGGTGCCGCGTTATTTCCGCCAGGAAACCCAGAAGCAAAACCTGTTGCCGGTTTCGCAGCCACGAGTCACTGACCTTAACCTGCACGACGGCGAGCCGCTAAAGTTTACGGCGTCCTTCGAGGTGCTGCCCGATTTCAAGATCGCCGCCTACGAGGACCTTCAAATTTCAAGGCTCGACACCAACGTAAGCGAGGAGGACGTGGAAAACGCTCTCCACAATTTGCAGGAACAGCACGCCACCTACAGCGCGGTGGACGGAGAGCGTCCGCTGATGGAGGGTGATTTTGCCGTCATCGGCTTTAAGGGCACGCCTAAGGAAAGCGAACAGAACGCCGATTCCAAGCCTGTCGAGGTGGACGAGGTCATGGTGGAGATCGGCGGAGAGAATACGATTCCGGAGTTCACTGAGAACCTGCGTGGCGCCAAGTCGGGCGAGCAGCGCAGCTTCGAAGTGAAGTATGCCGATGATTTTTCCGACAAGCGACTCGCCGGCAAGAGCATGACCTACGAAGTGGACGTGAAAGGCATCAAGACCCGAACCATTCCCGAACTGAATGACGAATTTGCCAAAGAGCTAAGTGCTGATTTCAATTCGCTGGATGAGCTTCGTAACCGGCTTCGGGAAAGCATGAAGACGGAGAAGCTGCATGAGGCCGAACACCAGGGCAAGGACCAGATTGTCGGGGAACTGGTGAAGCGCAACGATTTCCCGGTTCCCGAAGCCATGTTGGACCAGCAGATCGATCTCCGGTTGGAGCGCGGCTTGCGCGCCCTGGCGGCACAAGGCCTGCGCACGGAAGACATGAAGCGCATGGACTTCCCCCGCCTCCGCGCCGGCCAGCGCGAGGGCGCACTGCGTGAGGTAAAGGCCTCTTTGATCCTGGAGCAGATTGCCGACGAGCAAAAGATCGAAGTCAGTGACGAAGAGTTCGACCACGAATTGGAAGCGCTGGCGACCCAGTCGAAGCAGACCCTCGAACAGGTCCGCGCGCGTTTGACGCAGGATGGCGGGCTGGATAGAATCCGGCATCGCATCCGCAACGAGAAGACCCTGGATTCTTTGTACCGCAGGTCCGCATAGGGCGGGCTGCGTTCCACCCCCACCTTCGACCCTCGGGAAGAAGTGTGGCCGGTAGCGTGAAGGGAGCCGCAAACAATGCTTGTGCCCATGGTGATTGAGCAGACCAGCAGGGGCGAGCGGGCGTACGACATTTATTCCCGCCTGTTGCGGGACAATATTGTTTTCCTCGGCACTCCTATCGATGACAATGTGGCCAACTTGATCATCGCCCAAATGCTGTTTCTCGAGGCCGAAGATCCGGAAAAAGACATTTCGCTGTACGTGAACTCGCCGGGCGGTTCGATCACGGCGGGCATGGCGATCTACGACACCATGCAATTCATCCGTCCCGACGTGACCACCATCTGCATTGGCCAGGCGGCCAGCATGGCGGCTTTGCTGCTGGCTGCGGGCGCGCCCAAGAAACGCTTTGCCCTGCCCACTTCGCGCATTCTGATTCACCAGCCGCTGATGTCGGGCCTGTCGGGTCAGGCCACCGATATTGACATTCACGCGCGAGAAATCCTGCGCATGCGCGAGATCACCAGCCAATTGCTGTCGAAGCACACCGGTCAGCGCCTGGAAAAAGTGGAGCGTGACGTGGAGCGCGACTTTATCATGAACGCGCAGCAGTCGAAGGAGTATGGCTTAATCGACGACATCATTTTCAAGCACAAGTAAGGTGCAAAACTTGACCCTTGCTTAGTGCGAAGAATTTGCCCGGTACTGCTTCAAAAGTTGTATCCGATTTGGCACCAGCGGTGCCTTGTAGCGCGACGAAGTGTGGTTGAATAGGCGTAGGTGCAGTAGCACCGAATGGGATCACAAGAGGCTGCCCATGGCCGATAGGGGTGGACTTCTTGCAGGGGCGACACGGCTCCTGCCCGTTTCGAAGGAACGGGAAATGTAGCACGGAAACGCAGAGTTCCGGCTGACAGTGTGCGAGGTAAAGGAGTTTTTTACGTGAGAACCAGGACTGGTTCCGACGAAGTGTTGCGCTGTTCGTTTTGCCACAAGTCGCAAGACGCTGTTGCCAAGCTGATCTCGTCTCCCACCGACTACCCGCGAGCCTACATTTGCGATGAGTGCGTTGCCGTCTGCAACTCCATTCTGGAGGACGACCGCTCGGAAACTCAGCCCGCACCCACGCCGAATCAGCTTCCCAAGCCAGTCGAGGTGAAGGCGTTCCTCGACGAGTACGTCATCGGCCAACAACAAACCAAGAAGAAGCTCGCCGTGGCGGTTTACAACCACTACAAGCGGGTTTACATGAACCGGCAGCGCGGTACGGAAGTCGAGCTGGCCAAGTCGAACATCATGTTGATTGGCCCCACCGGGACCGGCAAGACATTGCTGGCGCAAACCCTGGCCAAGATGCTCGACGTTCCTTTCGCCATCGTGGATGCCACTACTCTGACCGAAGCCGGTTACGTCGGCGAGGATGTGGAGAACATCATCCTGAAGCTGCTCCAGGCGGCCGACGGAGACGTGGCGCGCGCGCAGACTGGCATCATCTACATTGACGAGGTCGACAAGATCGGCCGCAAAGACGAAAACCCTTCCATCACCCGCGACGTTTCGGGCGAAGGCGTGCAGCAGGCATTGCTGAAGATTCTGGAAGGCACCGTAGCCAACGTTCCTCCCCAGGGCGGGCGCAAGCACCCACACCAGGAATTCACGCCCGTGGACACCACCAACATCTTGTTTATCTGCGGTGGAGCATTCGTCGGACTGGAGCGCACCATCGGCAGACGGCTGGGCAAGCGGTCCATGGGATTCCGTACCGACGAGGCCAAGGAAGCCGCGTTCACCGAGAGCAACAAGCGCGATACCGAATTACTGGCGCAAGTCCAACCCCAGGACCTGATCAAGTTCGGCCTGATACCCGAGTTCGTCGGCCGCCTGCCGGTGGTTGGCATATTGGGCGACCTCGACGAAGATGCCCTCGTCGAAATCCTTACCAAGCCGAAGAATGCCATCGTGAAGCAGTACCAGCGACTGTTCGAGTTCGAGAACGTCAAGCTGCGCTTCACCGACGAGGCCCTGCGCTACATCTCCAAAGAAGCCATGCTGCGCAAGGTGGGCGCTCGCGGCCTGCGCATGATCCTGGAAGAACTGATGCTCGACCTGATGTACAACCTGCCCGGCCAGAAACGCGTTAAAGACTTCGAAGTCACGGGCGAGATGGTTCTGAAGCGCAACGTGAACCTGCCCATCATGGAGAAGGCGGGATAGAAGCAGTCGCCAGCAGCCAGCGGTCAGTTTCACACCGTCCGATGGCAAGGCTAAACCAGTTCTCGCGAAACTTGGCGCGGCTGCGGTCGCGCCATTCAGCATGAATCCGGCCAGCCCGACGGGCATCCAAATACATATCAGTCTCTGTAATCCTTAATCCCCTGCACAACCTGGCTCCGGACCAAAGGGAGAGCCCGCGAAGCTACTGATGACAGAGGATTTTGTTCGCTTCTGTCCTCTTGTTTCGCGTGTTATCCTTGACTGAAGTTGGCGGCAACCGGCGCGCAATGTGGCGCGAAACGATTAGCTCTTCTTTTTCTCAGAGCGGCACGGGCCCCTCTGAACGACAAGGCGGTTTTTAGTGACCCAGCGCGAGAAATTCGAAACCAAGAAACTCCCTATGATGCCGATCCGCGATGTCGTCATCTTTCCTTACATGATGACGCCGTTCGTGGTTGGCCGGGAGTCGAGCGTGCGCGCATTGGAAGAGGCGCTGGCCGGCGACAAGAAGATATTTCTGGCGACGCAGCACGATGCCAGCATCGACGAGCCCAAGCCCAACGAGATCTTCCAGGTCGGCACGCTGGTCAACATCGTCCAGAGTCTGAAGCTTCCTGACGGCAATATCAAGGTCCTGGTGGAAGGCTTGGAGCGCGGCAAGATCCTCCAGGTGGTCGATACCGACGGCTATTTTGAGGCCACGGTACGCACCGCGAAGTATTCGACTGAACCCTCACCGCAGATTGAAACCAGCATGACGCGCGTGACCGGCCTGTTCGAGCAGTACGTCAAGCTCTGTCAGTCGCTGAACTACGAAACTATGATCGCCGCCGTCCGCAACGACGACCCGGCGAAGCTGACGGACACCATCGCCGCCAACTTGCAACTCTCGATCGAAGAGAAACAGGAGCTGCTGGAAATTTTTGATCCCGCCGAACGCTTGAACCGCATTGGGGACGTGCTCGACGTCGAGATCGAAAAGCTCAACATGGACCGCACCATCCAGTCGCGCGTAAAGCGCCAGATGGAGCGGGCCCAGAAAGAGTACTACCTCAACGAAAAGATCAAGGCCATCCAGAAAGAACTGGGCCGCGGCGAGAAGAGCGAGTTCGACGAGCTGAAAAAGAAGATTGACACCGCCGGCATGCCGCGCGACACCCACGAGAAGGCGCTGCAAGAACTGAAGAAGCTGGAAGCCATGCCGCCTATGTCGGCCGAGTCCACCGTGTCGCGCAATTACCTCGATTGGCTGCTGGCTGTGCCGTGGAAGAAGCGCTCCAAAGAGATCCGCAATATCGATATCGCCGAGAAGACGCTCAACGAAGATCATTATGGTCTGGAGAAAATCAAGGAGCGCATTCTTGAATTTCTCGCCGTCCGGCAATTGGTCAAGAATCCGAAGGGTTCGATCCTTTGCTTCGTCGGGCCTCCGGGCGTGGGCAAAACTTCGCTTGGTATGAGTATCGCCAAAGCCACGGGCCGCAAGTTCGTCCGCCTGTCGCTGGGCGGCGTGCGCGATGAAGCCGAAGTGCGCGGTCACCGCCGCACCTATATCGGCGCGCTGCCGGGCCAGATCATCCAGATGATGAAAAAGGCCGGCACCAAGAATCCGGTGTTCATGCTGGATGAAGTGGACAAGATGTCGATGGACTTCCGCGGCGATCCCTCGGCGGCGTTGCTCGAAGTACTCGATCCCGAGCAGAACTTCATGTTCGTCGATCATTACCTCGACGTGGAGTACGACCTGTCGCAGGTGTTCTTCATCGCCACGGCGAACGTGCTGCACACCATTCCTCCGGCACTGCAGGACCGCATGGAAGTGCTGCGGCTGCATGGCTATACCGAGCCGGAAAAAGTCGAGATTGCCAAACAGTATCTGGTGCGCAAGCAGCGCCTGCAGACGGGATTGACCGAACAGAACATCATCTTCACCGACGAAGCGCTCACCACCATCATTCGCAATTACACCCGCGAAGCCGGAGTCCGCAATCTGGAGCGCGAGATCGGCAATATTTGCCGCAAGGTCGCGCGCAAGGTGGTTAAGGAAGGCGATAAGTACGCGGTAGAACTCACCGCAGAAAATGCTTCGGAATACCTGGGCGTGATGAAGTTCCGCGACAGCGAGAGACACGAGCACAGCGAAGTCGGCATTGTCACCGGTCTGGCGTGGACCGAGGTAGGCGGATCGATTCTTACTACCGAAGTCTCGGCCGTGGAAGGCAAGGGTGGAAAGCCGATTCTGACGGGAAAATTGGGCGACGTGATGCAGGAGTCGGCACAGGCGGCTGTGACCTATGTGCGGTCACGCTGGAAACAGTTGGGGCTGGCTCGGGATTTCTACCGCAATGTGGACATTCACGTACATGTACCCGAAGGCGCAATTCCGAAGGATGGCCCTTCGGCGGGCATCACGATGGCAACGGCAATTGCCAGCGCGTTGAGCCGGATTCCCGTGCGGCGCGACCTCGCCATGACTGGCGAGATCACGCTGCGCGGCAAGGTGCTGCCCATCGGCGGGCTGAAGGAAAAGCTGCTGGCCGCTCATCGCGCGGGCATCATGGAGGTCCTGCTTCCGGCTGACAATGAGAAGGACCTGGCCGACGTGCCGGAGAACTTGCGCAATGTAATGAAGCTGCGCTTCGTCAATACCATGGATGATGTGCTGGCGTATGCGCTGGAGCGTCCGCTGCCGGAAGTTCCTGACGATGCCTCTCCGGGAATCACGGCGCTGCTGCCGAACACGGAACCAGCACCGGCACACCAGTAAGCGCGCGGCTGACCACCACTTCGAGTGAACAAGCCCGCCGAGTGCGGGTCCTGTTTCCTTTCTCGCTTCGCGTGCCCTGCGTCCAGGATGGCGGTACTGCTTGCATGAAGGTGTTGACCCGCTTTGTGACCTCCGCCGCTGCCCCACTGCAGTTCCCGCCTGCGGGTGCGCCAGAGATCGCGTTTCTCGGCCGCTCCAATGTTGGCAAGTCCAGCTTGATCAACTCGCTGGTCGGCAGCAAGATCGCCAAGACCAGCAACACGCCCGGTCGTACCCAGACCATCAACTTCTTTCAGGTGCGCCGCCCCGGCAAGCCGCGCCCCGACTTCGTCTTTGCCGACCTGCCCGGTTACGGTTACGCCCGCGCGCCTAAGGAAATCACCGCACAGTGGGCGCAGTTCATCAATCCATACCTGGAAGAACGCGAGTCGCTGGTGCTGTGCCTGTCGCTGGTGGACGTCACGATTCCTCCGCAGGCGCTTGATTTGCAGTTGATGGACTGGCTGCGCCACATGGACCGCCAATTCATCGTGGTAGCAACCAAGGCCGACCGCATTTCCAACAGTCAACTGCGCGCCTCGCTGCCAAAACTGTGCGACCAGCTACGAGTCCTTCCCTCGCAGGTCATTCCGTTTTCTGCCAAGTCGCGCGTGGGATATGACGAGCTCTGGGCGGCCATCAAGGCCGCGGCGGGGGTTGAAGGTCCCGGCACTGACCACACCTCGAAGACCGGTTCTTATTAGCCACTAACCACCGCCTTACACCGGCCAGATCTCGACCGCTGTCTTGCTCAGGATCTTTTCTTTCACGCTTTCGCTCAGCGCCAGCGCGCGAAACTCGGCCAGGTTCTTCTCGATCTCGAGAACACCGGGCCCCGGCCAGTCGGTGCCGAACAGCGTCTTGTGCGCAATCTCTTCCAGCCGCGGAAAATATTGCAGGAGAGTTTTGGGTGGGATGCCGCTGATGTCCAGATAGACGTTGCGGTGTCTCCGCACCAGGAAGAAGGCGGTGTCCATCCACAACGGGCGCCCGCCATGCGCCAGTAGAATCTTCAGCCGAGGAAAATCGACCGCCACGTCGTCCACGTACATGGGATCGCCGTACTTGTTGCGCGCTCCAGGAAAGATCGAAGTGCCGGTGTGCACCATGATGGGAATGCCGTTCGCCTCGGCCACGCGATAGATGACCTCCAGCTCTTTGACGCCGTTCACATAATCGTTGGGATAGAGCAACTGGTGTGGCGGATGGATTTTGATGAGCTTGATGCCCAGCCGCGCGATGTGTTCCATGTCGGCCAGAACATTCTGCGTATGGCGCGGGTGCACGCTGCCGCAGGGGATCAGCCGCTTCGGATCTTCTTTCACGTAGTTGGCGATGAACTCATTGACCGCTGGCGTAAAGCCGATCACCTCAGGCGCAACGTAGTTGATCAGCACTGCCCGATCGATTCCGATTCTGTCGAGATACTTGAGGAATGCCTTTGGCGAGGCGCAGTATTCCGCCACCTGGTCGAAATCTCTGCGAGACTTCTTCATCAGCGCCAGGGCCTCAGGCTTGAACAACTCCATGGGCTGAATGTGGATGTGGCAGTCGGTGATTAGCATCAGTCAGTAGTCAGTAGTCAGTAGTCAGTTGTCAGTACTCGCATCAGAGTCGGTTTCCCGATAGGCGGTCAATTCGCCGCCGCCATCACCGCTCGCTTGGCAAACACCCGCACCATCTCGCGGCGATACTCCGGCGTCAGCGCTGAGGTGGTCAGCGGCTTGGCCGTACTGGCCGCCAAGTCGCCAATGCGCTCCGCAATCTCATCATTCGGAACCACTCCAACCAGAAGCGCATCCGCGTCCTGCACTAGAAATGGCGCAGGATTGACGGCCGTGATAGCAACGCGCGCGTCTTCTACTCGGCCGGCGCGCATTTTGAGCGCCACAGCAACGCCGGCCAAAGGGTAGTCGATGCTGCCACGGACGCGGAGCTTCTGATAGCTGCCGCGCCATCCCGCCGACGATTCCGGCACGTACACACGGGTGACGATCTCACTTGGCGCAAGATTCAGACGCGCAATGCCATCGTTCAGGTAGAACTCTGACAATGGGGTACGCCGCGTGCCAGCCGGCCCGGCAATCTCGATTTCTGCCGCCAGGCAGAGCAGCGCCGGCGGGGTGTCGCCCGAAAAGGCCGCCCAGCATAACTTTCCGCCGGGTGCGACATGACAAAGATCGCCGTCCTTCTTAAGGCAGAAGCCGCAACTCTTACGCCACAGGAGCGACTGGTTGTACCACAGGCAACGAGTATCGAGACAGAGATTGCCGCCAATCGTTCCCATGTTGCGCAACACCGGTGAGGCGATCGTCTTGACCGCTTCGTACAGGACGGGAAAATCTTTGCGAATCATCGGCGAATGTTCGATGGCCGCAAGGGTCGTCAGCGCGCCAATCTCGACGCCCTCGCCTGCACGTTTGCGAATTCCACGCAATTCGCTGATGCCACGCAAGTCGAGAACAAAGAGCGGCGTGAACAGTTTCTGCTTCATCGAAGGCAGCAAGTCGGTGCCGCCAGCAACCACTTTTACCTGACCGTCATACTTCGCCATCAGCGCCGTGGCTTCATCCAGGCTCTTAGGGCGTAGCAGCTGAAAGTTGGGCAGGCTCATTCCCCACCCCCCATGGGCGACCCGGCATTCGTGCCCTGTCGCGCCGGATCGCGCGGATGCCGCATCGGGCCCTTGCCGCGGAACCACAGCGAGCCGCCATGTTCGCGCAGCTTGTGGGGGGCCGTCGGATCAACCGACTCGGTCATTTCGATTCGCTTCATTCCCTTCTTCGCGCGCAGCGCTGCCAGCACGCGCTCCGGGGTGAACGGCGCCTCGCGCAGCCGAACTCCCACAGCGTCGTAGATCGCGTTAGAAATTGCCGGGATTGTCGCCGCCAGCGAACCTTCGCCCGCTTCCTTGGCACCAAATGGTCCTTCGGGGTCAATACTCTCGACGATGATGCATTCAATTTCAGGCGACTCAGCCGACGACGGACTGCGATATTCCAGCATCCCGGGATTCATCAGCAGACCGTCTTTCCAAATCATCTCTTCCTCAAGCGCCTGGCCAAGCCCCATCCAGACCGAGCCGATCACCTGGCCTTCGACGGCCACCGGATTCAGCGCGCGGCCGCAGTCGTGGGCCGCCCATATCTTGTGCACCGTTACTCCTCCGGTCTCCTCATCCACGCTGACCTCCGCAACTTGTGCGGAATACGAATAGGCAGGGGACGGCCCCACTCCGCCGCCTTTGTGTTTGCCACCGCGCGCCGCGACCGGAGGCGCATAGGACCCAGTGCCGGTCAGTGCCCCATGGAAGTCAATCGCTGCCACAATGGCCTCTTCGAAGCTCATGTGGTCCTTGGGGCCTTCTTCTTTGCGCGTCTGCAAAACCGATCCTCGCAGGATCTGGCCATCCACATGGCCGCGCGCCGCCTCTCTTTCTTTGCTGTTGTCGGACAATGTGGGATGGCTGTCTGACAACGTGGTACTAGCTTTCCAAACCCGGCCGTCGCGCATGATTACGTCCTCGGGGGCGCAATTCATGCGTTTGGCGGAGGCACGGACGATGTTCTTCTTCACCTCTTCGGCGGCGCGCAGAGTGGCATTGCCGGCCATAAAAGTCACGCGGCTTGAGTAGGAACCGAGATCAATCGGGGTCAGGTCGGTATCGGCGGCAATAACTTTCACCCGCGCGATTTCGCACCCGAGTACCTCGGCGACAACTTGCGCGGTCATGGTGTCGGAGCCTTGCCCGATCTCCGAAGCGCCGGTATATACCACTACCCCGCCGTCGCGGTCGATCTTGATGTTTACCGTCGAATGCGGCATGTCGGAGCGAATAATGCTGTTGGCCGCGCCGCTCACATAGTGGCTGCACGCCACTCCAAGGCCGCGGCCCTTGGGCATTTTGCCTTTGCGCTGCTTCCAACCCGATCGAGCAACCACCTGATCGATGCACTCCGGCAGCCCGTAGCTCAATACTCGTAGACCGTTGACGGTTACGGTTGGTGGCTTCAGCAGATTCACCCGCCGTACTTCAGCCGGATCAAGATTGAGTTTCGCGGCGATCTCGTCCATCTGAGACTCGAAGGCGAAACGCACATTAACCGTGCCGTGGCCGCGCATAGCACCACACGCAGGCTTGTTGGTCAACACGCGATAGCCGTCGTAGCGGATGTTGGGAATGTCGTACAGCGCGCCCAGCAGCGCACCAGAATAGAGGATGGTCACGACTCCGTACGAGCAGTAGGCGCCACCATCCTGAATGACCTTGCAGGCCACCGCTGTCATTCGGCCATCATTCTTCACGCCGGTCTTCAGATCGATGATGGTACGCGGCCGTCCGCGATGCGCCCAGAAAACTTCCTCGCGCGTGTAGGTAATCTTCACCGGCGCTCTGGCCGCGCGTGCCGCGACCGCAGCTATGATCTCCAGCGGTATGATTTCGCTCTTGCCGCCAAAACCGCCGCCCACCAAGGGTTTGATCACGCGGATCTGCGACATCGGCATCTCCAGCACCAGCGAAAGCTTGTGCTGCAGGTAATACGGAACCTGCGTGGACGACCACACGGTAAGCCGCCCCAACTTGCCCGTGTGGGGATCGAGTTCGAAGTTCGCCAGCGTGCTGTGCGGCTCCATGGCAGCGTGCGTCACTTCATTGGCGATGTAGCGTCCCTCGGCAACGTAGTCCGCTTCGGCAAATCCCTTGTCCAGATCGCCGAAGACGTGGTGATAGTCCTTCTCGATATTGTGTGCACGGTTCTCGTGAATGAGATCGCTTTCTGCTTTCATCGACTCTTCCGGATCGAAGTACGCCGGCAGCGGCTCGTATTCCACGTCGATCAACTCGATCGCGTTTTCCGCAATCTCTTCGTTGATGGCTGCAACACAAGCAACATGATCGCCAACGTAGCGGACCTTCCCCACCGCCAGCGCGGTCTCATCGTGACCCACCGGAAGAATGCCGTATGGATTCGGCGCGTCCGCCCCGGTGACGACAGCGGCCACTCCATCCAGGGCCTTGGCTCGCGAAGTGTCAATATGCTTGATTCGGGCGTGTGGATACGGCGAATGGAGAATCTTGCCGACCAGCATTCCGGGAAGGCTGAGATCGTCCGTGTACTTGCCCGCACCGGTGGTTTTGCCGGCGGCATCCACCATGGCGATCGACTTCCCGATTACAGAAAAATCATTCATTAGCGATTGGCCTTTGTAGCAATTAGCAATTAGCGGGTCTATTTCGCTCCGACCAACTCTTCTTTCTTGCCCGTCTGTTCCGCCTGAATCACCGCTCGTATTGCCTGGTACATCTGCGAATAGCCGGTGCAGCGGCAAAGATTACTGCTGAGCGCCTCGCGAATCTCATCCTCGGTTGGGTCGGGATTATTGGCCAGCAGCCATCTCACCGTCATCATGAATCCAGGGGTACAGAAGCCGCATTGCGCGCCACCAAAATCGCCGTAGGCCTTCTGCAACGCAGCCAAACCGCCGTGATCGGCGACGCCCTCGACCGTGGTGATCTCCTGGCCCTCGCAACTGGCCGCCAGCATGGTGCACGAAAGCATGGGCACGCCATCCACTTGCACGGTGCAGGAGCCGCACGAGGAATCGTCACAGGCGCGCTTGGATCCGGTGAGCCCCAGGTCCTGGCGCAGCAGGTCGAGCAGAAGCCTATTCGGCTCGATCGCCAGCTCGTATGTGCGTCCGTTGATGCGGAGTTCAATGAGTTCTTTTTTCATAGGAAACCTGTATTTAGCTCTTAGCCATTAGCAACCCACATGCTGCAACAAATCTCGCTCGCGAAAAGCTAATAGCTAACAGCCGCCTTCAGTACACCGGCACTGTGGGATCAATTTGCCGCGCCCAGCGGTCGATCCCTCCACGCAACGATTGCGCCTTTTCGAAACCTTGCTGTCGCAGCCATGCGGTTACGTTCATCGAGCGCACGCCATGATGGCAAACCACCACAATGTGTTCTTCGGGGTCGAGTTCCTGATTAAAGCGCGCGGGAATGTCGCCCATCGGAATCAGCTTACTGTCCGCAATCTTCGCAATCTCGAACTCCCAAGGCTCGCGGACGTCGAGGAGGACGACATCTCCGCCCGCCTCTTGCTGAGCTTTCAGCTCTTCCGGTGCAATCTCGTAATCCAATGAAGCGCTCACTTCCCCACCCACTTCGGTCTTCGTTTCTCGATGAATGCTGCGATGCCTTCCTGCGCGTCCGCTGTTTTCATCAGCTCGTCGAAATAAATCTGTTCGGCGCGCGCCAAACCTTTATCGAAGTGAATCGCGTCCCAGGCATAAAATGCCTTCTTCGCCAGAGCGATGGCCGCCGAACTCAATTGCGACACCCGCTGCACACATTCCGTGACCAGGGTTTCGGGATCGTCGGCCAGACCGTTCACTAGTCCCGCCTCCAGCGCCTCCTGGCCATTCAGAGTTCGGCCGGTGAGGACGAGCTCGGCGGCCAGTTTTTGTCCCACAATAGCGGACAAGGCCACAGCGGCGACCGGCGGATAGCACGCCAGCTTGATCTCAGGAAATCCCCAAACCGAATCTGGCGCGGCGTAAACCACATCGCACATCATCGCCAGTTCCGCGCCTCCACCCAGGCAGTGCCGGCGAACGCTGGCAACCGTCAGCTTTCTGCTCCCCAGCACGGAGCGAATCACGCCGTGAAATGCGGTCAGCATGTCACGCACTTTGTCGGGCGTGTGGGCAGCGATGTCCACGCCGACGGAGAAAGCGCGCTCCGAACCCGCTAGGACGATGATGGTGATTTCCGCTCGTGCCTCGATCTGCTCCAGCGCTGCGCGCAACTCGTCCATCATCGGGACGTCGATGACGTTCAGCGGCGGGTTATTCAGGACGATGCGCGCTGCCGGTGGCTGCATCTCCACCGTGATGCGGTTAAAACCGATTTGCGTGACCGTGGTCATGGATGCACCTTCTCCAAACAACCGCACGTCCCCTCGGCTTCGCTCGGGGCAGGCACTTCGACTTCGTTCGCTTCGCTCATCAGGCTCAGGATGACAACTTCTTGCAATCAGGTTGGGTCGTGCTACCCATTGGCAGAACTCCTGACCCGGGATTGCCGCAATGCGGTCATGAACGAGTTCGGCCGGTTGCCAGCGAGGGAGCGGGCTTGCGCTTGGCGCCTTTTGCCCTGGGGCGGCCGTTGGTCTCCGGCTTACGGCTGAGGTCCGGCGCCCGACGCGGCTTCCAATCGGCGGCTTTTTCCGCTCGCACTCCCCGCAGAAAAATATCGCTCATCTCGCAAGCGATGGTTTCCGCGTCAGGATCGACGCGGGGCTTGTACCAGGTGTGCAGCCAGTTCATCATTCCGAAAAGGCCCATGACCGCCGTGCGCGTGGATATCCCGCCCGTCGCGCCGGCATTGCGCCCCACAAATTTCAGCCCTTCCGTCTTCACCAGGTCCTCCACCAGTCCGACACAGATGCGATAGTACTCACGCTTGATGGCCGCCAGTTCGGCGCCAAACCCGTCCTTCAAAACGTCGGCTTCATGCGACAGCACCTTCATCGCTTTTTCTCTGGCGACGGCATAGCTAATGTGATTGTGGACGAAGATGCGGATGCGGGTCTCGGGATCGTGACTTTCCTGCAGGCGCTCGCGCAATCGCTCGATAATCGTGTTGAAGGTGTGCTGCTGGATGAAATACAGCAGTTTCTCTTTGGATTCGAAATAGTAGTAAAGACCGGCCAGCGAGATACCGCTCAAGCGCGATAAGTCGCGCATGGAAGCGCCCTCATACCCCTTTTCGGCAAAAATCTCGGTGGCGTAGTCGAGAATCTCGCCCAGGCGGCGATCGAAGCGGGTATCGACCGAGGAAGGATGTTCCAAGGCCCGGGTTGTGGAGGATGAGGACATGTGGCGGTCGTCAATCGGGAAGCACGAACCTCGGAAAGCGGCTCCGTTTCGAACGTTCGTTCTAATTTTAGTCTTACCCGGCTGATCCGGCAACCGCTCGATGCAAAGCGGGCTTACCTCAACGCCCATCGTTTTGGCCATCGCTTCTGTTTCCTGGAAAAGGCCTCTTCCTGGTTGATGGTCGCGGGCCACACGGGCGCCCCTGAAACAGTTGCGTTGACAAGCAACGCCCGAAAGGGCAAACTGCTCCATCTTGGAGATTCTGTTCCTTTGGGCCTTGAACTCCGCACTGAGCAGGCCGGAACGAGCCAATTGATGACCGCGCCACAACGCGTTTCATACAGGATGGAATCGACGCTGGAAAGCGTCAACCAGGCCGAAGCGATGGCCGAGCAGTTCTCGTCGCGGGCGGGTTTCGAGGAGGACACGCGGGGCGGAATTTCGATGGCGGTCCGCGAGGCGATGATCAACGCTGTGTTGCACGGTAACGGCTACGACCCGGCCAAGAGCGTAAAGTTAACCTTTGAGCAAAACGGGCGGGAGTTGATCATCACGATCACCGATCAGGGCAAAGGACTGGACCCGGACGAGGTTCCTGACCCGCTTGCCCCGGAAAATCTTATGAAACAATCCGGCCGTGGGATATTCTTAATGCGGGCTTTCATGGATGAAGTCCGTATCCGTAAAGTTGACCCCGGCACTGAAATTACTTTGATCAAGCGGCTCCAGAACAACGATCTGGACCCTCAGGAGGCTTCCACGTGAGCATGAAAGCAAGCACCCGGCAGGTAGATGGCGTCACTATTGTCGACTTGAGCGGGCGAATCACTTTGGGCGAAGGCAGTGTGGTGTTGCGCGATACCGTCAAGGACCTGCTGGGCAAAGGACAGAAGAAGATTCTGCTAAACCTGGGCGATGTCAGCTACATCGACAGCTCGGGCATTGGCGAGCTGGTTAGCGCCTTCACCTCGGTCCGCAACCAGGGCGGCGAGTTGAAGCTGCTGCATCTGACCAAGAAAGTGCACGATCTGCTGCAGATCACCAAGCTCTACACCGTCTTTGACGTGAAGGACGACGAAGCCGGCGCCATCACGGCATTCGGCAAGTAGCCGGCTTCGCCTGTCGGCAGCGTGATGTTGCCAGACCCTAACGCCCTTTCGCGTCTCGCGGGAGGGCGTTTGTTGCTGGCAATTAGCAAGTAGCAACTAACAATTAGTTCTCAAGATTTACCGCTGCCGTCAGTGGCGGCGAGATCACGCCGAACGGCGCGTTGCCAGCACGATAGCGGTGATTTTGGCCAGTTTAGCTTCGCATTGCTAGTTGCTAACTGCGCTAGTTGCTAATTGCTTGCTGCCCGCTTTCTAACTTCGGTGCAAAGCGCATCCCGTAAAACAGCACCGCCGCCGAAAGCGCAACCGCCCCAATCATTGCCATAAGTCCTGTCTGAAGATTGCTTTTATCGGAGATGTACCCGATCAGAGTGGGTGAAAAAGCGTCGCCCAGCAGGTGGATGGTAAATATGTTCACCGCCAGGGCGGTGGCGCGAATGCGCGCGCTGACCGAGTTCACCAGGGCTGCATTGAGCGGAGCGGTGTTAAGGAGAAGGCAAAATTCGCCAAGGAAAATTGCCGGGTACATCGCCGGCCCGGTGCAATATATAGCCGCGATGATGGCCGGAATGGAAAGCGTCATCCCGATGGCGGAGATGAGTTGATAAGCTGCGGGGATGCGCCGCAGCAGGCGATCGCCCAGCCATCCCCCCAGCAAGGTGGCCACCGTTCCGGCGATTACCGTCATGCCGCCGAAGGAAATATTGGCGTGCTCCAACGGCACGTGCCGGATGCGGTAAAGGAATGTGGGCATCCACACTTGCAGACCACCGATGGCGAAGGTCATCATGGCCGCTCCCAGGCTGATGGTCCAAAAAGCCCGGTTGCGAAACAGGCCGCGCACGGAACCGCGCTCGAAGCTGTCGGCCATGTGATCGCTGGCGCCGCGCACGGGTTCGCGCAGTGCTAAAACGCCAAACGCCAGCAGCAAGCCGGGCAGCGCCGAAATCAGGAACGGGGCCCGCCAGCCGTAGCGGCTCCCCAGGTAGCCGCCGACGAGGTAGCCCAGCGCACTGCCCACCGGCGTTGCCAGATAGAAAAGACCCATCACCCGGCCGCGCATGGTCTCCGGAAAAATGTCAGAGAGGAACGCCGGCGAAATGGCGACGAAGGTTGCCTCTCCGATACCGACGATGACGTGGCGGAGCAAGAGTTCGTCGTAATTGTGCGTGACCGCGCTCAGCAGCGTGGCCAGGCTCCAGACAAAGGCGCCTGCCGCCATGATCCAGCGGCGCGGAAAGCGATCGGCCAGGGGAACGATCAGTGGCGCGGCAATCATGTAGCAGACAAAAAAAGCGGAGGTCAAAAAGCCGACCTGCTTGTCACTGAGGGTGAATTCCTTCTGGATCAGCGGTTGCACCGCGAACAGCACGTTGCGATCGATGTAGTTGAGAAAGTTCAGCGCCGTCAGCAGCAGCAGCGCGACCCAGGCATTGGTCTTGGCAGACATGGGTGGGCGGAGGATAACACGAGGGGCGGCGGTTCGCTTTTCGCGATACGCTTTTCGCTCGTCGCTGCTCGCTTTAAGGATTCGCTCCAGGTACAAACTCAACTCTCGCCACCGCGAACTGAAGGAGGTTGATAGCAGCCCCGCAAAAATCCTTCCAATGTAGGCGATACCGAGATACTCTCTCGTGGAGAAGAATCGGCAAGTGAACGCGCGCGGTAGCTCCTAACCGCGCCATCTCCTCCCGCTGCGCCCGCCGGGGCGGCAGGACACTTGTCCACCCTTCTCAGTCGTACCCAATCTATCGTCGCGGAGAGTGTATGAAACGCTTGCTGCTGTTCCTGGTTTGTGTGATGTTGCAGGTCACCCTGCTGGCACAAGATTCGAAGCCGGCAACCGACGCCAACGCCGTGGCCGATTCGCAGCCCACGGCCAATAGCAAACCCGCGGCTAATTCCGACCGCATGTTTTTTCCCAAGGACTGGTATTGGGGATGGGCGCAATTCGACATCACTCCCCCGCACAATGAGGCCGATCCCAACCTGTGCGCGGCCAATGCAGGACAATTCGGTGGCGTGCACTCACAGTGCAGCGCCTTTGGGCGCTACATGATCTCGGGGGCGGTAGAGTTGCGTCCCTTCGGCCGCACCTTGCTGCGCCGGGTCAATTTCTTTTACGATCCCACGTTCCTGTTCGGCAAAAACATTCCGCAAACCCTGTACACCTGGTCGTGGAGCGGAATTGGTATGGAGTACTCCTGGGGCGTTGGAATCGATCTCCCTAAGCGATTTGAATTTCGCGTAACCGGTCATCCGCAGATGCAGCGGTTCGGAGCGCGCGATCAACCGTTGGGGCCGGCGTGGCTGGGTCCCAATGGCCCCTGGGGCCGCTACAATGCGTTCGGAATTCGCAAGTATTTTGGGACGCGGCGAGAGGGCACGTACTAAGACCGCGGCATTAGTTCTTCGGTCTCGGGAAGCGCGCAATCACGACCGTGCCGATACCTCCGCGGGGACGAAACTCGCCTTTGACTTCAGCCCATTTCGGCTGGCTGGCGCGCACCACGTCCTCGAGAACGCGGTTCACGACGTTTTCCTGGAAGATGCCGAGATTGCGATAGCCGATCAGGTATTCCTTTAGCGACTTCAGCTCGAGGCAGGCCTTGTCGGGCATGTAGCGAATCCACAGTGTACCGAAGTCAGGCAGTCCGGTCTTGGGACATACGGAGGTGAACTCGGGTATGTCGATCACAATCTCGTAGCCGGGAAATTGGTTCGGCCACGTTTCGATTTCCGGAAATCTGGCGGACAGACCAGCCGCGGCGTGCTCGAGCGTATAGCGTGCGCTTTTTGCCATGGCCCTATTGTAGCGATGCGCGCGGCGGTATCGAGATGAGAAATGGCGAGTCAAGATCCGAGTCATGCTGGGCTGGCTGCGTCTTCGGGCTGGCTCGCACATCAGATGGGAAGGGGCAGCAGGGGCCCTTCCCAGTCTGGGGGGGCGATTGCCCAGCGGGTTCGCCTTGGCGCCGGCCGAGGTGGAAGTTGTGCCCTACGTTATACTTATAGATCCGAGTAAAAATGGCAGCAGCAACTGAGAACGGCCATGACCGCGTAACGGGAAGACGGTGGGGCATCGTTATTGGCCTGACTGTGGCGGTGGTGGTGCTCGCAGCTTTCGTGTCTCTGCACCGTTCTCAAGTGGCTGTCCGGATCGGTCGCGCCGATCGCGAAACCATCACCGAAAGCATCGCCACCAACGGCAAGATCGAAGCCCTGAATAACTTCGAGGCTTACGCGCCCACGGCCACCACGGTGAAAAAGATTTATGTGCAGCAGGGTTCATGGGTGAAGCCCGGGCAATTACTTGTGCAACTGGAAGATGCCAACGCGCGGTCGCAGGCAGCGCGGGCCGAGGCGCAATTGAAGGGCGCAGAAGCCGATAGCAACGCTGTGGAAAACGGTGGCACCAAGGACGAGTTGCTGACCACGCGCAATGCCCTGGTGAAAGCCCAGGCTGATCGGGATGCCGCGCAACGGAATCTGCAAGCCATGCAGCGCTTGTTGCAGAGCGGGGCGGCGTCGCAAGCCGAGGTGGATGCCGCGCAGAGCCGGTTTCAGATTGCCGAAGCCAACGTGCAGTTGCTGCAACAGAAACTGAGCGGACGCTACTCACCACAGGAGGTGGGCCACGTCGAGTCGCAGCAGGCTGAAGCTCGCGCCTCGCTTGCCGCCGCACAGGAGTTGCTGAGAAATTCAAACATTGTGGCTCCGCGCGCCGGAATGGTCTATTCCCTGCCGGTGCGGCAAGGTGCATTTGTCAACCCTGGAGATCTGCTGGTGCAGGTGGCGGACCTGCACCAGGTACGAGTACGCGCATTTGTCGACGAACCGGAGATCGGCAAACTGCGAAAGGGCCAATTGGTGGAAGTCACGTGGGACGCCATCCCGGGGCGGGTCTGGCAGGGCACGCTGGAAACTCTGCCTACAACGGTGGTGCAGCGCGGGACGCGAATGGTCGGCGAAGTGACCTGTGTGGTCGAAAACAGCGATCTCAAGCTGCTGCCTAATACCAATATCAGCGTTGCCGTCGTCATCGCGCGGCAGCAAGACGCGCTAACCGTACCTCGCGAAGCCGTGCATCAGGACGCCAACGGCCAATTCGTATTCCAGGTGACCAACGGGGAGTTGCAGCGACGCGACGTGAAAACCTCCATCGAAAACCTCACGCGCATCCAAGTCACCAGCGGCCTCCCCGACCATGCGGTGCTGGCGTTGGGCGCCATCAACATGCAGTCCCTGCGCGAAGGGATGCTGGTGAAAGTCGCTAATCCATGAAGGTCTTGTATTCCAGGTTCTCCGTTCTGTTTCTGCTGCTGGCGGTCACGACGATCGCCGCCGCCGATCCTGCAACCGTGGAGTTACTGTCCCGTGGCCGCATGAATGAAGCGATCAGCGCGTTGTCCAACCGCGGCGATGCGGAATCGTTCAACCTCCTGTCCCGCGCCTACTACGCCATGGAGCGCTGGGACGATGCCGTGCGATGGGGAGAGCGCGCGGTCGCCGAGCGGCCCCAGGACGCCGGTTATCATCTTTGGCTGGCACGAGCGTATGGCAGGAAGGCGGGCGATTCGAGTCCACTCGCCGCTGCCGGACTGGCGCGCAAGGCCAAGAATGAGTTTGAGCGCGCCGTGCAACTGGATCCCGCGAACGTAGAGGCCCGCAGCGATCTTTCCAAGTATTACGTGCAAGCTCCGGCCGTCATGGGAGGGGGACTGGATAAGGCCCGCGATCAGGCGGCGCAGGTCAACCAATACGACGCTGCTGAGGCCCATTCGATCCTGGCGCAGGTTGCCGCCAAGGCAAAACGGTACGATGAGGCTGAGAGCCAGTTCCGCAGCGCTATCAAGGAGGCCCACAATCCTGCGACTTATTGGCTGCAACTGGCCGATTTTTACCGTCTCCGTGGACGATTCGATGATGTGCAGAAGACGGTGCTGACGGCCATGGCGCTGCCCAGCCGGGCCGCCGAAAACTATTTTGACGCCGCCAACGAACTGTACCTTAGCGGTCGTGACTTTCCAGACGCGACGCAATATTTGCAGAAGTATCTCGATTCTGGTGGACTGGTGGAGGATGCACCGGCGTTTCGCGCCCACTACCTGCTAGGTCAGATCGACGAGAAGATGGGCCGTGGTGCGGACGCCACCTCGGAATATGAGGCGTCACTTGCTCTGGCGTCCGGTTTCGACCGCGCGCGGAAAGCTCTTGACCGGCTACAGTAGCCGTCTTCAATCGTTTCACTAGGTAGAGCAAGGATGCCCCGAAGGCCCCGCTGTTACAGAATGATCCGGGTTGGTTGTGCTGCGAGGGTAGGCGCTCTCGCCTGCGCACTTGCCCTTTCTTGTGCTCCTTGCGTTGCCGCCGATGCTGCGGCTGCGGAACCCATTTCCTTCCGTAGAGCAGTGGACTTGGCGCTGCAGCACAGCGGTGTCATGGGCATCGCGACCGTCAACCAATGGCGAGCGCGCGAGGCCTATGAGGAGGTTCGGGCGAACTATATTCCGCAGATCACAATTGGTTCCGGCCTGGGCTACTCTTATGGATTTCCGCTCACCCTGGAAGGCTCGGCGCCATCGGTGGTGAACTTCAATTCCTCCCAGTCGTTATTCAACCTCTCGCTGCGGCAGTTCCTCAAAGCTGCGAAGATCGACTGGAATGCGAGTTCCCTGGACGTGCAAGACAAGCGCGACTCCGTCATTCTGGATACCGCGCTGACCTACGCACAACTCGATCAGCTCACCGGCAAGCTGAAGGCGTTAGGCGAAGCTCAAAGCGCGGCCGAGAACGCACAATTTGTCACCGAACAGCGCCTGCAGCAGGGCGTGGACAGCAAGCTTGACCTCACCAAGAGCCAACTGGTGGCGGCTCGCATTCGGTTGCGAATTGCCGAGGCGCAGGGGCAAGCCGACGTGCTGCGCGAGCATCTATCCAAGCTGCTGGGATTACCTGCCGAGTCCATCGCGGTCGAGCCTGCATCGATGCCTGAGCTGCCCGTGATTTCGCAGGATGACGATCTGCCGGCCCGCACTGTGGAGAACAGTCTCGCCGTGAAGCAGGCCGAACAGAAAGTGGCCGCTGCACAGGCGCGAGCTACCGGCGAACACAAGGCGCTGACAATGCCCATCATCGATTTGGCATCGCAATACGCTTATCTGGCCAAATACAATAACTACGATCTCTACTATCGTAACTACACTGCCAACAATTTCAGTGGTGGCCTGAATATCAGGTTCCCCATCTTCAATTCGGTGCAGAAAGCCAAGGCGGAGCAAGCTGATGCCAGTGCCTTGATCGCGAAGAAGCAGGTAGAGAGCACAAAGAACCAGGTCAGCGAAGATGCCTTGAAGCTGCAAAGGTCTCTGCGCCAACTAGCCGCCGCACGAGATGTGGCCAAATTGGAATGGGAAGTAGCTCAAGGGGACCTGGAGGCGGTGAAGGCCCGAATCGAGACCGGCAACGCCAACACCCGCGATCAGCAAAACGCCCGCCTCGATGCCGAAGATAAGCACGCCGCCTACTTTGACGCTCAGCTCGAACTCAGCCGGGCCGAACTGCAGCTGCTCCGGCTTACCGGCGAACTGGAAAAATGGGCCATTCCACCTCGCTAATCAACCGTTGACTGCCAGCCATAAAATGTATCCCGCTGGCGGTGAAATGTATCTAACCGAAACATAGGTAAGAAGTTCCGCCGGTACGGCACAAATGATATGATAGTTAATCCTATGCCTTTGAAAACTCTGTTGCTGAACCCTCCTTCGTTTGAGAATTATGACGGCGGCGCCAGCTCTCGCTGGCCGGCCACGCGCGAGATCGAGTCCTATTGGTACCCGGTCTGGCTGGCTTACCCGGCAGGCATGCTGGAAGGCTCCCGTCTGCTCGACGCTTCGCCGCACAAGGTGACGGCGCAAGAGACTATCCAAATTGGAAGGGATTACGAATTCCTGGTTTTGTTTACCAGCACGCCCGGCTTTCAGGGTGACATCAAGCTGGCGGCTGCCATGAAAGCGGCCAACCCGGGGCTGAAGATCGCTTTCGTGGGACCGCACGTAACCACCCTGCCGGAGGTGTCCCTCAAGGAAGGCGCGGCGCTTGATTTCGTCGTGCGCCGGGAGTTCGATTACGCCGTAGTTGAGTATGCCAATGGTAAGCCGTTGAATGAGATACTCGGCGTTTCGTATCGTGGGCCGAATGGCCAGATACTGCACAACGCCGACCGCCCGGCAGTGGCCGATCTCGATGCACTGCCTGACGTGGTGGATGTGTATAAGCGCGACATCGATCCTCGTCGCTACAATGTGCCATTCCTGCTCTATCCATTCGTCTCGCTGTACACCACGCGCGGCTGTCCGGCGCAGTGCACGTTCTGCCTGTGGCCGCAAACGCTCAGCGGACACCCGTGGCGCAAGCGCTCGACAGACGCGGTGGCGGCGGAAATGGCGAAGGCCAAGGAATACTGGCCGTGGGTGAAAGAGTTTTTCTTCGACGACGACACCTTCAACATTCAGAAGGTTCGTACCATCGAACTTTGCACCAAGCTGAAACCGTTGAAGCTGACCTGGTCTTGCACCTCACGCGTCACTACGGATTACGAGACGCTGAAGGCAATGAAAGAGTCCGGTTGCCGCCTGTTGATCGTGGGCTACGAGTCGGGCGATCAGCAAATCCTCAAGAACATTAAGAAGGGCGCGACCGTCGAACGGGCGCGGGACTTCACCAGGGACTGCAAGAAACTCGGCCTCATCGTTCACGGCGACTTCATCCTCGGCCTGCCTGGCGAGACCAAAGAAACCATTCGGCGCACCATCGATTTCGCCAAGGAGCTGGATGTGGACACCATCCAGGTATCGCTGGCGCATGCCTATCCGGGAACGGAACTTTACGATTACGCCAAGGCGAACGGATTCCTTAAGGCCGAAGGCTCCCAGATGGTTGACGATATGGGACACCAGGTCGCCATGATTGAGTATCCGGGGATTTCGCGCGACTATATCCTGGAAATGGTGCACCGTTTCTACGACGAGTACTACTTCCGCCCCAAGGCCGTGTTCCGGATCGTCAAGAAGGCCGTATTTAACTCGTCTGAACGGAAGCGTCTATACAGGGATGCGAGGTCGTTCCTCAAGCTGCGCGCCTCGCGCAATCGTTCTGTGAAGGAGTCGCGCGAGCAGCAGGGCGCCGGATTAACACCTCCGCCTGCAGGTGGAACATCTAATAGCGGCGCTCCATCGGAAACGGTTGAACCGGTCAACGCCTAAGATTCCGCGAAAAGTCGACCTCACCTGAATCTTGCACGGACCTTTGTCATGGCCTCCGGGCGTTTCACTTTGTACATAGCGTTGCTGCTTTTTGCCTGCCTGCTGGGGCCGGCACAGGCTTCATGGGCGCAAGCGTCCGCAGCGCAACCGGCGCCGCAGCGCAAGACCAGCACGCCTTACACCGGCGATCTCTCCATCTTCGATTCCCCCGGCAGAGGCCAAAGGCTGCACATCAATCGCGTGATGGACATTCTCTCCATCGCGCCGGGTAAGACGGTCGCCGACATCGGGGCCGGTTCGGGATGGTTCACGGTGCGAGCTGCGAAAAGGGTGACGGAGGCTGGCACCGTCTATGCGGTCGATGTTAATCCCGAGGCGGTACGTCACGTCGCGGACCGGGCCCAGCGGGAACATCTGCGTAATGTGAAGGCCGTGCTGAGCACACCCGACGATCCGCAACTGCCTGCCAATTCCATCGACGCTGTGCTCTTGCTGAAGACCTACCATGAGGTGGCGAGCCCGATTGTCTTGTTGCGCAACTTGCGAACTTCGCTAAGACCCAACGCGCGCGTGGGCGTCATTGATCGCAAGGGAAACGGCGAAGATCACGGCGTACAGAAAGAAGTGGTGCTCCGTGAAGCTGAGCAGGCCGGCTATCGTTTGCTCGAGGAGCATGACGACATGGTGAAGGCAGACAAAATGGATTACTTCCTGGTGTTGGAGGCTAAGTAACGCTAAGGGAACCACGGAATTACACGGCTAGAGCAGGTTCTGATTGGAGGGCTGCTTCGACCTGCCACGAGTCGCAGCATAGCCCCTTCTCCAGACGAGAAAATTCCTTCAAGAGGGCGACACCTGACCAGCCGCCAATCAGTCCAAGGCGCCGATTTGCGCGTCCAGGCCGGCCAGCGTTCGCCGCAGCAACTCGGAATAACGCTCGTTGTCGCTCCGCTCCATTTGCTGAAGCACCAGCTTGCGCGAAAGCTCGAGGTCAGCTTTCTTCATCTGGAGTTGCATTTCTTCAGCAGAGCAGGAGCGGGTTTCGCTAAGGGAGGGTTCGGAATCAGACTCTTCTATTTGAGATTCTACAGATTTACTTTCCCAACCACGTGCCATACTGCAATTATAGCGCCGCGAGGATGATTCCACGACGCAAAAAATGCTGCGCGGTCCTCAATGCCATCACCTCCCAACGCAATGTGACAGCCGTACGTACGTGATCTTCGTCATCAGTTGCTGGTTACCGGTTCAATATGGTCCTTCCTGAATCGGCACGCGGTGCCTTGCCGGAGGTCGGAGATATGTTGACGAGCCCTGTCGGAAAGGACGAAGATCATAGTAACCATTGGTTGGTTACTCGCCAAAGGCTACGCCATGCGCATCCTGGTTGTAGAAGACGACGCTCCGCTCGCTAGCTTTCTCCGCAAGGGTCTGGAGGCGGAGCACTACGCGGTGGATGTGGCACCCGATGGTGAACAGGCCCGGCAGATGGCCTTGGAAAGCGAATACGATCTACTCATCCTCGATCTGAACCTGCCCAAACTCGACGGTATAGGCGTGCTGAACGCCGTGCGTCCCAAGAAACCGTCGCTTCCGGTGCTGGTGCTCACCGCGCGCAGTCGGGTGGAAGATCGGGTGCAATCGCTCGATACTGGCGCCGATGATTGCCTCATCAAACCGTTTTCCTTCACCGAGCTTTCGGCGCGGGTGCGCGCGCTGCTGCGCCGCGGCCCGCAAACCGTTGAGACGGTGTTGCGACTCGCCGACCTGGAACTCGATCGCGTGGAACGCAAGGTGGAACGCGCAGGCAAACGCATCGAGCTTACTTCGAAAGAATTTGCCCTGCTCGAATACCTGATGCGCAATGCGGGCCGCCGCATGACCCGTGCCATGATCGTCGAGCACGTGTGGAACCTGTCGTTCGATACCACCACCAACATCGTCGATGTTTATATCAACTACCTGCGCAAGAAGGTGGATGGTGAATACGCGCCCCATCTCATTCACACGGTCCGCGGTGTGGGATACGAAATGAGCTGCCAAGCCGGGGCGCCGACGTGAGCGCGCCTGTTGTGGCTACCGCAGAACTCGCCCCGCGCCGCGATTTCGCGGCGAACGTGTTTCACGATCTCAGCCAGCCGCTCACCGCTCTGCACTGCTCGCTGGAACTCGCATTGGTGCGCGATCAAACCATCGAGGAATTTCGCGCCAGCGTGGAAGCCGCCCTGCACGCGGCCGAACGGTTGCGCCAGCGGCTGCTGCTGCTGCGCGAATTGAGCGACGCAGAAGACCCCGGAGATACTTCTACTCCGCTTGTGCTCGATCAGCTTTTGCAGCAACTGCGCGAGGACATGCTTCCCCTGTTCGAGTCCGCGGGACGGTCCTTTGAGCTGACCTGCGAAGCCGCGAAGGTGGCGGCGCATGAAGCGAAGCTGATGCGCGGTTTCTTCTATCTGCTGGAGTTCCTGCTCCGCTGCGCTTCGCCAAGCCACAGTATCATCATGCGCGGAGAGCGCAAGGACCGACAGCAGGTGGAGATCTGCATCGCAGGATGCGGGGCCCGCGTTGATGCTGCGCCGTCTGACGATTGCTCCGAGCCGGATTGGAACGGTGAGCTGGAAATTGCCCGCCGGACCTTTTGCGCGGTTGGCGGTGACCTGATATGGAGCGCGTCCCCTGGTCTTCCCGGCGTGTGGATTGTGCGACTGCCCTGCGTTAGTTGAGCGACGGCAGGCTGCGCGCTCTCACTCAACTGGCGTATTTCGTCGGCGTCGCGATAGTTCTTCAGTTTCCTAGGAACTTCTAATTCCCTACTAATCCATTTCTAAGGTTGGCGGACTACAACGGTCTTTGTGACGACCATTGCGTGGTTCTGCTGAGATTTGACGCGGACGCCGTCGAGGCGCCAGGACAACTATCCCCCAGTGCTGCCGGTGCAGTCGTCGAAATGATTCGATAAGGAGGAGACATGACTGCCCCCCAGACTTACGAGCAGATTAGTGAACCGGCTGGAGAGATGACGGACGAGCTCCTGCTGGAACAACTGCCGCAGGTAAAATACATCGCACGCCGCATCCACGAACGGCTGCCGCAGCACGTTCCTTTCGACGATCTTCTGCACGCCGGTATCGTGGGCCTGATCGACGCCGCGCACAAGTTCAACCCCGACAAGAAGGTGCGCTTCGCCTCCTATGCCAAGTTCCGCATTCGGGGAGCCATTCTGGACAGTCTGCGGGACATGGACTGGAGTCCGCGCGATCTGCGCCGCAAAGCCCGCCGCCTGGAAACCACCACGCAGAAGTTGCAGACCGAGCTGGGCCGCTCAGCCACCGAGCCCGAGCTGGCGCTGGCCATGGGCATGACCCTGGCGGAATTTCAGCACCTGCTGGACGAAATTCGCGGCCTCGAGGTAGGCAGCCTGCAGATCGTAGCGCTGGAAGACGGACGGGAAACCGATCTCGGGCAAAATCTTCCCGGGCCCGCCGACCAGGATCCGCTGTTTCTCTGCTTGCAGGGAGAACGCCGGCAGATGCTGGCGGATGCGATTACGCAATTGCCCAAGCGCGAGCAGCAAGTGCTCGCCCTGTATTACCAGGAAGAGCTCACCATGAAGGAGGTAGGAGCGGTGCTGGGAGTGGGAGAATCGCGCGTCTCGCAGATTCATTCCATGGCGGTGGCGCGGCTGCGGGCCAGCCTGGAGAGTGCGCAGCAAAGTGGCGCCGCCGCTCTCGCCGCGTCCGTTCACGCCGCTACCCCGCAGGTAGGGATATGGAAAATGTTCTAAACCAGGTGGGAATCGATATTTGTTCCGGGCCGGATGTAGCGGAGCACGATTCCGCCGGATGCGCCAGCCGATTAGCGATTGGCGGGCGGCGAAAAAAATCCGTAGAAAGATTAAAGTTTTCTTAACTATTGCCGATCACTCAATTGCAAGGGACATAGCACGAGGAACTGGGATGACAATTGACTTGAAGAGGCTGCTGAAGAAGTGCCAAAAGCAGATCTCCGGCGGGCTGAACTTTACCCCAACAAGCGCAAGAACTGCGCCCGTCAGGAACCCCGATTCGCCCGCCCAAAATGGCACAAGCAAAGCGCTTCACGGCATATCGGAAGATGCGCCGCTTCAGGACACCAGATGGGACCTATTCTTCAGCAGCCTGTTAAATCCGCAAGCCATGCCCGCGCTGGATCGCAGCACGCGCGCCGGGAGTAATGGCCAGGACATGACCGCCGATGCTAAAGCTGTGACGCATCTGTTTACCTGGAGCGCGGCGGTCGAAACCTTGAAGACACACCTGGACAAAGTTCCAGACATCCGGCAGCCGCGGGTGGATTCGCTGAAACAAGCCCTGGCGGAGGGAAGCTACCAGCTATATCCGCAACAGATCGCGGCTGCGATGTTTGCTGAAGGAGGAACCAATCTCAGCTGAAGAAGGCGTGGGTGGAAGCGGCCCAGGGTAAACTGGGCCGCTTTCATTTGTTATTTGTGGAACTGGAAGCCAGGGACAGAGCGTTTCCCACATCGCGAAGTGCTACGCTGTTCCCACAATGACTGCCGATGACGTCAAACAACTGCTGCAACTGCAGCCGCTGGCAATCGAGGGCGGCTTCTTTCGCGAAACCTATCGCTCACGCTGGAATGTCTCCGGCGAATACCTGCCGGACGGCATTCGTGGTCCGCGCTCCATCGGCACCGCGATCTACTACATGATTACGCCGGAGACGTTTTCGGCATTGCATCGGCTGCCCGGTTCGGAGATCTTTCACTTCTATCTTGGCGATCCCGCGATCATGCTGCAGTTGCTGTCCGACGGAAGCTCGCAGACGATCACGCTGGGAAGCGACCTCGCCCGCGGACAGCAGCCGCAAGTCGTAGTTCGTGGAGGCATCTGGCAGGGATGCAAGCTCGCACCCGGCGGCAACTTCGCGCTCATGGGGACGACAATGTCGCCCGGCTTCGATTACGCCGATTATGAGAATGGCAATCGCGAGCAGTTGACTGCGCAGTATCCGGGCGCGGCGGCGTTGATCAGGAAATTCACCCGGTAACAAAAGCAGCCACGGATCTCTGAAGGGGTACGGCTGTATTAGCCGATAGCCGACGGCTGACCCTACTGATCAACCTGCACCACTCCGTAAAGCGCCCCGGTGAATACGACCTGCGTTTTCTGGGGCGCGTCGGTAGTGGTGTCGTAAATCGTGAGGTATCCCCCCTCGATCACATATACCGTGTTTCGGCCGGCAATCGCGAGCATCCCTGTCACGGCGCCTTTGGGGGGCAAGGGTGCATCAGCGGTGTTGTTGGCCACATTGACCACCGACAGACATCCCGTGGTGAGATTCAGGCAGGTCTTGGCGCCAATGTAGAGCTTGTTGTTGGCGGACAGCGCCATGGTGCTGTGATAACCGTCGCCGATGGCCACCGAGTTAGCGGTCAGACGCGACATAGTACTGACGGTCACCGCATCGTAGGTCCCGGCGGGACCGGGATTTCCGGCTACGTACAACGTTCCGCCGTTGAGCAGGCCAACGCTGGCGCCTCCAACCGGTACGGTCGCCTTGATGGTTTGGGACGGAATGTCGAGCTGCTGTACCGATGCACCCGAAGTCGATCCGCACTCAACTCCGCAACTGAGCACATAAGCGGTATTGCTGTCGCTGCTGAAGAACGCGTTGACCGGCCTGGCGAACCCGGGAATCTCCACCGGACTGGGCGTAGTGGCGCTCAAGTTGATCAGGAAAACCGAGTCCGAATCGTCTGCGAACACCAGCAGAAACTGCCCGCTGGGACTGAGGGCAATATACCTTGCTGACGGGACAGCATAGGACGTAGTGATGGTGGCCGACGCAATGACCTCCACGGCGCCGGGCCGTGCGCCGGTGACGGGCACGTTCCGCACGGGTGCGTACACTTTAGTACCGTCCGGGGAGTAAAGCGCCATATCGGCAAAATCAGGAAGAGTCACGCTGCCGCTGGCCGTCTCGCTGGCATTGTCCACGAACTCCAGCAGGTTGCCAGTCTGGCTATATACCAGCGTGTTGGTCCGGTCGGGGCTTACCACCTCAAACGTCAGCGAGCCTCCCACCGTTATCGTCACGGGAACACCGGGCACGATCTGGCCGGAAGAGTTGGTGGTCTCCGCGGTGTAGGGCGTGGTGTCGTTTTGAGTATCCATTATTTGCAAGTTGCCCGAATAGGTATTGCTGATAAAAGCGCGGTGCTGCACCTTGCTGGCCGGCGTGCCGGAACTCCCGCTGCTCCCGCCGCAAGACGTAAGGAAAACTACGATTAGTAAGCTGAGGACGAGGACTGGAAGCCGCTTCAAGCGTTTACCTCGGACGTTATGATGAATTGCGATGATATGCTGGAATTCGTTGAATTATAACAGAACGTGGCCTGACCCCCGGGTGCTCCGGCAATGGCGAATTCGCCCCATTTGCGGTAAAGTTCAATCCAGCCAGGCATTACAGCCTCCACCATCTCCATGACTACAGACCTCATTTCGCGTTTGCAGAAGGGCGCTGTCTTATGCGATGGCGCCATGGGCACACTGCTGTATGCCAAGGGCATTTTCATCAACCGCTGCTACGACGAGCTCAACCTCTCGCAGCCTGACCTGATCCGCGGGATCCATCAGGAATACCTCCAGGCCGGGGCAGACATCATTGAAACAAACACCTTTGGCGCCAATTCGTTTCGCTTGTCCAAGCATGGATGTGTGGACAAGCTGGCCGATGTCAATCGCCTGGGTGCTCGCCTGGCCCGGGAGGCGGCCAAGAGTTTCGACGCCCTGGTCGCCGGCGCCGTCGGACCGCTGGGAGTCCGCATCGAGCCCCTGGGCAAGATCTCGCTCCAGGAAGCCCGGGCGGCCTTTCACGAGCAGATTGCAGCCCTGAACGAAGAAGGCGTGGATCTCATCATCCTGGAGACCTTCGGATATCTGGAAGAACTGCATCAGGCCATTCTGGCTGCTCGCGATGTGAACCCCAACTTGCCGGTGGTGGCGCAAGTCACCATCGACGAAGATGGCAACTGCCTGGATGGATCGGCCCCCGAGCACTATGCTCCGCAAATCGAAGCCTGGGGCGCCGATGTGGTGGGCTGCAACTGTAGCGTCGGCCCGGTGGCCATGTTGGACGCGATGGAGCGGGTGCGCGCCGTCACCACCGCGCCGCTCTCCGCCCAACCCAACGCTGGCATGCCGCGCTCGGTGGAAGGCCGCAACATCTATCTCTGCTCGCCCGAGTACATGGCGGAATATGCTCGCAGGTTTGTGGATGTCGGGGTGCGCCTCATCGGCGGTTGCTGCGGCACCACGCCCGATCATATCCACGTCATGAAAGCCTTTCTGCGCGCGGTCTCCGGCGGCACGACCGCGCGAAAGTCGGCTCCGGCTCCCAAGGCCCAGCCGGTCGAGGTGCCGCCGCTCCGCGAACGTTCGCAGATGGGCCGCAAGATCGCTGACGGCGAGTTCATTACCATGGTCGAGATTGTTCCGCCGAGGGGCACCGATGGAAGCCGCGAGATCGAAGGAGCGCGCTTCCTGAAATCGGTTGGCGTGGACGGCGTCAATGTTCCCGACAGCCCGCGCGCCTCGGCGCGCATGAGCAACCAGGCGCTCTGCTTGCTGGTGCAGCAGCAGGTCGGGATCGAGGCCATCCTGCACTACACCTGCCGCGACCGCAACGTGCTGGGGATCCAGTCGGACTTGCTGGGCGCCAGCGCCATCGGCATCCGCAACCTGATCTGCATCACCGGCGATCCGCCGAAGATGGGCGACTACCCCGACGCGACGGCGGTGTTCGATGTGGACGCCATCGGTCTGGTCAACATCGTCCACAACTTGAACCGCGGGCTCGACATCGGCGGCAATCCCACAGGCGCCTCAACCAAGTTCGTCATTGCCGTGGGCGCCAATCCCGGCAGCCCCAACATTGACGAGGAAATCCGCCGCTTTGAGTACAAAGTTGAGGCCGGAGCGGAATTGGCCGTCACCCAGCCCGTGTTCGATGTTCGCCTGCTGGAAGAGTTCCTGCGCCGAATCGAGCACTGCCGCATACCCGTGGTGGCGGGCATTTGGCCGCTCACCAGCACTCGCAATGCCGAGTTCATGAAGAATGAGCTGCGGGTTTCCATCCCCGACGAGATCTTCGCGCGCATGGCGAAGGCGACCACCGTCGACGCCGCCCGCGCCGAGGGCGTGGCCATCGCTCGCGACATGCTCGCCGCCGTCCGTCACATGGTGCAGGGCGCACAGATTGCCGCGCCCTTTGGCAGGTATTCCTGTGCCGTGGATGTGCTGGAAGCGCTGGGCACCGGCAAACGCGCCGCGGTGTAAGAGCTGGCATTGCGACGCTGGGCTGGAGTGTTTTCTACTGAGAAAATATTTCCCGCCGACGTCGATTGACTCCAAATTTTTACGTTCACCGAAACCGTTCTGCACTAGAATTACTGATGGAGTTTGAGCTTGCCTAAATTCGAAGAGTCTCTCCAACGGCTGGAAAAAATCGTGACTGAACTGGAGAAGGGCGACGTCTCGCTCGATCGCACGCTGGAGCTTTTTGATGAGGGCATGAAACTTTCCAGTTCCTGCCGCAAGGAGCTGGAAGAAGCCGAAGGCAAAGTGGAAATCCTGCTGAAGCGAAATGGCAAGCTGCATCCGGAAGCCTTCGAAGCCGCAACCCAATCGGGCGACGCTGCCAAATAGCGCCGCCGCTCGTCCATAACTGTGTGCGCCGCACCGGACTGGTGCGGAGTTGTTGAATCGTCAACCGAACATCATCACCGGGTTGGCTCTTGCCGCCCCCTCCGCCATTTCAAAAGGGGTTTGCCATGCGGCCTATCAATGTTGTTCTCGCTCACCACGATGCAGTTGCGGCCGACCGCCTGGCTGCGTCCCTCGGTAAACAGTTCCGCAACCTCGCCATTGCAAAATCTGACGGGGAAATTGCTTCCGCAGTGGCGCGTTTTCGCGCTCCATTCGCGGTCGTGGACTTGGAACTGGTTGACTTCCCCAGACTGCAGGCTCTCTGCTCGCAGTTTCCCGCAACTGCGTTCGTGTGCATCCACCGTCTGGCGGACGATCGCATGTGGTCCGAGGCCTTGGCCATGGGCGCGGTAGATTGCTGTCACTCCGGCGACCTGCACGGCATCCTGCTGGCCTCGGAGCGCTACGTGGTGCTCACTCGTTCGCGGGCTGTGGCGGCGTGAATGCGTCCCAGCATGACCTGAGAAAGATTAGGGAGCGCAGATCTTGCCGCGCAGACTGGCCGGAGCCAGCAACCTGAAATCTGCCAAGTTGAAGGTGTAGATACGGTCCACGGAACACTTAGCCGCACAGCCCAGCAGTAGCGCGTCATAAATCTTCGCCCCGCTCCATCCTCCGTCCTTCATGACGGTGAGCGCTAACAGATAATCCGCCTTGCTAACCGGCACGGTTTCAAAATGAGGCAGGAGATTGTCGGTCACAATACGCGCCGCCTCCATAGGATGAATGCGCGGCTCCACTGGCAGGCGTGTCAGCGATGCGTATACCTCAGCAATCGAATGGGTGCTGATGAAACCCTTGTCCCGCCCCGTGGCCACTCGCCTTAACGCAGGGAAAGCTTGTGCATGGTGGGGATGACTCCGTGATGAAGACGCCACCAGGACTGTGGTATCGAAAAAAATGTTCATTACGGCTTAAGAACGGTTTGCATCCGCTCCTCGCGAACGTCGTTCAGTACCCCTTCCCAATTCGCGCCGCGTTCAGCCGCTCCTTGATGAATCCAAAGTCCGTCCACCTGGATCATCGACGGTTTCTGCATCAACGGGCGTAGCAAAACACCGCCAGGCTGTTCCACCGCCTCAAGTTCCATCTCGGACGCAAGACCCAGTCTTTTTCGCAAGGGTTTGGGAAAGACGACGCGACCCGCTTTGTCTATCCGGAGCTTCATACCATAAATTATGCCATTTACCATGAGTTCTGGCAACATACCGTCCAGAAGGAATCGGGCTTTAGACCGGCACCGCGGGATGAGCGATTTTCGCCGCTGTCGCCGCAGCTTTCTCCTGCTTTTGCGCATCCGCCAACAGCTTGCGCAAGATTCGCATTCCGCTGTCCACGTGCTTTTCTTGCAGCAGGAAGGGCGGCAAGAAGCGCAGCACGGTGTCCTGGGTCACGTTGATCAGCAGGCCTTTGGCGAGCGCACCTTCCAGGATCGGCTTGCCGGGGACGGTCAACTGTAGCGCCTGAATCGCGCCCACCCCGCGGACTTCCACGGCAATGTCGAACTTGTCCACCAGCTCGCGCAGCTTCTGCGACAAGTACCCCCCGACGCGACGCACCTGCTCCAGCAGGTTTTCGTCCTCCAGAATCGCGAGATACTCCAACGCGACGCGGCAGGTCAGCGGGCCGCCGCCGAAAGTTGTCCCGTGCTTGCCCGGAGTAATGTGTTGCGCGAACCGCTCCTTGGCGAGAAACGCCCCCAGCGGCAGTCCGGCGGCGATGGGCTTGGCAATGCAAACTACGTCGGGCACGACGCCGAAGTGTTGGAAGGCGAAGAGCTGCCCGGTACGCCCGAGTCCGCATTGAATCTCGTCGAAGATGAGCGCGGCCTGGTGCTGGTCGGCCAACTGGCGGCACGCCTGCAAAAATTCGGACGACGATTCCTGAATGCCGCCCTCGCCCTGGATGGGCTCCAGCACGATACCGCAAACCTTGTCGTCCATCGCATTGCGCAAGGCTTCCACATCGTTGCGCGGCACGAAGCGCACGCCTTCCAGCATGGGATCGAAGCCCTGACGATACTTGGGCTGGCCGGTGAGCGCGAGCGCCCCCATGGTGCGTCCGTGAAAGGAATTCTCCAGCGCGATCAGAATGCACTTTTCAGGGCCTCCCGTGGCGTGGCCGGCAGCGCGCACCAGTTTCAACGCGCCTTCAATCGCCTCGGTACCGCTGTTGGAGAAAAAGGCGCGATCCAATCCCGACTTCGTGCACAGCTTTTCGGCCAGCAAGCCCTGGTACTCGTTGTAGTAGAGGTTGGAAACGTGGATGACCTTCGCCGCCTGGTCGCGGATAACCTTCACGATGCGTGGGTGGGCATGGCCGAGTGCGTTAACGCCCAGTCCGGCGAGCAAGTCGAGATAGCGCCGGCCCTCAACGTCGTAAACATACACTCCCTTCCCGCGCGCAATGGCGAGCGGATAGCGAGCGTAGGTGTTCAGCAGGTATTTCTGTTCCAGCGCAACAATTTCTTCATACGTCAACACGATGATGACCTCGCAAAGAGTTCATTGTAACGCGAGCAAAGACGGGCTCGCCGAGGACTGGAAGTTCGACAATTTCGCGCAGGTACCGGCGAACAATGCTGCCTGTGACCAATCTCACAGAGGATGGTTTGCTCACTTCGATAGACTTAGGAACATGGTGATGGAAAAGCAGTTCCGCGAACGCGCCAAGAGCGAACTCCGCGAAATCCGCAACCAGGTCCTCAGCCTGGCCCGCGATCGCGACATTTACTGGAAGCTGGAACGCGAAGTCATTGAGCGCAATCCTCAGCTTCACGGCGTCCGCAATGCGTTCCTCGATATGGTGAGAGCCGCCTACGCCGACGCCTTGGCCGCCCGTGTGCTTCGGCTGCTCGATGCGGACAATACCGATCTGTCCTTGCGCCGGGTGCTGACCGAGCTTGAGGAATATCCCCATCTGCTACACGACAAGGTGAGCGAGCGTGAGTTTGCCGACGATCGCTCCGAGTTGGACCGCGCCGCAACCAATCTGCAGCAGGTCTTGAACCCGCATTTTGCCCATCACGAGCGCACCCTGTCGGCCCTGGCCTCCACTCATCGCGAACTCGACCAGGCGATTGACGCGATCATCTACACCCTGAAGACCTATTACTGGATCGTTGCCGACGCTCACCTCGATTTCGAGGTGAGCTATCCCGAAGACCCATTAGCGATCTTCCGGTTCCCCTGGATCAAGCCGGAGTTGGTGAGCTAGCAGTTTCACAGTTGGCGTAGACGCTGGTAGGGCGCTACTTCGTCGCGGCGCTTTTCTCGCGCAGCACAATCGGGCTCTGATCGTAGGGCACGATGGTCACGTTAAGATCCTTGCGAGCGCTGAACTGCTGCTCGGTGACGGGAAACGCCACCAGGACAGTTCCCTTTTGCTCGGCGCCGGGCATGATCTTGGTCTCCACCGTCAATGGTTGCGTCGCGTGTTTGCGAAGGTCCGGGTAGGCCGAGAAGTAGCGGTCGTAATCGGAAGAGGACGCGGCGTCGTCGGACTGATCACCTTGATCGGTTTTGAGGTTGGCGGAGATGGACTTGATGTAGAGCGCCTTGTCGCCAACGTTCCGCAGCGTAACGTTGAGCACGACCATGGTGTTGGTCATGTCGGCAGGCTGGCTGGCATACACTGCGTCGATGCCGCCCTGCGCCACCGGCTTTGACCGCTCCAAGAAAGCGATTACGCCTACCACGATGCCAACGACAAGCAGTGCGATGACAACCGGCACGGCGGGGGGCAGGCTGCGTTTGGGGCTGTCAAATTCCTCGGTGATGGGAACATGTCCGGCATCGTATTGCGGTTGAGGCGCTTTGGGCGGAACTTCATTCTCAGCCATGACTTCCTCCATCAATCACTGGGCCACCGATGCTTCATCGCCTGGCGAAATTGTTTCTCCGGCAGGGTGTTCAGCACATCCTTCGGCGTGAGCCAGGCGCGCCGTGCCTGCAGGATACCGTACTTGATCTTTTCGAAGTGCGAGGTGTGGTGCGCGTCGGTGTTGATCACGATCTTCACTCCGCGTTCCCTTGCCATGCGCAGGTGCACGTCGTTCAAGTCGAGCCGGTCGGGGTACGCATTCAGCTCCATCGCGACTTTGTTCTTCAGCGCGGTCTTCAGGACCGCATCCATGTCGAACGGATAGGCGTCACGCCGTAGCAGCAGGCGACCGGTGGGGTGTCCGAGAATCGAGACGTTCTTATTGCTCAACGCGCGCAATAGACGGTCGGTCATCTGTTGCGCCTCCTGGTTGAACGCCGAATGTACGCTGGCCACCACAACGTCCATCTGCTCCAGCACCGAGTCGGAGAGATCGAGCTCGCCGTCGGCCAGGATATCCACTTCAATGCCGGCCATGATGGTGATGCCATCCGTCTGCTCGTTGGCAGCATGAATACGGGCGATGTGTTGCACGGCGCGCTTGTCATCGAGGCCGTTGGCGAAGGCCAGATTTTTCGAGTGATCGGTGATGGCGATGTACTTGTAGCCACGCTCTTTGGCCGCCGCTGCCATCTCGTCAATCGTGCACTTCCCGTCGGTTTCGACGGTGTGCATGTGTACCTCGCCACGCAGGTCTTGCACACTGATCAGGTGAGGTAGTTCGTGCTTCTCGGCGGCTTCGATCTCGCCGCAATTCTCGCGCAGCTCCGGCGGGATGCAATCGAGCTTGAGCTTGCCATAAATCTCGTCCTCGGTGGCGCCCGCGACGCGCTTGTTATTGTCGAGGCGAAACAGCCCGTACTCGCTGAGGGTGAACCCCATCTTGAGCGCGCGCTGGCGCAGCGAGACGTTGTGGTTCTTGGAGCCGGTGAAGTACTGCATGGCCGCGCCATAGGATTCGGGCGGCAAGGTGCGCACATCCACCTGCATTCCGCTGCGCAATTTGAAGCTAACCTTGTTGTCGCCCTTGGCCAGCACTTCGACGATGCCGGGAAAACGCAGGAGCTCTTCGATCAACCCAGCGCGCTGCTCATCGTCAACGCAGCACGGCCCGGTGATCAGCACGTCGAGGTCGCCGACCGTCTCGCGTCCACGGCGCAGCGAACCGGCGGGCGTGATTTTCTCGATCCCTTTGATGTGCCGCAGATGCTCCGTCAGCTTCTGCGCGGTGCGATCGGCTTCGTCGAGCAGGAAGCGCCCCGAAATGCGGCGGTAATCCTCAATGGCTTTCAGGATCTTCTGCTCGCTCTTTTCGCTCAGACGCGGCAGTTCGCGGAGCTTGCCTTCGCGTGCCAGCTTCTCGACGCTGGCGAGATCGCTGACCTGGAAGGCGCTCCACAGCAGCGCAATGGTTTTCGGCCCCAGCCCCTGTATCTTCAGCAGCTCCAGCATGGAGGGCCGATACTTTACCAGCAACTGCTGGTGCGGACCAAGTTTGCCGCTCCGGCACAACTCCTGGATGTTCGCCGCCATACCTTTGCCGATGCCAGGAATCTCTAGCAGCTTCTTGGGTTCGTCGATCAGCCCCGAGACCTGCTGAGGCAGCCCTTCGATGACCTCGGCAGCGCGGCGATAGGAGCGGATACGGAAAGAGTCGTCGCCGTTGATCTCCATGAGATCGGCGGTTTCGTAGAAGACGTTGGCGATGGCCTTGTTGTCCACGCAAGACACCCGAGAGAAATTGTAACGTGGAGAAGGGATATGCGCTGCGGTTCGGCTGGCACTCGGAACGGTTCCATGATTTGGTGTGCTTGCTTGTACGGGTAGTGGGGGCCTTCAGGAACGCCGAATGCGTCGGTCTCCAGGGCTTTGCGAATTGTGATGCCAGCTTGCAATGCGGTAGGTGTTGATTGAGGTTTGCACAATAGGGTGACAGTTTCATAAAAATTGTCATCACGAGTGCAGCGAGGGACCTGCTTTTGCTTGTCCGCGGGAAAGCAGATTCCTCGCGCCCAAAATCGGGCGCTCGTAATGACAATTCACGAACTATGGGCACCCCGTTGTATGCTTTGCTGCGTCATTACAATTCGCCATTCTCAATCGGGAGCAGGTATCTGTTGAAACATGCATCCACCTACGGATTCCCCACCACAATGCGAGCAAGGTATTCCGCGATTTCTTCCACGTTGAATGTTTGTCCGGTTCGCTCAAGCAATGCTGTGAATTGGCCTATCGGGGAGTTTTTTTCCTGCAGGGAATATCTCAACTCTGACCCTACAACTACCGGCTCGAATAATCCTTGTGCAACTCCCATGTATGAAATGGCTCCATCAAGGCGAACGTCTAATTCGGTAGCGCCATTCTTGAGCCTAAAGCTGTGGCCCTCGAGCGGCCAGAAGGTAATGCCAATCTCTTGGCTGAGAGCTTTTACTTCTCGCAAGAGGTCGTCCCACTGTTTCAGACCCTGCTTATTGATTACGTCCGCATCATGCAGTTTCTCGCGTTGATTCTGGTCGGCCTTCTGCTTCTGTTCGGCCAGCGATTCCTTCATCTCTCGCACAAAGTCTTGTCGTGTCATATCACCTCCGCTTCTTGAATCATACTCACGCATAAAGCAAAACTGAACATCAAATCTGCACCTAAGAGCGAGGTTCAACAGATACCTACTCCCGTTCTCAATAGGCAGACAGCTCAACAGATTTGTATTGCGTGTCCGGCAAGACCTGCGCGCTCAACAAAAAACCCAGCCTCGCGGCTGGGTTTCATGAAGGCAGAGCAAGGACCCTACTGGACCCTCGTCACGTTGCCTGCCTGCGGGCCTTTCTGGCCATCGACGATCTCGAACTCGACCTGGTCGCCTTCCTGCAAGCTCTTGTAGCCTTCAATGTTGATCGCACTATAGTGCACGAACACATCCGAACTACCATCCTCACGGCCTATAAATCCAAAGCCTTTCGCGTTGTTGAACCACTTGACGGTTCCTTTCAGTCTCACTTTCTTCTTCCTCCTGGCAGAGCCCATCAGCATCCCCACCCCGAGGATGCCGGTCTTGAATTGCGTCAATCAGGTTACGCCCAGAAGCCAAAGTCGATGGAGGAGTTTCCCCTAGATCACATCTGGCCAATTGGATTGGCCTGTCGAACAGCGTACTTTAAGCTTGCTCCCGTGTGCTGGTGTTGTCAAGAGAGTATATAGACTGAAGTCCCATTTCGAGAGGGGGTTTGAGCGTCCGGGCCCTAGGCCAGCCAACGGCCTTGACGAGTATCTCACTCCAGCGATGACCCACTGCGGAGACTCTGCGCCAACCACAAAACGGAGGCGATTGTCTTGCCATCGCGAATCTCGCCCGATCGGACCATGTCCAACGCTTGGGACAAAAGCGTCAGACGGCACTCGATAGATTCATCCTCTTCGGGCTGTGCATCACCGGCCGTCAGCCCGCGAGCGAGGTACACCGTCATGGTCTCGTCCAGAAAGCCCGGGCTGGGATAGAAGAACAGAGCCCGCGTCCACTTGGCGGCGCGATATCCAGTTTCCTCCAGTAGTTCGCGCTTGGCCCCGGCCAGAGGTTTCTCCCCTGGATCGACACGGCCGGCAGGTAGTTCCCAGAGATAATCGTCAGCTGCATAACGGTACTGGCGCTCCAGCAGAACGCGCGGCTCGGGCCCGCTGTCGTCCACGGCGAGAATTACAGCCGAGCCGGAATGCCGCACCACGTCACGCCGCGCAACAATTCCGCCCGGCTCACGCACGCGGTCGGAACTGACGCTGAAGGCGGGCCCTTTGAAGACGGTCCTCGACGAGAGGACCTCGACTTTCTTTGTCCTGCGGGATGGTTTTTCTGATTTGCGGCTGCTGGCTGGCTTTTCCGACACGCGCTTTTTCGATGGCATGGTCTCACCACTATAAGGCAGTTGCCGCGAGTTTTCGTAAGGGCCGCGTTGAACCGCGCGAAATCTGCTATGCTGCCCGCCGTGCCTAAACAATCTCACTCCTCTCGTCCCCTGACGGTCAGCATCGTAGGTCCGGGGAATTTAGGAACGGCGTTGGCGTTAACGTTGCCGTCCGCAGGCTACGTGGTGAAGTTCATTGCCGCTCGCCCCAAGAGCATCGCCAGTCGTGAAACGAAAGGCCTGGCGCGAAGAGTAAAGGCGCGACTGGTCGCGCTGGACAAGGTACCGCTCGACAGCGATCTTGTCTGGATCACCGTTCCCGATGACGCGATTGCCGCAACGGCCCTGCGACTTGCGCCAACCCAGGACTGGCGGGGGAAGATTGTCTTCCACTCCAGTGGCGCTCTGACCAGCGACGATCTGGCTCCGCTGCGTGCGCAGGGAGCCAAGGTCGCATCGGTGCATCCCGGCATGACATTTGTGCGCGGTCCGGCGCCGCTGATGTTGGGGGTGGCATTTGCGGTCGAGGGAGATCCCGCAGCCGTTCGCGTGGCCAAACGAATCGTGCAGGACCTGGGCGGTACAACGTACGCCATCGACAAGCGCAATAAGGTGCTGTATCACGCTTTCGGCAGTTTTGCCTCGCCTCTGGTGATCGCCTTGATGGCTTTGCTGGAGCGCGTGGCGCAGGCCGCCGGCATCAGGCCTGATGACGCCAAGACCATGATGGTTCCCCTGCTGACGCAGACGTTGCGCAATTACTTGCAGCACGACGCCGCCTCGGCTTTCAGCGGTCCCTTGGTACGCGGCGATGTCGCTACGGTTCGCCGGCACTTGGAGGAGTTGAAGGCGGTTCCCGAGGCACGCGCCGTGTACATCGCGTTGGCCAGGAGCGCAGTGATGAATTTGCCGGTGAAAAATCGTAAGGCGATGGAGCGGGAGTTGAAAGGTCGCGAGTAGCTACCCGTTCCGCTGGACACACGCGTCCCGAAACTGTTTTAGAATGTCGCAGTCCAATACTTTGTAGGAGCTCAAATGCGTTCTCTTCTCTTGAACCTGGCGTTGTTATCGCTCTTACTGATTCCGGCGCTCGGGCAACAACCAGACTCGCTCCAGAGCCAGCCCAAGACCGAAACTCAGGCCAAGACCAACGCAGCATCCAAGAAGGCACAGTCCGCGCCGGCGAAGTCCCCCGAGACCCCCACGGCGACGGAAGAACAAAAGCCCGAGGCGGCCAAGGAATCCGGCGACAAGGCGAAGGACAAAGAAGAACACTTCGACATGACCGAGGTGGCGCCGATTGTGACCCATCACCAGATCACCGTGAACGGGAAACTACTGCACTACACGGCCACCGCCGGACGCCTTCCGATTAAGCGCGATGACGGCAAAATCGAAGCCGAGATGTTTTTCGTGGCTTACACCCTGGATGGGCAGGAGACCAGCAAGCGCCCCCTGACCTTTGCCTTCAACGGCGGGCCGGGTTCGTCGTCGATTTGGTTGCACATGGGAGCGCTCGGGCCCAAGCGGGTAGTCCTGCAACCGGACGGCTTCATGCCCCCCGCGCCTTACCGCCTGGAAGACAACCCCTACACGCTGCTCGACAAGACCGATCTGGTGCTGGTGGACGCGATTGGCACCGGGTTCAGTCGCGCGGGCGATGCCGAGATGTTCAAGAAGTTCTGGGGAGTGACAGGCGACATTGAAGCCTTCAGTGAATTCATTCGTCTCTACATCACGCGCAATGAGCGCTGGACTTCGCCCCTCTACCTGCTGGGTGAAAGCTATGGCACGACGCGGTCGGCGGGAATCGCGGGCTACCTTGCCGACCATGGCATTTCCTTCAATGGAATTACGCTGCTTTCGATGGTGCTGAATTTCGAGACCCTGATCAGCAACAAGACCAACGACCAGGCCTACGTGTTCCTCGTGCCTTCGTTCACCATGATCGCGGGATACCATCACAAGCTGGCGCCCGACCTTGCCCAGGACATGAACAAAGCGCGCGAGGAAGCGCAACGCTGGGCATCCACCGAGTATGCGCAGGCGCTCGACAAAGGAGACGCCCTGACGCCGGAGGAGCGGCAGAAGGTCATCAGCCAGTTGGCGCGCTATACGGGCGTAAGCGCTGACGTGATCGATCAGGCGAATCTGCGCATCGATGTGCGCAAGTTCACTCATTACCTGCTGATCGACCAGAAATTGCGCGTGGGCCGCCTGGATGGGCGTTACACCGGCCCCGACCCCAACGGTCTGCTGGATACTCCCTATTACGATCCCACCGGATCAGCCACGACTCCACCCTTCACTTCGGTGTTCAACAACTATGTGCGGACGGAGTTGGGTTATAAAACTGACATGCCGTACTACGTTAGCGCCCCGACGGCGGGGTTTGAGAAGTGGGATTGGGGATCGAGCATTCAGGGCTTTCCCGACACAGCCACCGCGCTCCGCCAAGCCCTGGTAAAAAATCCTTACTTGAAGGTGTTCGTGATGGAGGGCTATTACGATCTGGCTACGCCATTCGCCGCCGCCAATTACACCATGGAACATCTCGATATCGGCCCGAAATATCACCAGAACATTTCCTTCGCCACTTACGATGCCGGACACATGGTGTATCTGCCCATGGATGGTCTGAAGAAAATGAAAAGCGATGTGGTGAAGTTCATGGAGATGTCGGGGGCGCAGTAACCGGGTTTGAGGATTGAGAATCTAGCGGCCTAGTTAACAGGCTCAATCACTTACGGCCTGTAGTAACCAATCTGTGTACCGCTGTGTATACCAAGAACCAAAAAATGCCCTCCCAAATTTGCAGCGCTTGCGTCGGTTCGAACTCGGATTGGTTCCAGAACTTTCCAATCCCTACGGCGATGTTACGGCGTGATCTCCCAGGCGACCCCCTTGTCGTAGGCACCGCCCCCTCCTGCGGTGCCGTAGAGATTACCACTCACGTCAAATGCCACGCTGCCATCGGGACCCCAACCGTCGGCACCACCAGTGAAGTCGTAAAGCGACGTATAAGTCCAACCCGGGCCGGCCAACTTGAAAACATTGCCTCGCTGGTACGCCCCATATCCGGCGGTCGTGCCGTACAGGGTCCCCGCCTTCATAACCAAGTCGCCGGCAGGTCCATAACCGTCACCGTACCACGAGTAAAGCAGCGTATATGTCCAGTTTCCGCCTGCGGGCGTGAGTTCGTAGACCGTGGCGCCGCTATAACTAGTGCCAGAGGTAGCACCGTAAAGATTGCCCGCCTGATCAAAGATCACACCGGCGTAAGGGGATTCTCCGTCCACTCCGCCGCTGAAGCTGTGGAGAGTCTTTTCCGCCCAGCCTGCGGCTGAGGGGGTCAACTGGAAAACGTTCCCACGATAGGCGGAACCGCCTCGAAGCGTCGTGCCATAGAGATTTCCTGCCTGATCAAACACCAGTCTCGCTTCGGGGAAGGCGCCGTCTGTCCCGCCGCGGAAGCTGTACAGGATGGTCTCTGTCCAGCCGCCGCTTGAAGGTGTCAGCTTATAAACAACCCCGCAGCCACCTGAGCAAGCGGGAGAGCCCCCGCCGCCGCTTGCAGTGCCGTAGAGATTGCCCCGCTGGTCGAAGACAACCTCGGCATTGGGATACAGTCCATCACTGAATCCGCTGAAGCGATAAAGAACGGTTTCGGTCCAGAAACAGAGCGCAGCCTTACAGGGGGTCGCTGGCGGCCTTAGCTGGAAGACCGTACCGCAACCAGGGACGAAATCGCGATTCTCACAAGGTCCTCCTCCACCCGCTTGCGTGGTGCCATAGAGATTGCCGTCCGGGCCGATAATGACTCTGGCTGTGGGAAAAATCCCATCAGTACCGCCGGAAAAGTCGTAGAGTGGGACCAACATCCAGCCGGAACCTGCGTGCGCTAGCTTGAAGACGGCGCCGCATCCGCGGCTTCCGCAATTGCTACCAGTGTTACCGCCTTCGTAGTTCGTGCCATAGAAATTTCCTGCTCTGTCGATTGTCAACCCAGCCACCGGGGCTTCCCCATCGGCTCCGCCTGTGAAGTTGCCAATCACGGCGAATGTCTGCGCCTGCGCCGATTGGGTCAACAGGACTAGCGTCAAGATAATCGTCAGAGTCATAAGCGATGTGACTGGACTGTGCTTGCTGCACATGGGTACTCCTTGCGAGAAAACAAACTGATTCTGGCTCATCTCAGACCGCTTTGCAAGAACGAACGGTTCCATTTGTCCTAGCTGAAATCTGTGTACCACGAATCGCGCCAAAGGCCGCTAGCGGATGACACGAGGTATTTTGAGCAAAAACGAAACCCGCTGATTTAGCGGGCTTTAGCGGTTGATAGCTGGTAGCGCTACCGGGAATCGAACCCGGGTTTGAAGATTGAGAATCTTCCGTCCTAACCCCTAGACGATAGCGCCCCTTTCAGCAAGGCTGCTGCATTATAACAAATCGCCTGCGTTTATAAGCGTTTCGCGCTCCTCGCGCATTCCACACCGGACACACGATTTAGTGCAGTGCATCACTGCGCACGTCCTTCCTTAGGAGTGCTAGTCTTTTTGGTCCGGCATTGAGAAAGTACAGATGACGCACGCAAAGTCCGCCAAAACTCCCCTTTTAGGGCGGCTCCCGCAGAGGGGTTGACAACCTAGGTTCCCCGTAGCAGAATCCATCTGTAGGCGAATAAAAAGCGAAAGTAGCTCCTGCCCCCGTACTCGCTCCGCCCACCTGAGGTCCTTATGCCGTCTGTCGCCACGCTTCGTGCCCGCATCGAGTCTTCGCTGGGCGAGCACCTCACCTCCACGCTGTTGCTGCGCCAGCGCGCCGCCCCGCTGACGGTCTCAACCGGGTTGGCGGCGCTCGATGCGCTCACCGGAGGTCTGCCGCGAGGAGCCCTCAGCGAAATTACCGGGCCAGCTTCCTCGGGACGCACTGGGGTAATGCTGGCGGCGCTGGCGCAAGCCACCGGCCGGCGGGAAGTGTGCGCGCTAGTGGACGCCAGCGACAGCTTCGATCCCGCTTCGGCGGCGGCGGCTGGCGTGGATCTTGAGCGCCTGTTGTGGGTGTGTTGCAGTGAGCGCTCCAGTTTGTCACCGCATAAAGACCATCCACCACGGGCTGCGCTTGGCCGCCTCGAACAAATGTTGAAGGTGACGGACCTGCTGCTGCAAGGCGGTGGCTTTGGCATGGTAGTGCTCGATCTTGGCGATATTCCCGCTGAAAGTGCGCGGCGCGTGCCACTCACCTCGTGGTTTCGTTTTCGCCGCGCGGTGGAACCTACGGCGACCGTGCTGTTGCTCCTCGAACAGGAGCCTTGCGCCAAGACCTGCGCTTCCCTGGTCGTGCGATTGGAGCGCCAAGCGGTATGCGCCCGCGATGCAGTGGCAGCCCCCGCGCGCATTGGACCGGAAGGCTGGCAAATTGTGTCGCACAGCAGCTCTGGCATTCCTGAGAACAATGTCGTGAGCCATGCCGCGTTATTGCGGGGAATGCAATTGCGGGCCGAAGTGGTGCGCTGCTCCAATCCCCCAGCCCGCCACGGCGGGGCGTTCGATGGAAACCCCGGCGCCTCCACCCCACCGAGCGCAAAAGCGACGCTCGGTGGGGGCCCCGGTTCGTGGACGCAACGCAAACCAGCGCAGCCAGCCAACGCCAATTTTGAATTGCGCGCTGCGTGGTGATTCTTCAACTTTCGACTTCGAGGCTTGGATGTTTGCTTGTATCTACATTCCCGATTTCCCGGTGGAGGCCATCGTCCGCGTGGAGCCCTGGTTGCGCGAACAGGCGGTAGCTGTGCTGGAAGGCAAACCTCCACTGGTGCGCGTGGTGGCGCTCAATGAAAAAGCCCGCTGCCTGGGAATGGAAGTGGGCATGACCAAGCTGCAGACAGCTGTTTTCTCAGCTCCTGCAAATGAAGCGGCCCATTCCATCGAAGCTAAGGTTAAAACTTCCAAGACTACGCAGATCGAGCTTTCTTCCCGGCGCACGAGAAGCAAGCCGAAACCTGGTCTGGCAATCTTGCGTCAGCGCTCAGCCGAGCAGGAGAACTCGGCCCATGCCGCGCTGCTCGACGTCGCCCATGCTTTTACGCCGCGCGTGGAAGACACCACCAGCGACACGTTGCTGCTTGACCTGGCCGGGCTGGAACGGCTCTACGGCGCGCCTGCAACCACGGCGCGCGATCTGGCGTCGCGGGTAAACGCGATTGCGCTGGAGGCAAATATCGCGCTAGCCGCAAATCCTGAAGCCGCCTTGCATGCTGCGCGGGGATTCAGCGGGACAACCGTGCTTCCCGCTGGAGAAGAAGCGCATCGCCTGGGAGTGCTGCCGTTGCAGGTGCTGCTGGATACATTCGATATGTCGGTGCACGACGGTCTAGCTTCCGATCGCGAACGCGAGAAGCTAGGTGAACAGATGCTCGACACGCTGGAACGATGGGGCATACGTGATTTTCACACCCTGGCGCTGCTGCCCGAGCATGCACTGGCTTCACGGCTCGGCGAAGCGGGCACGCGTTTGCAGCGTCTGGCCCGGGGAGCAGGCATGCGCACACTGGTGTTGTGCGAGCCAGTTACCCATTTTGAAGAGGCGATGGAGTTGGAATCTCCGGTCGAAACGCTCGAGCCGCTGTCGTTCGTCTTGAACCGGCTGCTGGAACAACTATGTGCCCGGCTGGAGGCCCGGGCCCTGGCTGCACAGAAATTGCATTTGCGTTTAAAGCTGGAGCGGCGGGTCGCCGACGAGGAGACAACCTCTGCGCAGGACGTATCCGGAGATTCGTCCCACGTTGTGGGAGGTGGGAACATTGGGGAACGCATTTTGCGCCTGCCGGTGGCCATGCGCGATACCAAGATTTTTCTCAAGCTGTTGCAGTTGGAATTAGCGGCGCATCCGCCGGGCGCTCCCATCACCAAAGTATGGATCGCAGCCGAGCCGGCGCCACCCCGTTCGGCACAGCACGGACTTTTCCTGCCTGTTACTCCCGAAGCGGAGAGGTTGGAGATTACGCTGGCCCGGATCAGTGGCATCGTGGGTGAGCGGCGGGCGGGAATCGCGCGTCGGCTGGATACCCACCAACGGGACGGGTTTCTGATGGATCGTTTCGTGACGGCAGAAGAGCCGAAGCAAAGGGAAGCTCCCACAATGTCAGATACCAAGGAGCCGGCACGATTGGCTTTGCGCATGTTTCGGCCGCCATGGCAGCTGCAGGTCAGGCTGGCAGAAGGACGTCCAGTGGCTTTGACGGCCGTGACGAAACCAGCCCGTCTAGGAGAACTGCAAGGAAAGGTTTTGTGGTCGGCAGGACCGTGGCGCTCCTCCGGAGACTGGTGGACGGAGAATGCGAAAGAGCAAAGCGCAAGCAAAGACCCAGTGTGTTTCTGGCACCGTGAAGAATGGGATGTAGCGCTGGCGAATGGGGACAGCGACAATGTGGCCCTCTATTGTATTTACCGCGATCTTACGAGTGGAAAGTGGTTTGCGGAGGCAAGCTATGACTGATGGGGAAGCAATTAGCAATTAGCATTCAGCAATTAGTATTCAGCGACTACTTAGATTCGTATGCCACAGCTTGTAGCAGCAGACCAGATTTGTATCAGGGCACGACTTCCAGTCGTGCCGTGGCTGCGGGCCAAGATAAACGGCTTTAGCCGCTGAAGACAGGGGCTAAAGCCCAATCGAGAAGGGGGCCTTTTCGGCACGGCTAAAGCCGTGCCCTGATACAAATCGCACCCACGAATCGCAGCCCACGTCATTTGAAGATGGGCTGTAGAGAGGACCACATTGATCTAATCTGGGCCGTAACTGACTACTGACTACTGACTACTGACAACTGGTTTCATGTACCTCGAACTCCACGCTCGCTCGGCGTTCAGCTTTCTCGAAGGAGCTTCGGTTCCTGAGGAGCTGGCTGAGGTGTGCGCCGCGTACCAGATGCCGGCAATGGCGTTGCTCGATCGCGATGGAGTGTACGGCGCGCCGCGCTTTCATCTGGCGGCAAAGAAGCTCGACATCAAAGCGCACATTGGGGCAGAGATCACTTCCCTGCTGCCATCCTGCTCTAAGACCGGCGAACCTGCGACTCCGCGCACGGCATTATTGTGCGCCTCGCGAGAAGGCTACCAGAACCTCTGCCGCCTGGTGACCCGCATGAAGTTGCGTGCGCCAAAATATCCGGTTGCGCGACCTCGCCGCGCGAAAGCGGAGTTGGATGACGAGCTGGTTTTGGGTTCACAAGCTATCGCTTCCCTCGAAGACCTCAATGAATATGCGACTGGATTGATTTGCCTGACCGGCGGCGACGAAGGTCCGCTGGCACATGCACTGGCTACCGGCGGCCTGGAGGCTGGCCGCAGCACACTCGAACAATTGATCGCGATCTACGGGCGCAAGAATGTTTACGTCGAACTGCAACGCCACTACAACCGCGCGCAAGAGACCCGCAACCAGGCAGCGATTGCGCTGGCACGCAGCCTGGACTTGCCGTTGCTGGCCACCCAAGGTGCGCAATATGCCAAGCCGGAAGAGCGCCAGATACTGGATGTCTTCACCTGCATTCGTAACCATCGCACGCTCGACACGGCCGGCCTCCTGCTGGCGCGCAACAGCGAGCGCTATATCAAGACGCGGCAGGAGATGCTGCGTCTCTTCGCCGATCTGCCCGAAGCCACCGCAAACACCGTTGAGCTGTCATCGCGCCTTGAATTCACGCTGAACGATTTGGGGTATCAATTCCCGCGCTATCCCGTGCCCGAAGGCGAAACCATGGACTCATTTCTGCGGACGCGCACCATGGAAGGCGCACGCGACCGTTATCTACGCCCCGGGCAAAGCGAATTGTGGCAGCGCGCACAACGCCAGATCGAGCGCGAACTCGTGCTCATCAAGAAGCTCGATCTTGCGGGCTACTTCCTCATCGTTTGGGACATTGTGCGCTTCTGCCGCGAGCAGGGCATCCTGGTGCAGGGCCGAGGATCGGCGGCCAACAGCGCAGTTTGTTATTCCCTCGGCATCACCGCAGTCGATCCCGTTGGCATGGACCTGCTGTTCGAGCGATTCCTGTCGGAGGAGCGCGGCGAATGGCCCGACATCGATCTCGATCTTCCCAGCGGCGATCAGCGCGAGCGCGCCATACAGTACGTCTATCAACGCTATGGCAAACTCGGCGCTGCCATGACGGCCAACGTCATTACCTATCGCGGACGTTCGGCGGCGCGCGAAGTTGGCAAGGCGCTCGGTTTTGATGGCGAATCCCTGGACCGCCTCTCCGGGCTGGTGAGTTCGTGGGAATACAAGGACCCGGATGACACACTGGAGCGGCAGTTTCGCGATGCCGGCTTCGACCTGCGGCATCCGCGCATGCGCAAATTTTTCGAGCTTTGCCTGGCGGTACAAGACCTGCCCCGGCATTTGGGGCAGCACTCCGGCGGCATGGTGATTTGCCAGGGACAGCTCGATACCGTGGTCCCGCTGGAACCTGCGACCATGCCCGGCCGGGTGGTGGTGCAGTGGGACAAGGAAGATTGCGCCGACCTCGGCATCGTCAAAGTTGACCTGCTGGGACTGGGAATGATGGCCGTGTTGGAAGATTCCATCACCCTGATCCGCGATCACTACAAAGAAGAAGTTGATCTGGGAAAGTTGCCGCCCGACGATCCCACAGTGTATGACACGCTGCAAAAGGCCGACACAGTAGGGATGTTTCAGATCGAGAGCCGGGCGCAGATGTCGTGCCTGCCACGCCTGCATCCCACCCGCTTCTACGACATTGTGGTACAAGTCGCCATCATCCGTCCCGGACCCATCGTGGGCCAGATGGTTAACCCTTTTCTGCAACGCCGGCAGGGACGGCAGGCCGTCGTCTATCCGCATCCTTCGCTGCAGCCAGTACTGGAACGCACGTTGGGCGTGCCGCTCTTTCAGGAGCAACTGCTGCGCATGGCGATGATTGCCGCCGGCTTCAGCGGCGGCGAAGCCGAGGAACTGCGGCGCGCCTTCGGCTTCAAGCGCAGCGAGATGCGCATGCGCGATATCGAGGTCAAACTCCGCGCGGGCATGGAGCGTAACGGCATTCCGCCGGAAGCGCAGGAGCAGATCATCCTTTCGATTACTTCGTTCGCGCTCTATGGATTTCCCGAGTCGCACGCCGCCAGCTTCGCGCTGATCGCCTACGCCAGCGCCTATCTCAAGTGCCATTACCTGGCGGCTTTTACGGCGGCGCTGCTAAACAATCAGCCCATGGGGTTCTATCATCCTTCAACCATCGTGAAAGACGCGCAGCGGCACGGGTTGCGAGTGAAGCCGGTGGATATTGCGCGGTCCGAATGGAGATGCACGCTGGAAGACGACTTCGCGCTGCGCATGGGATTTCGTTATGCCAAAGGATTGCGTGAAGAGGCGGCACAAGCCATTGTGCGCGAGCGCAGTAAGCGGCCCTTTGCATCTATCGTGGACCTTGCCCATCGCGTGCCCGAGTTGCGCCGCAAGGAACTGGTACTGCTGGCCTCGATTGGCGCGCTTAATTCGATTGGCTGCACTCGCGAAGAAGACTTACTTGCGAATCTTGATTCAGCGCGCAAAACTGGCTCCAGGCAACACCTGCATCGCCGCGATGCGCTGTGGCAGGTGGAGCGCGCCGTGCGTTTTGCCGGTCCGCTCCTGGAAGGAATTCCAGAGAGCGATACGGCTTCGCCACTTGCGCCCATGACACCCGAGGAACGGCTGGTCGCCGACTTCCGCGGCGCCGGGCTCACGGTCGGTCCTCATCCCATGGCGTACCGCAGGACCACTCTACGCCGGGCGCGAGTGCTCTCCGCGAAAGAGTTGACGCAGGTGGTACATGGCCGTTATGTGCGCACAGCAGGGTGCGTGATCGCGCGACAGAGGCCGGGCACCGCCAAGGGCTTCGTCTTTCTCAGCCTGGAAGATGAAACCGGAATCAGCAATGCGATCATCTCGCCCGATGTGATGGAGCAGAACCGCATTATGATCCAGTCGGAAAAGTTTTTGTTGCTGGAAGGCGTGCTGCAAAACCAGGAGGGCGTGATTTCAGTGAAGGTCAATCGGGTTGCGCCCATGCGGGAAGCGTATGCCGTTGAGAACGTCGATATTACGGACGCCGACGTGCGCTCGCATGATTTTCATTGAGGAGCTAGGCGAAGGTCGAACAATCAGTCACTTACTTCTTGTCTCGCCCTTCTGCTCCGGATATTCATACACTCCGCGCCCAGCTTTGCGGCCCAGGCGTCCGGCCTTGACGTACTGCACCAGCAGCGGCGCCGGCCGATACTTTTCGCCCAGGGTTTTATGCAAGTATTCGAGGATGTGCAGACGAGTATCGAGCCCGACGAGATCAACCATCTCGAATGGTCCCATAGGATGATTCAATCCAAGCTTGAGGGCTTTGTCGATGTCCTGGGCGGAAGCAATGCCCTCCTGCAACATGTAAAACGCTTCGTTGCCGATCATGGCATTGATGCGGCTGGTAATGAAGCCCGGCGATTCCTTGATGACCACAACCTCTTTGCCCATGTGCGTGCCCACATCGACCGCAGCCGCCAGCGTTTCGTCATCGGTTTCCAGGGCGCGCACCACCTCCAACAGCTTCATCTTGTGCACCGGATTGAAGAAGTGCATGCCCACACACTTCGGCGCGCGATAAGTTACCGAAGAAATTTCCGTGACGCTAAGCGACGATGTGTTGGAGGCCAGGATAGTGCCGGGCCGGCTGACCTTATCGAGCAGGGTAAAGATCTCGATCTTCGATTCCATCTCCTCCGGCACCGCCTCGATCACAAGGTCCGCCTGGCGCGCCGCCTGTTCCACCGACGAGGCATATTCCAGGCGGTCAAAAGCTTCGTCGGCAGCGTCTTTTGTAACCTTCCCGATTTCGACCGCCTTGTCGAGGTTGGCGCGAATCTCCGTCCCAGCCCTGCGCAATGCGGTAGGGAGAATATCTTCCAGGATGGTGCGATAGCCGCCCAGCGCCGCGGCATGAGCGATACCGCGGCCCATAATGCCGGCGCCAATCACGGCGATGGTGCGGACCTCAGCCATCGGTCACTCTCCCTTTTCCAGGAGCTCGATGATGTTCAGGAAATTGGGGTCGGCCTTGCGCATGTATTCGGCCAAGCGCTTCTTCTCTTCACCGCTGAGCAGATAAAAGCTGCTGTTGATGCGGCGCAGCGTCGCCGCAATATCGTCCACAAAGTTCATCATGCGAATCAGTTCACCAGTGGCAGCCATACCAATCCTTTCAAAACAGGTAGTAAAGCGGAGGAATGATGCGTTTTGGTCCGGTCAGCGCTGTTGACGAACGCAGCCGGCATGGATCCAAAGGACTTTCAACGGCGCACCTGACGGTGCGTCCCTCCAACGGCAAAGACCGGGCAAACACTTATTCTCACCGCCACCCGCAATTAAGTAAAGGAGGCGAGCAAGGATGCCAGCACAGCCCGCGGTCTGGAATGATTTGGTATTGGCGCCACCGGAGGTGATGATTTCTTGCCTACGCAATATCTTTACGGCCCGAAGTACTGATTGCGCTGGAGCGGTTCCGCTATGCCGCGAAATCGTCGCTCACTTTCCCGTCGCTCTTTTCCGCGTGCGCTGACGGCTGTTTCACGCATTCGTCGCGGTCTGTAATCTCGACCAGGGCAGCCAGCTTTTCCGCCAGCGGCGAGGTCAACGCGCCGCGCCGCAATCGCCATGACCAGTTGCCGGCCGTCTGGCTGGGAACATTCATGCGCGCATCGCTGTCGAGCCCCAGCACGTCTTGCACGGGAATCACGCTCTGGTTTGCCACGGAAGTCAGCGCCGCTCGAATGAACGCCCAATGCACACCATCTTCCCCAATTCCCAGGTAGGCGGACGCCGCTGCCTTTTCCTCTTCGGTCGCGCCTGAATTCCACCAGCCCACGGTGGTGTCGTTGTCGTGGGTGCCGGTGTACACAACTGCATCTGGCTCGAACTGATGCGGCAGGTATATGTGAGCGCCGCGATTTCCGAAGCCAAACTGCATGACCTTCATCCCCGGTACTTTCAGGTTCTTACGCAGATCGTGCACCTCACGGGTGATGTAGCCAAGATCCTCGGCAATGAAGGGTAGCTTGCCCAGCGCGCTCTTGAGCGCTCTGAACAGGCTGGCATTCGGGCCCGCCACCCAACGGCCATGGACCGCAGTAGGCTCGTCGGCGGGAATTTCCCAGCACGATTCAAAGCCACGGAAGTGATCGAGGCGCACGATATCGCAAGTCTCAATCGCCCAGCGCATCCGCTTGATCCACCAACTGTAGCCGCGAGAGCGGAGCGCATCCCAGTCGTACAGCGGATTCCCCCAGCGCTGCCCGGTTTCGCTGAAGGCATCAGGAGGCACACCGGCCACCACCTCGGGTGACAGGTCCGGCTTCAGGCGGAAAATTTCGGGGTGGGTCCAGACGTCGGCGCAGTCGTAGCTGACGAAGATTGCGACATCGCCGATGACCCGAATGCCACGCTCGCGGCAATAGGAACGCAAAGCCGCCCACTGCTCGAAAAACGCGAACTGCAGAAAGCGCTCCTGATCCAGTTGCTCGCGCAACTCGGTGTGCAGTTTCGCCATGGCATCGGGGCGCCGGCGAACGATTTCTTCCGGCCAGCTATTCCAGGGCTGATTGCCGTAGCATTCGCGCAGGCTACTAAACAGCACGTAATCTTCCAGCCACCAATGGTTGTCGCGGCAGAAGTGGTCATAGCGCTCACGCGCTGCACCCGGCGCCGACCGCATGAAGTTCGTGGCCGCCTCCCGCAAGAGGGGAAGCTTATGCTGGCGCACGCTGTCAAAATCCACGGGAGAATCCAGGCCGGAGAGGGCCCCGATTCGCTCACGATCGATGAGGCCGCGATCAGCGAGACGTTCCAGGCTGATCATCAGGACATTGGCGGCGAATGCCGAGGTGCAGGAATACGGCGAGTTGCCGTATCCCACCGGGCCGAGCGGAAGAATTTGCCACAAGGTCTGCTTGGCAGCAGCAAGCCAGTCAACGAACTCGTACGCCGCGGGGCCCAGATCGCCGATACCATCGCGCGAAGGCAGCGATGTGGGGTGCAGCAGAACACCGGATGAGCGTTGTGAAAGCATGAGCAAGAGTTAGACGGACGGAGGTAAACACTCATCACCAGCAACTGGCATTTATCCCGGTTGCTGGTCAAGACAACGTAGGCCAGCAGACTTCTCCGCTGGCCAAAGACTCGAAACCGCTGGGCTGCGCTATGTCCCTTCGGAAAGGCTGGACAGACGCTCCATCTCCGCCTTATTGATTTTGATCTTCCCTTCCTTCTCCAGCCGATCGCGCAGGCCTTGCACGTAGAGTCCTTCAAACTCGGTGCGCTTCTGGTCAAGAAGCGTCTCTTTCGCTTTGTCCCAGTTCTGCTTCACTTCTTCCGGCGAAGGCTTTTGAGCTTCCAGCACGCTCAGCACGACTCCGTTCGGGCCGCCCTGCAAGGGACCGCTGATTTCGCCGGGCTTCATGCTGAAGGCGACGGCGGCAGCGCCATTCATGGGACCGATTTCAGGGACCTGCGCATTGCTATCGACCAAATCGCTGGTCTTGACCGTGGCGCCCAGCTCTTTGGCCGCTTTTTTCAGGTCGTGAGCGGCGTGGGCGCGGTCGGAAAGCTCCTGCGTCTTTTGCGCCAGCAGCGCTTGCGCACGTTGTTGCTTGAACTGCTGCTCCACCTGTGCCTTGATCTGTTCAAACGTCGGCGTTTGCGGGGGCTGAATGTCGGTCACCTGATAGATTGCGTACCCCTGTGACGTCGGCGCCGTGCCCGGAGGGTCGTTCTTCTTGGCGGTGAACAGCGCGCTTTCCAAGTCCTTCGCGTTGCCAACGCCGGGAAGAGGATCGGTTTGCGAAATGAAATCGGTGGTGATAATGAGCAGTCCCTTTTCGCTGGCAGCCTTGTCAAGACCAGCCTTGCGGGCCAGCGCCTGCACACTGTCGGCCAGTTTTTGCGCCTCGCCAGCGACCTGCTGCTGCTTAAGCAACGGCTCAATTTGCAATTTCACTTCCTCCAGCGGCTTCAACCTTGCCTGCTGCTTGCCCTCGACATGGATAATATGGAAGCCATAGCTGGTGCGAATGATGCCAGTGGTCTGGCCCACCGGCGTAGTGAAGGCAGCCTGCTCGAACTCGGGAACCGTGCGGCCGCGCGTAAGCGGCGGCAGCAACCCGCCATTCTCTGCGCTCCCCGGGTCTTCGGAGTTCTTCTTGGCCAGATCGGCGAAGTTGGCGCCGCTCTTCAACTGCTTCGCAATGTCGTCCGCCTTGGTCCGCGCTGCCTCCACGCCCTTCTGATCAATTTTGCCGTCAGCATCCGGCGCCGGTGTCTTGATCAGGATGTGCCGCACGGTCACCGTCTCGGGAATGCGGTACTCGTCCTGGTGCTGGTTGTAGTACTGCTGCAGCTGGGCCTGGCTCACCGAAACCTTCTCCGCCAGTTTGGCGGTGTCGATCACGATGTAGCGCGCCTTGCGCTTTTCGGGAATGGAATTCGCGTACTGCTGCTTGTTCTGCTCGTAGAAAGCCTTCAGCTCGGCATCGGTCGGCTTGATCTGCCTCTTCACGTCGTCCAGCGTCAGCACGGCGTAGTCGAACTTCACCTTCACGCCCTGCTTCTGCACTTGCTCGGCGACATCTTTGTCGCTGACGGAGACTGCGCCGTTCACCAGGGCCATCAGTTTTCGCTGTGCGATCTCAGCCTTCACCTCTTGCTCGAACTGCTGCACGCCCATATTGAACTGGTTCTGGATGAAATCTTGATAAGCCTGCTGGCCGATGAAATTTCCTCCTGGAAATATCATCTGCCCCATTTGCCCCTGGTGCAGGTAAGCACGAAGCTCCTCATCGCTGACGCCCAGGCCCATGCGATCGGCTTCATACACCAGCGCCTTCTGCGTGATCATGCCTTGTGCGGCCCGCTGCATCAGATAAGGCATGAGGGCGGGAGGGATGTTCCCCTTGAACTGCTGGCGGCCCATGAGGCGGGCCTGCTCCGATACCTCCAGCAGGGTGACCTCCTGGTTGCCAACCTTGGCCAATATCCCTGACTGCGTGACGCTGCCGCCAAACATGTCGTTGAGGAAGCCGCCACCGGGAATGAGGGTGATCACCATCATCACGCAGATGACGAGAAGAATGCCGCCCAGCACAATTTTCTTGATCGGGCCGGGGGTTTGCAGAAATCGAATCATGCTTTAGGAACTCCAGAGTAGATAGCTGAATTGTTGATTATAAACCAGCACTCAGGTGAGCGCAGTCTCCCCGCCTTCAACTGCTTAGCGCCAAAATGAGCCAGCATACAACCGCTGGATGCCATCTGACTCCACTCGCTGGCGGAAATTCCCCGAACAAGGGCAAGCGCTTTCCAAGCCCCATATCGGATGTGGTGTAATGGAACGAGTTTAGTATGCCGAAATCGTCATCAGGGGTGCGGCGGCGCGTGCTTGCCTGCAAGCGCCGGCTTCGCGAATTAAAAATGATCGCCAAAGGGCTGGTCTCCACTGACCACCCGGTGTTGGCGCACATCATTCCAATTCGCCGCTGCAATCTCGCCTGTGAGTATTGCAACGAGTACGACGATTTTTCCAAGCCTGTCGCTCTCGACATCATGAAGCACCGCGTCGATCAACTGGCGCGCCTGGGCACCACCATTGTCACCCTCAGCGGGGGCGAGCCTTTGCTGCACCCGCAACTCGACGAGATCATCGCGCACATCCGCACTTATCCCATCCTGTCGGGCTTGATCACCAACGGTTATCTGCTCACCGCAGACCGCATTCAGCGCCTGAACCGCGCCGGCCTTGACCATCTGCAGATCAGCATCGATAACGTGATGCCCGATGAGGTCTCCAAAAAGTCCCTGAAGGTACTGGATAAGAAGTTGCAACTGCTCGCCGAACATGCCGACTTTCACGTCAATATCAACTCGGTGGTGGGCGCGGGCACGCACAATCCACATGACGCGCTGGTCGTGGGCAGGCGCGCCGTGCAACTCGGCTTCACTTCCACCATCGGCATTATCCACGATGGCGACGGACAGCTTCAGCCGCTGAACGAGGTCGAGCGCGAAGTGTTCCTGAAGATGAAGGAACTTGAGAGGCACCACTATGCGCGCTTCAACTGGTTCCAGAACAACATCGCCAACGGCAAGCCGAACCAGTGGCGCTGCCGCGCCGGGGCGCGCTATCTCTACATTTGCGAGGACGGCTTGGTGCACTACTGTTCGCAGCAGCGCGGCTATCCCGCCGTCCCGCTGGAGCACTATTCGGTTGCCGATATCCGGCGCGAGTTCCTCACGGAAAAGAGTTGCGCCCCACATTGCACCGTTTCGTGCGTGCATCAGGTGTCGTATATGGATTTCTGGCGGGCCCCCCAAACCCTCCAGACCCCGCGGCCGGCGGTGGACACCGGCCCGTTAGTGCAGATCGAATAAGCCCGTTTTGCCGAGTTGTCCGGCCCAACGGCTCCGATCGCTCATCACCCTACTCGTTGACTTTGTCTTTGCCTCCCCTCGCTTCCCTTTCTAATAATGTCATTTCCACCTACTTTTTGTTTGGCGAAAGCGCTATTCTGTGAGGCTTGTTCCGGAAGAAGGATCCCGCATAGGCGAAAGGGTTTGTGAGGGTACGAGTCTTCTACCACGATAAATGTTTCGACGGCGCTTGTTCGGCGGCGCTGTTTTCGCGTTTCTACCGCGAGCGCATCCGCGACGCCGAATTCGAATATGTGGGTCTGGTGCATCGCGCTGGCGCGCTGTTCAACGAAGACGATTTCACCGGCGACGAAAACGCCATTGTCGATTTCAAGTACTCATCGTCACCCCGTATCACCTGGTGGTTCGACCATCACCAGAGCGCCTTCCTGACGCCGGAGGACGCCTCCCATTTCGAGCAGGAGCTGAGCAATACCAAGTTCTACGATCCCGATTTTCGCTCCTGCACAAAGTTCATCGCTTCCGTGACCGAGAACCGCTTTGGCTTTGATCCCGCGCCGGTGGCGGAGTTAATTAAGTGGGCCGACATTATCGATGGCGCCCTCTACAGCGATCCGCAGTCAGCGGTCGAGATGAAGGCGCCGGCGATGAAGCTGACCATGGTGATCGAGTCGAACCAGGACCCACAGTTCATCCCCACCCTAATCCCGATGCTGGCTTACCGGTCGCTGGCGGAAATGGTCGCGGAGCCGATGATCGCCGAGCGCATTCCGGCGCTGACGGAACGGCACCTCCGGTCGATCGACATTTTGCGCGAGCGTGCCCAGTGCAAGGACGGAACCATCTTTTTCGACGTAACCGACCATGAGCTTGAGGGCTACAGCAAATTTGTGCCCTATTACTTGCACCCCGATTGTGTTTACAGCGTGGGACTGAGCAAGAGCAGCTTCCGGACCAAGGTGTCCGTGGGCTCGAATCCGTGGTCGAAGGTCGAGCCGATGGAGAACCTGGCCAAGATTTGCGAGCGCTACGGCGGGGGCGGCCACGCGCGCGTAGGCGCGATCTCGTTTCCGCCAGGGAAGCTGGAAGAGGCGCGCCGGGCGGCGCAGGAGATCGTCGCAGAACTACGGGCAAGCTACCGGAAACATTCGTAAGTGGTGGGGTGAGGCCTGCACAACGCCTCGGCCAAGTTGCGACGGCGCGCCGGCGATATCGAGGAGCGTTGATGTGTGCTTCCTCACCGAAAAGCTACAGAATGTTCACATCTTGTTGACAACCTCGAAACCCTGCACCGATAAGCTTCAGCACAGTACGATGGGCGGATGGGGTTCGACAAACGCACCTGTCGGGGCAATTCAGAAGGGTTTGTCCATCCGCCCAAGGTCTGTTGTCATCGGAGATGATGATCCTCAGCTTGTTACGACGAGCTGGGGATTTTTGCGCTAATTGACCGTGACTCCGATGCGCCGCAGTTCTTCTCACCGTCACTTCCCTTTTTCGAATCGCAGCCCGAAACTGGTTGTAATAAAATGCATCAGCCCTGTGAGCCCACGCTGCTGGCATGGGCATTGAATCCCGCGGCGCGAATGCGACATCCAAGCACCGCTGACGCGTGTCCATTGTTCGCGAGAATGGGAATATCGTATGGCGCCAGAGTTTGTCCCGCACAGTACGAACGATGGCGGCTCCCTTCCCGCGCTGCCCTTCGAGAGCTGGAAAGACACTCTGGCGACCCTGCACATGTGGACGCAGATCGTCGGCAAGATCCGCCTGAAACTTTGTCCGCTGGTAAATCATTGGTGGAATGTGACGTTTTATGTCACCGGCCGAGGCATGACGACCTTGGCGATGCCGCATCAAGACCGAGGTGTGGAGATACGGTTTGACTTCGTGGACCACAAGCTGGTCATCGAAATCTCGGACGGTAGAACGCGGGTCCTGGACTTAAAACCGCAGAGCGTCGCCGAGTTCTATGGAGAGTTCATGGCGGCGCTCGCCGAACTCGGATTGGATGTAAGGATTTGGGCCACCCCAGTCGAAATCCCCGAGCCAATTCCTTTTGAGCAAGACCACACCCACGCCTCCTATGACGCCGAGGCGGTGCATCGCTTTTGGCTCATCCTCGCGTGGGTGGACGAAGTGTTCAAGGAATTCAGGGCGCGTTTCATCGGCAAAGTCAGTCCGGTGCACTTCTGGTGGGGAAGCTTCGATCATGCGGTGACGCGCTTCTCTGGAAGGGTGGCGCCGGAGCGGCCTGGCGCCGACCGGATCACCCGGGAAGCGTATTCCCACGAGGTCAGCAGTGCTGGGTTCTGGCCCGGCGGAGGCGACATCGCAGGGCCAGCCTTCTACTCCTACGCCGCGCCCGAGCCGCCCGGTTTTGCCGAGCAGCGTGTCGGGCCAGCAGCGGCTTTCTACCATCCGCAACTGAAGGAGTACCTGCTGATGTACGACGACGTGCGCACGGCAGCTTCGCCCAAGGCTGCCCTGATGGACTTTCTGCAAACCACCTACGACGCCGCCGCCACGCTGGCGAAATGGGACCGTAAAGCCCTGGAGCGTTGAGGTGGACGGGGAGGAACAAGATGGCGAACGCGTGCACTCATCTCGACCAGATCAAGATCACGCACACCAAAATCCACGTTTGTGAGGACTGCGTCAAACTTGGAGACACCTGGGTCCATTTGAGGCTGTGCCTGGAATGCGGACATGTGGGCTGCTGCGACTCGTCCAAGAACAAACATGCCACCAAGCACTACCATAAAACGCAGCATCCGCTGATACGCTCCATCGAACCGGGAGAAGCCTGGGTCTGGTGTGATGTCGATGACATCTCACCCTGTGAACTGCCTGACTAACTGGGGCGTATGGCAAAAATGGCTGGAGTCTTCCACTTTCCTCCCGAATCGGGAAAACATCTTGAAATTGGGAACGCCGTGGAATTCGCGTTTAGAGGCCCTACAGCGACGATTGGACGCCAAGAGGTACTTTTGGGGTCATCCGCAACCGAGAAGGCTGGCCTACTGGCCTGTAAGCGCTCTTAAATGGCATTCTACGCTGTAGCTCAATAGTGGTTTACGAACTACTACTTAGATATTACAAATTTTTCTGCTAGTATGGCACTTAAGTCTTATATCTCGCCTGCGGAGTCGCCGAGCGATCATATGACTATTGCCAAAGTAGCGCTTGCAGCTAGAAACCCTTTAGCCCTTAAATGCAAACCCCTGCGCACTGGGCACTTATTCACACTCATTAGTTCTTGGCATAGTCTCGTCGATTCGACCCGTGTTATCAACAACCTAACGTTCGACAAGTCTTTGCCAATTCGTGGTATTTGGATTGCACGGTTGCCATTGATAAGTCACCCGTCTATTGGAAATTGCGCTTTACACGTGTGCGGCACAAAGAATCGATGGATTGGGTCTTTCCAAACTGATCAGAAAGCTTTCTCGAAAGGATGGAAACCATGCGGTTGGTTAAACTCACGACACTGATTGCGCTATGCCTGGTGTTGAGCCTGCCTGCGTTTGCGGGCTTTACCACCTTCGGGCAGCCGGGCCAGGGCAACTACGAGTCCAGCACCACTAATTACGGAGGTGGAGATGGGTCCGGGGGCTTCATTACGTCCTTGGGTCCGTTCGGCTTCAGCAACCCCCAGTCGGAAAACTTCGTGCCTGGCACTTGGGCGACTTGGGGTAGCCCTCCGGCGACCGAGAGCAGCACACCTAACATTCTGTGGAATGCGGGGTTTAGCACATTAACTCTTACCCTCACTGGTAATTTTAATGTCGTCGGATTCGAGCTCGAGCCGGACAATTTCGCGGTCGAAGAAGTCACGGCGCAGTATTTCAATGGCGGCACCCTCCTGGGCACGATTGATTTGTTCCCGAACGGCTCGTCGGGCGCGCTGTTATTTGCTGCCCAGTCTAGCTCGGACATCACTAGCGTCGTAATCACCGATCTTGCGGGTGGCGATTTCGCCATCGCCCAGTTGCGTGCGGGATTGATACAGCCCACTACACCGGAACCGGGCACGATGATCCTGCTCGGCACTGGTCTTCTGGGCGCGCTTGGAGTGATGCGCCGCAAAATGAATCTCTAGGCCCAGCCCTCCTCCGTGGTATAGCGGTAGAGTCTATCAGCCGGAGCGATAACGCTCCGGCTTTCTTATGCTTGCCGGACGTCACGGACAGCTTTGGAGTTGAACACACCTCTGTCCAATGCGCCAATGTGTTCAGAGAATCAGCTCTGCGAAATGCAAGCGTGATTTGAATCACATACGGCTGCGATGCTACCGTGATAGAAATGGACGCTCGCGAATTCTGGAAACCCGCGAGACGGCGGCTCGCCGGCAGGCGGCGGCCGATGGGAGAGGGTTTCGGAGAGCGGAGCCAGGAGGAAATCATGAACCAGCGCATTTATATCGCCGCCTACAACCAGTCCAAGTTTGGCAAGCTCATGGATATGACCGTGCCTCAGATTTTGGCCAATGCGGTCAGCGGCGTTTGTCAGGAGATCAAAGTTGAGCCTTCGGTCATCGACACTGGGTCGGTCGGCTCGGCTTGCAACTTTACCTTGAACCAGCAAGGCCTGCTCTCGGGCCTGATGGCCACAGTTCCCGGATTGGAAGGCAAACCGATCGAGTCGGTCGAGAACGCCTGCGCTTCCGGTGGTCAGGCGGTGCTGTCGGTGATTTACAAACTGCTAGGCGGTGTGGGCGACGTGGGAATTGCCATCGGCTACGAGAAAATGCGCAACCAGGAAGGCAAGATGGACGGCAAGCTCATCGGCGAGGTCCTGGGATACTATTCGCATCCCAACGAGCGGCCCGGCAAAGTTTTCATCTTCCCGCATCTGTTTGCAGAGATCATGCAGTGCTACCTGCAGGTGTATGGCGCCAGCGAAAGCGATCTGGCACAGATTGCCGTCAACGAGTATCAGAATGCGAAATACAATCCCCTGGCCCAGATGAACAAAGTCCAGATCACGCTGGAACAGGCCATGAAGATCGAGGGCATCAATCGTTACGTGGTGGATGGTCTGCCGCTCAAGACCTACGACTGCTCACAGATTACCGATGGCTACGCCGCGCTCATCCTGGCCACGGAAGAAGGGCTGCGCAAGCTCGGCATAGCGAAATCGGAGTGCGTCGAAATCGCGGGCTATGCGCAGGCCACCGACCCTCTGCAGAAGGAAGGACGCAACACGCTGGTTCCTACGGGCGCCTACCGGGCAATGAGAAAGGCATACGAAATGGCGGATGCCCTGCCCGCCGATGTGAATGTGGCGGAGATCCACGACTGTTTCACCGTGGCCGCAGCCATTGGAACGGAAGTCCTGGGGAAGACCTCGCCCGGCAAGGGGGCACGATACTGGGTGGAAGGCAAAGCCAGTGTCGATGGAGACTGCGCCATCAACATGTCCGGCGGCTTAATCGCGAAAGGACACCCCGTGGGGGCGACTGGTGTTGCGATGCTGGGTTCGTGTTTCCGGCAACTGAAAGGGAAAGCGTCAAAGGAAATTCAAAGGAAAGATCCCAAAGTGGCTGCGACCTTCAACATCGGCGGCGCGCTGTGCGCTTCGGTGTGCACCGTGTTGCGAAACCCGGCATGATTGAGAAGGCTCATGGTCAGGATGCCGCAGGCGCATGAGCTTTACTCCGCGGCCACCACCCTGCCGCGTCACGTTTGTGGTGCAGCAGCGCTACGCCATCTGCATCAGGCTCGACAATCAAGGGTAGTGCGCTACCTTGACAAGTAGCGCACTACCAATCAAGCACTTGATCTTCGATTATCCCAGTACTAATCTCCTACTGGGCCGACCAGCACCCTTCCCGCTCCAGGTTTTTGAACGGTGCTGTTCACCCCAGTGGAGTTGTTTGCGGAGCACAGGAGTAAAGATGGAAAACGCGCTCGGCTTAGCGATGACAGGAGGCGGTGCTCGCGGGGCTTATCAAGCCGGCGTTCTGAAGCGCATTGGCGAGATACAACGGGTCCAAACCAACGGCAATCCTTTTCCCATAATAGGAGGTGCTTCCGCCGGAGCGATCAATGGTTCTGCCCTGGCCGTCGGTAGCGACGATTTTGCTTTGGCCACCAAAGTTCTCGCCCACCTTTGGTCCAGCCTTAGACCTACCGACGTCTTTCGCTGTGATGTTTTGTCACAGGCCCGCAATTCCATTACCTGGATATTTGATCTCTCTTTTGGGGCAGTCCTTGGAGGAGGTAACGCCCGGTCCTTCTTGGATGCGAGCCCTTTGCAGCACTATCTCCGCGCACGCCTCGATTGCGACCGAATTCAGGACAACATCAGGCGTGGGCATCTCTACGCCCTGGCTATTTCCGCCACCAACTACAACTCAGGCAAGAGTTACCTCTTCATTCAAGGCGCTAAAGGCCATCCGATGTGGAACCGAAGCCGCCGGGTGACACTGGCGACCAAGATCACCGTCGATCATATTTGCGCCTCGGCCGCCATTCCTTTGGTGTTTCAACCAGTAAGACTCAAGACGGCTAAAGGAGCGGCTTTTTTCGGCGACGGATGTTTGCGCCTGCAACAACCTCTCAGCCCGATCATACGGCTGGGGGCAAGAAAGATTTTCGCGATCGGCGTTCGCTGTGAGAATAAGGAACATCAGACAGACGCCACTGATCCAAAAGATCCTTCGCTGGCGCAAGTGATGGGAGTCCTCTTCAACGTGATGTTCCTGGACCATCTCGCAACCGATGTCGAACACCTGGAGCGGCTGAACCAGTTGCTCAGAGAGGGCCACATCAGCCAGACGGGCCTTGAGGGATGTGAAAAGATGCGGCCTTTGCTTCCCCTTCTCATCACCCCGTCCGTAGATTTGTCAGAACTGGCAGCGCAACACCAGCGAGACATGCCGTATCTGATTCAGTACTTTATAAATGGTTTGGGACGAGATGCAGCGTCGTGCTCGGACCTGATGAGTTACCTGCTATTCACACCAAAATACACCAAGGAACTCATCGACATTGGCTACAGCGACGCCAGCAAGCGGATCGATGAGATCGAGAATTTCCTATACTCGTCTGACAACGAGGACACCGAGCTCCCGCGCCGGCCAAACGGAGCAGGCAAGTCGCGACAGGTAGTCTCTTTCGCGAAACCAGCCCCCAACCTGGCCAAGTCCCGCGGCTGATTCTCCATGGTTGACACGCTATCGCGGGGACTGATTTCCCTTTGCGTGTTTCTTGTTCACCACTCGCACCCCATTGCGCCAGCGCTCAGCTACCTGCACTAGCGTCCACTCGATACGCGGCGAGAGGTAGCGCAGCAGAACATCGCTGGCGGGATGCACGCGCAACGCCGGAGCGACCAGGAACAGCAACGGCGGGGCACTGGAAAGTTCGCGTCCGGCGAAGTATCCGTGGCGCGCGAATTCGCCGTGCTGTTGATGCCAGCGCACCCGCGCCCAGTAGTCGAGCCCTTGCAGCGGCAGATGAATGTCCTCATTAGCTTTCAGCTCCAGGATGGCCAGCCTGCCGTCGAGGGTGCAGGTGAGCACGTCGAGCATGGCGCGATCGGAGGCCGCAAACGCGGGTACTTGCGAGTACACGAAGCGGCCATCGAGCCTCTCGTCGATCGTGCGGACCTCGCGCGTGATCAGGGTTTCCAGCCAGCGCTCGGGGGCCAGACGGAAGAACAGGTTGGTAGGCGAGCCGTCGGGTTGGCGCTGCTCGAGGATGCCCTGCACCAATTCGCCGAACAACGCCTCGCTGTTTTCGTCGAGGACGTACTCCGCTGAACCGATGCCGAAGAGGACCGTCTCGGCATTGCGCAACGCTCCTGAAGCCGGCGTCAGACGGGCGCGTGCAAATTCCAGGCCGAACAGCCGAAACACGATTTCCGAGGCGGACTCGACCGTAATCTCCGCTCCAGGCGCCAGCGCGCGAATGCGCGCAATGGAGGCAGCGAAGCGCACTCGCGCGCCCTTCACATCTACCGCGTGGGTCAGGCGCGTGACGATGTTGCCGGTATCGGGGACGTCGAGAGGAGCGCAAATCTCGGAGCGTTCGTCGAGTTCGTAGAGCTGCCACTTGGCTGCCTCGGGATGAAGGTGCGCCGCGCGCTGGCGCACGATTTCCGCTCGTCCCGGCGGCAGAAACAGCTTCAGCCCTTCCACGTGAGCTCGTCCGGCAAGCTGCTGCCGCTGGTAATCCATCCAGAGAATGCCGAAGGTGAGCACTGCATCCACCGACGACTGCGTCTCTTCGGCATTGACGCCGAGCACGGCAAACGCCGACTGACCGGCCCGCAGCACGGCGCGCGTGTACACCGGGCTGAACGAATGTTCCAGATCGGGGCTGCCGCTCAGGTGCTCGACTTTCATCCCGGGATACTCGCGCAGCAAGACCCGCTCCAGCAGGCGTTGATACTGAGTGCGAGTTGCGTGCTTGGCGGCGCCCTTGCGCCGGTCAGGGTTGGCGCAGATATCCAACACCCGCGGCTGCGCCTGTCCGAAGCGCACTACGCTAAGCCGCAGGATGCGACCCTTCAGTTCCGCATCCAGCACCCGGCGCACGGCATTGCGCTCCTCCGACCACAAATGCAGAATGCATTTGCCTTCGCCGGAGACGGAATACTTTGCGGTGGCGAATTCGAACAGCAATTCGCCGTCTTCCATGGCCACCGCCTGGGGCGCGTCCACCAGGAACTGCTCCAGGAGCTTAGCCAGATGCTTGGTAGTGATGGCCCTGTTTTGCATGATCGAGGCGGAGATTCGAGTTTTTCGGGTAGAGCGGGCCAGTCCCTTCACGGGAAAGAGTATTCCAACCCTGAGAAGTCTGCACCCTCCCTTAGCACAGCCCTATGTGATAATCGAAGATTGGGACCTCGGCGGTCAGCCGCGTCTTCTCCTGCAGCCGGACATCCAATGAGTGTGACTATGGACAAGAAGTTCTTTTTCGACCGCTACGGACTGGCGCAAGCCGATGTGGAACGCTATCTCTCTGCGGCGCTCTCCGCGGGCGGCGACTTCGCCGACCTCTATTTCGAATACCAAACCTCCACCTCGGTTTCGCTTGACGAGAGCATGGTGAAGTCGGCCACGCAAGGCATTTCGGCGGGATGCGGGGTGCGGGTGTTGTCGGGGGAGCGCACGGGCTACGCCTACACCGACGACCTCTCGCCGGAGCGGCTGCTGCACGCCGCCCGCACTGCGGCGCTTATCGCCAGTGGTCCAGCGAAGCAGCCTGTGGTGGGCCTGACCAACAAGCCCGCGCACAATCTTTATCCGGTGCCGCTGCCCTCCGTGGAAGCCGAGGTGCTGGCCAAGGTTGACTTGGTGCAACGTGCCGATAAAGCGGCGCGCGCCTACGATCCGCGCATTCATGAAGTACGCGTGAGCTACGCCGACGAGCTGCGCCACATTCTGGTAATTGGTTCCGACGGCAGCTTCGCTGAGGATGCCCAGCCCATGGCGCGCATGAGTGTCTTCTGCATCGCCAAGGACGAAATTGCTGGCTCGGCGCGTGGCACGGCTGGTGGCGGCGGCCGCGTGGCGCTGGAATATTTCCAAGGGGACGCGTCGCCCGAGCATTTCGCCAAAGAAGCGGCGCGGCAGGCCATCATTCAGCTGGATGCGCGCGAGGCGCCGGCTGGCGAAATGGAAGTGGTGCTCGGCCCGGGATGGCCGGGGATCCTGTTGCACGAAGCTATCGGACACGGCCTCGAAGCCGACTTCAATCGCAAGAAGACTTCTGCGTTCTCCGGCATGCTGGGTCGGCGCGTCGCCAGCGATAAATGCACCGTCGTGGACAACGGCACCATGCCCGGCCGCCGCGGCTCGCTCAACGTGGACGACGAAGGCAATCCGACCGAAAACACGATCCTCATCGAGAACGGCATCCTCAAGGGCTATCTCTCCGACAAGTTGTCGTCGCGCCTGATGGGCATTCCCAACACCGGCAATGGCCGTCGCGAGAGCTATCAGCACATTCCCATGCCGCGCATGACCAACACCTACATGCTGGCCGGGCAGGACTCGCCGGAAGACATCATCAAGTCGGTGAAGTACGGTATTTACGCGGCGAACTTCGGCGGCGGGCAGGTGGACATCACCAACGGCAAGTTTGTTTTCTCCGCCTCGGAAGCTTACCTGATCGAGAACGGCATCATTACTTCGCCGCTGAAAAACGCGACGCTCATCGGCAACGGACCGGATGTGCTGACCAAGGTCTCGATGGTCGGCAGCGATCTGCAACTCGACGAGGGGGTTGGCACCTGCGGCAAGGATGGACAGTCGGTGCCAGTCGGGGTGGGAATCCCAACGCTGAAGGTGGACCGGCTGACCGTCGGCGGAACGGGCGGATAACACAAAAGCAGGCCACTCGATTAGCTCTTTGTTTTTGTCATCACGAGCGGCTTCCGCGAGGGATCTGCTTTTTTCGGTTTTCAATGGCCTCCTCGGTCGCCTGTACCACATTGTGACACTCTGACAACATAGGACTAATTCATGACCGTTTCTGCTCAAGAACGCCCCGGCGCCGCACAAACCGCGTCGACCGATCTGAAGGAAATTGCCGCCGACGTGGTCCGCCGCGCCATGCAGGGCGGAGCTAGCGCCGCCGAAGCTGTCGCCATGGACGGCAGCGAATTCTCCACCGTCGTGCGTCTCGGCGAAGTGGAGACGCTGAAGGAATCCGGCTCCAAGGCCATCGGGGTCCGTGTCTTTTTCGGACAGCGCGCTGCCAGCACCTACTCCAGCGACCTCACTTCGGAAGGAGTGCAGCAGTTGGTGGATTCGGCGCTGGCCTTGGCGAAGGTCACCAGCGAAGATCCATTCGCCGGTATTCCCGAGCCGGCGCAACTGGGCAAACTTGAAGGCGACCTCGACCTCTATCACAACGACGTCTATTCGCTTTCCACCGCCGATCGCATCGACTACGCGCGCCGCGCCGAGAAAGCGGCACTCGACGCCGACCCGCGCATCATCAACTCCGAAGGCGGTACCTTCGACGCCGCCATCGGCTACAAGGTGCTGGCCAATTCGCACGGATTCGTCGGCGACTACCAGCGCTCCTATTGCTCGGTTTCGGCGGTGCCCATCGCGCAGGTGGAAGGTTCGTCGATGCAGCGCGACTACTGGTATTCGGTCGCAATGACCCTGAAGAAACTGGAATCGCCGGAAGAAGTCGGCAAGATCGCCGCCCAGCGCACCGTGCGGCGAATCGGCGCGCGCAAGGTCAAGACCGCAAAAGTTCCCATCGTGTTCGAGTACACCGTCGCCGGATCGCTCGTCGGCCACATCTTCGAGGCGGTCAACGGCGACTCGATCTATCGCGGCGCGTCGTTCCTCACCGGCAAGCTGAACCAGAAGATTGCGGGCGACAACATCAACGTGGTGGACGACGGCACCATGCGCGGCGGCTTCGGCACCAGCCCGTTCGACTCCGAAGGCGTGCCCAGCCGCAAGACCATCGTGGTCGAAAACGGCGTGCTCAAGTCGTACCTGCTGAATACCTACACCGCGAAAAAGCTTGGATTGCAGACCACCGGCAACGCCTCGCGCGGGCTGGCGGGAACGCCGGGCATCGGGCCGGGCAACTTCTTTCTTCAGCCGGGCACGAAGAGCCTGCAAGAGATCATCGGCGACATCAAGGAAGGCCTGTTCGTCACCGAGTTTCTCGGCTTCGGCGTGAACCTGGTGACGGGCGATTTTTCGCGCGGCGCCAGTGGCTTGTGGATCGAGAATGGCGAACTCACCTATCCGGTGGAAGAGATCACCGTGGCCGGCAACCTGAAAGACATGTTCTTCAACATCGCGGAGATCGGCAACGACCTGGAATTCCGCAGCTCGATCGCGTCCCCAACCCTCCGCATTGACGGCATGACCGTGGCGGGCGAATAAGCCGCCGTTCAAGTGCAAGGGCCGACACCGCTCCGCCTTTCGCTTTTCGCTATTCGCTCTTCGCTTTTCGTTACTAACCCCTAAGCCCTGCCCCCTAGCCCCTAGGGTACCCCCTCCCCCCTCATCTCCGCAAAATATTGAAAATAAAGGGCTGCCTCAAGAAAATCCTCGCAAAATATTGCATTCAGGGGCTTTATAGGCAAAATATTGAGCCGCAAAGACTTACGGGCTGCTGAGAAAGGGTGGGAGAGCCCTGGGAAAACGCGGTTTGGCAGTTTGAGGGTCGTCACGGCGACGTACCAAACCCTACTTAAAGACACAAAAGGGCAGGAGCGCCAGGCTAGGCGGATCCTGCCCTACAAGCAGAGTATGGGTCGGGTCGGCAACGCGGTCAAGTTACGAAAGTAGCAATTGGCGGGCCTATTTTCCTCTCCTCCCGGAATGGGAATGAGCTAGAACCCTCCTGATGCTAGGTGGGCCACCGGCCCGCTGCACCCTCGCACGGGCCGAGCACAAGACTGTGACCCACGTCCTTGACCGGAGGTTTGTAGCTGGTACGGTATGAGTGAAAACGGCATACAAACGAAGGTTCTATGGCATCAGAACAAATCCAGCCTCAAGACGCAAACAATTCGTCCAGCTCCAGCACAATTGAGGTGACTGAACCCTCTGCCCCGAATGGTGTGCAGAATATATTTGAAGATATTCTTGAATGGTCCAAGGAACGCCCAGGATGGCAACGCGATGCTCTGCGTCGTCTATTCACATCTGGAAAATTATCTTCCAAAGATCTGGATGATCTCGTTGAGCTATCCAAATCTGGCCACGGTTTAGGCGATCCACGACGTCCAGACCCTCTTGCCACGGAACATATAGCCGTTACCAGTCGCCAAACTGTGCCTGTTTCCCTTACGGCTATCACCCATCATCAAGGAGTCAATGCCCTAGCCCCTAATCAAACCGTAGCTTTCGGTCCGAATCTCACGATCGTGTACGGGGCTAACGCAGCCGGCAAGTCCGGCTACACGCGCGTCCTAAAAAGAGCATGCAGATCACGTGGACTGGAAAACATCCTGGGCAACGTTCTAAGCGGCGAGCCGCCAACAAAACAGCACGCGACCATTCGCTATCGAGAAGGCGGTGCCGAAATCCCTCTAGAGTGGGGACCGGATACACCAGCGTCCGCCGCCTTGGCGAACGTTAGCGTCTTTGATTCTCATTGTGCTGCTGTCTATCTCAAAGACAAGACGGACGTTGCCTTTCGGCCATTTGGTCTCGATATCTTTGACATGCTTTCGGTGTCCTGTGGCGAGGTCCGTGAGCGCCTAGAGAACGAGTTGTCGAAAATCACTAAAATCGATCCGACAATACCGAATCTTCCGGAGGGAACTCGCGCGAGAGCGCTTGTTGACGGCTTAACCGTTCTGAGCGATGTTGACGAACTACGAAAGCTGGCCACCCTTTCTGCTGCAGAAGAACAGCGCATCGTCAACCTTCGAGAGCTGCGGAAAGATTTCCTTTCAGCGGACCCGAAGCAACGCGCACGGGAGTTGAAGCTTAAGGCGGACCGCTACGGCCTTGTTGTTCAGCACCTCGACCAAATCAGTGCTGCGTTGAGTAATGCCAGTCTTTCGGAATTGCAAAGAAACGGAGAAGCTGTCCGGGTTGCGCGACAAGCATTATTAACTCTCCAGCGAGGAGCCATCTCTCCCGACCTTTTACCCGGCACGGGTAGTGAGGCTTGGCGGAGCATGTGGGAAGCGGTTAGCCACTTTTCAGATCAAGCTTACTCGGCAAGTTCCTTCCCTGTTCTTGCTAAAGGGGCTCGCTGCCCCTTCTGTCAGCAGCTTATTGAAGAAGAAACTGCCGATCGGCTGAAGCATTTTGCCGAGTATGTGAGCTCTGCGGCTCAGTCCGACTTACGCTGAGCGGAGAGTGCGCAAAACACCGCTCTACTGAAAGTCGCTCTGGTTAGCGTCGATCGTAATGACGTCAGCATCGCCATTGATGAGCTTGGCACCGACAACGCAGAAGTAGCTAAGAAGACGAGGGATTTCTTGAGCGCCGCTGCAGAACTTCAAGAAAGGGTTAAAGACAGTGCAGGTTCTGCGGTTTTCCCGCCAGTTGCGCTCAGCCCGAGTCCGGCCAATGAGGTAAGAACTATAGTCACGGATCTGCAGGCTCGATCTGCCCAGCTGAGCAGCCAGTCCGTAGTTTTTGATCCGAAGCTCGAGGCTGAGCTTCGTGAGCTCGAATCTCGTATAGGTCTTCGGCAAGGACTCCAGGGTGTACGGGACGAGATAGAAAGGAAAAAGCGAATCGCAGCGTACCGTCAGTGCATTGACGAAACGTCCACGCAAGCGATCACCCGTAAGAGTACGGAACTAACGAAACAGTTGGTGACCGATAGTCTTAGGAGCACCTTTCAGGCTGAATTGAAGAGTTTGGAGTTTAATCACCTGGCTGTTGAAGTACAAACGGCGGGGGGGACAAGAGGCGCTCTCTTTCACCGGCTGGTATTTTCTGGCGCCCCTAACATTTCGGTCAGCGATGTCTTGAGCGAAGGAGAATCTAGGACACTGTCGTTAGCTGCGTTTCTCACCGAGCTGAGTACCGCTCCGTCTAGATCCGCAATCATCTTCGATGATCCGGTCTCCTCTCTCGATCATGTTTGGCGCGAACGGATTGCGAGACGCCTAGTGACGGAGGCGAAAACACGGCAGGTTATCGTCTTCACGCATGACCTCTTGTTTCTGCGTTTGTTGCTTGATGAATGCGAAAAGCAGGGCGTTACCAGTGAGAACCAATACGTACGGAGAGAGGGTCAAGCCGGAATTTGTTCAGCCGATTTGCCGTGGCTCGCAATGCCGATCAAGGAGCGGATAGGAAAACTCCGAGTCCGTTGGCAAGCGGCAGAAAAGCTTCACCGCACAGGTGGTCAGGAGGCATATGAGAGCGCAGCGCGGGAGATGTACGGATTTCTTCGAGAGGCGTGGGAAAGAGCCATTACCGAAGTCTTACTTTATGACGTAGTGGAACGGTATCGACCGAGCATCGAGACGAAGAAACTTCGTTTTCTGCATGACATAACACAAGGAGACTGCGACGCTGTAGACAAAGAAATGACCGAATGTTCTCGCTGGATAAGAGGACACGATCAAGCGGCGGCTGACGGAACTCTTGTTCCGGGCCCCGCGGAGTTAAAGTCACGGATTGATGAGCTCGAGAAATGGGTCAAAGTAGTTAGGCAGCGGAGAATCTGAAGCGAGTTGCAGGTGACCTGCCCCCCCGAAAAATAGTCCAGCGGAAATGTGACTTCTCCATTTACGATGGCCCGCCAGGGCCAGAGGAGGAGTCGTGAGGAAGAGTCGATTCAGTGAAGACCAGGTCGTCGCTGGGTGCCCCAACCTTGCCCGCTGCTTTTGCGGACAGGATGGGAGCGGACGATGAGCCCCGCTGGTAATCACGCCCACGCAATGGTGTCGCCGGCTGAAGCCGGCTGAGGATTCATATAGCCAGCCTACCCAGGACTTCCGTCCTGGGCTAATTTTGTACCGCCCTGACGGGCTGGCCCCTGCCCCGAATTAATAGCTGACGGCTGACCGCCAAAAAGCAGGTTCCTCCACTCGGTCCGGATGACAGGGCAGGGGCAGGGATTAGGGATCAGTTGAAGCGCGGTTTCGCTCGCTGACGGCTGACCGCTAGTCGCTAGTTGCTGCCTCTCACAACGGTATATTTCCGTGCTTCTTGGGCGGGTTCTTGGCGCGCTTGTTCTCCAGCATGTCGAGCGCCTGAATCAGCTTGCGGCGCGTATCGCGCGGGCGAATCACCGCATCGAGGTAGCCGCGTTCGGCCGCTATATATGGATTGGCGAAGCGGTCGCGGAACTCCTCGATCTTGGCGGCGCGATCGGCATCGGCATTTTTCGACTTCTCCAGCTCACGCCGGTACACAATGTTCACCGCGCCTTCGGGGCCCATCACCGCGATCTCGGCGGTCGGCCACGCGTAGTTCACGTCGGTGCGGATGTGCTTGGACGCCATGACGCAATAGGCCCCGCCATAAGCTTTGCGGGTGATCACGGTAATCTTGGGCACGGTCGCCTCGGAAAACGCGTAAAGCAACTTGGCGCCATGCGTGATGATGCCGCCGTACTCCTGCTGCGTGCCGGGCAGAAATCCCGGAACATCCTCAAACGTGATGAGCGGGGTGTTGAAGCAGTCGCAGAAGCGCAGGAAGCGCGCGCTCTTGATGCTGACGCTGATGTCGAGCACGCCCGCCAGA
>PLXE01000041.1 GCA_003151335.1 Acidobacteriaceae bacterium
CCATTGCGGTGCTACTCTTTTTCATTGCCGGTCTCCTTTATCTGTTTGCGCTTCAAGCGCGTCGATAACTTGGGAGCCTACAGCATCCAGTCGGAGCACGGCCTTCTCATCCCATATCTTTACGCTGGAACGAGCGCTTTCACCGGTTTCATCAAGCGCTGCCTCCTCCTCCCGCAGTTGATATGCCGGTTGTATCACCGTTTGCGGGACTCGCCAGATTATGGCGGCACACCCGCAAGCCAGCAGAAAAAGCAGAATATAACCGTAGCTCCACATCTTGCTTTGTGTTGTCAGGCCAAGCGTTGGCTCAAGCACAAATGGGTAGGTCAACAGACCAGCTAGACTCCCGGCGTTACTCGCAGCATAGAGAAAATAAGGGTCATTCGCCGCTGGATCGCCGGAATGAGAGAACCACTTTTGCAAGATCGGAGTGCTTGCGGAAAGTACGAAAAATGGCAACCCAACGGAAACTGAGAGCAATGCTAACAACCAAAGGACAGGATTCTGTGAAACGGGCGGTACCCATGCAGCAGGAATATGAAGGGGCAGCACAACCAAGGCTATGAGCAGCACAGACAAGTGAAAGACGACTTGACGCCGGTGACTGAATAGTTGTGCAGATACATGAGCGTAGAAATACCCAGCTAGCAGCACGGCTTGAAAGAAGACAAGGCAAGTGTTCCACACCGCGGGAGCGCCGCCCAGAAGGGGCAGGATCATCTTGGCGACCATGGGCTCCATCGAAAACAGTAAGAATGCACTCAGGAACATGGTCGTGGCGAACAGCGCCAGGCAAAGTGTTCCAGATCCAGTTGCCTTCCGATTTGGGGCTGAGACAACGGCCGAGATCACGTTGGCCGAGCCCTCTTCACTCACAGAACCGACCTGAATCTTGGATTGGCCACACCGAAAGATAACACGGTCAGAGTTTCACAACTGCAGCGGGTGGTTTGGGAGTGACCTATGTCGCATCAGAAAAGTGATAACGGCAAAACCAGAGGAGGCCGACACCCGATCCGCTACCGATAAGGCCTCGTCCCGGCTTTCTTCACGAGAACATCTGGCCCCAATGCGTCCCGTGCAGTTGATTGCAAGGTTGCTGCGGGTCACGGTAATTGAGACAGGCCAAATCGATCGGTAGCAATCTGGTAGCAACACCGGTGGGTGATGCGGTTTGAAGATGGCGGGCCCTGAGAGATTCGGACTCCCGGTGTTTGGTTCGTGGCCGTTGCCGCAGAGAAAATCAATTTAGCTAAAGTGTCACAAAGTGGCACGACGCAGTATTCATGCTGATTTTCAGCACACTGTCATCAAGCTTGTATCAGTTCGCAACAGGTCGGAAAGGCAAGGGAGGAGGCGCAATTTTGGGCACAGTCCCGGAGGGTGAGGCGGGTTGTTTCCGAGTTGCCCGTGACCCAGGAGGGACCCGAGAGCCGCGGCTAATCAGCATGGTTGATTTTGAGGGTGGGGCGGTACTAGACTCTGTAGTATCTCCCCAAAGAGTGCGGTAGGGTCGAACTTCGACTCGATCATAGGAAGTGGATATTTTCCGCTCTTGGGCACTATGCTGCGAACCATTGCCACTTCAGTCGCTCAATCCATCGCCATCCTGTCCGTCTCCGGGCTCTGTTTGTTCCTGGCCAGCTATCTCGTGGAGAAGCACTCGTTCGATACGGGGCCGCTGTTTATCCTGTTGCTGTACTGCCTGCCGATCGGCGTTGCGGCGGTGCGCAAGCACAATTCGGTGCTGAGCATAATGGTAACCAACCTTTGGCTGGGCTGGACCATCCTCGGCTGGATCGTCGCCCTAGTCTGGGCCTGCGACTCCAACGTGGAAGCGACCAGCAAATGAGCGTCCCGGCCCAGCCCTGAGGCGGCGCGCTGCATGGCGAATACCGGCGGTAAAAAGAAGAGTCAAGTGGTCAGCACGGAAGCCAGCTAAAGCGGTTGTGTCTTTCTTGCGGAAGGTGGTGGTGCGCCCTGAGAGATTCGAACTCCCGGCCTTCTGGTTCGTAGCCAGACGCTCTATCCAGCTGAGCTAAGGGCGCACACGCGGTAAGCAGTCAGCAAATTATACCAAACTGCCGACCGACTCCGACATCACGCAAGACCTCAATCGTGGAGAACCTTTCCACTCACACGACAGATCACGGGCCCTCGGGGACTTAGTCGGAAACGGGGACTAATTTCCGCAAGTCCGGATAGCACCACTTTAGTTCCTTTGGTAAATTTTTCCCGATACCCGGAAAGTTCTACCGTATCTCCCAGATTGGAAATTCTGTAACCCGTTTACTTTCATTGACCAATCTTTGGTATCCCGGATGCTCTATCCACGGGCAGACGAAGTGGCGCAATAAGGGGCCGCTCGGACGGGGATTTCGGCCAGAGTTCCCTTCAACGAGCGGCCCCTCAACTTTAAACCTCCCCGAAACCTCAACCACGCTGTGTGATCGACCGCTAGATCGCCTAAAAGGCGTTCCCGCAAGCGCCCAGACCGAGCAAAGGCGAGGTGCTTCCCCCTCCGTCGCGCTTCGCCTTTTGTGTTTGAACCTGGGGCGCCTTGGTTACACCAGCGCCAGCTTTTCGCAAATGTCGAATCCGGCGCTGCGCAGCAGTTTTTCCACACTGGACTCGTTCAGGCGCGTGGCGTCGTATTCCACCCGGATGGTCCGTTCCCGCTCATTAAACCGCACCCGGCGGATGCCGTAGACATCGTTTACTTGTCCCAGCGCGCCCATTTCCATCTCACCCGGCGACATTCCATAGCGAAACAAAACTTCGACTGCAGTCATCGAACCGCCCTCGCGCAAACGTGCAATGATGATACGGAGAAACTGGAAACTGTCTTCCGCATCTAGAATAGCTGTCGGTTAGAAGTTTCGGCCTTCGCACCGAATCCGCATTCAATATAGAGCATCGCCGCGTCAATGAACAGCGCGAGCACCTAGCTCAGGAGAGGGAGGGAATGAACGGACCCGAGGATAGCTCCGAGAACCGCATTATCGATGTTTCGGTAATCGATCCCGTCTGCGGGATGGCGGTGAATCCGGCCGAAGCCCGTGGCAAGGCGCAGTACGAGGGTCGGACCTACTATTTCTGCTCGCCTGGCTGCATGCACAAGTTTGTGTCGTCGCCCGCCAAGCACCTCTCGGCAGCTCAGGAAGCTAAGATCAATGCTCCGCCGCCGACTAGCGCAGCCAAGAAGCTCGACAAAGATCCGGTGTGCGGCATGGATGTCGATGCCTCCAAAGCCGCCGCTTCGGTGGAGTACGAGGGCAAGCTGTATCACTTCTGCTCGCGCGGCTGCGCGGAGAAATTCAAAGATTATCCGGAGAAATATCTCTCCCCGAACTACAAGGCGGTTGGGATGCCCGCGATGGTACAAATCGGCGCCGCCCCGGTGCAGATCGGCCGCAAGTTGGAGAAGGACCCGGTTTGCGGGATGAGCGTTGATCCAGCCAAAGCCGCAGCGACTGCGATGCATCAAGGCAAGACCTACTACTTCTGCAGTCGAGGATGCGGCGAGAAATTCAAAGCCGATCCCGAGAAGTACGTTGTCCAAAGCGAGGCCCCGAAAATCACCGCCGTGGATGCGGTGGAGCAGAGCAAGCGTGCGCCCGCACCGTTGGGAACGACCTACGTGTGTCCCATGGATCCCGAGGTCCGCCAACCGCGGCCCGGCGCATGTCCCAAGTGCGGCATGGCGCTTGAGCCCGACGTCCCCATGGCCGCGACCCGGACCCAGTGGACCTGCCCCATGCATCCCGAGATCGTTCGCGACGGGCCCGGTGCCTGTCCGATCTGCGGTATGGCGCTGGAACCGAAGACGGTCACCAGCGCGCAGGAAGAAAATCCCGAACTGCGCGACATGACCCGGCGCTTCTGGACCAGCGTGCTGCTTGGTGTTCCCCTGGTCGCCTACGCGATGCTGCGCATGGGGCCACTGGCGCACGTGTTCACGCCGCTCGTAGGCACGTGGCTTGAGTTTGCGCTGGCAACGCCAATCGTGTGGTGGTGCGGCTGGCCTTTCTTCGTGCGCGGCTGGGCGTCTGTCAAGTTCCGCAGCCCGAACATGTTCACCCTGATTGCCATGGGCGTCGGCGTGGCCTACACCTACAGCGCGGTCGCCACCATCGTTCCGCAAGTCTTCCCGCCCTCCATGCGCGGCATGCATGGCCAGCCGGAAGTGTACTTCGAGGCTGCGGCGGCGATCATTGCCCTTGTGCTGCTGGGGCAGGTCTTGGAACTCAAGGCCCGGAGCCGCACCAGTAGCGCCATTCGCGCGTTGCTCGATCTGTCGCCGAAGCTGGCGCGCATTATGCGCGACGACGGCAGCGAATACGACGTCCCGCTCGAGCAGGTGAAGGTGGGCGACAAGCTGCGGGTGCGGCCGGGCGAGAAGATTCCGGTAGACGGCATCGTGCTCGACGGTCTTAGCTCGGTGGACGAGTCGATGGTGACGGGCGAAGCCATGCCGGTGGAAAAGCGCGCCAGCGACAAAGTTGTCGGCGCAACGGTGAACGGCACCGGCTGGCTGCTGATGCGCGCCGAGCGCGTGGGCAGCGAAACGCTGCTGGCGCAAATCGTGCAGATGGTGAGCAACGCGCAACGCAGCCGCGCTCCGATTCAGCGGCTGGCCGACAAGGTTGCGGCCTGGTTCGTCCCGGCGGTGCTGGCGTCAGCCGTGATCACGTTCATCGCGTGGCTCGTGATTGGTCCGGAGCCGCGGCTAGCCAACGCCATCGTCAATGCCGTTGCGGTGCTGATCATCGCGTGTCCGTGTGCGCTGGGTCTGGCGACACCGATGGCGATCATGGTTGGCACGGGGCGTGGGGCGCGCGCCGGCATTCTCATTAAGAACGCGGAGGCGCTGGAGACGCTGCAGAAAGTTGATACCCTGGTGCTCGACAAAACCGGCACGCTCACTCAGGGCAAACCGGAACTCATGTCCGTCGTCGCCGTCGGCGGCGAGACTGAAGATCGCGTCGTGCGGCTGGTGGCCAGCCTGGAGCAGGGAAGCGAACATCCGCTGGCCGCAGCGATGGTCGAGGCTGCCCAAGCCAACCAATTGCATTTGATGCCCGCGGAGCAATTCCGGTCGCTCACTGGATGCGGCGTGGCGGGCCGAGTCGGCGGGCATGAAGTGGCGGCCGGAAATGAGGCTCTGCTGCTAGAGCTGGGAGTCGATGCCGGTGAACTGAAACCCAAGGCCGAGGCCATGCGCCACGATGGCCACACCGTGGTCTTCGTCGCCGTGGATGGCCGCATCGCCGGGCTGCTCGGCATTGCCGATCCGGTGAAGCCCGAGGCAGCGCAAGCGATCCGCGATCTACGAAAAGAAGGCTTGCGCGTAGTCATGCTGACCGGCGACAGTCAGTCCACGGCCGAGGCAGTCGCAAGGAAACTCGGCATCACTGACTTTGAAGCCGGAGTGCTGCCCAGTCACAAGGCCGACGCGGTGAAGAAGCTGCAAGCGCAGGGAAGAGTCGTTGCGATGGCGGGCGACGGCATCAACGACGCGCCCGCCCTGGCGCAGGCGCAAGTTGGGATCGCGATGGGCACGGGCACAGACGTTGCCATGGAGAGCGCCGGCATTACGTTGCTGAAGGGCGATCTGGCCGCACTGGTGCGCGCCCGCCGTCTGAGCCGCGCCGTGATGCGCAACATTCGCGAAAACCTGTTTTTCGCATTTATCTATAACTCGCTGGGCGTGCCAATCGCGGCGGGCATTCTGTATCCCAAGTTCGGCATTCTGCTGAGCCCGATCTTCGCCGCCGCCGCCATGAGCTTCAGCTCGGTGTCGGTGATCAGCAACGCGCTGCGGTTGAGGAGGGTGAAGCTGTGAGCGGAGGTTGCCCATCCCCTAAGAACACCTTATCTCAGAGATTGCGAACGTTTATAAATGCCTATGACGGTCGAGAAGATCCAGCCTAGCCAGGCGGAAAGGACCACAATTGCTATTAGTGCGCCCAATCTGGACCAGTCGGCGGCTTGCAGGTGCTGCGGCTCGAACTGGTCGGCGGCAACAAGGTCAATCCCCTTCTCGACCATGTCGATCTTTGGGGTTTCCTTGCTGTCAGTTGCCAGGACAACTGCGAACGCGCCAGAGCCAGCTTTGACTGGTGACATTTGGCAGTGGTATCCAAATGTGGTGGAGTTGGCGGCGTTACTAGGGGCGCCGGCCGTTTGTTCGACGCGCGCGCAAGATAGCTTGTGAAGAGCTGACGGCGATTCAGGTCTGATCCCGTAAACGTGGATGGCCCTAGAAAAAGTGACGGCAAACTCGGCGCGCTCGGCGAACGGCCCTTGCCGCGGTACTAACTCCACTGTGTAGGCGTATAGCTCTTGAATGGGGTCAGCCCCAATAAGAACCTTCAGGTCAGGAATCAACCCGGTTGCCTGCGGATCAGCAAGGGTTGTGGATACCACCCGATACGTCACCACCGTGGGTTTGGGCCTGTTGATCCACCAATTAAAAATGGAGCCTGCTAATCCCCCGAAGAAGAAGACTCCTATGAGGGGAAGTATCCATCGTCATCTGTTTGGCCGTTCCTCAGACATTAGTGACCTAACGCACAGCCAGTGTGCAAACTCCTACGCGCAGATTTTAGCAGGTGTGGTCGGAGACACTCGATTGTGCCGTCCCTACGGGACTCGTGGTGGTTATGACGCTTACCCAGCGCTGAAGCGCTGGGCTAAACTCTTTCGCGCCTACGGCGCTCGTTTTGTGGAGCTTTGAGAGCGAGGCGTTTTCACGGCCAGTGTGCGCTTGCGGAGCGCCGTGACTAGTCCATTCTTGCGAATCTCGGCGACTGGTACTTCAATCGCTCGTCCCTTGGCGGCGGCGAGCAACGATTGCTCCAAAGTGGCCAAGCGCCGTTTTTTGTCCTCGTAGATCAACTTATTTGCCAAGCCCTACATCTTCTTCAAATAATCTACGATCTCCGGGCTGGTCCACTCCTGCGGGCCGATGAACTTGCGGACGATCTTGCCACTGCGATCGATCACGAAGGTCTCAGGAAACCCCGTCGTGCCATATAGCCCGTTCGTCTTCTGCCGGGTGTCGCGGACGGTGAGCAGATCGACGTTGTGGTCGCGGACGAACTGTTTGTACGCGTTGTCGTCGTCGTCCTCGCTAACGGCAAGAATGGTTACCTTGTCGCCAAGCTGCTTCTGTAATTGCACCAGCGAGGGCATCTCCTGAATGCACGGCGGGCACCAGGTTGCCCAGAAGTTGAGCACCACTGGCTTGCCTTGGAATTGACTCAGCGAAACCGTGCGCTGCGAATCGGTGATGGTGAACTGGGGAGCGGCGCTGCCGATGCGTGGCGGATGCGAGCCGTTGTTGCAGGCCGCGAGGAATATCAGGCAAGTAAGGACAGTGGAGGAGATGATGCGCTTCACATACCTATAATAATCCACGGCGGCAGCGATGTTCGCACTCACGATCCCTGGACACGACGCCTGAACCCCGGACTGGTTAGGAAACTAAGGTGTCATCCTGAGCGCAGGTTTGTCCGCCTTGGCGGACAAACCGGAGTCGAAGGACCCCTATTACGCGCAGACGTTACAAGGTGGCCGTACGCCACCGCGATAGTTCAGATTCCTTGCAGCCATAGGGTTCCTTCGACTCCTCGCTGCGCTCGTCGCTCAGGATGACACCCTAAGATCGTGCGCGCTCATGAGCAATTCATGTGAAGGCCGCATTACCCAACGTCAGTTTTTCGCGCCTACCGATCGCTGGCTTCACCCGAGCATCAACGGCTTCAGAGGTTCCCTCATTGCCGAAGCTCCGCACTCACTGCGAATGCTGGGTGCTGTCTGGTACTCTTTATCTTCATGGATCAGCGAGAAACCGCTCCCGAGATCTCAGTTATCGTTCCGGCGCGAAACGAAGAAGCCTGCCTCGCCGAATGCTTGCGGTCGCTGGTTGGCCAGGCGGGGCCTGCGTACGAGGTCATCGTGGTGGACGACCACTCGACCGACGGCACGCGTACCATCGCCGAAAGCCTTCCGGTGAAGCTGATCGGCGCCGATGAATTGCCGCCCGGCTGGAATGGCAAGTGCAACGCAGCCTGGAGCGGCGCTAAAGCTGCGAAAGGGAAGTGGCTGCTGTTTACCGACGCGGATACCCGGCACGCGCCCGATTCCATCGCGCGCGGCTTGCAGGAGGCGAAAGAGGCCAGCGCCGCCATGCTCTCCTATTCGCCCAAGCAGGAAGTGCGCGGATTCGCTGAGCGTGCGCTGATGCCCGTCATCTTTGCCGAGCTGGCGACGACCTATTCGCCGAAGGACGTGTGCGATCCGAAGTCGCCAATGGCCGCTGCCAACGGACAATACTTGCTCATCCAGCGGGAAGCTTACGACGCAGTGGGTGGCCACGCCGCGGTTGCGACTACGCTGTTGGAGGATGTTGAGCTGGCAAAACGGCTGAAGCAGGCGGGATTCGCTCTGCGTTTTGGCATGTCCGACGCAGTCAGCACTAGAATGTATCGCAGCTTTCCCCAGATGTGGGAAGGCTGGACCAAGAACCTGGCGCTGCTGTTTCCTAATCCGCGAAGGCTTGCGCTATGGCGGGCCTTGGAGTTCGCCGCCATTGTGGCCATGCTGACGTTTTCGATGGTCTCGTTGGCCAAGGGCGACATGATCACCTTCTTTGTCGCGGCTGCGGTGACCGTGCAGTGGCTCTATCTCTTCGGGAAACGCATTGCACGCGCCCATTTTGACGGGCTGTCAAACGCGCTGGCGTTCTTCGGATTGCCGCTTTTTGCGGTACTTTTGCTCAACTCCAGCATCTCTCATAAGAAGGGAACAGTTCGCTGGAAGGGACGCCAGTATTCCGGTATGCGGGAAGCTCAACCAGCGGACGAAGCGCCGGTCGCCGCTGGAAATACGTCGGCGCACTAACTTTCATGCTACCTCAGGCGTAAGGCCGGCCCAGGAAAAACATGGTCTATCTAACCCGCAAGTGTGAGTTTTCGGCATCCCACTATTACTACAACCCCGAGGTCTCGGCGGAAGAAAACCAGCGCATCTTTGGCAAGTGTGCCAACCTGAATGGCCATGGCCACAACTACACCCTCGAGGTGACGGTGAAGGGCGATGTCGATCCTAAGACCGGTTTTGTGGTTGACCTGAAGGCGCTCAAGGAAATCTTGAACCGCGAAGTACTCGACGGGCTTGATCACCGCCATCTGAATAAGGAAGTGCCGGAGTTCTTGCGACAAATTCCTACAACGGAGAACCTTGCCATCGCCATCTGGAATCGACTGCAAGGCAAGTTGCATGTGGCCAAGCTGCATCGCGTGCGCGTGTATGAGTTGCCCGATCTCTTCGTCGATTTCTATGGGGAAGCATGAAAGTCCATCTGACGCGGCGGTATCTGTTTTCAGCATCCCACCGTTTGCACTGCGACGAGCTTTCCGAGTCGCAGAACCAGGCGACTTACGGCAAGTGCAATAACCCGCATGGCCACGGGCACAACTACGCACTTGAGGTCACGGTGAGCGGCCAGGTTGATCCCGGGACTGGAATGATTTGTAACCTTTCGGATCTTGATCGCTCTGTACAGAGTGAGGTTCTTGAACGCTTCGATCATGTGAACTTGAATGCGCGTCAGGAATTCGCAGCGACCGTGCCCACCACGGAAAACCTGAGCGAGGTCATCTTCAACATTTTGAAGCAAAGCTTTACTGCGGCTCATCTTGAAAAGGTACGGCTCGAAGAGACTATGATGAACAGCTTCGAGTACGCAGGTGGAGCGGAGTTGAGGGTGTGAGCCCTGGGAGATTGATGAGAGAACTGACGGAAACGCCGACCTTGACCAGCGCCAGCTTCGAAGAGCTGGCGCGCGAGATGCTGGTCCGCCTGGGCGAACAACCGGATCGCGAAGGCCTGTTGAAGACGCCGGAGCGCTACGCCAACGCTCTGCAGTACCTTACCAAAGGCTACGGCGAAGACCCGGAACAAATGCTGAAGGCTGCACTGTTCAGCGTGGACTACGACGAGATGGTGATCGTGAAGGACATCGAAATGTTCAGCCTTTGCGAGCACCATGTGCTGCCATTCTTCGGCAAGGTACACGTGGCTTACATTCCCAAGGGCAAAGTGATCGGTCTGAGCAAGGTGCCGCGACTGGTGGAAGTGTTTGCCCGTCGTCTGCAGGTGCAAGAGCGTCTGACCGTACAAATTGCGGAGACAATTCAAAATGCGATTCAACCCTTGGGCGTCGGAGTGGTCATCGAGGCGCGCCACCTGTGCATGATGATGCGCGGGGTCGAGAAGCAACATTCGGCCACGGTCACCTCGTCCATGCTCGGGGCTTTCCGCGCACAACAAACCCGCCAGGAATTTCTGTCACTGATCCACGCCAAGAATGGCAACGGAATCTAATCCATGGCTGCGAAGGAGCCGCAGTCTCAGAGCAAAACAAAAACCAGCGCTCAAGAATCGCGCCCGAGCAGGCCTCGCCTCCGCGGCAAGGTAGCGCTGGTAACCGGCGGCAGCCGGGGCATCGGCTTCGCCATTGCCCGCACCCTGGCCGCCGAGGGCTGCAGCGTTGTGATTACCGGTCGCGATGGTGCAACGCTCGCCAAGAGCGCGGCGGAACTCAGGCGATTGCTTCCGCGGAGACCAAATGCGCATCACGACAACGGCGCGAAGATCGTCGCCGAGGTGTGCGACGTGCGCGATCCGAATTCAGTCGCCTCGCTTTTCGCCATGGTGAAGCAGCGCTTCGGCAGGCTCGATGTGCTGGTGAACAACGCGGGAATTGCTCAACCGGCGGTTGCCATCGAGCAAACCAGCCTGGATATATGGCGCGATGCGATCGATACCAACCTCACGGGCTTGTTTCTCTGCACGCGTGCGGCGCTGCCTCTCATGCAGGCGGGCGCAACCATCATCAACAACCTTTCGGTCGCGGCCAGGGCCGTCTTTCCCAATTTCGCCGCGTACAACGCCTCCAAGCACGGTGCGCTGGGCTTCACCTTGTCTCTGCGCGATGAACTCATTCCCCGCGGCATTCGCGTGGTTGCGCTTATGCCCGGCGCAACCGCCACCGATTTGTGGCAGCAATTCTGGCCCGACGCTCCGCGCGAACGCATGGTTGACGTGGAGAGCGTGGCCCAAGCCGTGCTCTACGCCGTGCTGCTGCCGCCCAATGCAAATCTATCTGAGGTGGTGCTGACGCCGACCGGCGGCGCGCTGTAGGGAGCGAATAGCGAATATCACAGCCCGTAGTGATAGCGCCGGGTCCGGGCAGGGAAGACCTTAATCAGCAGCATGCCCGCCAGAAAGCCTCCCACGTGGGCCCAGAAGGCAATCCCGCTGGAGTTGCCGCCGCGCGCCGTGATCGAACTGGCGGCTCCGCTGAGAAACTGCGCGACAAACCAGTAGCCGAGCACAATCCAAGCCGGCAGCCACATAAAGAAGACAAAGAAGAACGGCACCAGGGTCAGCACACGCGCCCGCGGATACAACAGGAAGTAGGCTCCCATCACCCCGGCAATGGCACCACTGGCGCCCACGCTGGGCACCGTCGAGCCAATATTGAACAGCGTGTGCAGCAGCGCCGCCGCAATTCCGCAGACGAAGTAAAGCACCAAATAGAGTGAATGCCCGAGATAGTCTTCCACGTTGTCGCCGAAAATCCACAACGCCCACATGTTGAAGATCAGATGCAGCCATCCGCCGTGCAGGAACATCGAGGTGAAGATGGGAAGGATGGCCGCCATGGGCGGAACATAGCGCGTTCCCAGTTGCGAGACGAGGTCCCAAGGGACGTAGCCATGATTGAACAGCACCACCGTGAAGCGCGCAGGAACGACCCCGAATTGAAAGACGAAGAAATCAAGATTTTGCCGGCCCTGCGCGCCAATTGAAAGTTCATAGAAGAATGCCAGGGTGTTCAGCGCCAGCAGGGCATAGGTCACGTACGGAATGCCGATCCGGGGTGCGTCGTCTTTCAGCGGGATCATAGGACGTGGGTCACGCGTACCGCACGGCAGGGAACTGAATTCCCTTCAAACTTCTTGCGGCAGCCGATTCTCGTCGGCGATTTGACCAAACCACCGTTGAACCTACACGATAGCAGAAGGATGCCGCTCAATGGTGTGATCGTGGTGGATAAACCGGCGGGATGGACCTCGCACGATGTGGTGGCGAAAGCACGGCGCATTCTGGGCGAGCGCTCCATCGGTCACTTGGGAACGCTCGACCCCATGGCGACCGGAGTCCTTCCTCTGGTGCTGGGGCGGATGACCCGGCTGTGCCAATTTTATTTGTCCTCGGAAAAGGCTTATGAAGGGACAATCCGGCTGGGGGTCGCGACCGACACCTACGATTGCGATGGGGACCCGATCGGGCCAGCGCAGGAAGTTAATGTAACACTTGAAGAAATTAGCGCCGTTGCCTCGGGCTTTGTTGGCGTCCTCCAGCAGACTCCGCCATCGTTTTCCGCCAAGAAGATCAAAGGAGTTCCAGCCTACAGGCTGGCCCGCAAGAAGCAACCGGTCGAACTTGAGCCGGTCGAGGTAGAAGTGAAGGAATTTACGGTCCTAGGCCTTGCCGGCGACCTGGTCGATTTCCGCTGCCGGGTGTCGTCGGGGACCTATGTCCGCAGCCTGGGCCACGAATTGGGGCAAAAGCTGGGCATCGGGGCCCATCTGGCCAGCCTCCGCCGGACGCAGGTGGCCGAGTTCGCCATCGAGGAGAGCCACACGCTGGAAGAAATAGGCGAAGCTGCCGCCCAAGGCCGTATCCCCGAGTTGCTGGTCCATCCGCGGCGGGTTCTGCCGGAGATTCCGTCGGTCACGGCCACCGACGAGGACATCGCCAAAATCCGCCATGGCCGGACCGTGAACCTGCCGGAAATGTCCCGCTCGCGCTTCGTCAAGGTCTTTGCCGGCCAGTCGGAGCTGATCTGCATCGCCAGCCGAGTGGCAGGGACGCTGTTCCATCCCAAGGTGGTGCTGTGCTGCTAGGCTGCGGGTGTACACTTTTTCGTACTTTGGAGGGAAGCCTCTGTGGCCGGTGACGAAACCCCAGTTTTGCAGTTGGAGATCGAAAAACGACCCGAAGCGACCATCGTGCACTGCGCGGGCAAGGTGGTGATTGACTCCTGGGCCATGTTCTCCGTGACGGTGCGCGGGCTCATTCCTGAGGGCAAGCCGATCTTCGTGGACCTGAGCAAGGTAAGCCTGGTGGATAGTGTCGGCATTGGCGCCTTCGTCAGCGTCTGGGCTTCAGCGCGAAAGAGCGGCTGCGAGCTGAGATTCATCAATCTGAACGAGCAGATCCATGACTTGTTCGAAATCACCCGCTTGCACGGCCTGTTTGGAGGCGACGCCCCCGGCGCTTAAACAACGTGCGTGAGAGCCCATTCTCAGCAGGGTGGAACACGGAAAAAGCACCCTAAGTACCCCTCCCCCCGGCACCTCTGCATCTTTGTTTTCAATACTTTGCCCCCAAAGTGTTCATAACACGCGATTTACTGGCAGACGTAAGTCCTTACTGCTCAATACTTTGCACGATTCCAGCCAAAGTATTCATAACGAGTAACTTAGCAGAGTCCGTAAGTCATTGCTGCTCAACACTTTGCGTGATTCACGCCAAAGTATTCTATCTAAACGGGTTATACGCAAAGTATTGCGGACAAAATACTTATCCGCTGCCTTAGCCGGTCACAGGCTCGCTGGTTTTCAAAGATCGCTGCCGCCGCCCGCAAGCCGTTCACGATCACAGCTGCACAGCGAAGACGGGCATTCGCGGCGCCGGAGACTGACTCCAGCGCTTCTCATTGTATTTTGTGGATAGGAGCGGGACTGAGAAGAAAACGCGTTCCCCAGAACGAAAGTAACCACAATTCCCACGACTGGGACGTTCGCATAGAAGAATCATGGTTGCGTACTCACCCAGGTCTCGAAAAGCGCGAGACCTGGGGCACCCACCGTTACCTGATTTTGTTGCCGAAAATTAAAGGTGGCTCCTGGCAGGAGACCCGGGGCACCCGGCGTAAAGTCCTCCAAAACTGGGGGAGTGAGCGGTGCACGAGCGTATACTTGCCGCGACCGGGAAGCCAAAATGGAGATCCCGGTTTATAACCTCTGAATGGAACAGCGAGCGCGATACAACCGAAAACACCGTGAAAATCTTTAATTGGTTCAAGCCGAAATCCAATGCCCCGAAAGGCTTGGTGCGGCTTGAGGTCGAATTTACCGACGACGAGAACGCAGCCGTGAGCCGCGCCCTCGAACGGTTCGACGCTGTGGTGACTAATGCGCACGCACCAGAAGGAGCACGGATGTTTGCCCCTCCAAAAGTCCGGAGCGCAATTTCGGCTCAAGGGCTGACGGAGTACGTCGCAGATCTTCAGCGGGAAATTGAGAATTCCGACCTTGCTGCAACGACCGCAAAGCTAATGGAAAAAGCCGTCAAAGCACAGATGAAGGCTTATGCTCTTCACAATTTGCCGATCTACCTATTTTGGCTCGCCCGAATGTACGAGTGCGCTGGCAATGAGGCAAAAAGCCAGGAATTCTCCCAGCTATTCCAACGAGCGCAAGATGAGTTTCAACCGGACCAGATAGATAAAATCTTCTTGGAACTGATCGAAACCGTCGAAGGACTAGGGGATGAAGGCTGCGATATTTCTCCCACGCTTAAAGACCAACTGAACCGAGTGCTTCTTGCCTTACCCCTTTATAAAGCGGGGTTTCTGTGTTTCTCACGAAGCTCGTAATGGCAAGGCCAGGCGCGCCTCAATCCACGAATCAAGATCGGCGCGGCGGGTCTTGGCAAGACTCTGATAGGGTTGGCCGTAGGGGTAGGAAGTATTCGCTTGGGCGAAACAAGAGCAACGGCGGTGAATGCATGACCCCAGAAGAAGAAAATAAGCTAAGTGCCATTGAGCATGCAACCCAAGGGGCGCACTTAGTTGGGCCACCTGACAAGAACGTTCTGTGGGCGACTGCGCTGCTTGTCAGATTAGTGGATAAGCTCAACGAAACTAGCGCACAGCTTAATCAGAGCAGCCTCCGACTCAATGAGAGCAGCACTCAGCTTAACAATCGGCTGATTAGATTAACGAAGGTTTTGGTTTGGCTAACGGTGGCTTTGGTTATCATGACGCTGGCGCTAATTGGGATTGGCGTTCTCAGGTGATTTGGCTGCCCACTCATTCGAAACCCGCGAATGAGTAGGGCACCCGGCGTTTTGATTTGGATCGGCCAATGGTTTCTCCTTTGGGGGTTTGGGCTTACGCCACTTGAAGGGTTTGGGCACGACCTATCCCCGATTTCCGTTGTGGGCTATGAACCGCTGAGTGATGATGTCCATGAGGTTGCGTCTGCTGTGACAGGATTAATCTGCGTAATTTTGGACGTGGCAGATCCTAGAACTTCCATCGGGAAATCCAAGTTCACAAAATTTGGTTTTATGTTTTTTGCCAAAGACATCGGCGTAAACGATGCAGCCCATCAGCCAGAGATCAGCGAAGTTCTTCTCGACTGCACTACTATAACTAATCGGAAATGTCTGTCCGGGGAAAAGGGTAAACCCAACTTTCTGATTAAGCGTGGACTCCATGTAGCCCTTTTCCTTTTGCTCAAACCACACATCGGCGGCTCCGCAAGCGGAATTAGAGGCTTCTGCCGTCTTTTCAAAAGTGGAGGCCGCAACAGCAAAAGTAGAAATCTTGAGAGCGGGGGCCAATCCATAATTTCTCAGCGTGAAAGTGGCCATGAGGCCCAAGCGGTCAGCAACATTTGGTTCGGGTGTCAACGCGAGAATTGGGGAATTCGTCAGATCTACCCCGACCCAAGGCCGCTGTATCAAAGCGAACGACTCACTGGCAACCTTGCTTGCTCCTTGCGCCGCATTTGCGGCTCGTTTGGTTTGTTCAGCGAGAGTGTTAGTAGCCATAGTCAGGGAGAGAGTCTTGTCGGCAACGTCTTTCGTCCTGTCGGCTTGATTCTTGGCCTGGATCGCCAGTTCGTGAGTGTCCGCACTACCCTTCTGAATTTCCTTGAGGGTTTGGTTGGCAGTAACGGCTGCGCTGAGGGCCGCCTGAGCTGCTTTCTTGGAAGCGTTAGCTTGTCGAGCGGCATAGAACGTATAAAACCCAGTGATGAAGACCAAGAGGACAGCGCACGCTGCCTCAATCCATTTTGGTGTTTTGGGGAGCTTGCGGCTGCGCTTGTGTGCGCTGTTGCTTGCGTTGGCCTCTTTGTATTCGGTGGTGCTGCCACTAGGCTGGGATGGTGGTGGCGGACTGCCTGTTGGGCTGGCTGTATGGTTTGTTATGTCCTGTGCATCAGGATCACTCATGCTGCTCTCGCTTATCGCTGCTGGTTTGGGTAAAGTCTGAATATGAAAGCAGAATACAAAGAAGGCCCGGAAGCAAGAGAAAACTTTGAGCGGCGACCGAGGCAGAAGATATACGTGTCGGCCCTATTTACTCTCGGTTGCTTCGCGTACGATCCGCAGAGCGTTTTGACTGCTGTCCGTGAGTTTGCACTTGTGCGCGTTAAACTGCTGTTGGATTTGGGCCTGCGCCTCAGACTGTCCGCCTTTCCAGGGCTGATGGATGGGGAACTGCGCATTGCAGAACTCGCACACTCCGAGCACTGGGATGTTCTTGCGGCGCTCGACGATCCGAAGTCTCCGCTTTGCCATGCCCCGAGTTTACGCCGTGCGCTTCGGCGTTCAACCCCTGAGGATTTCAAACGTCACCACTACCCAGGAAGGGTCTTCGCTTTACAAACTCCTGAGCTGATGGTTGAAGTCGAGGGAAGCCGCACTGGACGGGGGTTGCGCTCACAGGCCGCATTCGACCCTGGCGTAATGTCCGATAACAGATATTATGTTAAGTATGGGACTAAGCCCGTAGAATAGGCCTCCCCGCCGCGTTCTGCGTGTCCTCCGTGGTGAAAAACAAACCCTTAGGCGGTCGCGGTTAGTAACTGCTCCAGGTCGGCGCTAAACCGCCGCAGCGCTTCCAGCCGCTCCGGGGTGGCCTCCACGATCTCCGCCTTGGCCTGGAACACCTGGTGGCCCTCCTTCTCCACCAGCACGCCCAGCACTTCCCCCATCCGCCAGCCGGGCGCACCGATCATCTGCAGACCAACTGGCGTGGCCCTCAGCAGCGCGATGCAGCCGTCGCGAACCACACCAATGGAATTGGGATAGCGCTCAAAGGTTTGCAGCTCAAAACCGGCGAGATAGATGCGTTGCAGTTGCTCGGCGGCGTCGGGCATGGCTTACATCTTGTAGCGGCCCAGGTCGTCTTCGCCCAGGTTCTCCAGCCATTTGCGGAGTTCGTCGTTGTTGACGCGGTCGCTGGTGGCGTTGGCCTGTTTGCTCGACTTCAGCACCTCATCCTCGACGAAGATGGGGCAATCCATGCGCAGGGCCAGCGCCAGCGCGTCGGAGGGCCGCGAGTCGATGCTGATGGCCTGCCCTTCGCGCTCCAGCCAGATCACAGCGAAGAAGGTGTCATCGCGCAGCTCGGTCACCACCACCTTTTGCACCGTGGTTTCCAGCCCAACCAGCAGGTTCTTCAGCAGATCGTGGGTCATGGGGCGTGGGGTTGTGACTTTCTCGATTTCCAGGGCGATGGCGTTGGCCTCGTACACGCCCACCCAGATCGGCAGGACGGTGTCGCTGCCCTGGTCCTTCAGGATCACGATGGGCATGTTGGTCACGGGATCCATCATCAGCCCGCGAATCTTCATTTCAACTTCCATCATGGTTCCCTCCCCAGGTCCTTGACCTTAATACTCCCCCGTGAGCATGAAACGCAAACACTTTCTCAATGCTTAGACGGTCATCTCGCCCAATAGGCTGTTGGGAAACGTCTGCGTCACTTGCACTCGGACATATTCTCCGATGCGCGGCTCCGGCCTGCCGTTGACCACGAAGTTGAGCGTCTTGTTCTGCGAAGTACGGCCTGTGATCTGTCCGCGGGCCGGATTCTTCCCTTCTACCATCACTTCAACGATCTGCCCTAAATGCCTGCGGTAGCTTGATCTCTGCAATTCGCGCTGATGCTCCTGCAGGACCTGCAAGCGGCGCGATTTCTCGGCATCGGGAATGGAATCGGCGTACTGCAGCGCGGGAGTGTTCGGCCTGGGCGAGTACTTGAAGGAGAAAACGCCGTCGTAGCCAACTTCGTCGAGCAAGCTCAAGGTCTCGTGGAATTCGGCTTCCGTCTCGCCCGGGAAACCGACGATCACGTCCGTCGTAATACTGATTTCTTTGTTGCGGGCAGACTTTATCCAGGCGATGCGCTCCAGATATTGCTCGCGGAAGTAATCGCGGAACATGGAATCGAGCACGCGCGACGATCCGCTCTGCACCGGCAGGTGCACGTGGTCGCAGAGCGTCGGGAGGGCGTCAATCGCGTCGATGATGTCCTTGGTAAAGTCCCGCGGATGCGAGGTGGTGAAGCGAACCCGGCGGATGCCCGGCAATTCCCCAACTGCGGACAGCAACTCGGCGAAGCTTTTCTTGCCAGCAGGATCACGGTAAGAATTCACGTTTTGCCCGAGCAGCTGAATGTCGGTGTAGCCGGCGTCGGCCATGCGGGTGGCTTCGTCAAGCACCGACTGCGAGGTACGGCTGCGCTCTTTGCCGCGGGTGTACGGCACCACGCAATAGGCGCAGAACTTGTCGCAGCCCTCGATGATGGTGATGTATCCCCGATGCGGGTTGGTGCGGGCGGTGAACTCGGTCTCGAAAGTCTGGTCGGTCTGGCGATCGTCAAGCCCAGTGACGCGATTGGCCCCGGCCTCGATCTGAATCAGCATGGCTGGCAAGTTGTGGTACGAAGCCGACCCGGCGACCAGCGAAACGTAGGGCGCGCGCTCGAAGATCTTTTCGCCCTCCTGCTGGGCGACGCAGCCCAGAACGGCAAAGCGCTTCCCTTCCTTGTGCAGCTTCTTGAAATCGGCCAGCCGATGGAAGACTTTCTGCTCGGCTTTGTCGCGGATCGAGCAGGTGTTGTAAACGATGAGGTCGGCGTCCTCTTCGCGCTGCACTTGCGCATAACCTTCGGAGATGAGCGTTCCCACGACCTTTTCGGAGTCGTGGAAGTTCATCTGGCAGCCGAAGGTTTCGATGTAAAACGTCTTTTGCTGCGAACTCACAACCATCCTCGGTACTGACCAGTATAGCGGGAAATCAGAAGAGTATTCACCACCCTTCGACTTCGCTCAGGGCAGGCTACGCCACGGAGAGCACGGAGGGAATAAATTCTATGATTCTTCTCCGTGTCCTCCGTGTCTCCGTGGTGAAGAGCATTCTATTTACCCAGCAGTTTCTCGATCTGCGGTTCGATGGCGGTCGGCGGAGTCATCGGCGCGAAACGCTCCACCACGTTGCCCTTTTTGTCCACCAGGAACTTGGTGAAGTTCCACTTGATGCTATCGCCCAGCAAGCCGCCCTTTTCGCTCTTCAGAAACTTGTATAGCGGATGAGTGTCGTCGCCGTTGACCTCGATCTTGGAGAACAGCGGAAAGTCCACGCCGTAATTGACCTGGCAGAATGACTTGATCTCATCATCAGAGCCCGGGTCCTGATGGCCGAACTGGTCGCAGGGGAAGCCGAGCACCTCCAGGCCGCGGTCTTTGTATTTGGCGTAGAGCGATTGCAGCCCTTGGTATTGTGGCGTGAACCCGCACTTGCTGGCGGTGTTGACGATCAGCAACACCTTGCCCTTGTAATCGCCGAGTTGCTTGTTACGGCCGTTGTTCAGCTTGGCGGACAGATCGTAGAGGCCCATAAGATCTCCGGAGTGGATAGTGGATAGTGGATAGAAACAGCCGGTTCCTCTCTGGCTATCCACTGCCCACTATCCACCATCCACCGCTTTTCAATACGCTTTCGCGATCACCACGCGCCGGTCAACCGGCTCGCCGGTGACAAGGCATTTGCCCGGTCCGTCGTATTCGTCCACCAAGGGAATGCAGCGGATGGTGGCCTTGAACTCCTTGATGCGGGCATCGCATCGCGGATCGTCCTTCAGATGTGCCATCACAAACTTGCCCCCGCCCTTTTCGGCGGTGACATCCTTGAGGAGCGATTCCACCTCTTCAATGGAATTCGCCAGCACGGTGTTGGACTTCAGGCGTTGCTTGCCAGCGTCATACATGCTTTGCTGCATCGCCGCCAGCACCGCCGGCAATTTGGCGGCAACTTCGGATTGCGGCATTGGCTCTTTGACTCCCGTGTCGCGCCGCTTCAACACGATGCTGCCCGACGCCAAATCGCGCGGTCCGAGCTCGAGAACCACCGGTACGCCGCGCCGCTCCCAGTGAAAGAACTTTGCGCCCGGCGACTGTCCTTCGCGGTCATCCAGCTTCGCGCCCAGATCTTTCGCGATCCGGTGCGCCGCCTCCAGCACTTTTTCCTTCTCTTCGTCTTTGCGGTAAATCGGCACCAGCACGGCTTTGATGGGCGCAACCTTCGGTGGCAGCACCAGGCCCTTGTCGTCGGAGTGGCTCATGATCAGGCCGCCAATCAGCCGCGTGCTCACTCCCCAACTGGTTTGCCAGACGTAATCCAGCTGCCCTTCCTTACTCTGGAATTGCACATTGAACGCCTTGCCGAAGTTCTGGCCCAGGTCGTGACTGGTGCCGGACTGCAAGGCAAAGCCATTCTGCATCATGGCCTCAATGCTGTAGGTTTGCAGCGCTCCGGCGAACTTCTCCGATTGCGTTTTCAGGCCCTTGATCACAGGCATGGCCATCACATCCTCGGCGACTTCGGCGTACACGTCCAACATGCGGAAGACTTCCCGCGCGGCTTCCTCGTGATTGGAGTGCGCGGTGTGACCCTCCTGCCAAAGAAATTCAGTGGTGCGCAGGAACATGCGGGTGCGCAGTTCCCAGCGGATGATGTTGGCCCACTGGTTCACCAGCATCGGCAGGTCGCGCCAGCTTTTGATCCACTTGGCGAAAAAGTGGCCGATGATCGTCTCCGATGTGGGACGAATGACGTAAGGCTCTTCCAGTTGTTTGCCGCCGGCGAGCGTGACCACCGCCAATTCCGGCGAGAAGCCTTCCACGTGCTCGGCTTCCTTGTGCATAAAACTTTGCGGGATCAGCAGTGGAAAATACATGTTCTGATGACCGGTGGCTTTGAAGCGGTCGTCCAGTTCGCGCTGCAATAGCTCCCAAACAGCGTAGCCGTTGGCCTTGATGACCATGCAGCCTTTGACGATTTCGGCGGGCTCGGCCATGTCGCCTTGCAGAACCACGTCTTGATACCAGGCAGCAAAATCCTGTGCGCGGGCAGTGATGGGAGATTCGGCCATAGCGATGAGTGCTTTCCGTTCCTATTTGTCGATGTGAATGCTTCGTCTTAGATTATGACAGGTCAGTGCGAAGGGATGTTGTCCGGCGATTGCGGCTGTCTCATTTCCTGCCGTTCTCCACCAGCTTCAGAAACTCCTGGTGTACGCGCCTATCGTTTGATAGCTCAGGATGGAAAGTTGCGGCCATCACACTTCCCTTCCGCACCAGCACGGGATCGTCTCCGTGTTTCGCCAGGACCTCTACTCCCTCGCCAACCCGTTCGATGCGCGGCGCGCGAATGAAGACCATCTCCAGCGGATCGCCGCCGAGCGTAGTGGCAGCTTCGACAATGGTGGAATCGATCTGGCGCCCGTAAGCGTTGCGGCGGATTGTAATGTCAATCGCATTGAGGCCGGGCTGATGCGGATTCTCGACCTCTTTGGCTAGCATGATCGCGCCAGCGCAGGTCCCGAAGGTCGGCTTGGTGTGGACGAAGTCGCTTAGCTTCTGGAAAGTGTCCTGGCCGAGAAGCTTCAGGAACGTGGTTGACTCGCCTCCGGGAATGACCAGGCCGTCGATCTCGTCGAACTGCTCAGGTTTGCGCACCAGTACAACCTCCGCGCCCAGTTCTTCCAGGCGGCGGCGATGCGCATCGAAATCGCCCTGCAGGGCTAGAACACCGATTTTCATACGAACGCTATTCGCTTTTCGCTTAAAGGCACGATCGAGGAAACGACTTCCAACACTTCGATGCCGCACTCAAACAGAAAGGCGCAGCCGACGCCGCGCCTTGGTTCCAATCACAAGCGAAAAGCGAACGGCGAGGAGCGGCCTTTCTACCATCCCCGCGTCTGCAGCAGGTCTTTTTCCGCGATGGCGCCGACGGCCAGCCCCTTCATCGCGCCGGTCATCTGCTCGCTGACTTCAGCCAGCACCTTGGGATCGTCGTAGTGGGTGGTCGCGATAACAATGGCGCGGGCCCGCGATTCGGCCTCTTCACGCTCCGCCTTTAGGCTGAGGTCGAGTGGCGTAGCTCCACCCTTCATGAAGATGCCTGAGCCGACGAAGACGGCTTCGGCACCGAGTTGCATCATCATGGAGGCGTCGGCCGGAGTGGCGATGCCGCCGGCGGAGAAATTCGGCACCGGCAACTTCCCTGCTTTGGCAACCATGCGTACCAGATCGTAGGGCGCCTGATGGTTCTTGGCGGCAGCAAACAACTCTTGCTCGTTCATGACCGTCAGTTGATGTATCTCTTTAACTATCTGACGCATGTGCTTTACAGCGTGTATCACATCACCGGTTCCAGCTTCGCCTTTGGTGCGAATCAACGCTGCGCCTTCGGCGATGCGGCGCAGAGCTTCGCCCAAGTTGCGCGCCCCGCAGACGAACGGAGTCTTGAACGCATGCTTGTCCACGTGATGTTCTTCGTCGGCGGGGGTCAACACCTCCGACTCGTCGATGTAGTCCACACCCAGCTCCTGCAGGATCTGCGCCTCGGCAAAGTGGCCGATGCGGCATTTCGCCATGACCGGAATCGACACTGCGGCCATGATCTGCCGAATCAGCTTGGGATTGGCCATGCGCGAAACCCCGCCCTCGGCGCGGATGATGGCAGGCACACGCTCCAGCGCCATGACCGCGGTTGCGCCGGACTTCTCGGCGACCAGCGCCTGTTCGACGCTCATCACGTCCATGATGACGCCGCCCTTGAGCATCTCGGCCAAGCCGGTCTTCAGGCGAAGGCTGGTATTGTTGCCATTGTTCTCTGACATAGACTTTCCCCCTGGAGCGAAGCATTTAACACTTAGCAGTTAGCATTCATGTTATTCGGAACCTTTGCTAAATGCTAAGTGCTAATTGCCACCTGCCCAGCAGCAACGATCCTTTAGTAGCGGAACTCTTTATTTTACTCTGCGCGGATGCACTGCGTAACCCCGTACTGGTGGAGCGCAGGAGCGCGGTGATGGGCGTCTAGTCGGCCTGCGAACATCACGTTGCGTCGCTGTGCTTTTTCTTCAGATACTTGGCAAACATGCGGTGGGCATCCACCTCGATGAACTTCGACGTGCTGCTGGCCAGAACCTCGCCTTCGCGATTGCGAATTTCGGCGGCCCGGTAATGCTCGCGGCCATGGACGCGCACCTCCCAGCCTTCGACGACGAGCGGTTTGAACAGCGGCACCGGCTTCAGGTAAGCCACTTCCATCGTGCTCGTCAGCGCAATCAAATTGTGCAGCTTGTTCACCTTGCCCATGGCCTCGTCGAGGATGGTGGCGATGATGCCTCCGTGGGCATGGGCCGGCGGCCCGACAAAACGCCGTTGCAGACGAAAACGGCAGAGGAAGCGTTCGCTCTTCTTGTCGAGAACAAATTTCAGCCTGAGGCCCGCCTCGTTGGCGGGACCGCATCCGAAGCAATTGTTGGTGAACTGCTGTTTCTTTACCTCGTGACCGTGAACTCGTTCGTGGCGGGGCATAGAACCAAGATGAAGCAGAGTCGATCAGGATGCAAGTGGGAAGACGCTCTTCGCTTTTGCAATAGCGAAAAGCAAACAGCGAGCCTCTTCTCTGACGACTGATAGCTGGCGGCTGACAGCTCCTCAAAACAGATGCGGATTACTCGGACTGCCAGAGTCAATCTTGATCTGTTCCTCGGTGTGCCGGCGGGCGTACCAGCAGGGCTTTACCCCGAACTGCGGAAACACGGAATTGGAGCAACTGACGTCGTGGTCGCCCGCGTAGTCGTATTCGGTCCGTCCATTCTTCAACTTGACAACGTAGTAGGTGTGTACCGTCACCGTGCCGAAGCTGTCGCGGGCGGGAATGCGGAACCGCACCGACAGGAAGTCGGCCAGATACAGAATGCCCGCAAGAACAACGGCGATGATAAGAATGCGTTTCATGAGCCGGACAGCAACGCGCCGCCGTATTGTGAGTCCTCACTCAATTGAAAGTTCCTGGGATGGTTAGCTTTCGCCCGGTCTCCGACGGGGAGGCTATTCCCCATCCCTAAAATATAACCCTGCCGGTGAGTTGAGTTCCCCGCCGGTGGCGCATCATAATGTCACAGGGCATTGTGACGCGGACCAAACGTGGGGGGCGCGTCCCAACACCAGCGCTCTCAAATCGTCATCCCGCCTGCACGCCGCGAAAAATCAGGTGCAGGGCGGAAGGCCATCCAAGGGTATCGCAGTCGTGAGCCGCGGAATCAGCATTCGGGTGCCGAGAACGTCGCAAGGCGGTGGAGGCCGGGGTCCCGCTGCGGGATGGCCCGGCAACGGCGGCGGAGGTGGCGGTCGCGGCGGCGATGACCATTTGCCCAGCTACAGCGAGCGCCTGCGCCGCTATCGCCTGGGACTGATGCTGGCGCTGTCTTCGGTGGTCATGCTCTTCGTTTCCTTCACCACGGCTTACGTGGTGCGCAAAGCGGGGGCCGTCTGGGACCCGGCGAGCAACGACTACGTCAGCAACTGGGTGCCACTGACACTCCCCGTCAGGTTGCTGGTGGTCAACACCTGCATCCTGCTGCTCAGCAGTTTTGTTCTGGAGTTTGCGCGGCGGCGCGCCGCGGAAGATGTCGCCCTGGCGCCCATTGTCGGCATGCCGGGCATTCGCGTGAGCGCCAACCATGCCCTCCCCTGGATCTGGACGACGATCGTCCTTGGCTTCGGCTTCCTTGCGGGACAGGGTTATGCGTGGCATCAACTGCGGTTGACCAACACCACGTTTGCCACCAGCATCAGCAGTTCGTTCTTTTACATGCTTACCGGGGTCCACGCCGTGCACCTCGCCGGAGGAATTCTCGCGCTGCTCTATGCCGGGATGACGACCTGGCTGCATCGCCCGCCGGAGACCCGCCGCATCGTCATTGACGTAACCGCATGGTACTGGCACTTCATGGGCCTGTTGTGGATCTATGTCTTCGCTCTGCTTTACTTCGCCAGGTAGGGCCCCTTCCTCAACTGTTACGCTGTATTTCGCGTGCTGTAACTTCTGCTGCGCTCATCAAACGCCACGCGTAACTCCTGCGATGGAAAACCGGGGACAATCGGTGAACTGGTAGGCGCAGAATAGGTTGGACAATCTTCCCACTTGGGATGACAATCCACGCGAGGAAATCAAATGCCCCAGTCCTGGTACGGTGCACTGTGTCCATATTGCAGGTTCAGCACGCCTCTGTTCGAAACCACCCTGGCAGAAATAATCCGTAATCGGCAAGTGGCAACCACGGGCGAGCCATTCCTGGTGTTCGTGTGCCAGCGCTGTACGAAATGCTTTCCATGGAACTATGACCTGAGGCAAGTGGTGGGAAAGTTCGAGGCACTGTCCCGCACAGACCCGGTCTGGATTTCGGTTATTGCCAAATGCGAGGACGGAGAGTGCGAAGCTCTAACAGAACTAATCGCAATCCGGCCACATGGCACCACCAAACAACAGATTCTCGACGAACGGCCCACATGGAACGCGAAGGATATTTATTGCGATAACGGCCATCCAATAATTATTCCCCTCTAGAGCAGTTGTAGTGTCCCACCACTGGCATAACCTCCTCCCAATACAATCCCCTGTCGGCGGGGGCTGCCTTGTCGCTGCACACTTTTGGCCGAATACGGTTCCTTCGGTGCTCACCCGCAACGATCGGCAACCAGTTATAATCAAAGGTTTCGGCAGCCGTCTTTAGCCGTGTCTGTGGGGTGGTGGCACTATGCTGCCTTTTCCACGAACTCTTCCCCTGCCGAAACTCTGGGGCCCATGTCGAACGAGAGCATTGTCGTGCGCGGAGCGCGCGTCCACAATCTGAAGAACATCGACTTCGAAATTCCGCACAATGCCATGACGGTGGTGACGGGAGTTTCGGGCTCGGGCAAGTCCTCACTGGCGTTCGATACCGTTTACGCCGAGGGCCAGCGCCGCTACGTGGAGTCGCTTTCCGCCTACGCGCGACAGTTCCTGGAACGCATCGAGAAGCCGGATGTCGATGTCATCGACGGCATTGCCCCCGCGGTCGCTATCCGGCAGAAGAACACCACGCGCAATCCGCGCTCGACGGTCGCCACCGCAACCGAGATCTATGACTATTTGCGCCTACTGTATGCCCGCGTGGGGCGCACCTACTGCCTGAATTGCGGGCAAGAGGTGAAGAAGGACACGGTCGACGAAGTCGCGGGGAGAATTCTCGCGCTCGGAGAAGGAGCGCGCGTGCAAGCATTCTTTCCGGTGCAGCCGCCGCCAAAGCCTGCCGAGCCAGAAAAGTCCAAAGGCCGCCGCATCGCAAAGAAGAAGGCGCCTAAGTCAGCGGACGATCCGTGGCTGAGAGAGCGTCTGTTTGAGCTGCGCAAGCGGGGCTACAACCGGCTCTACCAGAACGGGCGAGTGGTTGAGTTCTCGACACCCGAGTCGTTGCTCGACCTCAACTTTGCCGAACCGGTGCTGGTGCTGATCGATCGCATCGCAGTCTCACCCGAGGCGCGGGCGCGCATCGTAGATGCCGTGGAACAGGGCTATCGCGAGGCTGGCGAAGTGCTGTTCGAGACCGCTCCCGCCGAGGGCGAAGCTGCGCAAGGCCTGCGCTTTTCCCAGCGCTTCGAATGCAAGGCGTGCAACCTTCGTTACGAAGAGCCGGAACCACGGTTGTTCTCGTTCAACAACCCATTTGGCGCATGTCCACGCTGTCAGGGCTTCGGCAACACCATCGACTTCGATCTCAACCTGGTGATCCCCAATAAGACGCTAACTCTGGCCGAAGGCGCGATCGAACCTTGGACCAAGCCGAAATACCGACCATTGGCGACGGAGATGCGCCGTTACACTCGCGCCGCAGGTATTCCGCATGACGTGCCGTGGCAGGACCTGACCAGCGAGCAGCAAAACTACATCATCAACGGTGATGGAAAATTCTCAGGGGTGCGCGGCTTCTTCGCGTACCTGGAGCGCAAGAAGTACAAACTGCACGTACGGGTCTTCGTCAGCCGGTATCGCGGCTATTCGCTGTGCTCGGACTGCGGGGGCCTGCGGTTGCGACGCGAAGCACGGCAGGTAAAGATCGGCGGCACGGACATTTGCCAGGTTTCGGTGATGACGGTCGAAGAGGCGACGCAATTTTTCTCGCACTTGCAACTGACCCGGCAGGAGGCCGACATCGCCGGCAAGCTGCTGGACGAAATTAACGACCGGCTGCGCTATCTGAACGATGTCGGTCTGGAGTATCTGACACTCAATCGCTTGTCGTCCACGCTATCGGGTGGCGAGGCGCAACGCATTCAGCTGGCAACGTCGCTGGGCTCGCGGCTGGTTGGCACGCTCTATGTGCTGGATGAGCCATCGATCGGGTTGCACCACCGCGACACAAGCAGGCTGATCAAGATCCTGCACGATCTGCGTGACTTGGGGAATACGATCCTGGTGGTGGAGCATGATGCCGAGATCATGCGCTCGGCCGATCGCATTCTCGACCTAGGACCGGGGGCCGGTGAAAACGGCGGGCGCGTGATTGCGGTTGGGACCTACGATGAGATCCTGCACAATCCCGCTTCCCTTACCGGGCGCTACTTGAGTGACGAGCTGCGCATACCGATGCCGTCGTCGCGGCGAACAGGCACGGGCCGGCAAATCAAGCTGATTGGCGCGCGGGCGCATAATTTGAAGAAGGTGAACGTCTCCATTCCGCTGGGTGTGATGGTGTGCATTACGGGAGTGTCGGGCTCGGGAAAATCGACGCTGGTGCATGATGTGCTCTACAACGCGATAGCTGCGCAAACCGGCCAAGTCACGGGCGGCCCGCAGGCCGAAGTGGATCGCGTGGAAGGCGCGGAGTGGATCGATGAGGTTGTGCTGGTGGACCAGTCGCCGATTGGCCGCACTCCGCGATCCAATCCGGTGACGTACATCAAGGCATTTGACGCCATCCGCGAACTCTTCGCTTCCCTGCCGGAGAGCAAGAAGCATGGCTACGCGGCGGGACATTTTTCCTTCAACATTCCCGGCGGACGTTGCGAAGGCTGCCAGGGCGACGGCACGGTGACAGTTGAAATGCAGTTCCTCGCGGATGTTGAATTGGTTTGCGAAGAATGCAAGGGCATGCGTTACAAGCCTGAGATTCTGGAGGTCCGGTATCACGGCAAGAACATCCACGAAGTTTTGAACCTTACCGTTAAAGAGGCCCTGCACTTCTTCTCGGGCGTGCCAAAGATTGTGGAGAAGCTGCGCGTGCTGGACGAAGTTGGCTTGGGATATTTGCGCCTTGGCCAGTCGGCAACAACGCTGTCCGGCGGCGAAGCGCAACGCATGAAGCTGGCGGCGCACCTTCAGCCCAAGCTGCGCGACATTGGGCGGTCGCAGCTCGAGCGCAACAAGCGCCACCCGCGCATGCTATACATCTTCGACGAACCCACCACTGGCCTGCACTTCGACGATGTCAGCAAACTTTTGGCGGCCTTCCGCCGGTTGATCGAGGCGGGTGGCTCGATCCTGGTCATCGAGCATAACCTTGACATCATCAAAACGGCGGACTGGGTGATCGATCTTGGGCCGGAAGGCGGAGCGCGCGGCGGCGAGGTCGTGGTGGTAGGAACCCCGGAGACCATCGCCAAGGCTCAGAATTCCTACACCGGTCAATGGCTGGCGCGCATCTTATCGCCCAACGGGAATCCGCAATCGCATGATCATCCATAGACGCTCGATGGCGCTCCTTCTATCCATGGCTCTGACTGTGGCCGGGGCTCTCGTCGGCGTTGCGGCGCAGGAGAGCAAGCCGACGATCCGTCACCATCGCGTTGCCGAGGAGGTCGCCGACGACAGCAGCTCGCCGGAGGTGGACCAGGCGGAAACGGCGATGCAGCACCGCGACTTCACCACGGCAGAATCACTTTTGCAGAAAGCTGTAACGGCGAAGCCCAATGACTATCGCGCATGGTTCGACCTGGGATACGTGTACAACGCCACGCAGCGCGGCCCTCAGGCGATCGACGCTTATCGCAAGTCGGTGGCAGCGAAGCCCGATGTCTTCGAATCCAATCTGAATCTGGGCATATTGCTGGCTGGGCAAGGCGACAAGGTTGAAGCGGCAAAGTACTTGAAGGCGGCAACCCAACTGAAGCCCACGGCGCATCCTGAGGAGGGCCTGGCGCGGGCCTGGCAGTCCCTGGGACGCGTCGAAGAGGACAGCGATGCGCAGCAGGCGCTCGCCGCTTATTCGGAGGCCGCCAAGCTCAATCCCAAAGCTGCCCAGCCGCACCTCTCCGCCGGAATTCTGCTGGAGAAGCAGAATGATCTCGACGCGGCAGCGCGTGAGTTCCAGTTGGCGGCGGAACTCGATGCGAAATCGCCGGAAGCCCTAGCGGGTTTGGCGAACGTCGCAATGAAGCAAAAGAAGTACCCCGAAGCCGAGGCTGCATTGCGCAAGTTGCTGGCGGCCAATCCTGAGAATAGCAACGCGCGCGTTCAACTGGGACGCGTCCTGGCAGCCGAGGGCAAGAACGGCGAGGCCGCCGAGGAGCTGCAGCATGGACTAAAGGCCGATCCCGGCGATCCTCACGCCGCGCTGGAACTGGGTTCGCTCTACGTGCAGGCCGGCAAGGACAGCGAAGCTGAGCAACAGTTTCTAATCGCCGTCCAGAAACTGCCTCAGGACGCCGAGGCGCACTACGCGCTCGGTTCATTGCTGATGCACGAGAAGAAATATCCCGAGGCGCAACAGGAATTGCTGGTTGCGGTCAAACTCAAGCCCGACTTGGCGGATGCGTATGGCAACCTCGCGGTGGTGGCTTCGGAGAACAAGAATTACGAGCTGGCGTTGAAGTCGCTGGATTACCGCGCCAAGTTCTTACCCGAGTCCCCGGCCAGCTACTTCCTGCGGGCCACCTGTTTTGACCACTTGAAGGCGGTCAAGCAGGCGGTGGAATATTATCAACGTTTCCTGGCGGCAGACGCGGGCAAGCTTCCCGACCAGGACTGGCAGGCGCGTCATCGACTGATAGCGCTTGACCCCCAGCACGCAGAGAAGTATCAAATCAAGAAGTAGTATGCGGCCACCATTACGAAGCGCGGCGATTGTGTTCCTGCTCACCGGCATGGCGCTGGCAGCGAACGAATCCTTGCCTGCTCTGAAGACCCGCGCCGATGCGGCCCATGGCGGAGAACAAGCAAAACTCTGCCTCGAATATGCTCATCGTTTGCTGGAGGACGCCAATACTCTGTTCACCAACGGTGATGTAGACAAGGCCCAGGGCGAGGTTGGCGATGTGGTGGAGTACAGCCGTAAGGCGGCCGATGCGGCATCCACCTCGGGAAAACATCTGAAGCAAACCGAGATTGACTTGCGCAAGCTTGCCAAACGTATGAAAGATATTGCTGCAACACTGGCTGTGGAGGACCGCCCGCCCCTGCTGCAAGCGGTGGATGACATCGAACAGATCCGCGCTGACCTGTTGACCAGAATGTTCGGGCCGCAGGCCGAACCGAAGGGGAAACCGTGATGTTGCGTAGAACCCAGTGGCTCGCCGGGCTAATGTTCCTATTTTTTTTTCTTGCCCGAGTTGGACTAACCCAAACCCGCGATCGCGATCCGCTCAACGAAAAAGAAATCGACCAGATGCGCGAATCGGCGGACTATCCGGACAAGCGCCTGGAGTTGATGATCAACTTTGCGCGGGCGCGCATGGCATCCATCGATCAATTGCGGGCCGACGCGAAGAACGCCAAAGACCGCCCCATGCAGATACACGATCTGCTGCAAGATTTTTCCTCGCTGCTGGATGAAATCGACGACAACGTGGATATGTACTCCTCACACAAGACCGATATGCGCAAAGGCTTGAGATTGCTGATTGAAGCCGACAGTGAGTGGGCCCTCAAGCTGCGCGGCCTGAAAGAACAGTCCCCTCCGGAGGAGTTGGAGCAGTACTCCTTCCTGCTGGCGAACGCCCGCGAGGCTGTAAATGACAGTGCCGATGGGGCGCGCAAGGAACTGCAGGAGCAGAATGAGCTGGCCAAGGAAAAGAAACTGAACAAGATCTATTCGGAGCGGCCGCATTAGTCGTATCCGCCGCGAACTCCGTGCTACGTTAGTAACACCTTGCTCCCAAAACTACAGGAGATTTTCCAGAGAACCTACCGCGAGCTGCGGCCACGCGCGCCGTTGCCGGAGTTCCGCATTGAGTTCTATCCTTTCGCCAATGTAAACAGCACCATTCGGGTGCGCGAGACCATAGTGCACGCACGCATCTCCGACCTGCTGGAAGGTGCGCCTGAGACCGTCCTGGAGGCGATCGCCCACATCCTGCTGGCCAAAATCTACCGCAAGCCCATCGCACCCCTGCACTCGACGCGCTATCGCCGCTACGTTTCCAGTCACGACATCAGCACTAAGGCGCAACGGGTGCGACAGCTGCGCGGGCGAAAGCGAATTGCCTCCGCACAAGGCGAGGTCTACGATCTGGAGCAGATCTTCGAAGAACTCAACCAGCGTTTCTTCCACGGTTTACTGGGCCGGCCGCAGATGACGTGGAGCCAGGCGCACGCCCGCAGAAGCCTGGCGCATTACGATCCCGCCCATAATGCCATCGTGGTCAGCCGCGCCTTCGATCACCCGCGAGTGCCGCATTACGCCGTGGAATACATCGTCTATCACGAAATGCTCCATCTGAAGCATCCGGTAAAGCTGCGCGGCAGCCGGCGTTGCGTCCATGGGGCCGCGTTTCAAGCGGAAGAAAGACTATTCCCGGAGTTAGAGCGCGCCAAGGCATTCCTGAAGAGGCTGTGAGCGCTTCCTGCTAGAGGCCGCCGACGGCACGTGGTCGGTCAGATATCCAAAACGTGCCAAAATGGGAACAACGGTTCCGGTAGTACTTCCCTTTGTTACAACAACTTACATAAATCTATTCCGATGAACTGTTTTTTGCTACCCCACGAAACTTAATGGGTGTAAAGTAGTGCCGCCTTTTGAGACCCAGCAAATTTCGGGTGAAACCTATGTCACCATAACGGAGGATTGGAATGAGAAGCCTTAACGTGCGTGCAATTTTGCTACTGATGGCTATTTCCTGTTTCGCCGTAGGATTGGCCCGCGCTGATGTCACGGTAACCTTTCCCAGCGACAACAGTTTCTATTGCAATATCAATGGTTGTGACTTTGTCGGTAACAATGGACATCAAACCGCCCCCTTCTATACGGCTGGGGACTTTGTTACTGAAATATTCTTTACTGGGCAGCCCTCGCTCATTGGCTTATCGTACGACTTCTTCCTCATCGATAATCTCGGCGGTAATCCCGGTGCCCAGTACGAGAACGATGTTTACGTCAACAATACCCTAGTAGGCGACTTCATGGTTGCAGACTGTAATTACTGCGGCTCACAGATGGAGTTCACGGGCACGTTCCACTTCGGCGCAATAGAAGGTGATGGAACCTACGCTCTCTCCATCGTACTGGCAGACACCGTGCCGCCCGGGGACGGGAATGAGATATTCCTCGCGCCGGGTACCGTGGTTCTCCAGAGTACTCCGGAACCAGGCACCTTGGCATTGCTGGGCTCCGCAGTTGTAGGGCTGGCGGGATGGATTCGCCGCAAGTCGTTGCGCTAGACCTTTACGAGGTTCTGCTCAATGTTCCGGAGTGCCGCGTCGGTGCGGACGAGCAGACGCTCTTCATGGACAGGTTCACAAGTCAACGAGATTGACGAGGAGGAATTTTGACATGCTACCCATGAGAATCCCTGGATTGTTTCGAGTCTTAATTACGCAAGCCTTGCTGGTCGTGTTCGCGCTTTCAATGGTCTCCTTCGCGAATACCGTCATCCCGAACAGTGTGCCGGCCTACCTTCCCCAAGCCCAGAACCTGGGACCGGAAGATCCCGGCCGAGTCATCAGCATCACGGTGCGGATGGCCTCGCGCGATCGCGCCGGGCGCGACGCTTTGCTGCGCAATCTGTACGACAGCAGGTCTCCGCAGTACCAGAAATGGTTGACACCCGAGCAGTACGCTGCCCGGTTTGCTCCCACTGCCCAGGAAGCTGCGATGGTGCAGGACTATCTGAAATCGCAGGGGCTGACAGTCACGGCAGTGGACAAGTTTAATTACACCGTCACCGCGCAAGGCCGGGTCTCTGACATTCAGAGAGCCTTCGCAGTCCAGATCAACCGCTACAGTTTCAACGGCGAGACCCGCTACTCCAACGCCAACAATCCATCGCTTCCGGGACAGCTTGCCGGCCTTATGAGCTCGATTGGCGGCTTGCACCAGATCCTGATGAAGCCGCACCACGTTATGGCGGTGGACGCTGGTCTCCCCTTGTTAGCGAAAGACAATCTCTCGCCGGCTCAGGGAGGCCAACTCTATTACGAGTATCAGTGCTACCGCGGCACCGAGGCCCATGGTTTCACCACCAGTGGCCACATGCCCGCTGCGCTGTATCAGGGTAACCGTTACGGCGCCGATATACACGGCGGACAGGGCCACCTGCCACCGTGCGGATACGAGCCCGCGACGCTGCAGACGGCTTATGGCCTGACACCGGTGTACGCCAGCGGACTGGACGGCTCCGGCCAGACGGTCGTCATCGTTGATGCCTTCGGTTCGCCAACCGCAGCCGTTGACCTTGCACAGTTCTCCAGCACTTTTGGCCTGCCTGCTGCTAACTTTGCGGTTTACAACCCGCAAGGGCCGCCACCGTACAACTCGGGCTGGGCCGGCGAAACCACCCTTGACATTGAATGGTCACACGCCATGGCTCCCGGGGCCAGGATCGTGCTTATCCAGACCATCGACAATTACGACAACAACCTGATGGGTGGTATTCAGTATGCCCTCAATAACCAACTCGGTAACGTGATCTCCAATAGCTACGGCTCGGACGAATATGAGGACGATCCCGGGAGCATGCAAGCCTGGGATGCTCTCAATGCACAAGCCGCGGCCCTGGGTGTCTCGGTGAACTTCTCGACCGGCGACAACGGGGACTTCTATCGCGCTGTCGGCGCCTACACGGTCAGCGTTCCCTCCGACTCACCGCACGCCACAGCGGTAGGTGGTGTGAGCGTCTTCCTGAACGCCGACTACAGCATCAAGTTCCAGACCGGCTGGGGCACAACCATCACCCGCATCGCCAAGCCCAACGGAACGAATCCACCTGAAGTACCTCCGGTTTGCGCCTCCACGTTGCTACCGGGGCAGTGCTTTTACTATGGCGGCGGCGGCGGCATGAGCCAG